>CASGEL010000006.1 GCA_949300485.1 uncultured bacterium
TACTTGGGGGGCCACCCCCTGGGAAGATAACTAGCTGCCAACTTCTAAATTTAGAAAAGAGGAAATTAACACAATGTTGATTTCCTCTTTTTTAATGTTCTTTTTGCACTTGTTATCTGATTTTATCTGCATGTTATAATGTTTTTATGGTTAGATCTTATAAGAAGTCTAAGAATAAAAGTTCAAAAAAGTTTAAAAATAAGGTTGAAAATGCTGCTGTTAATTTGGGTGTGAAATTTGTAGCTTTTGCTATTAGCTTTTTGTTTGTTTCATGCGGAATTTTTTATTTTTCATTAAATTATGTTCCAAAGTCTCGTTATGAAGAGCAGGTAATGCTTCCTAAAATGAAAGAAGCTTATTATGTAAGTCAGTGGTGCAGAGATGATTTTGGAAAAAGAGAGTTTATATTATGGGATAATACTCGTGTTGATTGTCTTACTAAAGATTACGCAATCGAATTTGATTTTGCCCATAAGTGGGCAGAAAGTGTCGGGCAATCTTTATATTATGCTAAAATGACCGGCAAAAAGCCTGCAGTAGCCCTCATTTTAACAAATTTGAAAGATTATAAGTATGTTAAACGAATTGAAAGATTGGATAACGGTATTAAGATTTTTCTTATAAAAACTTTTTAGAGAAAATCTTTTAGGTCAATGTTATATGATATTACAAAAGTTTATTTTTTCTTTTTCTTAAAAGTTTTTTATTGTAAAATTTTTTTATGGACATATCGGAAGTTAATGTTTTATGGAATAAGGTTAAAGAGGAGTTAGAAGTTGCAGTTCCTGAGCATATCTTTGCTACATGGATTACCCCTTTGGAGGCTGCAGATTTTGAAAATAATACATTAGTTCTTTTATCTCCGCATCCTATGGCTGTTGATATTTTGAAAAAAAATTGGACAGATAAAATTAGAGAATCAGTAAAGGCTGTATTAGGAGATAATGCTACTTTTTCGCTTTCTTATGATTCGGATTTTGCAGACAGGTATATTAAAAATAGGAAAAAAGAATTGTCAAAGATCGTTGCAGGACAATCTGAAGAAGAAAGAAAATCTGAAGAATCTAAAATGTCTTTGGCTCAAATGCAATCAAGTGCTAATTTGAATTTGAATTTAAAATTTGATAATTTTGTAGTTGGAGAAAATTCAAAGTTTGCTTATAATGCAGCCTTTTCTGTTGCCAATAATCCTTCAAAGAAGTTTAATCCGTTATTTATTTATGGAGCTTCAGGACTTGGCAAAACTCATTTAATGCAGGCTATAGGGCATTATATAATTTTTAACAAACCTAATTTGAAAGTTCGTTATATTAGGATGGAAGATTATTTTAATGAATGGATGAGATGTTTCCAGTATAACGATTCTCCTAATGCTAAGAAACGTCAGGTTTGTAATAATACATTAATGAGAAAATTTCATCAAAAATTTCAAAATGTTGATATTTTGTTGATGGATGATATCCAGTTCATAGAATCAAAAATGAAAACTATGGAGGATTTTTTCTCTACTTTTGAAGCATTATATACGAATAACAAGCAGATTGTAATAGCATCTGACAGATTGCCTGGAGATATCCCAAAATTGGATAATCGTTTACGAACACGTTTTGAGATGGGGCTTGTTGTAGATATTGTTCCGCCTGATTATGAAACAAGATTTGAAATAGTAAAATCATATGCTAAAGAATTAGGGGTTGAAGCTGATGATGAGGTTTTTGCATATATTGCGGAAAATTTTGTAAATAATGTCAGAGAATTGAAAGGTGCCTTTAATAAAGTTAGTGCATATGCTGAGTTTTCAGGTGTCGGTGTAACTTTGGATTTGGCTAAAAAAGCTTTAAATTGCGAAATGCGCAAGAAAGATATTACTATAGAAAAAATAGCTCAAGCTGTTTCTGAATATTTTGGGGTTACTGTTAGTGATTTAAAAAGTACGGCAAGACAACAAAAAATTTCTCATGCCCGTCATGTTTCGGTATTTTTAGCCAGAGATATTTTACAAATGAGTTATGAAGCGATAGGTGATTATTTTTCTAAAAAACATACAACAATTATGTATTCTTGTGATTTGATTTCTGATAAATTAAAATCTGATGTGAATTTACAGTCTGAAATTGAAGAAATTAAGGTTCAGATAAGGGCATAGAAAGGTTAGATTAAAGCTATTATGTACGATTATATAAAAGGTATTTTTGCTTATAAAACATCTACATCAAAAGGAAATTTTGTTACTGTTCAAACAGGCGGCGGAGTCGGGTATTTGTTTGAAGTTATGGAGCGTGATTTTACAAAATTGCCTGAGTTAAATGCCGAATTAAAAATGTATTCTGTTTTAATCCACAGGGAAGATAAAATGAGCCTATGTGGTTTTTTGAAGCGTGAGGACCGAGATATATTTAATATTTTGACATCGGTTTCAGGGGTTGGTTCGAAAATGGCATTAGTTTTGCTGAATTCTTTTGAAGTTACTGATCTTGTAGGGTTTGTTTTAGACGGAAATTATAAAGAGTTGACAAGAGCAAAAGGTGTTGGTCCTAAATTGGCTCAGAAAATTATTTTGGAGTTAAAAGATAAACTGACTTCTTATCAAGGTGTTATGCCTGTGGTGAACAGTTCTGCTTCTATTCATCTTGCCTCTTCTCAGAATGTTGAGGATGCTCAAATGGTTTTGTATTCTTTAGGGTATTCGAATGACGAAGTATCTTCCGCAATCTCAAAAGCTCTATCTAAACTTCCTGAAAATTCTTCTGCGGAAGAGATTTTGAAGGAAGCTTTAAAAATATTATCTGTTTAAAAAATAATTTTAATATTAAAAAAGAGATTAATCTATCAAGATTAATCTCTTTTAGTATCAATTTTCAATATTATTAAAACATTACAGTAAATAACATTATGAACCCTGCAAGAATCATTGCCGGCCCAAATGGGAGGTATAAACCGTCTTCTGCTTTATTTTCTTTGAGTCCGCCGATTAGTTTTATGCAGGCAAATATGCCAAGTAAAACTAATATTACTGTGCTTGTCCAGTATGCGATATCATTTGTAAGCCATTTTGCGTACTGTGCATACAGGTATAAAATAATATAAACAATAAATGCAGCTAGAGAACCTAAAGTGATCCAATTTTTATTTTGTATCAGCTTTTTAATCAATAAAGGTAATGTAATTATTATCTGTATAATTCCGCTAAGTACAAGTATTAAAATTAACATTTGAAATATTGGCAGAAAGTTTGTATACATAGCAGAGCAACCAAGCAGAGCTCCAAATACAGTACCCAAACCTGCTGCGATATAAGAATCACCTTCTCCAAAAGCTCTTGCACCGACAAATAATAGACCAAGACGAGATATTGCCTCCATTATCAAAAAGCCTAAAATACCTGCAGCTGCAGAATATAATATTGGACAAGTTAGGAAGAAATCAATGGTTATCTTGGGAAATCCGTTTGCTTTTGTATATGCGACAAAGGTTATAATAGAATATAGTATACTATATAGCAAACCTAATGAGATGAGTGGAATTGTATGAGCATCCGATACTTTTTTCTCTATAATATCTGTACCGGCGATTGCAATGAAGAAAAAAGTAATTACTAGAGAAAATAAATATACTATTATCTGACTCCAGCTTATCGGATTCATGACAGATAAACCGAATAGCGCATCAAAAGGTGAGCAAAATCTTAAAAATAAAGCGACAAAAAGACATCCTGTTACTAACTCTACAAAAGGATACTGCCAGCTTATATGCTCATGACAGAAGGCGCATTTCCCTCTTAAACATATATATGAAAGAACAGGAATATTGTGGTACCATTTTAATGGAGTTTGGCATTTCGGGCATTTTGAAGCCGGAAATACTATAGACTCTTCACTGACAGTTCTTAATATCACAACATTTAAAAAACTCCCTATAACAAGTCCTATTATAAATATAAATCCTAAAACAACTAGAGAAAATAACATTTGTCCTCCTTTTATATATTCTCTTCAGTATTAACTTTTGATTTTATATCATCACCCATTTCTCGTTGAATGATGTTGTATAGTTTATTTAATGCTCTTTTAAGAATCCTTGAAACTTGTGTTGCTGAAACATTTAGTTTTTTTGCAATCTCTTTTCTTGATTCCCCATCTATATAATACATATATATTGCAGTCTTATCTGTTGGGGGTAGTTTATTTAATGCAAATTCTATAATTTTTTTATTTGCGTATGTTTCTTCAAAATTTGACTCTTCTTCTGATTGAATTCTATCCATTAATGTTTCGCCGCCGTCTGTTGTATAAATATTTTGGTCAAGCGAAATCATATTTTTGATGAGTTCTATATTCATTATTTCTTCAACTTTATCAAAAGGCATATTTACATATCTTGCAACTTCTTCAACTGTTGGAATTTTAGTGTTGTTATTTGAAAGAGCATCAATCGCTTCTTTTACTTTTGACATATTAGAAAGAGTTTCTCTAGGTGGTTTTACTAAATTTGCCTTATCTCTCATATAATGGAAGATTTTTCCCTTTATAACTTTACTTACATATGTTTTGAAGCTTCCTCTTTCTTCTGGTTTATATGTTTCTATAGCTTTTAGTACACCAACGGCTCCAACCTGAATTAAGTCATCTTTTGAAATTGAACTCGGTAATGGATAGAATGTTATGGCTATTTTTTTTACAAGCTTCAACGTTTCTTCAATTAATCGAAGATATGCAACATGTCGTTTTTTTATATCCGTTTCTGATTTGTATTCACTCATCAGCTCTTCAAGTTTTTCAAGCTCTGAAACTTTAGATATTACCATTATCTCTCCCTTTTGATATCTATAATATAGCATAATATCTGTTATAAAGCTAAATTTTAAATTTCGTTAATATATGTAATCTTACTCTGTTTTTGTGCTATTATAGCAATAGAGATTATATTTTTTAAGGAGCATATTAAATGATTACTGTTAAAGATGTAGAGCATGTTGCAAAGTTAGCTAGATTAGAATTAACAGAAGATGAAAAAGTTTTATATACAAAACAGTTAGGTGATGTTTTGAAGTATGTTGATCAAATGAATGAAGTAGATACTTCAAATGTTAAACCTATGACTCAGGTAATTGATTTCGTTAATGTTATGAGAGAAGATGTTCCTCATCAGGAAATTTCAAAAGATGCATTGATGTCAAATGCTCCGGAGGAAGAAAACGGATTTTTTAAGGTTCCAAAAATTAACTAAGATAAAAGTTTGTTACCGGCGGTCTCATATAAAGCATCAGATATTTTGTTATTGTCGGTAAGGCTGTTTCATTATTGAAAATTTATTGAAGCAGATATTTATAATTTGTTGCTGAGGTTGTTATTTATGGTTATTTGGCAACAGGAAGCAGGGGTAGAGGATTATGACAAAATATATATTTGTAACTGGTGGTGTAGTTAGTTCTTTGGGGAAAGGTATTATTGCCGCTTCTTTAGGACGTTTATTCAGATCAAGAGATTATTCCGTTATTATTCAAAAATTTGATCCTTATATAAATGTAGATCCTGGCACAATGAGTCCGTTTCAGCATGGAGAAGTTTTTGTTACAGATGATGGTGCAGAAACAGATTTAGATTTAGGCCATTATGAAAGGTTTACTGATACTTCATTTGGACAGGTTAATAATGTAACTTCAGGCAGAATTTATCAAGAGGTTATAAATAAGGAGCGAAGAGGAGATTATCTTGGAGCTACTGTTCAAGTTATACCACATGTTACTAATGAGATTAAGTCAAAAATTGTTGCTGCTACAAAACAATTTAAACCTGATTTTCATATTATAGAAATTGGAGGTACTATAGGGGATATTGAGAGTTTGCCGTTTATTGAAGCAATAAGACAATTTAAGTCTGAGATAGGTATAGGTAATGCCGTTTCAATTCACTGTACCTTGCTTCCGTATCTTCCTACCTCCGGAGAATTAAAAACAAAGCCGTCGCAGCACAGTGTAAATGTTTTAAGAAGTTATGGAATTCAGCCTGAACTTTTGGTTTGCAGAACTTCAAAACCAATACCTAAAAATGAAAAGGACAAGCTGGCCTTGTTCTGTTCTGTTCCAAAAGAAGCTGTTATAGAATGCCGAGATATGAAAACTATTTATGAAGTACCTTTAGCTTTAGAAGCTCAGGGTATGGGGTCTGTAGTTTTAAAAATGCTTGGGATGGAAGATAGAAAGCCAAATTTAACCTCTTGGGAAGAGTTGGTTACCAAAATTAAAAATCCTAAGATGTCTATAAAAGTTGCTATTGCAGGTAAATATACAAAATTATCAGATGCGTATATTTCAGTTGTAGAATCTTTAAAGCATGCAGGATATGCTGATTCTGCTTCTGTTGAAATTAAATGGATAAATTCTGAAGAATGTGTGGATTATTCAAATTGCAAAAAATTATTATCAGATGTTGATGCTGTCGTTGTTCCTGGCGGCTTTGGGGTTCGAGGTATTGAAGGTAAGCTTAATGTTATTCGTTACGCAAGAGAAAATAATCTTCCGTTTTTAGGCTTATGTTTAGGTATGCAGTGTGCAGTAATTGAGTATGCTAGAAATGTTGTCGGTTTAAAAGGAGCAAATTCAAAAGAATTTGATGATAATCCTTCTTACCCTGTAATAGATTTGATGATTGAACAGAAAAATGTAAAGGGTTATGGCGGAACCATGCGCTTAGGAGCTTATGAATGTCATTTGAAGAAGGGCTCCAAGGCAGCTAAAGCTTACGGAAAGGAAATTATTTCAGAGCGGCACAGACACAGATATGAAGTCAATAATGAATATATAGAGCAATTATCAAATGCTGGATTGGTATTTTCAGGCATGTCGCCTGATGGAATGCTTGCAGAAGTCGTAGAGCTTCCAAACTTGGATTGGTTTGTTGCCTGCCAATTCCATCCTGAATTCAAATCTCGTCCTGATAAACCTCATCCTTTGTTTAAGGGATTAATTGATGCAGTTATAAGGCGTAAATAAGGTATACAGAACATTTTTGACTTGACTATATTTTATGTTCTTTGTACTTTTGTAATACAGTAGTTTATGAGGTAAAGAGAGTTAATGAATAATGATTTTGTCATGAAAAAATTTACAACAGTAAATTTCTTAAATTTTGCGCTGGGCTTTTTAGGTTTACAGTTTGCCTGGCAGATGAGAATAATTTTGTCTGCACCTGTAACAGAGCATTTAGGAGCGGATCCTTTTATTTATGGTTTAATATGGCTTGCCGGGCCATTTACCGGTATGGTAGTTCAACCATTGATTGGTGCTATATCTGATAAAACAAAATCTAAGTTTGGTAGAAGACGTCCATATTTATTAGGTGGAGCTATAATTGCGGCTATTGCGCTTTGGTTATTCCCAAATTCCGGTAATATTGCTGAATTTTTAGTAAAAATTTCAGGTATTAATTTACCAGTGTGGACCGGTCTTTTGATTGCAGCTATTATGATATGGATTATTGATGCTTGTATAAATATTGCCCAGGGGCCTTATAGGGCTTTGGTGCCTGATGTGGTACCTTCTGAACAGCATGCATTGGCTAATTCTTATATAAGTTTGGCTATTGGTTTAGGGTCAGTAATAGCTGCTGCTACAGCACCGTTTTTGAAGGTTGTTTTTCATTATCAAATGTCAGTTACAGCTCAGTTTATTATGGCAGCTCTTGCTTTTGCTCTTGCGATGGCTTGGACATGCATAACAATAAAAGAGCGTAGTACTTTAACTGATGACAATTCGCAATCTGCTGATGCCAAAGAAGATCAGGGCTTTTGGAAATCTATGAAAGAATTTTTTGCCCTTTCTCCTGAAGTTGCGAAAATATGTATTATGCAATTCTTTACCTGGATTGGGATGATGTGTTTGATGATTTTCTTTACTAATTTTTCAATTCATACTGTTTTTGGAGTTCCTGATTTGACAAAATTAGCATTGGATGCTCAAAGATCATTCCATCCTATATTGATAAGGGCTACAAATTATTCTTCTGTATGTTTTGCTATTTTTAATCTTGTATGTTTTGTAATAGCGATACCAATTGGTGTTCTTGCCGGAAAATACGGGAATAGAAAAGTTCATATAGTTTCTTTACTATCAATGTTTTTAGCTTACTTATGTATGGGGATATTTAAAACTTCTCCTATTGCAGTTGCTGTATTTATGGCTTTATCTGGTATCGGTTGGGCAAGTGTTTGTGCTTTACCGTTTGCTATGTTGTCAAAATTTATAAAGCCTGGAACAGAAGGTTCTGTAATGGGTTTATTTAACATCTTTATAGCAGGGCCTCAGGTTTTTGTTTGTACTCTTGTTGCATGGATTATTAATAAAGCTGTAATTCATTCAGGGGAATATATAAATTTCCATTATGAATATTCTTTCTTTATTGGTGCAATTTGCTTGTTGATAGCTGCTTTAATTACTAAGTTTATTAAAGAATAATGATTTTATATTTGTTATAAGAAATTAAGCCCAAAGTTAATATTAGCTTCGGGCTTAATAATTCTTAATTGAAGTCGAAAATTTGTCAAAATTTTATATTTTTAGTTTTATATTAGAAAGGTGTAAGTTGTGAAAATTGAAAGGTAGTAGTTCTAAATGAAAGTTTCATCAGTAAATGTGCATTCATTGGTATTCAAAAGTAATGATAATAAAGGTGTCCAAAATAATGATTACCTGAATAGAAAAGAAGAAAGTAATAGAAAGAAAGTACTTTTATATTCTCTAACAGGATTAGCTGTAATTGGTTTGGGTGCAGTATTAATAAATAATGTAAAAAAAGGTAAAGTTAAACCGGCTATTGATCCTCAAAATCCTGTTCAACCGCCATCTGGCGATGCAGCAGCTTCTTCTGCAATATCAGGATTAACAGACGAAGCTAAAAATATTTTGGAAAATGTAAGAAGACGTTTAGACCAGAGATACGGTCCTAAAATTGATGATGAATTTATAGATAAGCATATTTTAAATGAAAATAATGCCGAATTAAAATATTTGAATAGATGGTATAGAAGTTTAGAAAAGAAATCAGACAAAATTATTGCAAAAGGTGAAGCTTTAAAGGCTCAGATTTCCGAAATTTTTGCTCGTAGTAGATCTATAGATCCTGAATTAGGTGCAAAAATTGATGCTGATTTTGCATCAAGAGTAATGGATCCAAAAGAAAGAGCATCAATGACGGATTTTTATACAAAAATGGCAGAAGATGCTGAAGAGAAAGCTAAATTACTTGCAGCAAAACAAGCTAAAAAAGAAGCTATGCTAAAATTAAAAGCAGAAAATCCTCAAGAGTATGCAAGATTGAAAAAAGAAAGAATAAATGCTGAAAAAGAAACCAAAAGAGCTCAAAAAGCTGAGATTATTTCTAAGAATACAAAAGAAATTGAGCTATCTGACGGAACAAAAGGTATAGAAGTAACAATACCGACAAAAGCAGGAATTCTTCGCAGAGTAACTACAGAAGACGGTACTCTAATCCGCGAAATTCGTCAAGACGGTTTAATATCTGTACATTCAATATATAATAAAGATTCAAAATTCGTCTATATTGTAGATAAAGATAGAGATGTGCATGTTTCAAAGGTTTATGATAAGCGCTCTAACGGAGAATATGCTCTTATTTCAAGAGAAGTTGTGGATTTCGAAAAGAAACTTACAAAAACAGTAGAAAGATTAAGTGACGGAAACACAAAAATAACTAAAGAAAACGCATATTCTAAAAAAGTTATAATTATGGATAAAAAGGGTAATATTATTTTTCAAGATGAAATTGGCTCTTCAGGTGCACCAAAACCTCCAGAAGTAAAGGTTTTAGTTCTTGCGGATTGGTATATGAATTATCAAAAATTATGTAAAAAATATGATGTTACTCCTCGTGCTTGTGGACCTGGGGGCGCTTGGGATCATTATTATGAACTATGTTTAAAAGAAAATGATGCGGAAGCCTATGCCAGTTATTTAAGACGCAGAGCACATCAAGCCGGATATAATGAAAAAGCTAAATTAGCTGAGTTTTTAGATAAATTAGAAGCTGGAAATTTAGATGTGAAAAATTTAACCGAAGATGATATTGAATTTTTAAAATACTATGTATCAATCAATAGCGAAAATTCAAACTCTGCTTTAAATATAAAGATAGCGAAGCTAATAGAAGATTTTCAAGCTTACCAGAAAGAACTTGCTCGGAAGACTCAACAAACTTTGCAAAGTCAGGGGATTTTGTTAAATGCATAATTTATATATTTCGCCGATAACTTTTAATAATAAATATGTTCAGTCAGGCATTCAGCAGAAAAATCCAGCTTCTGAGCAGTTTAAAGATGATTCTCAAAGAATTACAAATACTTTAAATTGTATGGGTGCAGTATCTTTTGCTTCATTGTATCCCAAAATAAATCATCAGACTTCTTTTATACAAAAATCTTTGGAAAATCTTATGTCATCTGAAATTCCTGTAGATTTTGATGATTATAAATATTTGTTGTGTAATCCTGAGGGTTTTTATAAAAATTACGGCTTAGATATTAACAGATTTTTGAGATCCGGCACGTTTAAACCTTTACCACGTATATATGAGGATATGCCTGAATCGATAAAAAATTATGTAGCAGCTCAGATAATTGAGCAGAAAAATTTGAACCGTACAATTTATGAAAGTATTGATATCTTGGATAAGGAGATAAATTCAATAACTTCTGAACCTATGAAAGTTTTTCGAGATGCTCCGAGAGACTGGATGTATACACAGAAAGACGGATACCTTACAGATAAAGCTTTTTGTTCAGTGTCAGTAGAAAAAGGTGCCTCTGCTGAAGGGATGATTAATAACGGTGCAAATAATTTCACTTATGAAATCTATCTTCCTGAAAATACTAAATTTTGGGATTTGAGGGATTCAATGGAAAAAGAGATGGTATTAGCTCGTAATAGCAAATTTAAAGTTATAGAGCCAGGAGTATTACAGTTGGAATTATAAAATTAGATTTCCGTTTTCTATTTTGTAAATTTGTACATCTTTTAAAAATTCATCTTCGAATAAAATTGTATCAACAGATGTAATTATTGTTTGTGTGTTTGCATTTATTGATTTTAACAGAAAATTTTGCCTGATATCATCAAGTTCTGCCAAAACGTCATCAAGCAACAGTATAGGTTCATCTCCTGTTTTATCTGTAATAATATCAAGTTCTGATAGTTTAAGAGCTAAAACGATTGTTCTTTGCTGTCCTTGAGAGGCATATTTTGTTGCTTCCTGATTATTTATATAAAAAATAATATCATCTCTATGCGGTCCAATGCAGGCTTGGCATCTTCTTTCTTCTTCTATTTTCCTTTCTTCAAGAGAATTGAGAAAGCTCCATTGTATATCTTCTATTTTTTCAATTTCGGACTCGTTTGAGTTTTGAATATTAAATGAGCAATCGTAATTTATTGAGAGCTTTTCGGTTTCGCTGATTGTTCTATGTTTTATTTGTGCAATTTTTTCTATTTCTTTTATGAATTTTTTGCGGATGTATATGATATTACTGCCGGTTATCGATAGTTGTTCATTATAAACATCCAGCAGAGCATCATTTATAATTCCCTTTTTAGCGCATTCTTTTAAAAAATTATTTTTTTGTACTCTTATTTTTTCATATTTAGAAAGTCTGTCATCATAAGCCGGATAAATTTGAGATATTGCACGATCAAGCCAATCTCTTCTGTCTTGAGGTGTTCCCCTTAGTAATAAAAGATCATTTGATGAAAAAAGAACAGTTTTCAAAACTGATTTAAAATCTTTTGGCATTGATTTTACATTATTAATTTTCAATTCTCTTTTTTTTTCATTGTTGTATAGAACTGATAAGCTTATGTCGGTATCCGCTTTAATGATATCTGCTTCAATTTTGAAGTATTCACCGTCAAAATTAATCAATTCTATATTATTTGAAGTTCGTGGTGTTTTTAAAGATGATAATAGATATATGCTTTCAAGGATATTTGTTTTTCCTTGAGCATTTTTTCCGATTATTAATATTTTTGATTGATTGAAATTCAGATCTATGTTTTTACAGTTTCTGTAATTTGTCAGCTTCAGATTGGTCAGTTTCATAGCTAAATTATACTTCAAACATATGATTTTTATTGCAAAGTAGACTTTAGTTAAAAATTTGTGTATAATAAACATATCGTATGTATTATAAGAAGGGTTAGTATTGTTATGTTACCAGTTATATCAGAAGATATTGCAACAACTGCATTTAATGAAATATTTGAAGATATGCCGGCTTGGCGTAAAAAAATGATACATTATATTAAAGAAGAAAATCCGGAGGTTAATACTGCGATTATCGAAGCGGCGAATAAAACAAATCTTGATCCTAAAGCGGTTGCTCTAGGTGCGTATATGACATATTTACTGCTTGAGATGGCTCAAAAAGAAAATGATGCACTTATGAATTATACAGAATAGAAAAAGGTGGTTATAGATTATGATTATTGAAGATTTATTGAGAGAATTAGTTGAAAAAGGCGGATCTGACTTACATATTTCAAATAAGCTTCCGCCAATTGCCCGTATCGATGGTAAATTGGTAAGATTAGATTATGATCCACTGACTCCAGAAGGAGTAGAAGCTTTGTTATTCCCAATGATGTCAAATGAACAACGTCGTCATCTTGAACAAGAGTGGGAATTGGACTTTTCATACGGTGTCGAAGATATAGGTCGTTTTCGTGTGAACTTTTATAAAGATAAAGGATGTTATGCAGCTGCATTCAGAACGATTGCTACTAAAGCTCCTACCTTGGAAGATATGGGTATGCCTCCTATAGTTACAACTATTGCAGAAAAACCTCGTGGTTTGGTACTTGTTACCGGGCCTACAGGTTCAGGTAAATCAACAACTTTGGCTGCAATGATTGACTATATTAATAGAACAAGAGCGGAACATATTTTGACCATTGAGGATCCGGTCGAATTTGTTCACACATCAAAGGTTAGTATTATTCACCAGCGTGAATTAGGTATGGATACACGATCTTTTGCTAATGCTTTGAAATCCGCACTTCGTGAAGACCCTGATATTATTCTGGTAGGTGAGATGCGTGACCATGAAACTATTGCATTAGCCTTAACAGCTGCCGAAACAGGTCACTTAGTTTTTGGTACACTTCACACCTCATCAGCTTCTCAAACTATTGACCGTATTATCGACGTATTCCCGGAAGGGCAGCAACAACAAATTCGTGTACAGTTGGCTAACTCTTTAGTTGCTGTATTTGCACAAACTCTGCTTCCAAAACGAGAACCTGATGGATCAAGAAAAGGTCGTGTTATGGCTCAGGAAATTATGGTTGTTACGCCTGCTGTTGCTAACCTTATTCGTGAAGCAAAAGCTGCACAAATTTATTCAACTATTCAGACAAGTTCTGGTGCTGGTATGCAAACACTTGAATCTGCTCTTGCTGAATTGTATAAAAAAGGTTTGGTTACTATAGAAGATGCTTTATCAAAATCTTCTAAACCAGCAGAATTAAAACGTTTAATTCAAGGATAATACTTTGTATGGAGGTTTAGTCTATGGCATCTATAGTTGATGCATTCAATGAAGCGCTTAGTGAAAATTTAGCTATTGCTAAAATTGCATTATATGCTGTTCCTGTCTATATTGTTGTTCATTTATTTATTGTGGGCAGAATGAGTGAGTTTTATTGTTTCGCAACTATAGTTGGAATATTATTACTCGGGTTGCTTACTCAGGGAATTAATAATGTCAGGACCAATCAACGAGAAATTCTTACATTTAATTTGTTGAAGCTTGTTAAGGCTATAGGTAAGTCTTTTATTGTTGTTGTACCTCAGTTGTTAATATTTGGGACTATAGGCAGTTTAATAGTAAAGAATGTTACAATTCCTATTGATCTGCCTCATGTTCCTTTAATTTTTCAAATTATTGTTTGGTCAATACTATTTTCTATTGTTTTAACATCGTATTTATCTTTTGCAAAATATTTAAAAATTTTACAGGGTTTTAATTATATTACTATTTTTGAATCTTGTATTGATGTTTTTATTGGTTTTCTGTTTTTTATTCCACAACTTCTTCTTGCTAATGTCGTATTAATTGGACCTATTGCTTATTTATTTTCTTATTTTAAAGTTCCATTTACTCACTGGGGCTTTTTGGCATATTGTTCGGCTGTTATTATAGTCAATATATCTATCTTATCCAATTATATGGCACAAACAGCTTATGAACATATAAAAGGCAGTAATGAAGAATATGATGAGAATGTTCAAATAAATCTGATTGACGATTCTGCAGAAAGATTAAACGGCCGTTAATCTTTCATTTCTCTTAATTTTTTTAGTTGATCTCTTATTTGTGCAGCTCTTTCAAAATCAAGAATTTTGGCGGCTTTGTGCATATCTTTCTCAAGTTTATCTATAAGTTTTGGTAAGTCCTTTTTCTCTATTCCTAAGTCAACCATTTCTTCAGCAACTATGTCTTCAAGGTCTCTATAGCTTGCAACTAGTGATAGTAAATTGTTTTCGATAGGTTTTTTAATTGTTTGAGGAATTATGCCGTATTTTTGATTGTAATCTATTTGAAGTTTACGTCTTCTTTCGGTTTCTTTTATTGCTCTATCCATGGAGTCAGTTATTTTGTCAGCATACATAATTACTTCTCCACAGGCATTTCTCGCTGCTCGTCCTATTGTTTGGATAAGACTTGTGTCAGATCTTAAGAAGCCTTCTTTGTCTGCATCCATAATTGCAACAAGTGAAACTTCAGGTATATCGAGTCCTTCTCTTAATAAATTAACCCCAATAAGTACATCAAATTCTCCAAGTCTTAGATCTCTAAGTATTTCAACTCTTTCTATTGATTTTATTTCGCTGTGTAGATATCTTACTCGTATGCCTTCTTGGATAAAGAAGTCTGTTAAGTCTTCAGCCATTCTTTTGGTTAGTGTTGTTATAAGTATTCGTTCATCTTTTTCTGCACGTTTTTTTATCTCAGATTTTAAATCTTGAATTTGTGTTTCTATAGGTCGTACAGACACCTTAGGATCCAATAGTCCTGTAGGTCTTATTATCTGTTCCACTATTTGTTCTGATGTTTGTCGTTCAAATTCGGAAGGAGTTGCTGATATATAAATTTTTTGTCCTACTTTTTTGTAAAATTCATCATTTGTTAAAGGTCGGTTATCTTTAGCACAAGGTAGTCTAAATCCATAGTCTACAAGAACTTTTTTTCTTGCAGAGTCTCCATGGTACATACCTTTTATTTGAGGTAATGTGACATGAGATTCATCAACTACAGTTAGGAAATCTTTTGGAAAGTAATCTAACAAGGTTGCAGGAGCCGAGCCAGGAGGTCTTCTTTCAATTATTCTTGAATAGTTTTCTATTCCGGTGCAGTATCCCATTTCTTTTATCATTTCTATATCATATTTAACTCTTTGTTCAAGGCGTTGAGCCTCAATAAGTTTATTTTCATTGTTTAATTCAAAGAGTCTTTGTTGAAGTTCTTGGCGGATCATATCAATTGTTTCATCTACATTATCATCATCTGATAAGTAGTGTACAGCAGGATATATAACAACAGATGACGGTGTTTCAATAATTTCTCCAGTAACATTATCAATCCTGACAATTTTTTCAACTTCATCTCCAAAGAAATAAAATCTTGTAATAATTTTTTCATAAGCAGGCATAATTTCAACAATATCGCCTCTGGCTCTAAATGTTGAGCATTTTAATTCAAGATCATTTCTTTCATATCTTACGTTTACAAAATGTTTTAATAAATCATCACGATTTATTTCATCTCCGGTTTTGATTTCTATAGAGCCTTTAAAGTAATTTTCGGGCAGTCCTAAGCCGTATATACAGCTGACTGAGGAGATAACAATGACATCATCTCTTTCATACAGACTTCTTGTAGTATTGTGTCTGAGTCTGTCTATTTCTTCGTTTATGGATGAAGATTTTTCAATGTAGGTGTCAGTCCTTGGAATATAAGCTTCAGGCTGATAATAATCGTAGTAACTGATAAAATATTCAACCGCATTATCCGGAAAAAGTTCTTTGAATTCGTTGTATAGCTGTGCGGCAAGTGTTTTATTGTGCGCAATTATAAGTGTTGGTTTTTGTACTTGTTCTATCACATTGGCAATAGTAAAGGTCTTTCCTGAACCCGTTATACCTAGTAATGTTTGGGTATCATCTCCGTTTTTTATCCCTTCTACAAGCTGTTTAATTGCTTTTGGCTGATCTCCGGCCGGTTTATATTTTGAACTTATTTTAAATTCCCTGTGTTCCATATTTTATATTTTAGTACAAAATAGTTTTTGTTGTAACTTTTTGTAAATCAAGTTTGGGGTTGTCTAAAGATTTTTTTTAGTTATCCGATATAATGAGTAGCGAGGTAGTTATTATGAAAATTTTTGCTTATTTTATGTATGTATTAACTTTTCCAAAATTTGTAAGAGAGTACATTTATATAGATTAATATTAGAAAGGTTGTGTTATGGAAAAAATATTGCAGACTTTTAAGTCACTGTATGCAGGTGAGAATAAAAGACATTTTTATTTCGTCTTATTATTATTGCTGCCTGCTTTAGCCGGTGCGTTTTTAAGTTGTATTGATAAAGATGCTCCTGCTTTGATATTTGCAAAATTGTTGCTTTGTGCAGTTGTTTTGGGTATTTTATCAATAATTCCTTTAATATTTTTAACGGGTTTTAATCTTGATTTTTTTAAATCTAGATTAGAATGTGCTAATGGTTTGCCAATAATTAACTGGACAACTTTTACGAAGGCGGTAAAGGCTATTCCTTTATATCTTGTTTGGGGTCTTTATTATTCAATTTTTACATTGATTCTTTTTAGTATTCCTGTTTCTCTTTTCATTTATGGATTGAGTATCGTAAAGGAACATCTGATTGTTTTTATTCTTTTAGTTATGCTCTGTGCATTATTGTGTTGTGCTTTCGCTTTGGTATCATATATCATTTCACCTTTTATAAGCTATATTTTTATTAGATTTAGTCAAGATTGTGAATATAATGCAGCTTTGTTTAATCCGCTGACTGTAATTTCAGATATGAAAAAAGTTTTTAAAGAAACTGTAATTGTCCTGTTTAAGTATATTCTTGTAAATATGGTGTTGAATACTGTAGCATCAATTATTACAAGTATTCCTGGTATGCTTGTTGCACTTTATGTTGCAGTGTTGGCAATTATATCTTCCGGTGGGAATATATATACACCGTTAAATTTATCTATACTTATAGGTTGTTCATGGCTTGCTGTAATTATTCAAGTGTATGTTATTTCTATGGCGGGTTTTGCAATGGCCGATAACCTTGTTGAAGTGTATAGAACCGGAATAGAAACTTCAGAATGTAATAATGTTTAGTCTTTAACAAATAAAAAAACACCGGAATTATTTGTTCCGGTGTTTTTTTATGTTATCTATTATTTGCAAGAGTTAATATATTTTGTATAAATTCATCTTTTTCTTGTATATTTAATGTTATTTCTTCTGTTTGAAGTTTTTTATCTATATATGTTTGTATCATTTTTTCTTGTCTTTGAACTGAATATTCTGTCCAGTACGGTATTTTTCGAATTTTACTGATTATACGAGTTTCTATATTTTCAAGCAAATCTGAATAAATAGGATTTTGGTCTTCTTTTTGTAAATTTGTTTTTTCTTCAATATACAAATTATTAACCGGTTTAACTTCTTTATCTAAAGATTGTACTTTTTTTGAGTCAAGTTCTATTGGTTTTGAAATAAATTTAATCCCTGAATTTTCCAGTATATTTTCTTCGGTTGATATGTTTTTTGTAAATATATCTTTTGTTTCCAGCTTTTCTTTAAATCTTTCTGATAGTCCCATTTATTCTCCCTATTAATTGTTCAAAATATTTTCAAATTTTTTTACCATTTTTTCCCTTAGCAGATTATCTGAAATATGTTGGGCAAGACTTTTATAGCTTTGTGCGACATTTGTTGAGCTGTTTAATATGCTAACAGGTGTCCCCTTATTTATTGCAGACATTATTGCAAAGTAATTGTTAGGAATTTTCCAAAAAATTTGTTTAGCCAGCACATTTTCTATATCTGCTTCTTTTATTTCATCATTTTCCATATATCGGTTAACTACAATTTTTGTTTTGTCTTTATCATAACCAAGTTTGTTAAACAGCTCAAGGCATCTTTGAGTGTTTCTGAGTGCCGGAAGATTGGCTACTGTAACAAGAAGGATAATATCAGAATTATCTAAAGCCGCAATATTCTTCCCATCAAAACTGGCTTCGGCATCAATTATAATATATGAAAAAGTATCTTTTAATGTATTAAACAGTTTTGCAATTTGTTTTGGTTGTATATCATCTGCCTGTTTAAAATAAGGTGGATCAGCGAGAACATATAGTGATGTGTTTTTGTATTTTTCAAGTGTGCTTAATAAGAATGTTTCATTAATTTTGTCTATATTTTCAAGCATATAAGATATATTAAATGACGGTTTAAGGTCAAGAAATGTTGTGATATCTCCCATTTGGAAATTTAAATCTATTAATGCAACGTTTTCTTTAGTAAGTTTTGATAATTCAATGGCTAAATTGGTGGCAATTGAAGTCTTTCCTATTCCGCCTTTATTAGAGAAGACTGAAATGATTTTGCATTTATTTATTGGAGGTTTTGTTTCTTCAAATTGGATAATAATTTTATTTACGGCCTCAAAGAATTCATTTTTTATGATAGGTATAGGTACAAATTCTCTTGCGCCTGCTCTCATGATTTGTATAATCAGATCTACGGAAGGGTTGTCTGAAAGAGCCAATACTTTGCAGTTTTTGCATTGTTGTGTAATTTTTAGTATCAAATCAAGTTTTTCTTGCTTATAGTTTGATAAATCAACAATAAATATAATTTTTCCATTGATTGAAGATAATTTATTCAATATTTGATTATAATCGTTCAGAGAGTCAAGTATTTCAAGATTATTAAACTCACTTACAAAAAGTTTTAAAACTTCTTGTGTTGCAAATTCATCAGTTAATATCATTGTTGATATCTTATTTGACATTACCAAAGTACCCCTATAGTTGCATTATATCATATGTTATTGAGCTATGCAATTATATTAATATATAAAAGCCCCATATAAGCGGATTTTGTTACCTGCTTGGCTCGCAGGTGGGTGGGAACCTAGACTAATCCGTTTCCCGCTGGCGATAATAATATCGGCGGGTATACTTCAGCGTCTTGAGAGTTAACCCTCCCTATTTATATAAATGTAGGAACAAAATTAACGCCTATATAGAGCTTATTTTATTCTAGCATATATTTATCTCTGTTGTAAATAGTTAGTTGACTAATGTTGTATTGATTTTAAAGTTTCATTGATTGATTGTTCTGCCATATCAGCATGCGCAAGAGCCTGATCTGCTGCGGTTAAATCAGTAGATGATGGAGGAACCATACCTATTGGTGATGGGATATAAGTTCTTACTGGTTCTTGTTCTTTATTTGTATTGTTATTGCTTGTAGTTGTTGTAGTCGTAGTTGTTGTTGATCTAACGGTTTGAGGTTGAGTATTTCCATTGATTCTTTGTTTTATCAGATTTGAATCTGAATAAGATTGAGGATTTCTATTTGGAATGGATTTTATATTTGTTGTTTGAGTTGTTGTTTGAGTCGTTGTTGTTACAGGGGCAGAGGTTGTATTATTAGTTGATGGTTGAGTCTGAGCTGTAGTTGGAGTTGTTGTTGGTTGTGTTGAAGTGTCTTCTTTATCTTCATCCAATACAGATTGAGTAGGTCTGCCAAAGATTGCGTGAGCACCCTTTGTAGTCCATTTTGCAATTAATGGAGATATTAACATCATAGGAATTGCAAATCTGATACCGTAACCTAATGCATTTTTACCCCAGTATTTTGATTTTCTCAAAAGGTTAGCATTTAGTTTATCTTTTGAGATATATGGTTTTGTTCTTTCTATTCCTATAGTCAGTAAATTTGCGGCTTTTTTAAGTAATTTTATGAACGGGTTTTTAACACCGGCATTAAGTTGTCTATTTAAGACTTTCTTACGCATTTTAGCCATTTTTTTGCCGTATAATTTATGATTTTGATTAAATAATTTTAGATTTTCTCTATATGCTTTAACTTGTTCTTTTGTCATTCCCAAGTATTTTAAACCGCCTGCTTTATGCATAGCCCAAATACCTAAAGGTAATGCCAAGAAATATGTAAAGTCGTTTACAAATCTTTCAGCTAAAGTTTTTCCTTTTTCACCTTTTGGAGCTTGGAATGTATGAATTAACATATCTGCAAAGATGAATGCTTGCATAGCAACTGCCAATTTACCACCGGCAAATCTGTTTGTACAACCTTCTGTTAAGTATCCGAAGGCTTTTCCTACAAATTTACCGAATTTGGTTTTTGCACCTGATTTTAATGATAAGTCAAATTTGTTTGCAAGTTCTGATATGCCTACTTCTCTGCCTAATAAATGGCTGAAAACTTTGCCCAAAGCACCGTCTTTTTTCCAGATCATAACTTTTAAGTTCTGATCACCTTTTCTCAGTGCTTTTAAAATTTCATCCATATGGCTTAGAGCATAGTCTTCATTTGTCAGTTTGCGGTATTGAGCGATAGAATCAAAGCCTAAGCCTTTAGTGATTTTTAATTCTTTCAGTCTTAATTCTTTGAACTTATTTAATAATGCCGAATCTGAGCTGTCTAAATATGCACGAAGTGTTCCTCTGTTTACTTTTTCTCCAAATTCTGTCATTTTAGACGTAATTGCTCTAATTTTATCTTTTTTGCTAAGTTTATTGAAGGCAGCTTCCAGTTGTTGCGGAGCTTCTTTAAAGTATTTTAATTCTTCGTCTTGTAATCTTAAACGTTTTTCAGCTTTTGACAATCCTTGAATGCTATTCATGAAATTGTCAATATATGCTTTATCTTTACCGTATTGCTGTAATTGTATTCCATGTTTTGCAGGTTTTAAAAATTCTTCAAATACCTGTCTTGTATCAGCTTCTAAGAATCCATTTAAACCTGCTGCCGGAACTTTTACAAGTTTACATTCAGGATTGGTTCTATGGTTTCTTAATGCATAGAAAATTCTGTTTTTCGGGTTACTTGAAATTTTATCCAAGTAACTTTTTATTGAATTATATCTTTTTCCGACCCATTGTCCGAAGGAGCTTGTAAATAGCTTGCTTCCGGTTACTTTATCTGATAGTTTATCAGCCTTTCCTGTAATTTTTCCCAGTATGCTTTCATCATAGGTTCCGTTACATTTTTTGCTGAATTTATCCATCCCCTGAGCAATAACATACCAGGTACCAAGACCTACAGGCAGTGTATATGGACTTTGTGCCATATCAGAACTATTTTTTACTCTGTTTCCAAGTTGAGTATCACCTACATTTTGCGGCATACCCTGCATTGGAGTTCCACCTTGCATTGCCGGTGTCGGATTTTGTTGAAAATGAATTGGTTTATTATTCTGTATACTTGGTATATTTAATCCGTTTATTGATTGTTCTGACATGCTACTTTCCTATTTCCCTACAAATATATAAAAACATATTATTCGGATAAGTTGCTTAAATTTTAAAATAATTTTAGATATGTAAAGTTATGTAACAAAATAACCCAAACTTGAAATTTTTAAATAAGTATATACTTTATATATACGTAAGACGTAAGTTAAAGAAGAGAGATGAAATAATATGGCAGTTGCAAATTTAAAAAAATTAGATAAGAAATTGAAAGATATTTATAAAGATCAAGTAACAACTACGGTTGCGGCTTCTCAACAGCCATTTGTAGATAAATCTGATTTACTTTTAGAACAGATGAATTTTATCGCAGCATATAATAAACAATTGCTGCATATAGCATAAAGTTTTTATAATAACTCCAATTTAATTTTTCCCCTACAAATTTTTACCCCTGATGTCTTTATGATATCAGGTTTTTTTTGTTTAATATTTAAGTTTTGATGCTCTATCCATTTCTCGTTTTTGATCTTTTTTAGCAATATCATCACGTTTGTCGTGTAATTTTTTACCTTTTGCAAGGCCTATTTCAACCTTAGCAAAGCCTTTTGTTATAAATACTTCAAGTGGAACTATAGTATAACCTTCTTTTTTTATTTTAGAATGCATTTTTAGGATTTCTTTTTTTGTTAGAAGAAGCTTTCTTGTTCTTTCTGCTTTGTGGTTATATCTGTTTCCCTGCTCATAAGGAGAAATGTGACAATTATATAAAAATATTTCGTTATCTTCTATTTTGCAGAAACTGTCTTTTAAATTTATTGCATTTTTTCTTATGGATTTTATTTCAGTTCCGGTCAGTACAATTCCTGCTATATATTTTTCAGAAATTGTGTAGTCGTGGAATGCTTTTCTGTTAGTTGTTATAACTTTCTTGTCCATATTTTCATTATATCATGGAATATTTATCAAGTATGTAATTTTGCTCTTTCTTCTTTTATTATTTCCGCTAATTTTTTTTCTATTAGTTTTATTTTTTTCGGAATTTGAAATTGGGTATATTTAACAGGCTCTGATTTTGTCATATTCTTATATCTATATAATTTTTCTATTTCTTTTTGATATTTATTGCCTTTTTTGTATTTATTTAATTTTAATTTTGTATTATATCGGATTGTTTGCAGTATATCGATTTTTTCTTGAGCACTTTTTCCGATAAGACTTTTATCCAAATCTGTGTCTGTTAACATTTTTGATGAATATATAGTATTTAACAGTTGTGTTATTTGGCTGTTGTTTAAGTTTTTATTAATTGTATCAATACCGCGTTTGTTATATTTAGGATTTAATATTCTTGTAAATAGTTCAAGTACTGATTGCATAATGTTACCAACTTGAGTTTTTGAAATTTGATTTGTTTTTTCAAGTGGTAAAAATAATAAATACCCGTTAATTTTTCCATTATTGTTTATGTGTAGGGACAGCTTGCTAGGTGTTTTACTCGGAAGCTCAAGAAATTCTATCTTAATATTTTTTGGAGTATACTTTTTTAAAATTTGAGTAAAAATGTTTAGCGATATATTTCCATACCCGAAGGAACTCTTTATGTTATCAAAAAATTGGTCAGTTAATTCGGCAGCCTTTTTGTTTCTAGTTACAAATGTCCCTTTTGCTTTTTTTAAGGGCAAATGTGTTGTTGCATTATTAATTGTTAATTTTATCATATTGCAGTTAAAGTATATGAAAATTTTTTTTTGCTAGTTA
The DNA here is from genome assembly GCA_949300485.1 of uncultured bacterium. Taxonomy (GTDB): domain Bacteria; phylum Cyanobacteriota; class Vampirovibrionia; order Gastranaerophilales; family Gastranaerophilaceae; genus Zag111. The sequence goes on from CASGEL010000006.1 coordinate 23,292, forward strand.
TATAAAAAACATTTACAATTATGAGTTTGAGAAAATATTATATCTTTCGGATTTTCATGTTTACACTTTTCCATTACAAAGGGACATCTTGTATGAAATTTACATCCAGATGGGATATTTTCAGGTGATGGTAATTCTCCTTCAAGATGTATTTGTTCTCTTTTGTCGCTGTCAAGCTGTGGAACAGAGCTTAAAAGCGCCTTTGTATACGGGTGCTTTGGATTATTAAATATTTCTTCTGTTTTACCGGTTTCAATAATTTCACCCAGATACATAATAGCTATTCTGTCTGATAGATATTTTATAACACTTAAGTCATGTGAAATAAATAAAAATGTAAGATTAGCATCTTCTTTTAATTGTTTCAGAAGGTTAATTATTTGGGCTTGAATACTGACATCCAGTGCGCTAACCGGTTCATCTGCAATTATAAATTCAGGATCTAATATCAAAGCTCTTGCAATTGCAATTCTTTGTCGTTGGCCTCCTGAAAACTCATGCGGATAAAGGTTTAAACAGTTTGTATCCAAACCGACTTTTTTTATTTTATCTTCAACGATTGTGTCAATTTCTTTTTTTGATAAATCGGTATTTATTTCAAGCGGTTCTTTTAAAATTTTGCCTATTTTCATTTTAGGATTAAGGCTTGAGTATGGATTTTGAAAAATTATTTGAACCTTTTGATAAAATTTTTTTAAGTCTTCTCGTTTTTTTAACTTTAGGATGTTGGTATTTTCTAATAATATTTCGCCATTTTGGGTTTCAATAAGTTTCATTATTGCTTTTGCTAGTGTAGATTTTCCGCAACCGGATTCTCCTGCTATTGCAAGAATTTCACCTTTTTTTATATCGAGAGAAACATTATTTACGGCATGTACAGTTTTAGGTGACCCGAGAATACTTTTTTTTGTTTTATATGTAACACTTAAGTTTTTTATTTCTAAAATATTATTATTCATAAAACTATATATAACCTAAAATAAGAAAAGACATAATACCTGATTAGTTTATTTCATGTCTGCCTTCGATAGCTTTTGCAATGGTCATTTCATCAGCATATTCTAAGTCAGCTCCGACAGGCAACCCGAATGCTATTCGAGAAACCTTTATACCAAAAGGTTTAATCAGTTTTGTCAGGTATAAGCTTGTTGCTTCTCCCTCGACAGAAGGACTCAATGCCAGGATAATTTCTTTAACTTCCTCATTTGTAAGTCTGTTAAGTAATTCTTTAATTCTTATGTCATCTGCGCCTATTCCGTCAATTGGCGATATTAGACCCTGTAATACATGATATAAACCTTTATATTCATTAGTCTTTTCTATTGCTATTAAATCTTTTGTTTCTGATACAACACATATTGTTGAGCGGTCTCGTTGAGTGGAGGAACAAATTTCGCATGGAGTTTGAGCAGACAAGTTGAAGCAAATATCACACGTATGAGTGTTTTTCTTTGCTTCAACTATTGTCTGTGCAAATTTTTCAACATCAGCCATTGGCATTCTGAGAAGGTAAAATGCCATTCTTTGAGCAGACTTAGGCCCGACTGACGGAAACTTTTGGAACTGCTCTATTAATGCTGCTATTGCTTTGGGATATATCATTAGAAATTCAATCCAGGAATGCTTATGCCGCCAGTAATTTGTTTCATTTTAGAAGCCATTTCCGCAGAAGCTTTGTCATTTGCTTGTTTGATAGCGGCAGAAATGACATCTTCAAGCATGCCGATTGTTTCAGCATCAACAGAGGATGGATTTTCAGGATTTATTGCTTCTGCGGCAATCTTAATTGATTTAAATTTTCCTTGTCCGTCGCAAGTAACCTTTACTGCTCCGCCTGCTGATTCTCCTGTTATTTCCAAAGCTGAAAGTTCTTTTTGTGCTTGTTCAGCTCTTTTTTGAGCATTTTGAACCTGTTTCATAATGTTCATTAAATTCATTCCCATGTTTTTTCTCCTTAAAGTCTGTATTATAACTCTCGTATACTTTTCTTATAGCACATTTTATTATACAATAAAAATATGGAGAAGAAAACCTATTTACAAGAATCTGTAAAAAATGGGCGTCTTATAAGGTGGACAATGATGCCTTTAAAGGTCTACATCGCACCTATGAAGTTTTATTCGAAAAAAGGTCAGGATGCTAAATACCGCCAGTATGTTAAAAAGGCTCTGGATGAATGGCATAAGGTTTCTAACGGTAAGGTTTCTTTTGTAATTGTTGATTCTTTATTAACGTCTAATATAAATATTGATTGGAAAAGAGTTGAAAGACAGGCATTGGGCCATTGTTATTTCCAGTATGATAAAGCTAATCGTTTATATAGTGCAGAAGTTGCAATAGGACTAACCGAGGGGTTGGTTCATGCTGATTATATGGATGAGGGAGAAGTTTATCATACGATTTTGCATGAAATAGGGCATGCAATAGGGCTTGGGCATAGCCCTTTTAAAAAAGATATAATGTACACCCCTCATCAAAAAGGTGTTATGCATGTTGGCGATGGAGACAGATTATCTATAAATTGGCTTTATACTTTCCCATCAGGAAAAACAGTTTCTGAAATTGCTTCAAAGTACGGTGTTTCAGGTAGCGATATAGATGAAGTTGTTTTCCGAATTATCTCAAAGCAGGCTAAAACTGAATTTGAAAAGGTTAAAGAAAATTTAAATCCACAGCCTAAACGGGATCTTTTAGAGGAGTCTGAAAGTATTGCTAATTTAAGAAAATATCATATGGCATTGCAAAATATAAAAATACCTAATGAATTAACCGAACAAATCCGTAAACAGCATAGAGATAATAATATGCGATAATCTTTTATACTCTTTGTATGATTTTAACGTTGTTAAACGATATATAATACATTTGTTATTTAATTGTTAGGGACTTTTATATATGTTGTTTAAACTCGGTAAATTTATTAAAAACAATGACAGTTTGGTAATTAAGTTTAAATTGTCATTGTTTTTTGTAAAAAATATTTACCCCTTTTGTGAAGATTTTGCCAATGTATTTTTTTTATGTATAATAAATTTATTAGAATTATAGGATTCTTATTTATAGGGATATAAGAAGGTAAATTTATGACAGTTCAAGATTGGTTTGAAAAGCGTAAAGAAGCTCAAATTCAAAGAAGAGCTCTTGAAGCAAGAGTAGAAATTGAGGCAAACCCGGAATTATGGACAAAATGTGTCCATTGTGATGCTCATTTATTAAGAAAAGATATTGAAGATAATTATATGGTTTGTCCTGTGTGTGATTATCATTTTAGAGTTAATGCCAAAACAAGAATTAAGCAGTTATTTGATGAAGGTTCTTTTGAAGAATTGTTTACTGAGATAAAGCCTACAGATCCGTTAGAATTTGTTGATACAGAATCTTATAAGAACCGGTTAGAGGCAGCTCAGAAAAAAACAGGTTTGGATGATGCCGTCGTAACAGGATTAGCTTCTATCAACGGACACAGGCTTGCAACTGCAATTATGGATTTTGATTTTATGGGCGGTTCTATGGGCAGCGTTGTAGGAGAAAAAGTTACACGTATTATTGAGAAGGCTATTGAGCTTAGACTTCCTGTCCTTGCTGTTACATCTTCAGGCGGTGCAAGAATGCAAGAAAGTGCATTGAGTTTGATGCAGATGGCTAAAACCTCTTGTGCTTGTGCAAGACTTGATGAAGCAGGTTTATTATATATTAATCTTATTACTGATCCTACATTTGGCGGTGTTACTGCCAGTTTTGGAACGTTAGGTGATATCATTATTGCAGAACAAGGAGCTAGAGTAGGTTTTGCCGGTAGAAGAGTAATTGAACAAACAATAAGACAAAAACTTCCTTCTGATTTTCAGACCGCAGAATACTTAATGAAATATGGTCAAGTTGATATTGTTTCATCTCGTAAAAACTTGAAGGATACATTGTCTAACGTTTTGGCTATGCATGAATAAGGAGTGGTTGTATGGCAACAGTTTTAGATTTTGAAAAACCTATACTGGAAATTCAAGAAAAAATTGAGGAACTAAAAAAAATGAGTTTGGAGTCCGGAATGGATTTAGATAAAGATATTAAAGTATTAGAACAAGAGGCTGAAGATTTCAAAAAAGAATTGTTTGCAAATCTTGATCCTACTCAAAAAATTCAGATTGCCCGTCATCCAGAAAGACCTAACTTTATGGATTATGTAAATCTTATGTGTACTGACTTTGTTGAAATGCATGGAGATAGGGTGGGAACTGATGACAGAGCGATAGTTGGCGGCTTGGCAAAACTTGATGGCAAGCCGGTTATGATTATTGGAACAATGAAGGGCAAGTCTACCAAAGAAAATTTAGAATATAACTTTGGTATGCCTCAGCCTGAAGGGTATAGAAAAGCATTAAGGCTGTTTAAACATGCTGACAAATTCAATATTCCTATCGTGACTATTATTGATACTCCTGGAGCATACCCCGGGATAAGTGCGGAAGAGCATGCTCAAGGAGCTGCAATTGCTACGAATTTAAGAGAAATGCAAAAGCTGAGAGTTCCAGTTATCGCCATTATCTCTGGTGAGGGTTGTTCAGGCGGAGCTTTAGGTTTGGCTGTAGCAAATAAAGTTTATATGCTAGAACATGCTTATTATACAGTTATTTCACCTGAGGGATGTGCTTCTATTTTATGGAGGGATGCTTCTAAAAACCTAGAAGCTGCTACTGCTTTAAAAATTACTGCGCCTCACTTATTAAAATTTGGAATTATTGACGGTGCTATTAAAGAGCCTGTAAGGGGCGCTCACACTGATTATGAGGCTATGGCATCCGAAATGAAGAAAACGATTCAAGAAGCTCTTGGCGAATTAGCAGGCATGTCAGGTGATGACTTGAGAAATCAGCGTTATGATAAGTTTAGAAAAATGGGTGCTTATATTACAGTTTAAGTAATGTGTATATAATTTTCTGAGGGTGGGATTATCGGATCTCACCTTTAAATTTGAGGATATAATTATGGCAGATAAGTATTATGAATTAAGACTTAGTATAAATCCATTAATGGAGGATATTATTTCTGAAATTTTCTTTGATAATTTTGATTGCGAAGGGGTTGTTCTTGCAGAAGAAACCTATAAAGATTTGGAGATGGTTTCAACAACGGAAGGTACCTTGCGAATATTTTTAAAAAATGAATATGGTGATTCTTTTGAAGATTTGAAATATGATATTGAGAACGTTTTAGATTTGCATAGGCAGGAATTTTTATTAAGAGGTATGAGTGAAGAAGATTTAGGCTCCTGGGAATTTAAATTGGAACAAAAAGAGTCTGAGGATTGGTCAAAAAAATGGAAAGAGCAGTGGGATGTAACTCATGTTACGGATAAAATTTCTGTAGTTCCTGATTGGATCGAGTATAATCCAAAGGACAGTGAGGTTACGATTAAATTGGAGCCAGGGTGTGCTTTTGGTACAGGTACTCATCAAACAACACAATTGTGCATGAAAGCGTTAGAAAAATATATGAAGCCGGGTGATAAAGTAGCTGATATCGGAATGGGAAGCGGTATTTTGAGTATTTTAGCAAAAAAACTCGGCGCATCTTACGTATATGGATGTGATAATGACGAAACGGTTATAGATGTTGCAAAAGAAAATGCAAAGAAAAATTTGGTTGATTGTACTTTTGAATTAGGAACCGCTAATAAAATTAATGATAAATTTGATTTTGTGTGTGCAAATATACTTCATTTTGTTTTGGCTGAAATTATGTCTGATTTGAAGCATATTATGAAAAAAGGTGCACTTATGTCACTAAGCGGAATTTTGGATGAAAAGAAGCAAGTTGTTATTGATGCCTATAAACATGCAGGATTAGAACTTGTAGAAGAAATTCCTCAAGATCAGTGGACTTCATTTGTTGTTAAACGAGTTGATTAAGGAGATAAGGAGTATGTCAAAAACCGCAATAATAATACCTGCAAGATATGGATCATCGAGGTTAGAGGGTAAACCGTTATTAAAAGTGGCAGGAAAATCTGTAATTCAGTGGGTTTACGAGAAAGCAAAACAGTCAAAGTTAGCAGATATGGTGATTGTTGCAACTGATGATGAACGTATTTTTAATGAGGTTCAATCCTTTGGCGGCGAGGTTGAAATGACTTCAGTTGATCATAAATGCGGTTCGGATAGAATTATGGAGGTCGTTTCTCGTCATCCTGAAATCTCCTATATTTGTAATCTTCAGGGTGATGAGCCTTTGATTAAGCCTGAAAGTATTGATGATGTTATCAGAAATGTTAAAGAAGATGATAAAGCTGATATTTCAACTTTAATAAGAGTTTTGACAGATGAAAATGAGATTAATAATCCAAATCTTGTCAAGTGTGTGATTGATAAATACGGCTTTGCTTTGTATTTTTCCCGTTCAAAAATTCCATATGAAAGAAATATCGGCAAGGCTGTTTTTTACGGTCATATAGGAATTTATGGTTATAAAAGGACAGCCTTAGAAAATATGACATCAATGATGCAGACACAGTTAGAATGTGCTGAAAGTCTTGAGCAGCTTAGAGCATTGGAAAACGGTATGCATATAAAAACTTCTGTTGTGGACTTTGTACCTGTAGGTATAGACACGAAGGATGATCTGGAGAAGTTCAGACAGATTGTTGAATTAAAATTGAATAATTAATAAAAATTTTGCTTGCAATTTTTTGTAAATTAGTGTAACATACTGTTATAAAACTATAGAAAAATAAATAAATCGTAATATTTTTCGTGAGTTTGTGAACTATTGTATAAGATTTTGTAAAGTAAGTAAGGAAAAGACTATGACAGAAAATGTTGAAATGCCTAATGAATCCGAAGACCGTCAACGTATTCTTTTAGCTGATGATGAAGCAAGTATCAGACGTATTTTGGAAACACGTTTAAAAATGGCAGGTTATGATGTTTATACAGCACAGGACGGAGAAGAAGCTGTTGCTGCATTTAATAAATATAATCCTGATCTGGTTGTGTTAGATGTTATGATGCCAAAGATGGATGGTTATGGTGTAACTAGAGAAATAAGAAGATCTTCCGATGTACCTATTATTATTCTTACAGCTTTAGGTGATGTATCTGAAAGAATTACAGGGTTAGAATTAGGTGCAGATGATTATGTAATCAAACCTTTCAGCCCTAAAGAATTGGAAGCCAGAGTTAAAGCTGTTTTAAGAAGAACAAATAACAGAGAGATGGTTACTCCATCAGGAAAAGTTACTAAAAATGTTATTACAACAGGTAATATCAAAATTGATACAGCAAGACGTCAGGTATATAGAAAAAATGAACGAATCAGGCTTACCGGTATGGAATTCAGCTTGTTAGAATTGTTGGTTAACAATTCCGGTCAGGCTTTTTCAAGAAATGAAATTCTGCAGCATGTATGGGCATATCCGCCTGATCATAGAATTGATACACGTGTTGTCGATGTTCATATTTCAAGATTACGTTCAAAATTGGAAACAGATCCGGCTAATCCTGAGTTAATCTTAACGGCACGTGGTATAGGATATATGTTCCAAAGGATAAGTTAAAAAAAGAGCTCATTACGAGCTCTCTTTTTTTATAAATACTTTTGTTCTGTTAGTACGCCTAGCTGGCAAGCTAAAAAGTTATTTTATGTAAATTTTGATTTGTAGAAAGACTTGATTTTAAGTGTTTTTTTGATATTATAAAAATACACTGATGGCGGGTGTCGCCAAGTGGTTAAGGCCTCGGATTGTGGTTCCGATATTCGTGGGTTCGACCCCCATCACCCGCCCCATTTAATTTTGGCACTTCTAAAGTGCCATTTTTTGTTATTATATTTGCATTTAGGTTATAAATTGTAACGATTTTTACATAATTATAAAAAAAAATTAAAGTATTCTTCAAAAACTCCGATAACACACTTATATGTCATTGTAAATAATTATTTTAATTTTTATATACAAGGATGAAGTGTAATGTCAGGCGAAGATTTTTTGAAATTTAATAAAGGTGGAGAATTTAGGCTTTCTAACTTCAAAGAAATAAAGGAAGAAGACCTAAAAGATGCTGATGAAAAAACAAAAAAACTTTTCAATATCTTTGCAGGTGAGGATAAAATTTTGCAGGCAGGAGAAGCACAAAGCTTGTGGAATGCAATGTCTGCTACAAACAAAAATATAACTGGAGGAAATAATTTAGATGGTAAAGAAATTCAACTATTCCCTCAAAACAATATAAATGAAGAAATAGGGGGTGACAAATTAATTAAAGATACTTCTGCTACTATAAATAATTCTACCAACACAACTACTCAAAAAACAGAAGTAAAGAAATATCTTTCCGATAATGGTTCAAAAATGGAAGATTTTATAACATACAATTCTGAAAATAAACCAATAAAACTTGTACGAAAAGAAAATGATAAAGAAATTTCAACAACAGACTTGAATTATATTGCAGAAACTGATGAAATATTTGCGCATGTAGAATTAGTTACTAAAAATTCTGATGGTTCTACTGTAGTAACAACTGCTCTTGAGGCTGATGCAAATGGGCAAGTAGCTTCAGATAAATTAATTGACAGAACAACAACAGATAATGCTGGGAATATTATAAATGTTTACTCCGAAAACGGTTATATTGTTGAGAAAAAACAAAAAGCAGATGGCAAGAATGTATTGACTATATATAAAGGTTCAGGAATTGAAGCTTATGATAACAATTCTGCGCATAGAGTTTTCCAGCAAACAATCTCTAAAAATGGTAAAGTTAATGAAGTTAAATATGATGCGAAAGGTAATACTAAAACAGTTGTTCAAAATGGTGAATCTTTAAATATTATTGCTCAAAAATTTGGAATTAACTTAGGTAAATTAAAAGAAATTAATCCAAGACTTGTTAAGAAAACTTTACAAGTTGGAGAAGATATCCTTATTCCAGGAGAATTTAATGCAGATTCTTATCCTATTAGGACAAGAAAAACCAAAGAAGGAGCTATTCAAAGTTATAATAATTTTGCAGTTAAACAAAGTATTAAAAGAATTTATGCTTCCAATATTTCTCAAAAACAGTTAAATAAAAATTATGCTAATATGTATGATTTGGCCAAAGATTTACTTGCAGAACAAGGCAATACCAATTTAACAAAAGCGCAAATCAATGATTATGCTAATGAACTTATTATTCTAAATAAAGGCGCAAAGTTAACAAAGGGATCTAAATTTAAATATACATCAGGACGTGCAGATGAAAAAACAATTCATACTCTCTCTGAAGCCGGTTTTTCGCCAAATAAAAAAAATCAAATTTTTTATGCAAAATTTAATTCATTAGATCAATATCAAAAAAATAATGTTTTAAATGTTGTAAAATATTGCAAATCAAAAAATATTACTGATCCTAACAAAATAAAAGCAACAATTATGCAAGTTTATCCGGAAATCAATATGTTCGATTCCGGGAAAATTATAAATACAACAGCTAAAGGACAATTCGATACACGTTCTCCTTTCCAAAAACTGCAAAGTAAACAAATTCCTGTTGAAATGTTTATCACAGATATTTTAAAATTGGATTTGAACAGTGGGGTTGGGAAACAGGTATATAGCAGATTAGTTCAATTACCTCAATCTGAATTGGATAAAATTTCTGCGAACAATTTTATTGGCATGCAAAATCCAACTTTCAGTCAAATTGCCGACAGATTCGGGCTTGTAAATATAAGGACTGAAAATGAACTTAAAATATTACAAAATAGTCCAAAATATAAACAACAAAGTTTTAGACAAGCTGCTGCGGAAAACGTTGCTTTGGCTTACGATAACGCTATAGAAGTGATTAAAAACTACCAAGGAAATCTGGGTTTGTTAAATGTGGGTTATTATAGAGAAAAGCTTGGCAGTTTACTATCAAAAATTAACCCTACGGATGTTGCAACTTGTTTTGACGATGTGGTAAAACGTTTAGAACAAGAACGAGATTTTGCTGTCAGTTATTTAAAGTCAAAATCAGGAAATGAAGCTGAATTTAAGAAAACTTTTAAAGAAATCACAGGAATAGAATATAACGAAAAAAATATACAAAATTTTATTGATATAGCTTCAAAAGAAGGAGCCGATTGGAGTGAGGCATATAACAGAGCTTATGGAGAGAAAGCTGTTGAAGATGCTACCAAAAAAGTTAATTTTCAAAGTTACGTTGATGGAGCAGGAGATATTGTATTAATGCTTCTTGGTACAGAAGCTATTGGGAAAGGTGTTGCCCAAGTCGGAGGTAAAGTTGGTTCGAAATTAACTCCATATTTCCCAAAAACATTATCTAATGTTGGTAATACTACTGTGCTAAAAATAGGGGCAAATCCAGTCACTATAGCTAAAATAACTGGAGCAATGGCAACTTCTAGTGCTACTTTTACGTTGTGGGAATCTTCAAAAAATTATATCAACTTAAAAACAAAAGACATTCAATATACTGGGAACCAAGCTGAACAAGAATGGGAGATGTATAAGGAAGGTAATATTGAGTCTGCTAAATTTGGTGCAGCTGCAGGGTTGTTGAACTCCACTGTGGTTGGCAAAGTTGTTAATTTTACAATGAAATCTTTTGAAAAACCTGTTCTTAAAGCTACTCAAAAAGTTAGTAAATTATTTGAAAAGAATTCAACAGTATCAGGTACAGATTTGATGAAAACATATTTAACAAATCAAAAACCTGGATTTTTAGCAAAATCAGCTGGTGTTCTTGCAGAAGTATCAGGCTTTACACTATATGAAACAGCTAATGAAGTTGCAAAAGAATTAATGATAAAAGATGAAAACGGAGAAAGACATTTACCAAAAGAATTAACAGAGGAAGGACTTACTTCTTTCTTATGGGAAAAATTTAAAGGTCAGGCTTCTATGCTTGGAGAAATAAAAGCAATTTCTAAACTAATATTTATGCATAAAGGTGCTGCGAATATCCGAAATCAGATGATGGAAGAAAATTTAAGAAAATGTGATACAATTAACAATTTAAATATTAAAAAGTCCGAAATTAATGGTCGAGAAGTATTTGAAATAAAATACCCAGATGGTACAAGAGAGATTGCTAATTCTATTGATGAAGCAATTGCTAAGTGCCATGTAATTATGCAGCTAGATGTAGTAGCGAATAATATTAATGAAGTAAATACAAAAGAAAATATTGATGAAGTTGGAGCCCAAAAAGATACAAATAATTCTAATTTGGTTAATAAACCTCAAGGATTAGCAACTCCAGAAATTAATTTACTCCAAAAAGCAAAAACAGAAAATCCGGCAGAAATTGTTGCAGAAAAATTAAAAAAAGAATGGCAACAAACAGATATTAATACAGGTGTTGAAAATAAATCTGTTGATTTATTCAATCTTAATAATGAAGCAGATTTAAGCGCTTCTGCATCAAATGTTAATGGGGAAGTAACTTCTTTGATATTTACTGGAAAATTAAAAGAAAAACTTACTCAGCGTTATGAAGAATTAGGAAATGTTTTTAAAGATATTGCAAAAAAACATAGTAAGGAAATTAGTGATCTTGCTAAAGATTCTGGAAAAGATAAACAAAAATTTGTAGATGGTGTTGTTAAAATATTATCTGAAGAAATTGGAATGAATGGTTGTGAACCTAAAATTGAATTCATAGAAACGCAAGGTGCTGATGGCTTAGCAAATTGGCCTAAAGGTACAATTCAAATTAATAAGTATAAAAATAATGCAAAAGATTTAGTAGAAATAATTTCTCATGAATATACTCATATGTTGCAATATCGAGATATTATTGCTCAATATGGTGAACAAGGACTTAGAGAACTTATAATGAATGATAAATCTGTCCCTACTCAAAACAAAGATGCTACAATTCAGGAAATTCTTGAAAGTCCATTTACTGCAAAATTATTAGAAAATTATAATAATATGAAATCTTCAGAAGTTGGATCTTTAAATGAATATTTAACAAGAATTTATAAGGATGAATTTGCAAATACTATTAGTCCTGATACAGATATGCAAGGTTATGTAAACCAAGCAACAGAACGTGGAGCTTATCATTTAGGATCTTATCAATTAGGCTCTAATCTAAAGGGCCTTGATCAGACTTCTGTTGGAGATGGATATTGGAAAGTTGAGCAAGGTGACATTCAGGAAATTAACGGTGAAAAGTTTAGACTGAATTCTGATGGTACAATTACAAGATTAAATTCGGAATCTCTACCGGCTGGAATTTCTTCTGGAATGTCTGATGCAGAATTTAATATTAAAGGTAATGAGTTATGTCAAAGAGCTGATGGAAGTGTAAGTCCTGCAGCTAAAGCTTTGTTAGAATCAATAAGAAATAGTGAACTAGAAAATAATAGCTATGACGTCAATAATTTTAAGCTTGAAGATTTTAGTAAGATCTCAAGAGATTATAAAAATAATTTATTAAGTGATGAAATGCTTGGTTATGCCAAAGAATTTGTGGACTGTATCCCAAAAGGTAAAGATGAATATCTTATACAATCAACTGAATTTTCTATAAATAGATTAATCACAAATCAGTTAGATTTTGCAAAACCTGAAGCAAGACAGGATATTATAAATGCTGCAAAAAAACTATTTTCACATCCAAATGTTAGAAATAGTGTTGTAGATGATATTATAGAAGCTTGTACAGAAGGTAATTCTACAGACGGATATACATTTAACAAGAATGCATTTAATTCTATTTATAAATTATTTGATGAAAAAATTGAAAGTAGAAAAAATTATAATGATTATTCTTATTCATTAATGATTGCAGAAATCGCAAAAAATGGTATTAATTATAAAAAAGATATGAACGGAAATTATGTTCAATATTTTGATGATATTGGATTTAAAATAGGTATGACACTCCCGGATTCGGATTCTTCAGGACATTATGTACATTATAATCTAACAAAAGATAGGAATACCGGAGAAATAGATTTACAAACTATTGATAAAGATACTCAAAATTATATTATTAAAAAAGTTGAAAAAGAATTTTTCCAATCAGAAAAAGAAGTAAAAGAATATAATTTGAGAACCTATAAATATGATACTTATATTTATCATGATCAATATGCAGAGCCTTTAAGAAATTTATGTAAAGTTAATGGCAAACTTGATGTTCAAAACTGTTTTGCTGTAGATTATATGATAAATGATTTAAAGCTTGATAAGTCTGAAGTTGTTAAAATTCTTGAAAATTATAGAAATCAAGATGGTATTCTTGATATGACTATGTTGCGTTTAATTAAAAACATGCAAAAAGATTATCATAATGTAGGGGTATTGAATACATTAAAGAAATTAAATCAAGATCCAAATATTTTGTATGATGAGAATGGCATTGTAAACAATGAAATTTTTGAATTATTGGAAAATTCTCCTCTTGCAAGATCTATGACTCTTAGAAAAGAAGATTATTATAGTCGCTATGCTCCACCTTGTAATTATGATATATCAAAACATTACATGGTAGATGGCAAAATTGATTTTGATAAACTTAAAATTGTTGAGTCTGAACTAAAAGATATAGTAAAAGACTTTGATCTCGATGTTGATAATGCTTTTAACCGTTGTACTGTAAGTAATTTGTATAATACAATAAAGGAAAATCCGGAGAAGGCCGAACAAATTATTGAAGCTGCTAAAAAAGGTGGTATGTTCGCTTTAGGAAACACTTCTGATACAAACGGTAAAGGTATTAATTTAAATGATTTGTATTATTACGCATCTTTACCGGATGATTTATATGGGCTTATTAAGGATAAATCTTGGTTACTTCCTTATATTAAAGGAGAAACAGTTAAAGATGATGTGAAATGGTATATTGAACATGATTTAAGTCCTCAGGATAAAGTAATTTTAGATAAACATGGAATAAATATTGATTACATAATTAGTTCTAGAAACAATCAATCAAGCCGGAAATCAGAAGTTTCACAACAAGCTCAAAATCAATTTGAAAAAACAATTGAAACTTTAGATAATACTTTGTCTAACGGTGATGTTAGCAGAGGAATTGAACTTGAGTATTCAAGAGATCAATTTGAAAAAGATATTATTGATGCTGTAAAAGATTTACCTCCAGCAAGAGCAAATGATGTTCTAAATTCTTTTGGCTTGACTTTAAATGATGGTAAAATTGAAGGTATAATTACAAAACCTCAAATGGATGCTCCACAAAATTTAGCTAATATTGAGCAAAAAGTTAAACAGTGTATTGAAAAATTCCAAAATAATAAAGTCTTGAATTCAGATCCTTCATTGAATGCGCTATATAATTCATTAACAATGGATTTCCCTGAATTTGCAATGCTTGTTGGAAAAATTGGTTCAGATGGTCAGAGAGTTGATGTTACTGTATTAAAAGAAATGCAATCACTTGTAAATAATTCTCAATACAAAACTTTATCTGCTGATGAACAAAAAATGGCAAAACTAGCTTTGATGTTAAGAGCATTTAATGATGTAGATTCAACTCCTAATGTTGTTGAGAAATCTTTTACAATTGATAATGATGGTATCGCTATTGATATAATGCATAGACGTTATAAAAATGGTGATTTTGCCAGTGCAATTTTGGAAAGATTTAATCTTACTGAAGCACAAAAATATGCTCTTTCTGACTTGGTTGCATATTCTGGCTGGAGTAAAGAATTTAATGGTGGTGTCGTTGATATTGATATCGCAAGGAAATATGATCCTGAAAATGTAAAAAGTTGTGGTGCACATTCATACCCAGATCTAAATCCGGAAAATAATGCAAATAAGGTTGCTGTAAATACTAGATTTGGAACATTAAAACTTTCTAAACTTATTGAAGATGTAATAAATCCTAATAATAATGTAGATACAAAACCAATTGAGGATGCTCAAAAAAAAGTTTACCAAAATATGCAGGTTGTCAACTCAGTAACAGCAAAAGATCTTGAACCTTATTGGGAAACTCAAATTATTGATGGTGTCGAATGTCAAGTTATAGATCTTCGAAAAACTAAATTGCCTGATGATTTTTATTTGATGGGACATTTTACTTTACATGGGGTTGATAATTTATATGAATTGTTAAGTAATAAAAATGATAAAGTATTTTTCTCAAATTCTTTGTTAAAAGCTAATGCCGCAATGACTTTTTCAGGCCGTACAGAAGGAATTATTTCAGAATTTGATAACAGAAATGTTGCAGAAACTTGTAATTATAATATAGATTCAGGGTTTGGAAAATCATATAATGATTTTGTTGAAATTATGTATGGTAAAGGAGAGCGTGACATTAAAAATATTGTCAAAGAAAACTTAGGGTTGACAAATGAAGAATACGGATTATTAATGGAACAAATTGTTGATAAAAGATTGAACGAATTAGATGATTATTACAATATCAATGGAAGATATTTGTCAAAACAAGAAATTGTTGATGCCCATAATACTGCTTATGAAAATATGCTAAAGTCTAGTGGAGAACAAAATGAAATAACTATATTAAATCAGAAACCTATTGCTTATGTATATTCTGCATCAAAAACTTATCAAGGTGTATGCCCATTCTCAATGAAAAATAGTCCGCTTAAACGTGTAATAATATTCCCATAAATAAAATGTATGTAAAATTAGGCATAATGAAAACGTTTTATGTTATTCATAGTTTCTATTTCATGCAAAGCATAGTGAGCTAGATCATAGTAAAAAGGTTCTAACCTTATACCATTGGCCGCCCCATTTTTAACATTTGTCTCTTCGTAGACTTTATTGATATGATTAGTTTTGGGCATGTTAAATTAATATAATTTGACATTTTTTATTATATGATTATATAATAACATAAAATTTATAAGAGGTTGTTGAGAATGGAAGTTTCTAACAGCAATTGCACTGTCAATATTGCGTACAATGGCTCTATTCATAAATCTGTAAATAAAATATTTAAGAATTTAAAAACAGATTTGCCAAATGGTGTAAAATTGCATGATGATGTTGTTGTGAATGCTGATGATATTTATAATAATTTATTTAATTATGTGAATAAAACCGATAAAGATGTAGAGTTGTATTATCGTAGTCCTAATATATTTCAAGACATTTTTTCTTCTGATCCTTATCATGGGTTTAAGTTTAGAAATAAAGTTACAAAAAAGGAAATTCCGGGCGGAACGAATCCTGTTCGTTATTTTCAAGGTTTTATATTGAACCCGGTTAAGGAATGTGTGAGTGCTTTGGGACGAGATATAATTTCTCCAGATATAAATCCTTCTGCTCGTAAACGATTAACTTTTTGTCATTCAAATTTTGTTAATTATTTGTTCGACTACAATAGAGCTAACCAAGGTACTTGGACTCCTTATGACGGCTGGTCTTTTGAAATGAGATCTCCTATCAAAGCTTTTTTCTGGGGGCTAGTAAAGCATATTATTGCCCTTGTTCCTAAAATAGAAACTAATCCGTATTCTGAATATAATTTAAAAAGTTTAAATAAATGGGTTAATGATTTAACTTCTAAATCAAAACCGGAGGATGTTAATAAACTTCTTGGATAAAGTTCATTTTAAAATGGCAAATTATATTTTGTTCTGTTTTTGTATAACAGAAAGGTTTTTTTATAATGTATATAGAACATCTAAATTCGGTAAATTTTAATGGCAAAATAATTGATTCCCATGTACATTGTGGCAAATGGACAAATGATACTTTTAGTACTAAATCTGTGTTACAATTTTTTGACAGAAAATTTAATAATGGCAAAGATAAAGTAGATAAGGTAATTATTTCAAATTTAGATTGTATAATCAATGATACGGATAAGAAGCCTTATAAAGATGAAATTACAGGTAATATTGAAATAATAGAGAAAAGTTTAGCTACCAAGCAGCTTATTCCTTTTGTTGTTTGTCAGCCGGGATATGGTAGTGCTGAGAATATTGAACTCTTAATAAATGCATATCCTACGGTTATTAAGGGGTTGAAATTTCATCCGGCTTGTTTGGGGGTTAGTGCAAATGATGCCAGTTATATCCCATATTTAAAGCTCGCTCAAAAATATAATTTACCTTGCTTGTTTCATAGTGAAGTTTTGTCTGATGAAGCAGGAAACCTAGTAAGAAACGGTGTTTCTGATCCTGTTTATATATATGAAACAGCTCAAATGTTCCCTAAAGTTCCGGTAATACTCGGACATATGGGATTAGGTGGCGGAAAGGCTCATGAAGCCGCCGAAGAAGTATTAATTGAATCTATTAATAAAAGAAATTCAAAATTATATGCAGATTTGGCTTGGGTTGATTGGGATAATCCGGAAAAACCTCATATTGTTGATATAATTGATAAATTGTTAAAAACTTCAGATGGAGATAAGACAGAGCGTCTATTATTTGGTACGGATGCTCCATTAGGAGTATTTGGAGAAAAAGCATTAAAGCAAAAGAATGCCTATGATAATAATATTAAAAATATAAAAGATGCTATTCATAAAAACTTTGGGGATAATGCTAATAAATTAATAAGTCGTATATTTTATCGGAACAGCAAAAAACTATTAAATAATTCAGGTATAAATATTGAGGTCTAAAACAAGAGGCGGCTGTATAGCCGGCCTCTTGTTTTGATATTCTATTCATCTGCTTCAATTTCTGGTGGTTCTGGAGTTGCAGGAGCCGGTTCTACCGGAGCTGGTTGATCCATTTCCATCATTATTTGGCGTATTCTTTCATGTCTTTTGTGCATTCTTTCTTTGTGTGCTTTTTTGAATTGTTCTCTATGTTCTTGTTTAATCTTTTCTAACTTTTTCAATTGTTTTTTCGTTAGGATAGCTTCAAAGTCTTTTTTGCTTTGGTTTTTAATATCCCAGATTTGTTTTTTCAGAGCAAATAAATCTTTTCTGATAGGAGCAAGTTGATCTTGTCTTTCTTTGAAGGTTAATTTTGTATCAAAAATTTCTTTCATTTCTTGGTGTTTAAGTTTTATTTGTTCTTTTATAGGTTGAATTTTTTCTGCTTCAGATTCTCTGATGGCTTTAGCTTTAGCTTTTTGTTCTTCTGTTAATTTAAGATCTGTTTCGAATTGTTTAATAGCTTCGCAGTGCATTTTTTTCATTTTTTTGCACTCAGGTTTTGGTCCAGGGCATTCTTTTTTTATTGGACATGGGCCTTGAACGTTTGGAGGAACCGGATTTTCATTTGCAAAAGTTTGTAGTGATGATGTTAGTGCAATAACCCCAGCTAAAATTAATAGTTTTTTCATTTCTCTTCCTTTCATTTTCAACTAAATTTGTTTACATTCTACATGCATATAACGATTTTGATTTTATAATTGTTCATTTTACATGTAATTATATTATTTTTAGAGCTTTTGTCTAGATAAATCTTTTAATTTATGTTAATATTTCTTTATGGAGGGGAGTATGGATAAGAAGAAGAAAATCTTAATGATTTTTACTTTTGTTTTGTTAGCAGTTATTACTATCATATTAAGGGCTTTGTATGTGGAAACTTCATTGTGGTATGATGAAGCTTGCTCTTGGTTTACGGCTGTGCAGCCATTTCCTAAGGGTATTATAGATAATTTATTACATCTGGATTTACAGCATACTCCTTTGTATTTCTTTGTATTGCATTTTTGGATGAAAGTATTTGGAGATTCTGAAATCGCTATAAAATCATTATCACTTATCTTTGGAATTGGAACAATTCCGTTAGTGTATACGGCGGCTAAAAAGATTGCTGATTCAAGGCTTGCTATGATTTCATCTTTGTTAGCGGCTGTTAGTCCTATTTTAGTTTTCTTTTCTACAGAAGCAAGGATGTATCCTGTTGTTATTTTTCTTGTAATTTTGTCCCTAAATTTTTTGATTGATTTTGAACAAAAAGGAGATAATAAATCCCTTATAAAGCTTTTGGCAGCCAATGTTCTTATTCCGTATACGCTTGTCGGCGGAATTTTATACAATATTTCTCTTGTTTTATGCTACGGAGTTTATTTGTATAAAGAAAGCAGAGAAAAATTTATTAAATATTTATCAGGCGCGGTTGTTGAATTCGTGCTGCTGATACCGTATTTTATTTTAATTGTCTATTATGCGAAAATGCGCAGTCTGTTTGTTGTGAAACATGAGGGGCCGTTAATCTTTTTTAATATTATTGATTTGATAAGAAATTTCTTTGGCGTTAGCTTGACCCCAAATCCGTATTGGCCTGAAGTAAGTCCTTATGTTATTACACTATTGTTTGCATTTCTTGTTATAGTACCTTGTGTTTATTTTGTATACGGGCTTGTGCAGGGATGCAAAATTTCTGAGAAGTTTTTAAGAGTTTTATATTGTATATTTTTTGTCAATTTCGGATTGGCTGTTCTTTGTTCTTATTTTGAAATAAGTATATTTACTGTTCGTTATTTCTTATATTTACTGCCTCCGTTGTTTATTTTATCTGTTATAGGTTTATCAAAGAGATTATCGTTCAAGCATTTAAATATATTTGTTGCAATCTTTGCTATTGCTTCTATTTCTTATAATATTCAGCAGTTGGATGTATTGTATCATCTGAAGTTTTTTGCTTTTGAAGCGGTAAGAGCAGAGGCTGATGTATTGAAATTTACTAAAGATGATATAGTTATTATGCCTTTAGGTTCAGAAGCCCCGTATTATTTTAGAAAACCGGGTTCACCCAGAGTGTTTAATTTTGATTTCCATAAAGAGATAAGAAATCCTTATAATTCTAATTATTATGATGAAAGTCAGCAAAAACTAATGGATAAGCCTGCTAAATACGGTGTTATTTATGATGCTGTTTTTGCAAATACTTATTTTTCACAGACTCACTTTAAGTATTTTACACAAAATGTTAATAATACTGTTCCAAGCGGAAGATATGCTTTAGTTGCGCTATATGGCGGAGATGTTAATGCTATTGTTAATTTGAGCGATCTTAGAAAATCTATTTCAAGTGTTCAGGATATTAAGGAGCGCTGTTTGGATATCATGCTGCAAAAATATATCTATGATATTGGGTATTTGTTGGCTGCAGACTTTGATTTAGTAAAATCCTATACAAAAGATAATTATACATATTTCTTGTTTAAGAAGAGGTAAAATGACAATTTAAAATTTATTAGTATAATAAGTATTATCGGATTAGAGGTTTTATGCTGAGAAGTTTGTATTTATGTTTATTTGTAATAGTTTTGACCTGTACAATCGGATTTGCTCAGGATAATGAAAAAGATGAGGTAAACTGGCAGCAGGTTTCTGATAATAACTTTATAGATTCGGATGGTGTTGTAGGAACAGAAGATATGTACGGCTTTACGTTTATTTTAAAGTCTTATAATAAAGGTCAGTACGAGCCTATTAATGGCCGAGAAATTCAATATACATTGAGTCAGTATACAATAGATTGTTTAAAAAATCGTTATAAGATAGGTGTAATCGATTCATATGATAAATTTGGATATTTTGTAAACGGAGATTATAATAAATATGCAAAATTTCAGCCGATAGTTTCCGGTACTGCAGTAGACTCAGTTGCAAAAAATCTTTGCAGGCCATAAATGCAGGGCTTAATATCTTTATTTATATAAAAATCACTGTCACTCTGAACTCGTTTCAGAGTCTGTTTTGTAATAAAAAAGTCCAAAGATAATATACTTTGGACTTTTTTATTATTTAATTCTTGTTATGCTGCAACATCTAATTTTTTACCGGCTTCAGGGGCTTTTTCCGATTCCGTTTTTTCAGCAGGTTTTTGGTCTGTGGCAGCTGCTTTTTTATCTTCTGCAGGAGCCTTTGTTGCAGAAAGGTCAACTGTATCTTTGTCTGGGGTCTTTTCTAATTGTACATTTGCGAGGTTTGTTTTTAAATCTTCCATAAAATCTTCAATCGGCATTTGGCGTACTCCGTTTTTGTCGCCGACAAGTGTTACAATGCCATTGTTTTTGGTAGCTGAAATATGCTCGCCGTCTTTTGTTGTGTATTTAATTGTTGTAAAAGGTTTAAGATTTGTATTATTTTGTACTGCATCTACCATAATAAACTTCCTTTCTTTGTGACCATTTTTACTCTAATTGTAATGCAGGTGAATTTAAAGAATTGTTGTTTTTAATATAAAGTTTTACATTTCTTAATTTTATTATCTAAAATCCGTATTTGTTAATTTGGCTAATTAATGATATTCTGATAATATGATTGATTTATTGATTTTATATGTCTTATTAAAGCATGATTTAACTATGTATGCTATACATAAAAGAATTCAGGAAAAATTTTTGGCTTATACAACCCCAAGCTTTGGAGCTTTAAAACCTGCATTGGTTCGTCTTGAAAAAAATGGTTGTATTACTTCAGCAAAGATTATGTCTGATGGCGGAAAGTTATCCGTATTTTATTCAATTACAAAAGAAGGTTTAAAAGAATTAAAAAAATTATTGTTAAAACCTTTCTCAACAAATCCTTTACAGTTTTTATCTGATGCAAGAGTAAAAATTTCATGTGCAGGTTTTTTGGATAAAGAAGATTGTATAGATCTGTTTATGGAAATTAAATCTAATGCCCTTGTACATAAGGTTAATGCTGAAAAAATCCTATCAGACGAGTATACTCCTTTAGATTTTTACCAAAGAGTTGTATTAGATAATACAATTTGTGAATATAAAAATTTTATATCAATGATTGAAGGGTTGGAAAAAGATAATGCCCGCAATAGTTAATAGTGTTTTGGATAATTCGATAGCTCAAGAGCTCGAAATTTGTAAGGGGGATGAAATCCTTACAATTGACGGAAATAAAATGCTTGATATGATTGATTATAATTTTTATATGAAATCAGAGCTTATTACTATAGAAGTAAAGAAAGCAAACAGTGAAGAAATTGAAGAAATAGAAATAGAAAAAGATTATGATGAGGATTTAGGAATTGTTTTTGAAAGCGCGGTATTTGATAGAATTAAACCATGTTTAAATCATTGTATATTTTGCTTTGTTGATCAGCAACCAAAAGGTCTTAGAGATAGTTTGTATGTTAAAGATGATGACTACAGGCTTTCGTATCTTCAGGGAACATATATAACTTTGACAAATTTGAAAGAAGAGGATAAAGAGCGGATAAAACGAATGCATTTGGGTCCGTTTTATGTTTCTGTACATACTACAAATCCAGAGTTGAGAGTAAAAATGCTTAGAAATCCAAATGCCGGCAATGCATTAAAAAATTTACAATGGTTCAGAAATAACAAAATTCCATTCCACGCTCAGATTGTTCTGTGTCCCGGGATAAATGACGGTGAAGAATTAGATAGAACCTTATCAGATTTAGCAAAGCTTAAAAATACAGTTTTATCGGTAGCTATTGTTCCTGTCGGATTAACGCAATTTAGGAATGATGGTGAATTACGCAGGGTTGATAAAAAATGTGCTGCTGAAACTATTAAAATAGCATCAAAATATAAACGAGTATGCTGTTCAGATGAGTTTTTCCTTTTGGCAGGCGAGCCGATTCCGCCGGCAAAATACTACGGCAGTTATTCTCAATTAAGTGACGGCGTTGGGGCTTTGCGTCTGACTTATGATGATTTTAAATCTTTGAATCTTCCAAAAATGATTTCTAAGCCGTATAAGATTGTGTTTGCCTGTTCATATGCGGCTAAAGATATGCTTAGAAAGGTAGCTGATAAGCTAAATAAAATTAACAATTTGAGTGTTGAAATTCATCCTGTTAAATCCGAGTACTGGGGGCAGGATATTACTGTAGCAGGACTTATAACAACAGATGATTTAATAAGAACAGTAAAAGATATTGAATGTGACATTGTTATAATCCCATCTGTTATGCTAAGGCCGTATAGTGAAGATTTTCTTGACGGTAAAAATTTAGACTATGTAAAAGATAAATCAGGAAAAGAATTTTTTGTTCAACAAGACATATATTCTCTAAAAGAGGTTGTTGATTATATTCAAAATCTATAGGAGTATTGAATTTTGACTAAGGGTAAATTAGTATTAGTTCTAATAATATCATTGTTGATAGCTTTGTATATCTATTTTCATCCAAGCAGTGAAGTGATGAGCTGCGATAAAAGTTTAGAATGTAAAGTAAGTCATAAGTTTTTGGGAATATTAGATATTAAAACCGGAATTGATCTATCAAAAAACAGTTATATGACAGGAAGGGCAAAGTTGAAAAGTTGTACAAGATATGCTCCGCATTCTTGTACTTATGTGGTTTATCCATTAATTACAGATGCTAATAATAAAGTCCGTTCTCCGTTTATATATTATTATACTTCTTCTGAAGACGAGGATTTTAATAATGCTATAGGGTTTGAGATTAATCAGTTTAAATCCTATGTAAATAATCCTGAAATAGGTTTTTCTATGGAAGCGGCATCAGGGAATTGGCTGTTTATTTTTACAATATGTTTTGCTGCATTAGGGTTTCTCTGTTATTATATTTTTAATTTTATTGAAAATTTATTTAAAAAATTATTTAAAAGATAAAAAAGTCTTCTGTTCTGTTTTGGGTTTATTCCAACAGAGGTTTTAATAAGTTGGAGGTTTTGTTATGAAAGTAATTGATACTCTTATTAAAGATAATATCGTTAATATTCTTCTTGTTATAATTGTCTTAGTTGTTGTTTATCTGCACCCAACTAATGAGATGATGACGTGTGACGGCAATTTCTCTTGTTCTGTTATTCGTAATTATTTCAATGTCCCTGTGTTTTCAACGAAATTTAATATAGCACCAAAAAGTTCTATATTTGGCGAGACAAAAAAGTTTTCGCTAAAAGGAGGAGGGGGAGATTATCTTGGATATTTTTATTTTTATGATAACAATATGAATGTTATTTCTCCGTTTATTTCCCATGATAGATATTATTCTGAGTATGATTTTAATGAACAGTTAAGTGAATATAAAAAGTCCTTTGACAGTTATATGAAATCTCCTGAAAAAGGTTTTATAATGGTTGTTTCTGCAGGCTCAAGATTCTTTATGATTATTTTTATCGCTATTCTTTTATACTGCATTGTAAACATAAAGAAGTTTGTAAAAAATATGTAATAAGATTTTAAGGTACAGGATCGTATCCTCCAGGGTTGCCGGGGTGACAGCGGCAAATTCTTTTTATCCCGAGCCATGAACCTTTTATGGCTCCATATTTTATAATTGCCTGTCTTGTGTATTCAGAACATGTTGGGGTAAACCTGCATACTGAGGGTGTAAATTTTGAAATTGACTGATATATTTTTATTAAAAATAATAGTATATATTTCATAACCTATTCTCATTTATTCTGTAGCGTAGGATTCCCCTATTGTATCGATTGCTTCAACTTTAATATCAGTAATAAGTTCTGAATATGAGATTACAACAATAGTTGGAATGTGTCTTTCAAGTAATTGATATAAAGGCAGTCTGATTCTTGGGGAACATAATACAACAGGTTGTCTTCCGCATGTTTGATGTGCTCTTAAAAGGGTTGTTGCAGTAGTTTCAATAAGCTCCTGAACCTGAACCGGATTAAGCAGGAACATTGTCCCTAACTCTGTTCTTTGGCAGCTGTCATCAAGTGTTTTTTCCCATTCAGGAGATAGTGTAAGAGCATACAACACTCTGTCATCTTGAACGTTTGATAAGCATATTTGACGTCCTAAGGCTGCTCGTAATCTTTCTGATAAAATATCAGGTTCTTTGGAAAATCTTGCATAATCACAAAGTCTTTCAAATACAAATATGATATCTTTAATAGATACTTTTTCTCTTATCAGGTTAACAAAAATTTTACGCAAATCGCTTGTTGAAATAATTGTCGGAACAAGATCGTTAACAAGAGTAGGATCTTGAGATCTAACAAGTTCCATAAGTTTAAGAACATCTGTTTTTGTCATAACTTCATCGACGTGTTTTCTTACACATTCTTGCAGGTGAGTTACAATAACATCAGTAGCATCAACAGCTGTAACAAGTCTTGCTGACTTTGCATCCTCAGGTGTTATCCAGTAAGCCTGAGTTTGATATGTAGGATCAATCCCGATAATTGCATCTTCAGGTACTTCTTTTTTCATTGAATCCCACTGATCAGCTATTACCATATATTTCCCCGGGTAAACATAACCTGTAGCAACAGTATTACCACGAATTGAAATCATATATTCATTTGCATCCAGAGCAGATGAATCCATAATTCTTATATTTGGCAAAATATAACCAAGTTCATCCGTTACTCTTTGACGCAATGCCGCAATTTTGGCAAGCAGCTGGCCTTCCTGATCAGGGTCTGCTATTACAAGCAGATTAGAACCAACTTGCAAACTTAATATATCAACCCCTAAGCGTTCATACATTCTGTTAGGGTTAACAAGATCCTGCATATTTTGACGTACATTTTCCAATTGGCCTAATTGAGATTGAACATCTGCATTTATCAGAACTTGGAATCCTGCAATAAACAGCACTACTGCCATTATAAAAAACGGTAAAGGAGGTAAACCTGTTCCCTGCCATAACCAGGTATGACCGGTGATGGCTAATAACAGTAAAAATGCTGCTGCAAAAAACAGTGCATAAGGTTTGCTTGTAATTTGTGATGTTACATCAGAACCCAATGACGGACTTGCTGCTGAAGCTCGGGTCATAAATATACCGGCAGCTATTGACATCAATAAAGAAGGAACCTGAGAGGCCAAACCGTCACCGATTGTTAATACTGTATATTTTGAAACGGCATCAGCTATAGGCATTTGGTTCATTAAACAGCCGACACATAATCCACCGACAATGTTAATAATAACAATGATAATACCCGCAATAGTATCCCCTTTTACGAACTTCATTGCACCATCCATTGAACCCATCAGGTTAGATTCTCTTGATAGGTCTTCACGTTTTTTGGTAGCTTCTTCAGGTGATATCAAGCCGGCATTAAAGTCCGCATCAATGGTCATTTGTTTACCGGGCATAGCATCCAATGCAAAACGTGCAGATACTTCAGCGATACGTTCCGCACCTTTTGTAATTACCATAAACTGTACAACCGTTATAATTAAGAAGATTACACCGCCGACAATCATATTTCCGCCTGTGACGAACGTTCCAAATGCGTGAATAACCTCTCCGGCTTCACCTTTTGCTAAAATTAAACGGGTTGAAGCTATTGAAAGTACCAGACGAAACATTGTACCAATAAGGATGATTGAGGGGAATGATGAAAGTTCAAGTGTTTTTTGAACATATAAGGCAAACATTAAAAGCACAATACCAAGGGCTATGTTTAAGCATATACAGCAATTTATTACCCAGTTAGGAAGTTCAACCAGCAAAATAATCAGCAATGCCAAAACGAACAATGCCATAAATATTTCACTTAGTGGATTATTGTTTGCCTCCGGTGCTGCCATTAAATTTCTTTCAATACCTCACTAATTATTGCCAATTGGGATTCTATCGTCGCATCTATTACTCCGTTTGTCGTAGTAAGTACGCAGCCTCCCTGCATTATTGTCTCATCAGGAACTATTATAATCTTGGCTTCCAGTCCCAGATTTGATGCTGCTTCAGGTACCTCTTGTTTTAGCATTGAAACTTGTGACGGATGTACCTTTAGCGTTATTTTTGTTTCTTCTTTCGACAATCCCTTTAGTATATCTTTAATATTTTCAAGTAAGATTGACGAATCTTCTGCCATTTCTTTTTTAATGATTTTTTTTGCTATTTCAAATCCTATTTCTAATATGTCAGGAGCTATTTCATCATATACTTGCTGTTTTGCATCAAAAAATTCGCTTATAGCCTCTCTGACACGTTCTATATCTTCCTTTGCTGCATTAAGCCCTTCTGTATAGCCTTCTTTTGCTGCAGCTTCTTTTATCGCATTTGCTTCTTCTTTAGCTCGAGAGATCAGATTTCTGTCATCAATTCGTCTAAATCCTCGTCTTCGATCCCCTTTTCTTCTTTCTTGACGCTGTTTGAAGTCAATGTTATCCAAATCAAAGATGTCGATATCCTTTTCTGTATCATTGGATTCGACTGTACTGCTTTCTTGAGCAGAAAGCAACTGCTCCATTTCTCCCTCAACCGGTTTTTTATGTTTTTTCTTAATTATCATGATACAACATTATTATACACTATCAGCAAGATGTGTGGCAACAATACTTGCAACTTTAGGAGGCATTTTATCATAATATTTACCTTCCATTGCATTAAATACAAGACGTTTAACACCCATGCGTTCTCTTATTAACATTGTATCTAAATCTTTACTTGAATATTTAGATGTAAATTTTTTTAATCTTAATACCACTTTATTTGGAGTTAAATCAGTACTTTTTGGTAGTGTTGTTTTTATTTCCTGCAGGCATCTTAATGCATTTTGGGCACCGACACGTTCGGCTAAATCAGGAACTTTCATGAATTTTACAACCATTTGAGCTTCTTCAGGTCCGAATTTGTTCAATATTGTTTGTACTTTATCCTGATTCATTTTCTTAAACAGCATTGCTACTGTTGCAAGTTTTAATACTTTTGAATCAACTTTAGGAAATTCAACCGGACCAGTCGTATTGACTGGCATAGGAGAGCTTCCAGTAATGTCAGATTGTTGTTCTGGTGGATTTTGCATTTCCTGTGCCATTTTGTCCATGTTGGACTGGGATGCTGCATATTCCATTAAGCCTTCATCTATTGCACCTTTGTTTTTTAATTCTCCAAGAGCTTCAATATAAGCTTTTTTTACATGATGTTCTATAAGTTCCAATATCTTGTCATGAGGAAGACCTTGTGAAAATGTTTGTTTTGCTATTTCAAAAATTGTGTATGCAATTTTTTGCATAACAGCATCCCAGTACTGCTGTGGAATTCCTGATCTGATTAAGTCTACTGATTTATGAAAAGACCATTCTGCAATAATTTGTGTTATAGTTATTGATTGATCTTCATTGAAATTCAAGTTAGGATCTTCCGCCAGTGCCTTTCCTGATAAAAGTGCAAAATTACCTAAGGTATTTACTACATATTGTTTTTGCGCATCATTAAATTCCGGAGGAACCAGTTCCTGAGCTTGTGCTGCTAAATTTTGTGCAAAAGTTTCATAATCAAAATTTTGAGTAGCCATTTATCTTTAATTTCCTTTTGTTGTACCCTCTTCTATCCAGCTTTTGATTTTTTCTGCAGAATCTTCTGTTATTTCACTTGAAATGCTATCTAATGAGTCTGTAAGCAAACTTTCATCAAAATGAGGAATGGCAGCTCTTTGCTGTTGATTTATTAAATCTTGAGCTAATTCGGATTGCCTTTGTGTTAGCTGGCTTGCTCTTGAGTTTATATCTTGTAATTGTCTTTCTTGTTCAAGTGCTTGCTGACGAAGTGATTCAACTTCCATTTCATTTTCTTCTCTTATACGTTTTACTTTTGCTGAGATAGCTTTGAATATTATGATCAAACCTAAACCAGATAGTAATAGTGCAAGCCACCAAGGATTGCCTGTTTCATCAACTTTTGGAAGATTTTGTTGTCTATCAGGAGTTAAGTATGGATCTGTTGAATTAGTAAATGCTATGGATACATTTTCTGCAGTTACTTTTGGACTTGCTGCTCTTGCTATAAGTTCTTTTAATTCTTCTAATGTTGTATCAGAAGGGAGATTATTTCTGTCAATTGTAACTGCAATTGATATATCTTCTACTACTCCTGGTTTAATATATTCATTTGTTTGAGTTTTTGTTACTCCATATTGAGTTTCAGTTGCTTGTCTTGAGTAATTTCTGGATTGGCTTGAATCTGTTCCTCCTGTTGGTAATCCATTAGGAAGATAAGTACTAACAGCATTTATTCCTTGTGATTGATCCTGGGTTCTGTCGCCCAATCCTTCTCTGAAGGATTGTTCTGAAACGGATGCTTTTTTGGTAGGGTCATATTCTATTGAAAATCTTTCAACAGGCGCCTGTCTTAAAAATGTACTTACTGTTGCCACATAATTTCCAGGCCCAACTAATCTATCTAATTGCTTAGAGATTTTTTGCTGCATGTATTTATCGTTTTCTTCCAATTTTTGCAGCATTTCATCTTCCGCAT
The DNA here is from genome assembly GCA_949300485.1 of uncultured bacterium. Classification (GTDB taxonomy): domain Bacteria; phylum Cyanobacteriota; class Vampirovibrionia; order Gastranaerophilales; family Gastranaerophilaceae; genus Zag111. The sequence goes on from CASGEL010000006.1 coordinate 52,353, forward strand.
TCATTACACTGTGGTAAACATTTCCATTAGTATCTGTTATTGCTATATTTTCTGCTTCAATACCAGTGCTGCCTATAATTAGGTTTGTTATTGCTTTTACTTTTAGCTGGTCAAGCTTTTCTCCTGACGGAATGACTATCTGAACGGTTGCTGTTCTTGGTTTTTGATCTTCAAACATACTACTGTTTTCAGGAATAGAAATAAATACTGTAGCATTTTGTATCGGTTTTATCTGTTTTATAAGTCTTGCTAATTCTCCGTTCATAGCTCTTGCTAAACGTATTCTTTTATCCTCTTTTGTGGAGGTGAAATCTCCCTTATCAAAAATTTCCAATCCTACGTTTTGGTCAACCAAACCGCTTTGTACTATTGCAATAATAGCATTATCTCTGTCTGTTACTGTACATTTTTTTGTTAATGTTGAGCAATTTGTTTTGTTTAAAAATAATTTTGATTTTGTTCCGTCTAAGGATCTTTCTGCTGTTATACCTTGTTTTGCTAACAAAGCTTGGATTTCCAGCGCTTTTCCCAGGTTATCTGTAGTAAGCAAATCAACATTAGCTTTTAGAGGTTCTCCTCCTACTACATTATCGGCTTTTCCGCCACCGCTATTGCTTGCTATTGCTATGGCCAAAACGACAACTGCTATTATGAGAACAACCCCACCGAGTATTCCGTATAATAAAGGTTTATTTTCTAATATTTTACTAAAATCCATTTAAAGTCCCACTGTCTGTAATTAATTAAAAACTTTATTAATTATACTGAAATTTGAGAAATTCTGTCATATGCATTAATAACTTTACCTACAAGCTGTGTTGCAACGTTAATACTGATTTCAGATTTTGACATGGCTGTCATTACATCATGTATATCAACATTCTGATTTCCTGACATTACATCTTTCAGTAAGTTGTCAGGAGCTTCCATTTCAGCATTTAAATTTTCAACAAGTCCGGTAAATATCTGTTTGAAGTCTTGAGTTTCCGGTTTTTCTATTCTATCTAGTCTTGCACTGGGCATTTTACCAAAACCTGTATCAAATTTGGTATGTTGAATTCTTGAAGCAAGGTCATATTGTGGAAAATTACTTTGCATGTTTATACTACCTCTCTTTTTTATATTACCTTATATTTGCACTTTTTTTCAATATCTGTATTAAAAGATCAATCAAAAGGAGTATAATTCCTGTTTTTTATTGTTCTTACTTATTTATGTTTAATAATTTTTTACAAAAAATCAAGTGAAAAGCCTTGTTTTTAGTTAAAATCATGCTCTTTAATGGTGTAAATTATAATTTTATTTTTTGCTTTTTATGAGTCCGCATGATTTAAGGTATCTGTATATAGTTAACTTTGAAAGTTTTAATTCTGTTGCTATTTCTTTTTGAGTCATGCCAAGTTTAAATTTTTCAATAATTAAATTTTTATGAATTTCTGATTTGCTTCGGATGCTTATCTTATGTCTGTATAATATAGCTCTTATCCCAGATATTGTCATATTCATCTTCTCTGCTATTTCACTCTTTGTATAGCCTAGGTTTGCCATATTTATTATATGATTGGTTTTTATTTCGCTAGGGGTTAAGGATGTTGTTTGTTTGTATATTCTTCGTATAGTAGCTTTGCTTAATCCGGTTTGTTCTGATATAGAACCTGTTTTGGGATAATCCCTCTGGCTTTTTAATATTTCTTGTACTTTTTGAGTAGATATACTTCTTGGTCTTACCTCAATATTAAAATCTTTTAGTATGTGATAAATTTTTGATGATGAATAGTTTAAAATTTCTGAAATTTTGGTTATGGATTTCCCTTCTTCTATTAATCTTTTTATTTCGTCGGACTCAGTTTGTCTTTTAAGTTTGTTATTGTGTTCAGTTTTTGCTTTGATGCTTTCTAGATTAAAATTTTTCAGTATAGAATATATGTACGTTTTTGAAATATTATATTCTTCAGATATTTCTTTTACAGTCTTTCCTTCTTCTAATAATTTTTTTATATGGCTTACAAAGATTTTAGGCTTGCCTGAAAAATAAATATTTTGTTTATCTGTTAAATTGTTGTGTATGTTATTATTTATTAGCATATTATCTTAAAGTATCATAAAAAATAAATTTGTTATTTGTAAGAATTTAATTTACTAACTAAATTATTTTTATTTTAAATAATCCGGCATTTGAATAATAAATATTTTCGGATATAATTTTTTTAGTTTTATTTGAGGAGGAAAAATGGATAAAGTTTTTTCAGGTGAAATTACATTATTAAAGGCTTTGGCGATAATACTTGTAGTATCAGGACACTTGGAATTTTCTGTTTTTGGAATGTTCCCGCCGTATTCGTTTCAACTGGCATTGTTTTTCTTTATATCGGGGATGTTATTTAAAGATAAATATTTAGATGATGTTGCGACTTATTTTAAGAGGAGAATTAAGTCCTTATTAGTCCCTTATTTTGCCTATGAAGCCGTTTACCTTTTAATTACCATTGCTATGGTGCCGGTTATCGGAGAATTCTTCGGATCACCTCTCAGTCTTAAAAACTTTTTTATAACTCCGTTTTTAAACGGTCACCAACTGTTATTGTGTGCTCCGTTATGGTTTGTTCCTCAATTATTTATGACTCTTATTGTCTTTTTATTTTTGATGAGAACCCTAAGACCAATTAATAATAAATTTGTAGAATTGGCATTTTTTGCCATTCTTGGATTTGCTTCTATTCCGGTGTGGAAAGTTTTACCTGAACATACCCCGTTTGCTCTTGTTGTAATCAGAACAACTTTTTCATTATTCTTTGTTTATTTAGGTTATTTTTATGTGAAATATATTAAAGATAATTATGATATTTTTACAACAAAATGGCTTGGGGCTGTTATTTTATTCCAGTCTGTTTTATGGCTTTTTAACAGAGATTATGATCCTGTTCATGGTATAGGGCTTAGTTATGTTCTTGTATGGTGCAGGTTTGATGATCAGATTATTGTTCCTGTGTTTACTTCAATTACGGGTATTTGGGTCTGTTTATTAACGGTAAAACTTTTATATCCTTACTTAAAAGATGTAAAGTTACTCCAAAGTATGGGAAAAGTTACATACCATATTATGGCAAATCATTTGTTTGTAATGTATGTAATCACTCTTATTATCTTTAATATAAAAGGTATTCCGCTGTCTGAAAAGGGAGATAAAATTTATTCAATTTATAACCCTGTTCAAACAACGTATTTATACTTTGTTGCAGTGATGCTGATAACAACGTATTTTGGAGTCTTCCAGCAATTTATCTATAAAAAGATTTCTACGGTAGTTTCAACCAAACTACTGCATAAGGATACATAAGTAGTCTTGTTTTCTTATCCTTTAAAGAAACTTTTAATTTGTATTCTTCATCTGTAAGAATATTAATCAAATATGCAGTTTGTTTGTGAGTCATTGCTTTCAATAGAGTTTCAGCAGGAAGTTCTATTTCTGCTGTACATTTTTTATCAGCTAAATTATTTACTATTAAATATTTTTCACCTTTATAACTTCTTATATAGGCAAATATGTATGGATCGTCTGTTTTTAATATTGTTAAAGATCCTCTTCTTAGTGCAGGGATTTCTTTTCTTAATGCAATCATTTTTTGCACTTTATGGAAAATTTTTCCGCTGTAAGTTTTGGTTGTGGTTGTTGCATCATAAAATGTCTGTTGAGTAAGTGACCCCCTGTTTATATCTCTTGAATCAAAGAAAGAAAGAAGTTTAATTTTGCTTTTTCTTTGTTTTTTCTTTCTTAACTCTGCACTTTTTTTAGCATTTGCAAAGTTATTTTTTGCACCTATTTCATCTCCGTAGTATATGATTGGAATACCTGGCATTGATAATAATACAGAGAATGCCATTTCAATATGGTCGTGGTCTTCATCCAAAAAATTCGCCATACGTCCGCTTACTCCAAATCCCTTTCGGAAAGAGGCACCTTTTGGTTCAAGGGCTTTGTAGATAAGTTCTCTCATTTCAGGAGTTACCATCTCAAGAGTCAATTCATCATGAACTCTTAAAAATGTTGCCCAGCTTGCTGATTCAGGAATACTAGGTGTTTCTTTTACTGCCTGTTGGAAATATGAGCTGTCTTCAGTTATAAAACTTGCCCAAAGAGCAGGCATGTATGGAAAGTTATATGCTATTTGAACTTCATCAGTTCTTTTGAGTTCTCTTTGTTTTCCGTCAACTATTGTTTCAGTTTTTCTTTCAGTTCCAAAATATGGAATAACATCTTTCGGTAATTGGCAGGCTTCAGCTTGTAATACTGTTCTAGGAGCTACTGCTTGAAGATAGATACTAAGTAGTTTTATTATTGCGTGAGTTTTAGGCAGATTTTCTGCATTTGTACCTTTTTCTTTTATCAGGTAAGGAATTGCATCAAGCCTGAAAATATCTACTCCCAAATTAGCCCAATAGTTTAATGTTTCTAAGTTGTAATAAAGAACCTCAGGGTTTTCCCAGTTGATATCAAGTTGAAAAGGATAAAATGTATGATATAAATAATAATCCTTATTATTTATTGTAACCTTTCTGTAATTATTTTCAGTGATTTCAGGGAAAATAAGTCTTCTTTTGCTTATAGATCCGTCATCTTCTTTATATTCTATTACGGTTCCTAATTTTGGATCTACATATTTGGTATATTCAGGCATGTTTTCCCTTACTACAAAGTTTTTAAGTTTGTCCGTATCTCCTTTTAAAGCTTCCTGAAACCACTCATGCTGGTCTGAAAAATGATTTAATACAAGATCAGCTTTAATATTAAATCCTTTTTCTTTTGCAGCTTTAATAAATTGTTCAAATTGAACTTTACCGCCTAAATCTTTTCTTACATTTTGCGGATTTTTTACGTCAAAGCCGGAATCTTCCATCGGAGAATCTGCAAAAGGCAGCATATAAATTGTAGTAATACCTAATTCCTTAAGATAATCCAGCATGCCTATTGTATCTTTAAATTGATTAGGCTTTTCGGGAGTAATTGTTCCGAATTGGTCAACATAGAACATGTATATAACTTCATCTTTGTACCAGTCGTTTTCCCTGCTCAAATCTTCCTGTTTTAACTTTTCTGACCGTTCTTTTTTTGCTTTTTCTGCTATTTCTGAAATTTTATTGTATATCTCTTCTGTCTTTTCCGCGCCATAGATTTTTGAAATGTTAGCTTTCATTTCTTTTTCTATTTTGGGTGAAATTATCGCAGGTTCTCTAGAGATATAAACTCCAGAGTCATCTGACGATGTTGTTATCACAGGTTGTTCTGTTTTTTGTTCATGAGACAATGCAAAATTAGGTACAGAGCTAAAGACTAATAAACCTAATAGAAGTAATGATAGTTTATATTTATTCATTTTATTATATCCCTATATTTTTTATCGTTGTTCTTCTAGTTCTCTTCTGATATCATCAACTGAAACTCGTACAATTGGTGAATTTTCATCTTTTTTTAGTACACAATTTTTGATTCCTGACTGTACAATAAATCTTTTACATAAAATACAAATAAAATTGTGTCCCCATATGTATATGGTCGCATCTTTACATCTATCCTGTCCAGCTTGAATTATTGCATTTTGTTCTGCATGGATAGATCTGCATGTTTCATATTTTGTTCCGGATGGAATATTATTTTTTATTCTGTAGCATTCCCCACGTTCTGCGCAAGATTCAACTTTTGATGGAGTTCCATTGTATCCTGTTGCTTTGATTTTTTTATCTTCTCCGACGATTACCGCTCCAACCTGAGCTCTTATACAATTAGATCTTGTAGCACAAGTTTTTGCTAAATCTAAAAAATATTCATCCCATGGTTTAATTTCCATAATCATACCTCTTTAGTATCTGTAATTTCTTATTCCTGTAGCAATAAGAGATAAACTGTATTTGTCTGCCAGTTTAGTTATTTTTTGAGAAGAGTTGCTGTCACCGGCTTCTATAATTAAGCCAATTCTTCCTTGTATTGCCGCATTTATAACTTCTTCGTTTTCTATAACTCCGTCTACTGCTAAAACGGCATCTTTTGATGTTTCACAAGCTATATCCATAGCATTTTCTACAATATCAATTCCATTTGTATTTCCCTGAACAATAGCTTTAGTTGCCAAATCTTTTGCAATAACTGCAGATTTGCTTTTGGTATGTTTTACTATTTTCCAAGCAAATATAGCATCTTCTGCTTGTTCTTGAGTTGGTTTGAGTTTTCCTTTGACTTTGAACGATTCTTTTGTAAGTTTGCTGAGATTCTGTTCTTGTATTAGGTAGCCGAAGGGCGTAACCTTAATATCCTTAGTTATAAAACCCAAAAGCTCCTGTAGCGGACTGGTAACTTGAATTACGTTTATATTTTTATCTTGTAGTAATATTTCCAATGCATCTTTTCGATAACTTGGAGCGATAATATTTTTTATTTTTATTGCTGTAAGCTGTTTGGCCATTTCTCCTGTTACATCTTTGCTAAAGCCGATAGTGCTGCCTGTAATTGAAATCGGGTCATTTTCTAAAATTTTATAAAATGCAGTTTCTGAAGAACTTCCTAATGCAACTGCGCACAGAGAATTCTCTTTTGCGATTGCAGCAGTATTAACATCAAAAAATTCTCCCAAAATTTCAATAACCTTGGATAAATTTAAGTAATCAATATACTCAAGACTTTTATTTTCACTCAGTATGTTATATGAAATTCCATCTTCAACAGGGGCAAGAAAAGCTTCCTGATTATAATTTTCGCCACATGGCAAATCACTGAAATTACTTATTTCTATAGTATTCATAATATCCCTCTTTCAATTTTGATGCTAACATAAATTCATGTTACTATCAAGTTAATAAAACTTAAACTATATTATGTATATTTTTATAATATTCTTGATAAAATTGTATGTCTTTATTATAATTGTGATGTTTAGAATGATAATTAAGAGGAAATATGGCGGTAGAGAATATGAATGAAGGAATGGGAAAGAAGATTGTAGAAGCCTTAAAAATGCAGACTATGGATCATTCTGACGGTGAAGTTTTTGTTAACGAGGCTCCTGCTGAGTCAGCTGTTGGAGAATCAATTTCGGCTGATGACAATGTAGTATCTGATGTGACTATTTCAAATAATGATGCTTCTGTTGATAATTCTTTTCTTAATACTGTACGGGAAACTATACAGCCTTCCATACATTCTGAACTTCAAATGAAAGTTCAGTCTCAGTTACAAGAGCAAACTAACCAGGTAAATTTTCAGTCTGCAATGCAGCCGTCTTCTTTTGTAGATTCAGCATTTCAGCAGAGTCTATCTAAAAATTTAGGAAGTGATTCCTTTGCTCAAGATGATTTTAATTATCCGCCAAATATTGCAGTTTTAAAACAGTTAATAGCAAAGCTTCCTGCAGGTGTTTCAAGACAAACAGGTGCTGTAATTATTAAGCAGACAATGGAAGCCTTAGGCATATCAATGAGTAGTGTATTACAAGAAGCTAAGCAGTTTCAAGATTCTTTAAATGCTAATTCTAAAGAGTGCCAAAGCAATATTATGGAGTATAGAAAACAAATTAGTCTTTTAGAAGCAAAATCACAGCAGTTCCAAAGACAGTCTGCTGTGATGAGCGATATTATAAATCTTTTTGTTCAAACAAGTGCTAGATAATTATTTAGCTTATACTGTATGAGAATGAGCTCTTCATATTAGCTTCAATCATTGAGTCACAAGATTCAATTTCTTCAGAGTAGCTCTTGATTAGAATTTCCAGTTCTTCTTTACGTTCATCGAGTTTTTCTTCAAGAAGTTTTAATTTGTATTGTCGTTGTTGTAATTTTTTGGCAATTGCAGAATCTGCTTCATAATCTGTTCCAACTTGCATTAATTCATTAACAGAGTTAGTTGCAGTTCTTTTTGCCTGGGTTATCAAATGCAGTTGCCATTCTGCAGTTGATTTCTGCATTTTCAGATAACGTTTCCTTATTATTCCGATAAATAAACCCATTTTTCCGCCTTCTATCTTTTTTGATCCAGATGAGCACCTTTTAAGAAATTATGCTGGCTGTTTTCGGCTATTAATTGTTCCATTTTGTGAAGTTGGTGTCTATGGTAATTAAGCCTGTATTGTGCCATTTTTAACTTCTTTTTTACCGTTAAAAAATCTTTTATTCCTTCTACTATAGAATTAACTATTGTTTGAATCGGGTTTTTCCTGATAAAGTAATTCTTAGTGTATATCAAGAAATCTAAGATTCTTCTTAGGTATAGTTCTAGAGTTTCTCGAAACATAATGCTCCTTACACTTTAGACCTACATATAAATAAAAACATTACAAGTTTCATTATTGATATTTTTTATTACTTTTTGTAATATTTCTTAATATATGTAGTCGGTTTATTTATACTTTTATATATACGGTAGAAATTTGTTAAACTTTAAAAAATAATATGGATAATGTAATATTGTTTACATTATCCATAAGTCTTTGATTATTTCATAGATTTTATAAGTTTTGAATAGCCTTACTATCGCTGTCTATACCTTCTTTCAACATTTTCTTTGCAACATCACCTTGTGTATCAAGCATTTTGCAAACGGTTTCAATGTTACGGACTTTCGTAGAAAGAATTACGTCTGCGTTATTTGTAATATTACCGCTTATATTTTGGTAAGCAGCAAGAGCAGCTGATGATGTTCCTTGCATCAAGTTTCCAAGAACTGTTGTTCCAGCACCATAGACACCTAAATATGGAGATACAGCTGTTAAAATTCCGCCAAATCCGGAAATACAACTAGCAAATGGCATTACAATATTGGATGCTATTTTTCCTAAGCCACTGCCAGTACCAATTCCGTATGCAGCAGCACTTGTTATGTCTGCAAGTCCGCTTACACTTGAGGCATAACCTGTAGCATATCCGGAGGTATCTGATCCCCATCCGTTAAGAATAGATGAAGCTCCACCTGTCGCAAGACCGTAAATAGAATCAATAGATGCTGCTCCGCTTGGAAATCCTGAGTAATTATAAAGTGAATCAACTCCATATGATGTGCCGGTATTTGTCTTGGAATAATATGATGTTCCGGCAATATTCATTGTCTCTGAGCCTCCGAAGACGGTAGCAAATGACGATGGAGCAAGCAAACTTGCCAGATTGTATAATAATCCTCCTGCAGCTTCAAAACCTGTGCCAGTTCCGCTGCCTGAAACTGTAAGATCTCTTAATCTGTCATAGGTTTCCCACATTTGTGCTTTTGCTGCGCTGCTTGCATCTGAAAATCTGTTTGCTATTACTAAATTACTGTCATTTTTATAAGACATCTTAACCTCTTTATTTTTCTTAGTATTTTATTAACTTTCAAATGTTTTGAATGTACTTTCGATGTTTTTAGATATAATTTTATGTACAGAATCCATTTCAGTTTGTAATGCATTTTGTTCTGTATCAAGAGCTTTTAATCTTAGTTCAAGAGTTCGATCTTCTGTTTGAATTTGTTCTGTTCGTGCGTTGATATCTTGAACCTGTTTTTCGTATAGCTGTTGTTCGTAGTTATATTGATTCATTGCATCATTGTATGCATTTTCATCAGTAACGGTAGCTGTTTTTAATGCATATACTACACTGGATCCTTCAAGCTGTATTGATGTCGCTCTTCCGTTACTGTCATATTCTATAATTCCATATCTGGAAAGCTCTTTATTTGTTGTTTGGTAATCCGCATAATAAGAGTGCATTGCTAATGTCGGATCGGCAAGACATGCCTCAAGAGTATCATCTGTTGTTCCGGTTCTTGAAACAAAATTAACCTCATTATTGTTATCTGTCCATAAATAAATATTATCAAGAGCTGTTTCATCTCCATTATTTTTGTAGTTTAGCCAGTCTTGTGCAATTTGGGTATCAGGCCAGTCTTGTGCAATTTGGTCTAACGCTGCACTATAAGTTCCCCAAGAGCTGCTGTTGCTTGTATCTGTTCTGTCTATTGTGTTAAGACATGTTAGTTTCTTTGTCCCTACCATATAGTAAGGATCACCTTCTGTTGGTGTTACATATTGTACCTGAGGATTAGAATTAGTGTTTCGGATACCCGTATACTCAGAAACTTGTGAAGTATATGTTATATAAGAATTATAATTTAGCCCATCAGCATCTGTATAATCCGCACTTTGTATATTTTCAATCGTTTGAGTAGTATCGCCGTTTTCGAAAGTGTATTGTACAGTTGTAAAATCACTTGTACTCGGAGCAGTAGGCACTTCCATTGCATACAATTCATTCCATAACTGGGAACTTTGATTTGCAAGAGCTGTTCTGGCCTGATTTATTTGTTGTCCTTCATATTCAACATTAGATTTTCTTGCGGCAAGTGATATCCATCTTGCTTGAGATGCGGCTAAACCCATATGCTATCTCCTTCTGTGTTATTAAATTTATATTCTACCTTTTCAGCTTTATAATGATAAATTTTTTAAAGTCAATTTAATCTAACCTAATTATACATTATTTATTAAGTTTTATGTATTTAAATCTTTAAAAATCGACTATATAGTGTAGTTTTTAGTTTCTATATTCATTTAATAATTAAAAACTTTACAGTTTTTTTATGTTTCTGTTAATATACTAATAGACTTAATATTCTAGGAAGGGTATGTAATGAAATTTTCTTCTTCGTTTAAAGTGGGATTGCTAACTTTAGTAGCTTTAATTCTTTTGGTTGGCGCTGTTTTAAAAGTGAAAGGCAGAGCTTTTTCTTCAGCAAAGAGAATAGAAATACAGTACAAAGATGTTAATGGTTTAAGGCCTGGTGCTGGAGTACAAATCATGGGTTTAAAAGTTGGTCAAGTAGAAGAAATTACTCCTGTTGCAAATGGTGAAGATAGTTATGTAAAAGTTAAATTTGTAATTACCGATCCTTCAGTACAAATACCTAAGGCTTCTTCATTTTCTATTCAGCAGTCAGGTTTAATAGGGGAGTTATTTTTAGAAATTACTCCTCCGAAGACAAGAACTATTTATATACCTATGGTTGGCAGGCATTTATTGTATAAAAATGATCCTGTTGAAATGAAGTTAAGTGATAAATATTATGATGTTGGTTTGATTAAATCTGCTGATGTTGTCTCAAGGGATTCAATTCCATATAATTATAAAAATAACATAAGAACTCAATATGCTTATAAGGTTGATTATTTTATAAATATGCCGGGTTTGATTGTTCCTGACTTTTTAAAAGGCAGCGCTATTACGGTTGGTAATGCTCATAAATTAAGACTTGCTCCTTTGGATGACATGCCTTTATATTTACCAAAGCAAGATTCTCCTTATACGATAATTGAACCGATGCGTTTATCTGATTTTATGGATTGGCAGTACAAAGCTGCAGAAACATTGACTGAGTCAGCTCGTAAAGTTAATGAAATATTGACAGATCAAACTATTGCTGATTTAAAACAAACAATCGCCAATATAGATACTTTAACGGCTAAGTCAAATGATACGTTGGGGAAAATTGATCACTTGTTAGATTCTTCTCAGGAGGATATCCAGCAGCTTCTTGATATGACAAAGCAGGCTACAGAAGATTTTTCGCAATTATCTGCTAATGTTAATAATATTATAGGAGATCCTCAGTTTAAGACTAATATTATGTCAACGACAGAGTCTGTAGATAAATTAGCAAGAAATTTAAACAAAGTTATGGATGCTGCTGATGCAGAGCAGACCGGTAAGAATTTGAAGATTATTGCAGAGAATTTATCACAAATCAGTGAAAGTATTAATGCAATAACAAGTGATGATAAATTGAAAACTCAAATTGCTACTGCTATTACAAATGTTAATAATGCTATGTCGCAGGCAGCAATTGCTCTTGAAACTGTAAACAAGGTTGATCCGTCTAATCCTGCAAAAGCTTCTGATTTGCAGCAGATTGTTGATGATACAGTTGTTACGACTTCTAATTTAAGAAAATTCTCTGAAAAATTAAATAAGAGATTTTTATTATTCAGATTGTTATTCTAATATGATAAATTTAAAAACAAAAATTACACAGCTTCATTATACAAGAGATCCTGAAGGAATTTTATTTGATTTTTTAAAATTCTGTTCATATTTTTACGGATTTGGGAGCCGTTTGAAAAACTTTTGTTATGATAAAGGGATTATTAAACCTAAAAAAGTGGGTGCATACGTAATCTCCGTCGGGAATATGACAACAGGCGGAGTTGGCAAAACTCCTGTTGTTTCTGAGATTGCGAAATATTTGATTGCTCATGGGCAAAATGTAGCTATTGTTTCAAGAGGTTATGGCGGGCGTTTGAATAACAAAAATATTAATATGATATCTGACGGCACCTCTATATATTTTGATGCAGTTCAGGCTGGAGATGAACCTTATTGGTTAGCTGAGAATACTCCTGGTTGTTATGTTTTTACATGTAAAAATCGTTATATGGCAGCTAAGCAGGCTGTTGAAAGGTTTGGGGTTCAGGTTGTCATTTTAGATGACGGTTTTCAGCACAGAAAACTTCATAGGGATTTGGATATTGTTTTGATGGACAGTGTCAAAGGTTTTGGAAATGAGAATTTACTGCCTGCAGGTCCATTAAGGGAAGGGTCAGAAGCATTAGAAAGAATTGATAAACTTGTTGTAGTGAGTAAAAGTTTAAAGCATGATATTGCTAAAAAAGTTGCTCGAATAATGCAAAAAAGATTAAATATTCCTACTGTTGTTTGTTATAGTGAACCTGATTCTGTTTATAATATAAAAACTGGGCAGCAATTAATGGAAGGGATGGAAGTTACTGCAATGTGTGCTATTGGTCAGCCCCAGCAATTTTATGATTTTTTATCAAGATATCAAGTTATAAAAACTGTAACGTTCGATGATCATCATCAATATTCACCTTTAGATATTGTTGATATTTCAGGAAATATTATAACTACAGAGAAAGATGCGGTTAAACTTGCACGGTTCGACCGCAATGATATCTATGCGTTAAAGCTTAAGACCGTTGTTGATGTAGAAGCTTTGTTGAAGTAGTTTTATTCTTATTCTACTTTTTGTGTTTTGGTATTATATTTTATTCTACCGTTACAAAACATATTTAAACCATTAGCACAGCCAGCAGTATATTTGATACTTCCTCCATCCCTCAAAGTAATTTCGGTGTTTCCAAACCTGCCGACTCCAATATTCCCCATTCCTATGCCTTGAGTATAATGAACCGTAAAGGAAAAGGTTGAGTTAATTATGTCTCTGGATGTAATTCCGTAACAATTTACTTTTTTTATACCTCCATTGTCTTGAATTAATGTACAACTTGTAGGATAAGTGAATCGTAATGAGATTCCCGTATTATTTCTGTCTGAATAGGCATTGCAACTTACAAATAAATTACTCCCACTTGACGCTGTAGTAGAGGTGTTACAACTATAAGTTATAATAACATAATCTGCACATCTTGCATCAGTTTTCATTTCGTCATACGTACAGCAAGGGTCTGAGGAATCTGTAATAGCTCTTGTCTTACAGCAGTCTAAACTATTTTTATCAACATCACAAGGTTCAGTAGGTTCAGGCGGGTCGGGAGTTTCGATTTCAGGTTCTTCCCCAGCTATATTATCCCAATCAAGTCTTTTTACTCCTTCTGTATCCTGATTTAGCCCGACACGGGTTTTGGCTGCTATTGCAAAAGTTCTTAAATCCCTGTCGAGTACATTCGGTCCTTTTTTACCGTTTAAATCTATAATTCCAGATATTCCCTCTGCACCGATTTGCGGAGTCATACAGATACTCATTCCGTTTTTAAGTATTGCACAACTTCCTTTATAATCAGGTTTATATTCAGATCTTGATTTACCTGCATTGTATTTATAATAAGTATCTGCAAAGCAGTCTTCAGGATTATCACACATCTTTGAAGTTCTAAGATATTTTTTCATATATACTCCTGAACTATAATCATAATTTTCGGGAGGAGTATCAACATACATCATTGTTCCAAAGAAGTCTGATTTATTTTCAGAAACTGCCAAACCGTTTATTGAATCTTCGATAGTCTGCACTTCTCTTTTAAAATTTGATTCTATAGCTCTTGTTTGATAGTTATCAATAACTTTTGGTAATACCAGTCCTGCTATTATTCCTACTATTACTACTGCTATTAAGACTTCTGTTAATGTGAATGCTTTTCTTTTTAGTTTTTTCATTATTACACCTCTTCTATATCAAATGAGAATTTATTCTTATTATTCTTATATATTTACAACTATTCTATATGTCATGAGAATTTATGTCAAATATTCTTATTCTGTACGGTATTAAATATTGTTAATATAATTTATCATTTATAAAAAAGGCAGACTTATGGATATAAAGCTACTTCTTGGCAAAAGAGTGAGAGAATACAGACAAAAATTAGGTTTAACTCAATTTCAGCTTGCAGAAAAACTTGGAATTGATGATAAACATTTGAGCAGGATTGAACTTGGTCGAAACATGCCGCAGCCGGCAGTTATTGCAAAATTAGCCGAGGTTTTTAATATAGAACCAAAATATCTTTTTGAATTTAATCATCTGGCATCGCCTGTTGAAGTCCGTAAAGAGTTAAATGATATAATTGATAACCTTAATGATGAACAGATTGTTTTAGTTTATAAATATGTTAAAACTTTTGTAATTTAAAAATATTAATTTTATTTTATAATAAGTATTGTTATGACTGGAAGTATTGATAAAATTGTTAAAACGTTAGAAAATGCAAAACAGCCGCAAAGTGATTTTGTAAAACTGATGGATAATTTTAAGGATCCGTATTTGGTTTTGATAGCTTGTATTTTGAGTTTGAGAACTAATGACAGAACCACATATCCTGCAACATTACGAATGCTTAGATTGGCAAAAACCCCTCAAGAAATGATGAAAGTAAGTGAAGATGATTTGGCAAAGGCTATTTACCCTGTCGGTTTTTATAAAAATAAAGCAGGCCAGATTATAGAATTATCAAAGCTTATTGTTGAAAAATATAATGGTAAAGTTCCTGATAGTATAGATGAATTGTGCAAATTCAGAGGAGTGGGCAGAAAAACTGCAAATTTAGTTATGACTTTGGGTTTTGGAGAACCTGCAATTTGTGTTGATGTACATGTACATAGAATTTTTAACCGTCTTGGGTATATAAAAACAAAAAATCCTGAAGAAACGGAATTTGCATTGAGGGATAAGCTTCCCGTTAAATATTGGATTCCTATAAATACATTGATGGTTACTCATGGGCAGAATGTATGTAAACCAATCAATCCAAAATGTGATAATTGTCCGATTGCAGAATTTTGTGATAAAATAATTTTGAAAAAATAGCATTCAGAAAGGGATATATAGGTGTAAGAATATGAGAATTAACGCCCCAAAAGCATTTAAAGATACAGTATCAATGGTTAAAGAGTTTTATTTTCCAAAATATGTTAATATTGCAAAATCATATTCAGAGGATCCTGTGACGGATGCTTTGCTTCGATTGGAACAATCTGAAGATATTTTTGAATCTTATGCAAAGCACAAAGGTGTTTTTGTAACGATTGACAGGGCTGACTCTATATTAATAAAAGATGCTGAAGTTAAAAAAGACTTAAAAAAGATAATGGACAGAAGTATTATAGTTAGAGTGTCTGATGGAATTACCGGCAAGGAAAGCAGCTCGGTTGTTGATGCGACAAAAGATTCCTTTACTTATTCCGGAGCTAAGTATATATCTCACAAAGAAGCTGACGGATCTTCTAATATTATTAAATCTGTTTTCAGTCATGAAGATAATTTTTTGCGGAGTGTTTACAGAGCAGTAGAGCGTTTAGCGGATTTAGTGAAAAAGTAAATTTTCTGTTTCCTTTTGTAATTTACTTGATTTTTCTTTTATTTATATGATATTCTATATGTATTGATTGCTTTGATATTTTAGTGTACAAGGCAGTTGTGGGTTAATACATTTATATATAGGAGTTTCGAGATGAGTATAGCAAATCCTCATAAAATCGATACTGCTAAGTTAGACTCAATTATCCAATCTTATGGTTCAGATAAATCTAACTTAATTGCGATTTTACAAAAAGTTCAGGAAGAGTACAGATACTTACCTGAAGATGCTTTGACGTACATTGGTACAAAAATGGAAGGGCTTTCCCCTGCTACTGTTTATGGTGTTGCAACATTTTATGCGCAATTTTCATTGGATCCAAAGGGTAAATATGAAATTAAAGTTTGTGATGGTACTGCATGTCATGTTAGAGGTTCAATGCCGGTTTTAAATGCGATTAAAGCGCATTTAGATTTAAAAGATGGTCAGATGACAACAGAAGACGGATTGTTTTCTTTAGAAACAGTAAGTTGTCTTGGAGCATGCGGTCTTGCTCCTGTCTGTGTAATAAATGGAAAAGTTTATCCGCAGATGACATCAGATGCCATAAAAGTTATATTGGATACCCTTTTGAATGGAGAAAGATAATATGGAAAATACAATGACTAGTATTGATATAAAGCAAGAGCAGTTAAAGGCTCAGGAAGAATTGAAAAAGCAAGGGTTAAGAGTTTTGGTTTGTGCAGGTACAGGTTGTGTTGCAAACGGAGCTTTGAAGATTATTGATAAATTTAGAGAATTAGGTGCAGATGTTTCTGTTTTGACAGATTATGACAAGATGACAATTGTACCGACTGGTTGCCATGGTTTTTGTGAACAAGGTGTTTTGGTTAATATTCCAGATAAGCACATAACTTATGTGAAAGTGCATGTTGAAGATGTTGAGGAAATTTATGAAAGTCATATAAAAAAAGGAATACCTGTAGAACGTCTTTTATATACAGATCCAAAAACTCATGAAAAAATTCATAAAGATGAAGATATTAATTTTTATGCAAAACAGACCCGTACGGCATTGGCAAATTGCGGTCATATAAATGCGGAGTGTATAGATGAAGCCATTGCTGTTCGAGGTTATGAAGCATTGGCAAATGTAATAGCTCAGAATAATCCTGATGCTGTTATAGAAGAAATTGAAAAGTCAGGCCTTAGAGGAAGAGGCGGCGGCGGTTTCCCTACCGGAAGAAAGTGGAGATTTACAGCTGCAAACAGAGGCGGAAAATCTTATGTTGTTTGTAACGGTGATGAGGGCGACCCGGGTGCATTTATGGATCGTTCTGTTATGGAAGGTGATCCGCACAAGTTATTAGAAGGTATTGCAATTGCAGCGTTTGCGGTTGGTGCTGATGAGGCTTATATTTATGTAAGAGCGGAATATCCTCTTGCTATCCAGCGTTTGAGAAAAGCTATTAAAGATGCGGAAGAAAGACATTTTCTCGGCAAAAATATTATGGGATCCGATTTTAGTTTGGATATACATATTAAAGAAGGAGCAGGAGCTTTTGTTTGCGGTGAGGAAACCGCTTTGATAGCTTCTATTGAAGGTGAAAGAGGTATGCCTAGACCAAAACCTCCGTTCCCTGCTAATAAAGGTTTGTTTGGCAGACCTACATTAATTAATAATGTTGAAACACTTGCCAATGTTCCCGTTATTTTGTTAAAAGGTGCTGAGTGGTTTTCTTCAATGGGTACTGAAACTTCTAAGGGTACCAAAACTTTTGCACTTACAGGTGAAGTTAATAATACAGGTCTTATTGAAGTTCCAATGGGTACAACGTTAAGAGAAATTGTTTTTGATATCGGTGGAGGTATCAGAAATGGTAAGAAATTTAAGGCTGTACAAATTGGAGGACCTTCAGGCGGTTGTTTGACAGAGGAACATTTAGATATTCCTATGGATTATGATAACTTGATTAAAGCAGGTGCGATGGTTGGTTCAGGCGGTCTTGTAGTTATGGCTGAAGATACTTGTATTGTTGAAGTTGCAAGGTTTTTCATGAATTTTACACAGCACGAAAGCTGTGGAAAATGTGTACCATGTAGAGAAGGTACCAAAAATATGTTGAAAATTCTTGAAAAAATTGTTGCCGGCAAAGGTGAAATGAAGGATTTGGATTTATTGGAAGAACTTGCGAAAACTGTGAAGGAAGGTTCTTTATGCGGTTTGGGAAAAACTGCTCCAAACCCTGTATTATCTACCTTAAAGTACTTTAGAGATGAATATGTAGCACATATTAAAGATAAAAAATGTCCGGCAGGAGTTTGTGCCGCTATGAAAAAGATTGTTATTCAAGAATCTTTATGCAAGGGTTGTACGAAATGCTCAAGAGTTTGTCCGGTTGGTGCTATTTCGGGAACTGTTAAACAGCCGCATCATATTGATCAGTCAAAATGTATTAAGTGCGAGGCTTGTTTAACAAATTGTCCGTTCAAGGCTATTGTTCTTGAGTAGTAGGTTTATTAAGAATTTATGTATAAGGAAATAAGATTATGACAGATAAAAAAACATTATTTATAGATGGTAAAGAAGTTGAATTTTCTAATGAACCTAATTTATTAGAAGTTATCAGAAAAGCCGGTATGAATGTTCCGACATTTTGTTATAGACCTGATTTAACTTCTTTTGGCGCATGCAGAATGTGTGTGGTTGAAGTTGAAGGTAGAGGTATTCAATCTTCATGTACAATGCCACCTGAAAATGGATTGAAAATTCATCTTAATACAGAAAAAACAAGAAGGATTAGAAAAACTGTATTAGAATTGTTGTTGGCAAATCATGACAGAAGCTGCTTAACTTGTGATAAAAGCGGAAATTGTGAATTGCAGCAGTATGCAGAAGAGTATGGTATAAAGAACATACGTTTTCCTGATAAAAAAATGGAGGATTATCTTCCTGTTGATGACAGCAGTCCGTCATTAGTTCGTGATCCTAATAAATGTATTTTATGCGGGGCTTGTGTTAGAGCGTGTTCTGAATTTCAGGGGCACTCTGTCTTAGGGTTTGCAAATAGAGGTTCTAAAACTGTTGTACAGCCTATGGCAGGTCGTCCACTGGGTCAGGTCGATTGTGTTTCTTGCGGGCAGTGTGCTGCAGTTTGCCCGACAGGTGCTTTAACAATTAAAGATGAAACAGATAAAGTGTGGGATGAAATTACAAATCCTGAAAAAACTGTAGTCGTACAGATGGCACCGGCAACTCGTGTAGCATTAGGCGAAATGTTTGGGTTGGAACCTGGTGAAAATAGTATAGGTTTAATGAATGCAGCTTTGAGAAAACTTGGTTTTAACTTGGTTTTTGATACTAATTTTTCTGCTGATTTAACAATTATGGAAGAAGCAACAGAATTTTTAGAAAGGTTAAAAGAAGGTAAAAATTTACCGTTATTTACTTCTTGTTGCCCAGCTTGGATAAAGTATTTGGAAGATCAACATCCTGAAATGTTAAGTCATTTATCAAGTTGTAAATCTCCAATGAGTATGCTTTCTCCGGTATTAGTTGATTTGGTTCCTAAACATTTCCATGTAGACAGGGAAAATTTAGTTGTTGTAGCAGTTATGCCTTGTACTGCTAAAAAGTATGAGTGCAAACGTCCTGAAATGTATAGAAACGGCAGGCCTGATACGGATTATGTTATAACAACTCAAGAGTTAGGTAAGATGATAAAAGCTGCAGGAATTGATTTTAAGGCTTTGACTCCAGAACCTAATGATTCTCCTTTTGGGGAGTATACAGGTGCCGGTACTATATTTGGTGCTTCTGGCGGTGTCGCAGAAGCAGCAGTTCGTACAGCATATGAATTTGCAACGGGTGAACAGTTGCAAGATGTTGATATAAAAGAAATGAGAGGAACTTCTAATCGTTCAAAAACAATTCATTTGGATTTAAAAGGAACAAAACTTGTTGTTAGAGTTGTGTCAACATTGAAAGAAGCAGAAAAAGCTCTTCAAGAGATAAAAAATGGAAAAGCAGATTTTCAAATGTTAGAAGTAATGGCTTGTCCGGGCGGATGTGTAAACGGCGGCGGACAGCCAAGAAGCTGCGATGATTCTCATATCAAGGAAGAACGTGCAGAGGGTCTTTATAAGGAGGATCATGATCTTCCTATAAGAAAATCTCATATGAATCCGTCAATACAAAAATTGTATCAAGAATATCTTGAACATCCGGGTTCCCATAAGGCTCATGAATTGTTGCATACTACTTATAGTAATAAGTTTGCAGGTTCATATAAGGATATATAATAAAAAATACCGGATTTAAAATCCGGTATTTTTTTTGAAATAAAACTCCATTGTAAATTATTTTACAATGGAGTTTTATTGTTAAGTATTTTTAATATTTTTATTTAACAACTTTAATAACTTTAGCTGTAATGTCTTCACCGCCATATAAAACTATTCCTTTGCTAAGAACTATTGAATAGCCGTCTTGTTTAGCTTGAGCTGCAATTTGTTGAGAAATAGATGTATCAATAGCTTTTAGCTTTTCTGCGTATTCTTTATCCATCTTTTCTTTTTTTGCCTGTAGTTCTTTTGCATATTTATCTTCAGCTTCTTTTTTCTTTGTAGAATCAGTTATAGCTGCTACATCTTTTCTTGCTTTTTCTATAAACTTAACAATTTCAGTTGTTTTAGCTTGTTGCTCTTTTTTTAGAGCTTGAACTTGAGCTGATGCATTTACGACTTGTGGAACATCAACAACTGCAACCGTAAATTCTTGAGCTTGTGCAGCTAAATTGAATGATAAACCTCCTAATACAGCTACAGTAGCTGCTAATAATCCTAAATTTTTTTTCATAATGCTTCTCCTTCTAACAAATTTTATATTACCACAAAATTATTTTTTATATATAGCTAATACGTTTGGTTTATTTTTTTTGTAACAACTTTACATGACTTTGGTAAATTTGTATAATAGATAAGTAAGTATAGTATATAATAGTTTAATTTTTGTAAATACTTCTTAACAAAAGTTAAAAAAAGGTTTTTATTTGACAATCCTTGTACAACAATATACTTACAAGATATAGTATTTTATATACAACTAGATATATGTTAACATAGAAGGTGAATAAAATAATGGAAAAGATTAGAAAAAATAGTTGCATAGGCACGACAATGCTTACGGTTTCACTGTTTTGTGCAATGTTAATGTCGGCTTCCCCATCGTTTGCAGCTCCTGATGTACCAACTAATGTTCCGGGTAGTGTAAATGCCGGTTTTGGCTATACTCATGGTATTGTTCCTGTTATGAACGAGGTTGGAGGTTCAATAAAGCATGATAGTGATATAATGCGTTATGATAGAAATCAACGATTAGAAGAAAAAGACTATTATAAATATCAGGACAGACGTTATGGTACTGATGGATCTCCAGTTACTAATTCTGCACCGCAGACTGTTCCTGATTCTATGAAGGCTACAATTGATGAAATTGGAACAAAGGGTGTTTATATAAATTCTATAGAGGTTTCACCTTCTGAAATATTGACAAAAGAAGAAATCAATGGTGTTATCGGACAGTATGTTGGAAAGAACGTATTTATGTCTGATATCCAAAATGCAATAAATGCTATTAATAATTTATATGCAGAAAAAGGTTATGTAACTGCAAGAGCGTACTTGCCGGAGCAAACTGTATCAAACGGTAATATAAGAATTGAACTTATTGAAAGTAAAATAGGTAATATTACTGTAGAAAATAATAAATATACAACTGACAAGTATATTTTGGATCGTATGCCGCAAAAATCCGGTGAGTTATTTGATATTGTTAATTTAGAACAAGATGTTCTTGATTTTAACAGATATCATGACGGTGTTAATTTGGCTGCTAATTTGAAAGCTGGTACTCAACCTGGAACTACAGATATTGAATTAACGGCTCAAGAAACTTTTCCGTTCCATATTATAGGTATGATGGATAACGCAGGCAGAAGAAGTACAGGATCATTAAGAGGTGGTCCTGCAATTGTTGCAGATAGTTTATTCCATCGTAGAGATCAAATGACATTAGGTTCTTATTTTTCCGGTGGTTCTGTAAGTCCATTCTTTGATTACAGTTACCCGATAAATAAAAAAGATGGTAGAATTGGGTTTTCTTATTCTTCCACTTTTGCTAATGTAAAATATGGTCCAGCTTATTTAACTAGTCTAGGTTTAAAAAGTAATTCATATTTATACAGCTTGTACTATGATCAGCCAATTGTAAGAAAAAGAGGTTTTGAATTAAGAACAATTGCATCTTTAAATTATAAACGTTCAAGAACTTGGTCAAGTTATGATAGTATATTTGAACAAATGGGATTTAATTCTCCATTTGCTAATACTGACCAGGTTACAAGTATTGATGTTGGTTTGAATGCTAGAAAAGATACAAGATATGGTATTTGGTATTTAAATCAGATGGCATCAATGGCGTTGCCAATATTGGATGATCAGTCAAGTTACTTCAAGTATTCAGGAAGTATCTTGAGATTGCATGACTTTTCTCATGGTGTTATTGGTCAATTGAGAGGTAGTTATCAAGTTATTCCGAATAGTAAATATATCCCTTATATTGATCAGTTCCAAACAGGTGGTTTGTATACTGTAAGAGGTTATTCAGAAGGTATATTGATGGGTAAAAGTGGTTACTTTATTAGTGGTGAATTAATGTTCCCTCTATTACCTAGAACTATTACTAATAAAGATGGTGTGACTAAAAACTTTATAGGTCAATATATTAAAGGAGCTGTGTTTGCAGATACTGCTGGGGTCTTCCCTTGGGTTGGTCAAGATTACTACGGCGGCAGTTATTTCTTAGCTTCTGTAGGTATGGGTTTAAGGGTTCAATTACCTGGAGACTTAAGTGCTAGATTATATTGGGGCTATCCATTGATCAACAATGCTTATGAAACAAATAGAAAAATGGGTAGATTCCACTTCGAGCTTACATTGGAACCTGATTTTGATGCTTTGTTAAGCAAACGATCTACAAAGGCTCAGCCGGCTCCTCCGAAACCACAGCCTGAACCTGAACCTATTCAGCCTATTAATAACAATTATGATGATATAAGACATTATGATTACTTGTTAGATGGCGGAGCTACTTTATAGTTAATTATTTAATAATTTTGATATATAATAGAAGCGGTGACAAAATGTCACCGCTTCTATTTGTGAGGAGTTATGTTTTATGACATGTAAATCTATTTTTATTACAGCAACAGGAACAGATGTGGGTAAAACTTATGTATCTGCACTGTTAGTTAAAACAATGAGGGATAATGGGTATAATTGCGGATATTATAAGCCTGCATTAAGCGGTGCTGTTCGTCAAAATGACGGATCTCTTTTACCTGGAGATTGTGATTTTGTTGTTAAAACCTCTGGATTAAACGTTAATCCTGGTGATTGTGTTACATATTGTTTTGAGGAAGCTGTATCTCCGCATTTAGCCGCAAAACGCAAAGGGGTAACTATAGATAAAGACATAATATCTTCAGAATACTTAAAAAGATGTGATTTATATGACTATTTGGTTGTTGAAGGTGCTGGCGGAATTACTTGTCCATTTGCTCTTGATAACGGAACTTTGTTGTTATCAGATGTTATAAAATATTTAAATATGGATATTCTGCTGGTTGCAGATGGCGGTCTCGGTACAATTAATGATGTTTTATTGACTGTTGCTTATGCTAAATCTCATGGAATTGCTATTAGAGGAATTATTTTAAATAATTACGATAAGAATAATTTTATGCATATTGATAATAAAAAGCAGATAGAGTATTTAACCGGTGTTAAAGTTCTGGCAGAAGTTTCAACGGGAGATAACTTTATAAATATCAGTTCTGATTCTTTAAAAAAGATTTTTGCTTAGTAGAAAGAAGGTTTGTTTATGAATTGGCAGGAAGAAGATTTAAAATATATTTGGCACCCTTGTTCTCAGATGAAGGATTATGAAACATTACCTCCTATAGTGATTGATCATGCAAGCGGAATAAATCTTTATGATATAGAAGGTAATTGCTATAAAGATGTGGTTAGTTCCTGGTGGTGTAACCTTTTAGGTCACTGTAATCAGAGAATTAATGCCGCAATAAAAAAGCAGTTAGATACTTTAGAACACGTTATTTTTGCTAATTTTACCCATAAGACTGCTATTACTCTATGTCAAAAATTGATTAAAGTTTTGCCAAAGGGCTTATGTAAATTCAATTTTGCCGATAATGGTTCTGCAGCTGTCGAAATGGCTATGAAAATGAGTTTTCAGTATCATCAGCAGTCCGGGAATACTCATAAAAAACGTTTTATGGCTTTAACTGATGCTTATCATGGCGAAACTATCGGAGCTTTGTCTGTTGGAGCTTGCGATTTATATTCGGAAATCTATAAGCCGATTTTGATGGATGTTGTAAGAGTGCAAGGGCCGGATTGTTTCAGGTGCCCTTATGGAAAGTTTCGTGATAATTGCAGTTGTGAATGTTTTGAAGCTGCTGAAAAAACTTTTGAAAAATATGGAAATGAAACTTGTGCTATGCTTGTTGAACCGTTGTTGCAAGGTTCTGCAGGTATGAAAGTTTATCCTCCGTTATATTTAACAAAATTAAGAACGTTGTGTGATAAATATAAAGTTCATCTGATTGCGGATGAAATCGCAACTGGTTATGGCAGGACAGGGAAAATGTTTGCCTTTGACCATGCCGGAGTATCGCCTGATATTATGTGTCTATCAAAAGGGTTGACAGGTGGTTATATGCCTATGTCAATATGTGTCACAACTCAAGATATTTATGATGCTTTTTATGATGATTATAATAAAGGAAAAGCCTTTATGCACTCTCATACCTATGCAGGAAATCCTTTGGCCTGTTCTGCGGCGATTGAAGTTTTAAATATATTGGAAGATGAACAAATTATTCCTAAAGCGGTTGAAAATGCTAAGTATTTTAATAAAATAATTAAGGATAAATTTGAGGAACTGCCGTATGTTGGAGAAGTCCGTCATATAGGATTGGTAAATGCTATTGAAATAGTTAAGGATAAAAAATCTAAGCAGGCATATCCGTCTGATTTGAGATTAGGATATCAAATATACAAAAAAGCCCTTAAAAAAGGAGTATTACTTAGACCGTTGGGTGATGTTATCTATTTTAATCCTCCGCTTATTATTCAGCCTGATGATATGGATTTTGTTACAGATGTGGCTAAAGAATGTATGATTGATGTTATGGAATCTTAAAAATCAGTTGAATTACCCCTTTATGGGTTTGCCAAAGATTATTCTGGCTCCGCCAAATCTTTGTTGAAGAGTCTTTTTAAGACCTAATATTATATCATTGACATTGCAGACAACAAGTTGTACCGCATCTATCAGTGTACTTAATTTTGAAATGAGTACTGTAAAATCAGAACTTGTTCTGTTGAAGTTTCCTGTTATTGATACAAATTCCTTTGAGGAATTTGCAAAGTTTGATGTTATCAATTCAAGATTTGCGGTGCTGTTTTTTATACTTTGTTTGGTTACTCCATCATTGATTTTTTTGGATATATCTCTGAGATTTTCAGTCGTATCTTGTAAGTTTCCCATACTATCTTTCAATCTTGTAGAGGACGCTAAAATGTTTGCTCTGTTTTCGGTTAGAATATCTGTGATAAGATCAAACATTTCTGTTAACGAATCGGTTGTTCTTGTAGCGGAACTTAGCAGAGTTTCTCCTTTTTCAGACAAATTGTCAAGATGCATTTGATTTGTTGCTGATATCCCGTTAAATGAAAGTGTAGATTTCCCTTGTATAACATCACCTGTTTTTATGTATCTAATCATAGGTGCTCTTGGGTATATTATATCAACGTATTTGGTATCTTCATCATAGTTTTTTATTTCAACACTGATGTTTCTTGGTAATTGCAGTCCTCTTTGATTTAATCGGATATAGAGAAAAGTTGTTTTAAAATCTTTTGAGATTTTTAGATGTGTTGATGTACCTATTTTATAACCTTTATAATATACTCCCATTCTTGGCGGCATTGGATCCATTTGTTTGAATTCTGCTTTTATATAGGTATGGCTAAAGTATGTTGCGCCTATCCCCAGTATAAGAAGTATTAGTATAATGATAAGAAGAATTTTTCCAGTTGTACTCATAAAAAGATTATTGAAAATCTTAAGAGGTTAGTAAATTGTTTAACAGTCTTAGCCCAGTATGTCTTTGAGTGTTTTATGTATTTTTACATTATGAACACGTATGTAGTCTATATTTTCTTTTATTAATATGCTGTCTAAAGCAAGAGAGTAAATATCTTTTTCTTGATTTTCGGCATCAGGCATATTAAGTAAGCTTTTTCTTGAAAGTCCTATTAAGATTGGGCATCCTATTGTTTTTAACTCTTTCCAACGTTTAATTATTTCAAGATTATTCTCTTTTGTTTTGCCAAATCCAATACCCGGATCTATTATTATATTTTCTTTGTTTATACCTTTTGAAATGGCAAAATCAACTTTGGTTTTTAAGTTAATATAAATTTCATCCATAAGGTTATCATAATGCGGAGAATTCTGCATATTTTCCGGTGTTCCTTTTGAATGCTGTATTATAATTTTTATATTTTTATTACGGGCGATTATTTCAGACATCATAGGATCATAGTCAAATCCTGAAACATCATTTATTATGTTTGCACCCATTTCAATACATTTTTGAGCAACCTCTGCACACCTTGTATCAATACTTATCGGAATGGTTATATTATTCTTTTTTATATATTCTAAGATTGGCAAAAGTTTTGTTAGTTGATCTTCTGCATTTACAGCAGTAGAATATGGTTTTGTGGATTCGGCTCCAATATCAATAATGTCAGCACCATCATCAATAAGTTTGTGTAAATGTTTTATTGAATCTTCAAATTTAAAATATTTTCCACCATCAGAAAATGAATTTGTTGTTACATTGAGAATCCCCATTATTTTTGTTTTTGTTGGTTTTTGTATTAGAATTTTTTCTTCCAGCAAAATCCCCAGTTCTTTTAATCCAAACGGCTGGTATTGAATTTTTTGTGCGATTTTTTTTAGTTGGGAGAGGCTGCCGCCTAAAATGCAATCGGTTGCATCTATTTTACCGGTGATGGTTTGTCTGTGGGTGCCGCAGTCAGCACCTACAGTAAGAGCTGTTTGTTTTAGTATATTAGCTTGTGGTACTGTTAAATTATATATTTTGAAATTTTTGTATTCAAATTTTTGGGCAGCTTTGTCTGCATAGGAACTGTCATATCCTATATTTTGAAGTTCATATTCAATATTAGTATTAGATAATTCTTTTATTAAAAAATCGTGCATAAATTTAGTTTAGCACGATTTTTATATTTTTCAATTTTTATGTGAATTTTTATCCGTTTATGTCGTGGTATTGGCGTTTGAAATCATCAATAGCTATAGCGCCGGTTCTGCAGGCTTTATTAACCCCAGTTACCAGAACAAAGAAGGCTAATGCTCCGCCAAAGACTCCTGCAACTTTTTTCGTTACAGGACTTTTAACAATTGGTCCGATAAATTTGGACTCTTGGAGTTTACTTAACCTTGTAATAATATCATCTGTGTATCTTTTTATATTGCTTTTAAATGTTGCAAACAAACCTTCTACTTTTTCAGAATTGTTTAACATTGTACGAGAAGTTCTGTTTACATTTGACATCATGTGTTGAAGCGTTTTTTCTTTTTCTTCAATTTTAGCGGCTCTTCTGCCTATAGCTTTTGCTGTTGCACCTGTCGCACCAGCGGCACCGCCAGCTCCTGCTGCAACTTTTTCCTGATTCTCTTTACGCTGTTCAGGAGTTCTTACATTGGTGATTTTAGGCTGGTTTATAGCTTGTATACCCGGCATATTATTCACCATCCTTTTCCATATCTTCGATTACTTCTTGAAATTCTTTATCAAGGTTTACTTCTCCATTATCAGAATCGTAATTATATTGATAGTCTTCAGAATCATCAAGGTCGTTATATATGTCATCTGCTTCACGTGTCTTTTGGGCAGCTTTTGTGTCATCCGGTCTGGTAGCAGCGTTATATGCACCTGCAGCTCCTGCACCTACTCCTAATGTTGTTCCTGTAGCTTTGGCTGTTTTATCATAAATTTCACTTGCAGATTTTCCTTTGAATGGTTTTGTTATTACCTCGAAACCTGCTTTTATTGCCTTGCCAACAGTACTAATACCTTTGCCGATAAGTTCAAATACTTTTATAACTTGTTTCCCGAATTCATTATTATTCATTTTCTTTAAAAATTCAGAATTTTTAAAGCGATCTGCCCCTTCTGAGATTGATTTGCCAATAGCAGATTTTGCAGATACGAATCCTTTAGATATTGGTTTTAATATGTTTTTAAATTCTTGTCCAAATTTACTGTTAGCACCTTTTATAATACCTTCTTTGGCAAATTTAGAGCCTTTAGATGCTCCCCACATTACAAGCCAGCCTTCAAACAGAGCTTCTGATACGACTTTAAAACCCTTAAATATTTTTTTCATATAATCAGGGGTTTGTTTATTTTGTATCATTTCATCAAATTCTTGGGCTTGTTGTTCGTAAAATGCCGTTTTTGATTGAAATTTTTTGTCTTCTTCACTATTTACGGTATAACCGCTTTTAAATGATAAGACCTTATTAGAACGAGGTGTAAAATTTGGCTGGACTGTTAACATATTTTTCCCCCACTACCTTTTAAATGATTTCCATACGTATAATACGAGTGAAAGTTTTTTTTTGCTATTATATGTGAGATCCATTAACAAAATGTTACAATAGAACACGTTTATTATCCCATATTTTTAGCTCTTTGTAAAGAGTTTTGCACTTTGAAATGAATTTCTATTAATAAATTCTCTGTCTATTTTATTTAGACAGTCTAATTTTGCCCCAAGCCACCTCGGAGCTATTAAATTTTTCTTTAGACCATTGCCGGCAAGACGGTGAATGGTTGTTTCTGGCGGAAGCAATTCTAAGAAGTCGCAGACTAATTTTACATATTCATCTTCGCTCATAAAATCTATTTCATTATTTTCATATAATTTTGCTAGTTTTGTATCTTTCAAAGCACATAGCATATGAATTTTCACTCCGTCAACTTTAAGCTGAGCAAGTTTTTGGGCTGTTTGTAATATTTCATCTTTGGTTTCCCAGAGGCCGAAAATTACATGCACACAAACGTTTATTCCTTTTTCTTTGGTTTTTTCATATGCTTTTAGAAAGCAAGCAAAATCGTGACCTCTGTTAATTTTTTGTAATGTTTTATCATGAATTGACTGCAATCCGTATTCAATCCATGTATAGTAATCTTTTGAAATATCTGAAATGAGATTTAGTTTATCCTCATCCACGCAATCAGGTCTTGTTCCTATAGATAAACCAACAATATCCGGATGTGTAAGTGCTGATTTATATATTTTTTCAAGTTCATTTACAGGTTTATAAGTGTTGGTGTATGCTTGAAAATAAGACATGAATTTTTCGGCTTTGAACCTGTCGTGCAGAGTCTTTGCACCAATTTTTACCTGTTCTTCTATTGATAAAAGATTAGAATGCGCTTGAGAAAAACTTCCGCCGTCATCACAAAAAATACAACCACCTTTAGATATTGTTCCATCTCTGTTTGGACATGAAAATCCTGCATCAATTGTTATTTTATAAACCTTTGCGCCAAACTTATTTTTAAGGAATGCACTAAATTGGTTGTATCTTTTGTCTGTGTTATTAAAAAACATTGCTTCAGTCATAAATTCTTTGGATATTTATCCTTTAGAAAATTATTTATTATCTTCTTCGTTGTCATAAATCGGATAAACGTAATGTTCACCGCAATTTGGACAAACTACTTCTTGCTGCTTTCCGTCTTCTAATTGAGCTACTTCAAACAAGCATTTACATCCGGATTGTACACATCTGATTGCCCATGTCGGTCTTATTAATCTTGCCATATTTTATACCCTCTTTTCCTTTTCTACAAATTGATTTTAACACTTAAGAGTGTAAGTTGCAAGTTTTATTTGATGATGAAATATGATGTTTGCAGGGCTAAAATTTTATTTTTGTTATTTTTATAGTATTATGATTTTAAAGGATTTATACTATGCAGTTTATAGATAAGGCAAAAATAAAAATTAGCTCCGGTAAAGGCGGTAACGGTGTTGTAGCTTGGCGTCGTGAAAAATTTGTGGATAAAGGTGGACCAGCTGGAGGTGACGGCGGCAAAGGTGGTAGTGTATATTTAATTGCAGATGAGGGTTTATCAACTCTTCTTGATTTTACCTACCGTTCTATATTCAAAGCTGATAACGGAGAAAATGGCTTCAAAAAAAGTATGCATGGAAAAAGTGCCAGAGATTTGTATATAAAGGTTCCGGTAGGAACTATCGTCAAGGATTTGAAATCTGGAAATATAATTGCAGATTTAATTGAACATGGTCAGTCTGTTCTTGTTGCAAAAGGCGGCAGAGGCGGTAGAGGAAATACTCATTTTTGTACTCCGCAAAACAGAGCTCCGCAATATTGTGAGCCTGGTGAGCCCGGTATAGAAAGAGAATTGCAGCTTGAGTTAAAACTGTTAGCAGATGTCGGCTTATTAGGCTTTCCAAATGCTGGAAAATCAACCTTCATAAGCAGAGTTTCCGCAGCTAAACCTAAAATTGCAGATTATCCGTTCACAACTATTGTTCCAAATTTAGGTGTTGTAAGAAAAACTAATGGAGATGGATATGTAATTGCAGATATTCCGGGGCTCATCGAGGGAGCTTCTGAAGGTGTTGGCCTTGGTCATGATTTTTTGCGTCATATAGAAAGATGCAGGTTTTTGTTGCATATTGTTGATGGAACAGAAGAAAATCCTGTTAAAAACTATCAAATTATCAACTCTGAGCTTGAAAAATATTCAGAAAAACTCGCCAAACTTTATCAAGTTGTTGCTATAAATAAAATTGATGCGATAGATAAAGATAGGTTGTCTGAAATACAACAAGAATTTAAAAATATAGGAGTTGAACCATTCTGTATTTCATCTGTTACAGGTGCAAATTTAGAGCAGCTCAAACATGAATTAGAACATAAAGTTGACACAATAGAAAAGCCGGCTTCAGAAGTTATAGTGGAAGAAGATATTGATGCGACAAATAATGATGATGGGTATTGGACTGTTCAGAAGATTAACAAAAATACTTATGTTGTTACAGGCGGAAGAATAATAAGAATTTCCCAGGTTACAGACCAGAGAAGTACTGAACAGGTTATAAGATTTCAAAATATAATGACATCTATGGGAATTATTGATGAATTAAAACGTCTGGGTATACAAAATGGTGATACTGTTGTTGTCGGCAAGCTAGAACTTGAATACTGGGATGACGAAGTTTATAAATAAAAACTTGCTTAAAAGAGAGTTTTCTTGTTAGTCAGGATATTGCATAAATATTGGTGAGCTAGTTTGATTTTGCCCACCAATATTTAGATTTTACAAAAGTAGTTTAATTTTAGTCCTCGGGTATAAATAGTGGAGTTTTTGATAATAATTCTCTTGTGTGTTCATAGCAACAGCTGTGTTTTGTCAATTGCTGATATTCTCTCACGATATTTAATACATCATCTGTAGATAATTTAATAATCCTTCTTGTACCTTCAATAATTGTTGCCATACCATAATCCCTTTCTTTTTTTATTAAGTTCGGGATAAATTTTAACCTTCTTTAATAGATCATTTGAATAGTTTAAAAATTTTTATTCAATAAAAAAGGATGAATTTAAATCCATCCTTTTTTATTGCTAGTCTTTTTGCCAAAAAGGTTTTCCGAAAGGTATTTTTGACTCTTTTACTTTTTGTTCTGCTAATTCTATTATTTGTTCATCTGTCTTTCCTTTTATCTCTTCTGCACTGAGTGTTATGTCACCGGCATTTATATCAGGTGCGGGTATATGAACCGTTACAGAGTTGTCATTATTTCTTGTAATTGTTCGCCCATTGTTTATTTGTGGTGTGGATTCTTGAGTAGTTCTAGTTCTAGTTCTAGTACTAGTACTCGTACTGCTTTTGCTAGTGATATCTATACTTCCGGCTCCGGTATCCCCATCATATTGGTTAAGACCAAAGGTTCCATCTGCATTTTTTTCAAGTCTGTAGATATCGCCTTTTCCATCCATTGATTTATAATATGCTTGTCCGCTGTTATCAACATGGTCGAATTGATATCTATAACCCTTTATTGTAAGTTGTCCAGGGAAACCTTTTGAGCTTGATGAAGCTCCGCCTATTTCGGTTTTACCGTTTATTGCTTGTCCGCCGCCTTCAGCAAAGTCGTTAACAGAAATGTTGCCTTTATAATTCTTTATGTCATCTGCAGTTGCTTTACTCCAACCATTTCCGTTTTCGTTACCATTTTTTGGTGCTTCTTCAGCCGTTTTTTTAGCATTAGGATCTTCTGCATTAGGATCTTCTGCTTTTGGAGCTTCTTTAGGTCCTTGAGGTTCTTCGCTCTTATGTTTCAATAATTTATCGCACATTTCATCGAAGTTGCCTTCTTCGTGTACTGTTTGATCTTTATTAACCGCATCGTAGTGTCCGTTGCCGTCTGATGTGATAACCCAATCCGGGAACATCTTTTGAAGATCGGCAAGTCTATCGCCTTTTTGTTGCTGCTGAGGCTGCATTTGAGCTTGGTTAATCATTCCAAACGGGCTAAATCCACCCATCATAGGCATACCCATTCCCATACCGAACATGTTTCCTCCAAACAGACCACCGCCGAATAATCCGCCGAATAATCCGGACATAAAGCCCCAAAATCCTGTCGGACCATTGTTAATAGTTACGTTGGTCGTTTTGGTGTATGAACCGCCGCCAAAGTGTATCGGACGTCCTCCGCCTCTTACCATAACTTTTGGGTTTCGTGCTACTTGTCCGCTGTTCACGTATCTTAGGTTGAATGCTTTACCAAATCCGTAAATGCCCATATACTTGTCCTCTTATTTAATACTTTATATATATAAAGTATATACTAATTAAATAATTGCTTATATACTGGAGTTATTGTTACAAAACTTAATATTTATAATCTGTCCTTTCAGTTTTTTTGAATTCTCTGTCTTTCTTTTTGTTAAAATAAGCAGGATTGTTAATTTTTTACTTCTAACCTTCCTGCTTATTTTATTTGAAGTTTTATTCTTTTATGCAAATAAACTTCCGTTGTTTGTGTAAGATGATTTTATTGCAGATGTTCCAAGTTTTGCTGCTGCTCCTGCTAATGGGTTATAAAAAGAAAGTGCTGTTGCGCCTATATCTGCAATTCCGCTTAATAAAGATCCGCTTCCTGAATTTTGTGCATTATATGCATTGGCATTATAGTTATTTCCTGATTCTGCATTTGATTGAGCTGCCTGCATGTAGCTTAAAATATTATTGTTCATAATGGTATTCAGGTTGCTCAATAGTGTAATGTAATTTATTCTGTTTGCCATTTCATTTGAGTATAATTCATCCTGCTTCATCAGAATAGAATCACTTAAATCTGCAACAGCTTGAGCTTTGTTATCTGTGATGTTGCTCAAGTTATCCATAAATATTGAATTATCAAAGTTCCCAAATCTTGATGCAATGTCATTTTTTAATGCCGTTTCCATTGGGGTATAAATACTGTTAATCTGGTCGATGCCTTCTTGCTTGTATGCATCAAGCTGATTGTTCCACTGCTGTTGTTTTTCATCAGAAATTTCAAACAAATTTCCCAATGATGTTGCTAAATTGTTTTGGATGCTGTCATAGATGTTTTTTTCAGTATCGGACATATTGTAAGAACTGCTTATCGTACCATCCTTTTTTGAGGTTGAAGCTACAGTATTTCCGTTTACTACAATACTTCCTGATGAATAATTAGGATATTTTGATTTCTTTCCCATATAAATATTTCCTTTCATATTAAGGACAATATTTAATGGAAATCAAGTGGCTAGGATATAATCATTATAACATTTTTTCCATCTTTTGTAAAGTTAGTTTTATATAATTTGAAATTTATTTGTCCTCGTATCATAATAAAATTATTATGGCTGATAAGATTAAAGTAGTCGGAGCTAAAGAGCATAATTTAAAAAATGTATCAATAGAACTCCCAAAAAATGAGCTGATTGTATTTACAGGAGTATCGGGATCAGGTAAAAGTTCACTGGCATTTGATACTATTTTTGCCGAAGGTCAAAGACGCTATGTAGAAAGTTTATCTACATACGCAAGACAGTTTTTGGGCCAGTTGGATAAACCGAATGTCGAGTATATTGATGGATTGTCTCCGGCTATTTCTATTGATCAAAAATCAAAAAGCAACAATCCAAGGTCTACTGTCGGTACTATAACAGAAATTTATGATTATTTAAGACTTTTATATGCAAGAATTGGTACTCCGTTTTGTCCTGTTTGCGGAAAAAAAATAAAACCTCAAACATTAGATGAAATCGTTAATAAGATTATTGCACTTGGAGAAGGAGTTAAAATCCAGATTTTGGCTCCTGTTGTAAGGGGCAAGAAGGGTGAATATTCGTCATTATTTGAAGAACTGCGCCAGGAAGGCTTTGTCAGGGTTAAGGCAGACGGCGAGGTATTTAATCTTGATGAAGATGAAATAGAGTTAGCGAAGACTAAAAAACACGATATTTCTATTGTTGTGGATAGAATTGTCGTGAAAGAATCCGCAATGTCAAGGATAGCTGATAGTGTTCAAATTTCTTTAAAGAAATCCGACGGGATTGTTATTGTCGATGTTGTCGGCGATAAAGAAATTATCTTTAGTGAAAAACTTGCGTGTCCTGACTGTAATATAAGTTTTGAAGAATTAACTCCGCGCATATTTTCATTTAATGCTCCATATGGAGCTTGTGAAAGATGTTCAGGTCTAGGTGCTGATTTTATTGTGGATCCTGACTTGGTAGTTCCTGATAAATCGTTATCTATAAATGATGGTGCAATTTATGCTTGGGCAACAAGAAGTGCAACAACTTACTATCATGATTTATTGAGTTCTGTTTGCTCAGCTTATGATATTGATATGAATACTCCTTTTGAAAATTTAACTAAGGAGCAGCAAAATATTATACTGTATGGATCAGAGGATCCTATAAAAATAAGAGTAAAACAATTTGGAACAAGTCGTTATCAGACAAATCTCCAGCCATTTGTCGGTGTAATTCCGTTTTTGGAAAAACGATATAATGATTCTAATGGTGATTATTGGAGAGAAGAAATTGAAAAGTTCATGGTTGCAAAACCTTGTCCTGTTTGCGGCGGTGCAAGGTTAAAACCATTTCCTTTGGCCGTCAGAATTAAGGATAAGAATATTTATGAATTTACCAAAATGTCTGTGGATGATGAATTGAAATTTATTACCGAATTGTATCTAGATTTAAATGAGTATCAATTGAATATTGCAAAACAAATTCTGGATGAGATTAGAGCCAGATTAAAATTCTTAAGTGATGTCGGTTTGCATTATCTTGATCTTGCTCGTATGGCAGGAACTTTATCTGGCGGAGAATCTCAGCGTATTCGTTTGGCTTCTCAAATAGGCAGCGGATTGAGCGGTGTTTTGTATGTCTTGGATGAGCCTTCTATTGGCTTGCACCAAAGAGATAATGATATGCTTATTAAAACGCTTTTCAAATTGAGAAATTTAGGAAATACTTTAATTGTAGTTGAGCACGATGAGGATACTATAAGAAGTGCCGATTATATTGTTGATATCGGCCCTAAAGCAGGAGTTGCCGGCGGTAAAATTATTGCAAAAGGTTCTGTTGATGATATTATTGCCGCAAAATCTTCAATAACAGGCAAATATTTGAGCGGCGAAAAATTCATTCCGTTACCTTCTAAAATTCGTGAGGGAAACGGCAAGTTTTTACAGATAAAAAATGCATATTTAAATAATTTAAAACATATAGATGTAGATATTCCATTAGGAAAAATTGTAGTTTTAACAGGAGTATCAGGTTCAGGAAAGTCAACGCTGATGCAGGAGATTTTGTTTGAATATGCAGCGCACAAATTAAGAAAAAATAAGCCTAAGCCTCAAGGGGTAGATGAAATTTTAGGTTTTGAAAATATCGATAAAGTTATTGATATTGATCAATCTCCAATAGGCAGAACCCCTCGTTCTAATCCTGCTACTTATACAGATGTGTTTACTCCAATCAGAGAATTGTATGCAAGGACAAATGAATCGAAAGTCAGAGGATATAAGCCGGGCAGGTTTAGTTTTAATGTAAAAGGCGGCAGGTGTGAAGCTTGTAAAGGCGATGGTCTTGTAAAAATTGAAATGAATTTTTTGTCAGATGTTTATGTAAAATGTGATGTATGTAAAGGTAAACGCTATAATAGAGAAACTCTGGAAGTTAAATATAAGGGTAAAACTATTTCAGATGTTTTAGATATGAGTGTTAAAGAAGCCTTGGAGTTTTTCGACAGTATACCTTCTATTAAAAATAAATTGCAGACTTTAAATGACGTTGGTTTGGATTATATGAAACTGGGACAAAGTGCTACTACATTGTCTGGCGGTGAAGCTCAAAGAATTAAATTAGCTTCTGAATTGAATAAACGCTCTACAGGCAAAACCTTATATTTACTTGATGAGCCTTCTGTGGGGTTACATTGGGCGGATTTGGATAAGCTCGTTAAAATTATACAAGCATTGGCTGATCAGGGTAACACAATTTTAATGATTGAACATAATTTAGATTTAATTAAAATCGCAGATCATATTATTGATTTAGGCCCTGAGGGTGGTGTCGACGGCGGAACGATAGTCGCTCAGGGTACGCCTTCTGATATTGTTAAATGTAAAGATTCTTATACAGGAAAATATTTGGCTAAATATCTTAAAAAAGCTTGACATCATTGATTATTTGAATTTTATTAAATAATTTGTTATTATATATTCATAAGTAAGGTTGCTTATATGTGGCAAAAAAATATATTTTCAGGTTTTTTAATAATAATATCTTGTATGTATACACAAGCATATGCGCAGACTGTTGAAGTCCTCTCTCTTGATAATTTTTCAACCGAGAATCCTCCACAGTCAATTTCAATAAAACTTCTTGAACCTTTAGAAGTATCTGAAAATGAATTTTATAAGGCAGGAGTTATTATGAAAGGCGATTTGTTTGACGTAGTCAGTCCTAAAAGATTGAAACGAGATGCTGATTTTTCATTTAAACCTGTAACGATTACAGATTTGGATGGGAAAACATACCAGATAGAATCGAACATTAAAGCTTCATATACAACACCTATTGATAAAGGTAAAGTTGCAAAAAATGCAGCTCTTGGAGTCGGTAGTTTCTTTGTAAAGGGACTGTCTGTCGGAGTTGCTGCAGTATCAGGTGCAGTAAAAAATGAGGAAGGAAATAGATTTAAATCTTCTGCTGTTTCTGCATATGAGGCATCTCCTTTTTCATATGTTGAAAAAGGACAAGATATTTCTATCGCTCAGAATCAAGTATTTTTCTTAAAATTTTCAATTCCTAAGGATAAGAAAGATTCAGAACAAATAGATATCGAAAGTAATAATGTTATACAAGGTCAAAATTATACATATCAAATAGAAAAGGAGTAAGTAAAAGATGAAAAGATTATTTATGGCGTTTACGGCTTTTGTTCTTACTTTATCTTTATGCCAGGGCGCAGATGCTAAAACAATTCAGGTTACGGCTTTGGAAGATTTTCAAACAGCTAATCCTCCGCAAGTCTTGCATATTCAAATGAATGCTAATACAAGGTTAAATTATGATTTGATGCTGTTTCAAGGATTTCAGGTTACAGGAAAGGTTCAGCCTCAACAAAATGGCGGGTTTGTTTTTATTCCTGTTAGCTATGTAAACTATCAGGAAGAACAAATTCCTATTCAAAAAGAGGTCCCTGCTGTATATAAAGGAAAAGCAGGTTTGATTCGTCGTAATCAGCCATTCCAATTAGTATTTCCTAATAATGGACCTGATACATTTCAATATTATGTACCAAGCAGCAGTGATATGAATTAGTTAATATTATCAGATTAGATAGATAAAAAAATGAAAAGCTTAATTCTATTTAAGCTTTTCGTTTTTTTATAGGATATTATTTTTTTTTATTTAATATATCAT
Source organism: uncultured bacterium (assembly GCA_949300485.1). Classification (GTDB taxonomy): domain Bacteria; phylum Cyanobacteriota; class Vampirovibrionia; order Gastranaerophilales; family Gastranaerophilaceae; genus Zag111. Next base: position 90,402 of record CASGEL010000006.1, read on the forward strand.
TAAAAATAATATTAATATGAAAAGGAAGTAGTAGAATGTTAGAGTATTTTTTAGGTTCGTATATAGTTACAATAGCAGGTGTTATCGGAGCGTACCTTTGGGGTGAACACGTACATCATGGAACAGGGCTTGCCTGTGTGTTTATTGTACTAGTTTTAGCTATTTTAGAAACTAGTTTGTCTTTTGACAATGCTGTTGTCAATGCTATGAAATTAGAAAAAATGTCGCATAAATGGCGTCATAGATTTTTGACTTGGGGTATTGCAATTGCAGTATTTGGGATGAGATTTTTATTCCCAGTGTTAGTTGTTGCTATATTTGCACATTTAGATATGATTACTGTGACAAAAATTGCATTGACAGATTCTGAAAAATATGCAGGATATTTGCATGAAACTCATGCTCCTATCGTTACATTCGGCGGAATGTTTTTAATTATGTTATTTCTTAACTATTTCTTTAACCATGAAAAAACAGTACATTGGATTAAGCCGATTGAACAACCTTTATCTACTTTAGACCATGTTAAAGGTATTGAAATTGTTATTTCCTTGTTAATGCTCATCGGTGTACAGGCATATATTCCTGAAGAAAGTAAAATTTCAGTAATTTTATCTGGTTTATCAGGTATAATAACATATTTAATAATTGATGGTGTGGCTCATTTCTTGGAAAAACATGAAGAAATGCGTTGTGCTCAAGCTGCTGCTGGTGGAGTTAAATGTGCAGGGCTTATAAGTTTTATTTATTTGGAATTAATTGATGCTTCTTTTTCGCTGGATGGAGTTCTAGGTGCTTTTGCATTAAGTAAGGATGTTTTGATTATTACAATCGGTCTTGCTATTGGGGCAATGTTTGTCAGATCCTTGACAATTATGCTAGTAGAAAAAAAGACGCTGGCAAAATTTTTATATCTTGAACATGGAGCGCATTGGGCTATCGGTGCATTAGCTGTTATTATGCTTATTACTACAGTGAAGGAAATTCCTGAAGTCGTAACAGGTTTGATCGGTTTAATATTTATTGTTGCCGCGTTTATATCTTCTCTTATTCATAATAAAAAGAATGCCGTTCAGGTTTCGGAATTTGATAATAAATAAAATAAATCATATTCAATATAAAAAGCCTCAAGATTTATCTTGAGGCTTTTTATTATAGTTAAGATATTTTAGTCTATTTTCCAACTATTTAAGTACTCTTCTTGTTCTTTTGTTAGAGTATCTATTTCAATACCCATTGATTGAAGTTTCAGTTGTGCAATTTTTACATCAACTTCATAAGGAAGAGTATATAATTTATTTTCTAATTTGCCTTTATTTTTAACGAGAAATTCAATACCAAGTGCTTGGTTAGCAAAGCTCATATCCATTACACTTGCCGGGTGTCCTTCTGCTGCAACCAAATTTACCAGTCTGCCCTGTGCTATTACATATATTGATTTTCCATTATCTAACACATATTCTTCTAAAGCTGGTCTAATTTGTTTAATTTCGACAGCATGTCTTTTTAATCCTTCAACATTTACTTCCCAATCAAAGTGTCCAACGTTACCTACAAATGCCCCGTCTTTCATTGTAAGTAAGTGTTCTATATCAATTACATGCTTGTCTCCTGTTACGGTAAGGAATAGATCGCCTTCTTTTGCAGCTTTGGCAATCGGCATTACTCTATAGCCTTCCATTGCAGCTTCCAGAGCTTTTAATGGGTCAACTTCACAAACTATAACATTAGCACCTAGCGCTTTTGCTCTAAGAGCAACGCCTTTTCCACACCAGCCATAACCTGATACTACTACTGTTTTTCCGGCAATAAGAATATTTGCAGCTCTTAGTACTCCGTCAAAAGAACTTTGGCCGGTTCCGTATCTGTTATCATAGAGGTGTTTTGTTAAACTTGTATTAACACCTACTGCAGGAAATCCTAATGTTCCTTGGGCTTCCATTGCTTGTAATCTTATTATTCCTGTTGTGGTTTCTTCTGTTGAACCTATAATTTTGTTTATTAAGTCTGGTCGTTGTGCATGAATAGTTGAAACCATATCACATCCATCGTCTATAATGATATCAGGATTATGATTGATTGCTTCTTGAATATGTGATTTATACTGATCAACAGTTTCTCCAGCTATTGCAAAGACCGGGATATTGTAATATTTTACCAGTGCTGCAGCTACATCATCTTGAGTTGATAAAGGATTGGATGCAACTAAAACAGCATCAGCTCCACCAGCTTGCATTACTGTACATAAAGCAGCTGTTTCTTTTGTAACATGTACACATGCAGATAGCTTTAAACCTTTAAACGGTTGTTCTTTGATAAATCTTTCTCTGATTGTTTTTAATACCGGCATGTCTTTAAATGCCCAATCTATTTGTTTTTTACCTTGTTCGGCCAAATTGATATCTTTGATATCACATTTTATTTCGGTCATCAGCATCTTTTTCTCCTTGCTATTCCAATACAATAATAAATAATAATTGTATTTTCCACACCTATAATTATAGCTTATAAATGTTGAATTCCTAATATTTTGCTCCCTTTGTAAAATTTTCTTAATAATATACTTTTATATAACAAAATTTTTTCTTTATGATTGTTATAATTGACACTAAGGAGCAAAGTGTGAAAGTAAATTTTGATTTAAAAAGTGACAAAGCGGACAATAAAAAGTCTGTTTCATTTCAAGGGTATAAGTTTGTAAAATCAGATGAAGGATTCAAGCAATTTGAAGTTTCTTATCCATATGATGAGAATAAAGACAGATGTTATCTTGAAATCTATAAATTAGATCAAGATCAATATGGTAATTATTTTTCAGCAGGTAAAGCTTATTCTAGAAAAGGTGAAGATAAATTTGAACTTAAACCCGGAATAAATCGTTTTGATTTAGCCAGGACATTAGGTTTTGATGATAATCAGGCATTTGCTTATCATTTTTTGCTTGTAGATAAAAAAACAGGTTATACAAAAACAAGAGTTGATGCTGGGGAAGTTATTGATGAACGTTCTGATATCAATGAACGTCGTCATATTTTTAACATAGTGGTTCCGACAAAGTCTAATTTATCTAAAGGCGGAGCCATGAAGCTTGTTATTATAGATTCTCAAAAAGTAGGTTATGTTTATAATGACCAAAATATGATAGTAAGAGATGAAAAGCTTGCAAAACGCGGAGAAGAAGGTATTAAAACTGTTGCTAATAAGTTTGGCGGAACTTTAGCAGGTTTAGAATATGCAGTTGATAAGGGCGAATATGATAAATACAGCAGAATTATTTCGTTACCTGTTTTTACGGATGACGATTTTTCAGCCCATGCTTATTGGAATAAAAATTGTATGCAGACAGCAAGTTCTTTGGGAAATATAAATAATTATGCTTCATTGCAGAGAAAGATGTTTGCCCACGGTTTAAATTTTGTTTCTGACGGGGCTTTTGTAAATGAGGGGCTTGAAGGTGTACACTTTAAACATATTTTAAAATGGGGAGAGGACTCTCCTTATTTGAATTGGTTTAGAGCTTCCGGTATAAAAAATAATCCGCTGTCTATGGGGGTATTTGTCAAAAATAAAGATTTTATTTCTCATAAAATTGTAAACTCTCCATATAGATATTCTCAAAATAGAATCGGACATGTTTCAATTAAAAAGAATCATGACTATGATCCTAATAAACCTACATATATTCAATTCTTTGATGTTCGTTTAGTAACAGAAGAAGAACGTAATGATAAAAAATCTTTAATAAAAACGTATTCAATAATGAGTACACCTAATGTGTATGATCTTCATTCTCATAATGATGCGGTATTCCCATATTATTTTGAAATAAATCCTGAAACATATAATGATAATATTAAAAATTTGAATAAATATAATCTTATGAACCCTGATAGGCCTATTGAAATGTCTAGTCCTATGGGTGCAAGATTTTTATCTAAGTTCAAAAATTTTGTTGTTGACGGTAAATTTGAGAGCGGATTTGAAACTTGGGATGCGAATCCTGATATTGCAAAATTAAATTTTGTATTTTCAAATGCCGATACAAAGTCTTTGAAAAATCTTCCTGTTGATGAGAGAAAACGTGAAATGCAAAAAATAATTCGCGGCAATTATCAGGTTCAGGATTATGCAGTGTCTTCAGGTAAGTACTGGACAGCTAAAACAGATGATATTTTAAGATTGTATGTTGCTCAGACATTAAGAAGTGTTGATAAGAACAATCCTTCTAAGGTCTATAGTGATATAATGGAAATCTCTAACAATAAGATTTTGCCTAAAGAGGTAAAATCCGAGGTTACAAAAGCCGAAGTGGAAAATGTGTTAGAGGGATATTATAATAACAAAAGAGTTCTATCCAACGAAGATAAAAAATCTCAAATTTTAGAAGGTTTGATGAATACACCATTAGATTCTTTTGAGTTTGGTGATAATATAGTTTCAGTGTTGGCATCTCCTCTTATTTCTAAAAGAGCGGTTGTTTCTTCTGAAATCGGCGTACCAAGGTATCAATTGTATAAGCAAGGTAATAAAAATCTTCTAGAAGAATATAAAGCTACTTATGAAGAAATGGATAGTATTTATACCAATGAGATGTCAGATTTTGCAACTTCTGTATTAGATACTTTGGATTCTGTGTTGCCTGATAATCGTAAACTATTTAATGGGGATCAGGTTACTGAATATGGTAAATATGTTTTACCTCTATTAACTCCTATGATTGCAAAATATGCAGTAATTAAATCTTTAGATCCTGATATTACAGTTGCAATAGATTCTTCTAACGGTGAAATGGCTTATGATTATAAAGAATTGAAAGAGTTATCTCTGCAAGGTCTTGGTATAAGAAATCCTGCTTCTCCTGAGGATGAAGCTCATATGCTACTTCATCGTATGAAAAAGGGAATGGGACGTCTTGATTCTTCTATTGATAGTGAAATAGTTGAAGCACTTGCAAGGACAATTAAAGATACAAATGTAGAAAGCTTTAAATTAGCTGATTTAATAATCGATAAGACTCAATCAGGTTTAGATTGGAGAATTGATGCTGCAAAAGATATTGCGGATGTTGAAGCTTTGCGTAATAAGAATACAAGTTTTGAGTATACCTGGGAACAGGTTATTGATTTCTGGCAAAAGTTTGTACAAGGTGTTAGCTCTATTAATCCTAATGCTTATACTGTTGCAGAAGTTACTGATGAAATTAATTTACACGAACGTGGATATGGAAATAATTCAAAAAGATTTCCTAATAAACATTATGATATTGTTTCCAAATTTCAAAGAGAAACAGGTATGACCTCTCTTGCTAATTACACACATTGGTTTAGATTAACTTCAAAGATGTTTGGTAAAGATTTTGAAGATGGTTCATCTTTTGATACAAGTGAAGCGGCTCAAAAAGCTATTTATGAAAAAATGGTAGGCGGTGATAATCCGTTTATCAGATCTGGAACCTTAGATTCTGTAATGTATGCATATACATTTATTGGAAACCATGATAAACCAAGAGCTTTACATTGTGCGGCACTGGATATGGCATTATTTTATTCTGATTTGAATTATCCTGAAGGTCGTGCTAACAGACGCAAGGCTTATCAAATAATTAAGGATAAATTTTTGGAACCTATTTCAGATGCAGAAGTGGATAATTATGATTTTTCAGCGGTTTCACCAAAAGCTATTGCAATGGCTGATGCTATAAGACCTGCATTTATGAATGTATTAAATAAATATAGAGAAAAATATAAAGATCAATTAGGAACTGAAGAAGAATTTAATAAAGCTTTTATTCCTATTAGTAAGGCAATTTCTGATTTAGCTCAAGGTAAATTCCTTGGAAAACGTTTTGATCCTGATGCATTTGGAGTAAAACCGATTGATGTAACGATTTCAATGGTGTTAAAACAGGCTCGTTCAGAGTATGGATTCCAACTTCCGCCTGGAGCAGATGCTAATTATGAAAATGAAGTGTTTGAAGCTGTAATGAAACCTGCATTATCAAAAGTTTTAGGAATGATGAAATATGTGGTAGCTCTTCCTGGAATGCCGACCTTGTTTGACGGAGATGATGTCGGAGCTACTGGTTATGACCCTAAAACTAAGAATATGTATCTGCAGGGCCGTCAAAGAGTTCATGATGAATGGCTGGATGTCACAGATGCTGCGAAATATAAAGCATTTATTGCAAAATATAAAAATCATTTTGATGAAGTTATGGCAGTGCGCAGAAATCCAAAATGTAATGCTTTAAACAACGGTGCAGTTTATACTTTACCATTACAAGAGTCAAAAGAACATGTTAAGGTTCCTGCTATATTCAGGCAAAGTACAGATGGAAGAATGGCTATTTCTTTGTTCAATACTTCAGCTCTTCATACTGATCATAGACGTGAATATAGACAAGATAATATAGTTCTCGATTCTATTAAGTTGAATTTTGATGTCCAAAACGATGAAAACGGACACGAAAAAACTGTTTATATTGACGGTGATTCAGGTGTGGGTATTGCAGGGTTGAAACCTGGTACTGAGTTTGTTAATGCGAAGAATGAAAATGATAAGTATTATGTGAATGAACTTGATGGTAAGTATTTTATCAAACGAGGTTCTGGTGATGGTTCAATCCCATTAAATGATACAACACTAATTTTGTATTCTGTACCGAAGGATACGCCGCTAACATTTACAGGTCAATATAATGTGAAACCTAATGCAAGATTTGTTGCTAGTGCTTATGAAAATAAAACAAATGAGTGTGGTAAAAAGCTAGCATTAGTTAAATAGAAAAAAGACCGATATTTAAATATCGGTCTTTTTTTATGTTGTCTTTTTATTATACCGCAAATCTAAAATGAACAAGATCTCCGTCTTGGATTACATAATCTTTTCCTTCAAGACGAGTAACCCCTTTTTCTTTACAGGCTGTGTAGGAACCAAGCTCGACAAAGTCTTTGTAAGGTGTAATTTCAGCTCTGATAAATCCTTTTTCGAAGTCTGTGTGAATTACTCCAGCTGCTTGAGGCGCTTTGGTTCCTTCCGTTATAGTCCAAGCTCGAACTTCTTTTTCTCCTGCTGTGATGAATGTTCTAAGTTTTAAGAGGTTATATACTGATTTAATCATTCTATTGATTCCGCTATCTTCAATTCCTAGTTCTTTTAAGTATTCTTCAGCTTCTTCTTTTCCTAAATCAGCCAGTTCCTCTTCAATTTTGGCAGTAATTATTACCATTTCAGCATCATGTGCTTTTGCATATTCTTCTACTTTTTTTGTATAATCATTTCCGTTTTTAAGATCAAATTCAGAAACATTTGCACAATATATTACAGGTTTTGTAGATAGTAGATTCAACCTTTTTACTACTGGAATTTCATCCTCATTAAAATGTTTTGTTATATCTATAAATGTACAATCGGATAAAAGCTCAGTTAATTTTTTTAAAACTTTATCTTCTAATACTGCTTCTTTGTCTCCAGATTTAACAGTTTTTGCAATTCTTGTCTGACGTCTTTCTATTGATGCCATATCTGCCAGAGCTAATTCTGTATTGATTATTTCAATGTCACTTATAGGATCAACTTTCCCTGCAACATGAATTGTATTTTCATCATCAAAACATCTGACAACTTGAATAATTGCATCAACTTCTCTAATATTTTGCAAAAATTGGTTTCCTAAACCTTCACCCTTGCTTGCTCCTTTTACCAGGCCTGCAATATCAACAAATTCTATTGCTGTTGGTATAATGTTTTCTGTCTTACACAATTTTGCCAATATAGGCAGTCTTTCATCCGGTACATCCACAACCCCGATGTTTGGTTCTATTGTACAAAATGGGTAATTGGCACTTTGTGCATTTCTTGCATTTGTAAGCGCATTAAATAATGTTGATTTTCCTACATTCGGTAATCCTACAATCCCTGTTCTAAGCATTTATATTTCCCTTTTCTACTAGCTGTTCTCTTTATTAATTCTACTTCAAATGATGTTTTTAATATATTCTTTTAGTGTTTTGTTAAGTTTTATTAAGCTGTTGATTGTCTGAAATTCACTAATGACACGCATATAAATTTTCTATTTAAAAAATATATACTTTTTAGCTATGAATTAATCAATTTTTAAATCAAAAAATACTTTATATATATGTAAGGGATAACAAAAAGAAAATTTATAAAGGGGAAAAGATTATGAGAAAAGATTATGAAATGATTACGGTTAAAGATTATGTTGAAAGCTTAAACACTGTAAGATGTTTGACAGTTGAAGAAAAAGAAATAGAATCAAGTGTTGAAAAATATTTATTAAGTGTTCAAAGAGCTAAAACAAATGCTAAAATAGTTGAAGCTTTATTAGCTTAATAAAGATTACCAATACAAAAAGTTTAAGGGACTGGTTTTATGATCAGTCCCTTTCGATATTCATTATTTTTATATTGTTAAATTATGTTAATATTCTATAAATTATGCGCAATTTTTATCTAAAAAATAACTTTATTAATGTGTAAGGGAAAATATATTAAGAGAACAGGGGAAATATTATGAACAACTATTCAGAATTAATTACAGTTAAAGATTATGTTGAATCTATGAGGAAAGAAAATGAACAAAGAACTACAATGATGACAGCTGCAGATTATGCAAAATCATTGAAGGCTCAAAGTGCTTTATCTCAAGCTTCACCATTGATCACCGTAAGTGAGTATGCTGCAGCTTTAGATAGGGTCAAATATTCAACAGCTGAAGATAGAGAAATTGAAAGAACTATTGAACTTTCTTTGACAAAATCTCGTAAAGCCAGAATTAATGCTCATCTTCTTGAATCTATGTTAGGTTAATATAAATGCCTAACTTTATATAAATAAATTTTAGAGGTGTTTGTTTTATTTATTACAACACCTCTTTTTGATTGTTTATATGCTTATGTCTCTTTTGTAGAATAATTTTGAAATGTAACATTATATTAATATTATATACTTTTTAATTAAAAAATACGCAATTTTTGTTTAGAAAAATACTTTATATATATGTAAGGGGATTACAAATAGGAAAAATTAAAGGAGAAAAGTATGGCCAGAGTATTAATTTCAATGCCTGAAAAGTTTTTAAACGAGATTGATTCTGTAGCTGATTCAGAAAATCGTACTCGTTCTGAGTTAATTAGGGAAGCTTTGAGAACTTATATGTATCGTTCTCAAGTAAGAAATGGTAAAAAAGCTGTTACTAATGCAGAAATCTTAGATGCTCTTTTAGGGTAAGTAAAGTCTTGAGAAATTTTAAGATAGGAAAATGGGGAAATGAAAAATAATAATTATCAAATGGTAACTGTAAATGAATATTTGAAAATGCTTGATAGCGAAGTTAAATATTTGGATAACGATGCTAAAGAGATTAAAGCTAATGTTGAAAAGTATTTATTGAATATTCGTAGAGCTCAGACCAATGCTAAAATTTTAGAATCATTATTAGCGTAGTTTATATATTAGAAAAGGAACTTCAAGGATTTAAATTTATATTTTCTCGGTAAAGATTAAGATAGTAATGTAAGTAACAAAAAGACCTGATATATATCAGGTCTTTTTGCGTTTATTCTAATATTGTTAAACTATTCGATAATAGTGTCAACAACACCAGCACCAACAGTTCTTCCGCCTTCACGAATAGCGAATCTCATACCTTGTTCGATAGCGACAGGAGCAATCAATTCAACTGTCATAACAACGTTATCGCCAGGCATTACCATTTGACCGTCAAATTGGATAGAACCAGTTACGTCAGTAGTTCTGATGTAGAATTGAGGTCTGTAACCTGGGAAGAATGGAGTGTGACGTCCACCTTCTTCTTTTGTTAATACGTAAACGTTAGCTGTGAACTTAGTATGTGGGTGAATTGAACCAGGTTTAGCCAAAACTTGACCACGTTCAATTTCAGTTTTGTCAACACCACGAAGTAAAGCACCAATGTTGTCACCTGCTTGACCTTGGTCAAGAGATTTTCTAAACATTTCAACACCAGTAACTGTAGTTTTCTTAGTAGGTTTGATACCAACTAATTCAACTTCATCACCAACTTTAACGATACCACGTTCTACACGACCTGTAGCAACAGTACCACGGCCTGTAATAGAGAAGATGTCTTCGATTGGCATCAAGAATGGTTTGTCTAAGTCTCTAACTGGATCTGGGAAGTAAGAATCTAAAGCATCCATTAATTCCCAAATTTTATCTGTCCATTCATTTTCACCTCTTTGAATATTTGGATTAGCTTGAACAGCTTCTAATGCTTTTAAAGCAGATCCATGGATGAATGGAATGTTATCTCCGTCGAATTCGTATTGAGAAAGAAGTTCTCTAACTTCCATTTCAACTAATTCTAACAATTCAGGGTCATCAACCATATCACATTTGTTCAAGAATACAACAAGGTTAGGAACTCCAACCTGTCTAGCTAACAAGATGTGTTCACGAGTCTGAGGCATAGCACCATCAGTTGCTGCAACTACCAAGATAGCTCCATCCATTTGAGCAGCACCTGTGATCATGTTTTTAACATAGTCAGCGTGGCCTGGGCAGTCAACGTGAGCATAGTGTCTTTTGTCTGTTTCGTATTCTACGTGAGCTGTAGAGATAGTAATACCTCTTGCTTTTTCTTCTGGAGCAGCATCGATTTCATCAAATTTTTTAGCATCTGCTTTACCAGCTGCTGCTAAAGTACCGGTAATTGCTGCTGTTAATGTAGTTTTACCGTGGTCAACGTGGCCGATTGTACCTACGTTAACGTGCGGTTTCGTACGTTCATACTTTTCACGTGCCATGAGATTAATCTCCTTCTTTTTTGTCTACTATATAATACTATACACTTAGTATCTTACGATATCTCTAATTCTATCCGCTCATAATTTTTTGTCAACAGTATTCACTCTTTTTGATACATTCTTTTATTTCTAATCTTTTTGTAAAGTTATGTAACAATATTTTTGTTTTTATGCAATTTCATTATTAAAAAATACTTTATATATATAAGTCAGATTATGAATAACGGAGGATGAGACTATGTCCGATTTTTCTATTTCGAAAGTTGGAAACGATACAGCAAGTAAAGCTATTGATTTAATAAATAAATTTAAAGCAAGTAGTCAAGAACGTACTGCTGCAGCTTCAAATAATGTTCCTATTGGAGATTTATTGGCTAAGTATAGCCAGTATATGCCAACTAATTCAAGTGCAACTGGTGGTATGCGCTTTGAATAATTCTTGATTTTGCATAAAAACTATGTTTGTAATAAGATAGTCCTCGTGATATGTGAGGACTATTTTTATGTTATTAACAGCTGATATAGGAAATACAAACATTACCCTTGGTTTATTTGATGATGATAAATATGTAAATGAATTTCGTTTGGCTTCGGACAAGGATTTATCAGGAGAAGAGTATGAAATTCTTTTAAAATCCTTATTTAAAGATTATGTGATTACAGGATGTGTTATTGCTTCTGTAGTAGAAGAATTGAATATTAAGTTTAAGCGCGCAGTTGATAATGTGTTTGGAATAAGGTCTGTATTTGTTGATTGTAATGTAAATTTGGGTATAAAAATTTCCACTGATAATCCAAGAGAAGTCGGAGCAGATCGATTAGCAAATGCAGTTGCTGTTTCTAACAGATATAAAGGTGCAGTTATTGTTATTGATTTCGGCACTGCAACAACTTTTGATATTATAAATTCAAAGAGTGAATTTTTGGGTGGTGTGATTGCTCCAGGAATAAATACTCAGATGAAGTGTTTAAAAAATTCTACTTCAAAGCTTCCGAAGATTGATGTTTCAATTTCTCAAAGAGCAGTTGGTCATAATACTACTGAGGCTATATTATCAGGAGTAATACGCGGAACTGCGTGTATGGTAGATGGATTGATTGCTCAGTGTGAAGAAGAATTAGGAGAAAAAGCTACAATTATAGCAACCGGCGGTTACTGCGGTTTGATCGCAAATTATTTAAAAAGACCTTTTGATTTTGTAAATCCTATTTTAACGCTTGAAGGTTTAAAAGAAATTTATGAAATGAATACATCTGCTTCAGAATCTTTACTGGAAAAAAGTGTTCAATTTACAGATGTATAGAAGTATTTATATATAAAGAAGTAATAAGGAGAAGTGTATAAATGTTAAAAGGGCCATTTTTGGATAGAAACTGGATGGGACAGAATCCGGAATATGACAGTGCGAATATTGTGATGTTGGGTATGCCGTTTGACGGAACGGTTTCTTATCGTCCCGGTTCAAGATTTGCACCGGAGCAAATCCGGCTTGCAAGTTGGGGTTTGGAGGAATATTCTCCTTATTTTGATAAAGAGATATCTGATGTAAATTTTAACGATGCCGGAGATTTAGAATTCCCTTTAGGTAACACTTATAAGACTTTAAAACAGATTGAAGAAAATGTAGATCAGATATATAAAGATGGGAAAAAGGTTTTTGGCATAGGCGGTGAACATTTGGTTACGTTGCCTGAAGTAAGGGCTGTTGCAAAATATTATGAGGATTTAGCAGTTATTCATTTTGATGCTCATACGGATTTAAGAGAAGAATATATGGGTGAAGAAATGTCGCACAGTGCTGTAATACGTCATATTTCCAAATTTGTTAAACCTGAAAATATTAAACAGATAGGTATCAGATCCGGAATGAAAGAGGAGTGGAATTTTATGAAAACTCATAATACCCTTTGTCATAAATATTCCGATTTGGATGTCTTGAAGAATAAGCCGATATTTATAACAGTTGATTTAGATTGTTTGGATACTGCAATCATGCCAGGTACAGGAACTCCAGAGGTTGGAGGAATGAGTTTTGATGATCTTATCGGATGGTTTAAATATTTGAAAGATTATAATATTGTTGGTGCGGATGTCGTTGAATTGGCTCCGGATTATGATACAAGCGGAGCTTCAACTGCAGTTGCTACGAAAGTTATTCGAGAACTTTTAATGATAATGTAATATTGTATTTGATTTATGTAGAGGGTTTTGTATGCAAATCCATGATAGAATTGAATTTTTAAAAAATGAGATAAATAAGAGTAATTATCAATATTATGTTGAAGAAAATCCGTATTTATCGGATTACGAATATGATCAAATGTTTTCGGAATTGAAAACATTGGAAGAAAAATACCCTATGTTTAAATCTCCGGACAGTCCGACTCAACGTGTAGGTTCTGTCAGTGAGAAATTTTTTCAGCATACACATAAATACAGACTTTACAGTCTAGATAATACATATAATGAAGAAGAACTTAAAAGATGGTATGACAGGGTCTGTAAAGAATATGATAGGGAATTGGAGCTGGTTTGTGAATTAAAGATTGACGGACTTGCAATAGCTCTAACTTATGAAAAAGGGCTTTTTACTATAGGGGTCACTCGAGGTGATGGTGTGACCGGGGAGGAAATTACTCAAAATCTTAAAACAGTTAAAGCAATTCCTTTAAATTTATTTCAACCTAAATCCCTTGAAGTTCGTGGTGAAATTTATATGCCTAAGTCTTCCTTTGAAAAGTTGAATGAAGAAGCTTTAATGGCTGGAGATAAAGTTTTTGCTAATCCTCGAAATGCAGCAAGCGGTTCTTTACGACAATTAGATAGTACGATTACTGCTAAACGTGATTTGTCGATGTTTACATATACCGGTATTTTCGAGGATCAAGATGATAAAAATAACATAAAGACTCATTATGACGGAATGATGTATTTGAAAAAACTCGGATTTAAAGTAAACCCAAATATAAGACTTGTAAAAAATATACAAGGCGCAATTGAATATTGTAAAGAATGGGCAACTAAGCGTTTTGATCTTGATTATGCCACAGATGGTGTTGTTATTAAGGTAAATGATATCTCTATACAAAAAGATCTTGGGTATACCTCTCGAGCTCCTAAATGGGCAACGGCATTTAAATTTCCTCCGGAAGAAGTTTCTACAAAGTTGCTTGATATAGAATTAAATACTGGTAAGACTGGAGTGATTACTCCTGTTGCTATTTTGGAGCCTGTTCAGCTAGCGGGTAGTACTGTTTCGCGAGCAAGTCTTCATAATTTTGATGAGATAAAGCGTCTTGATATAAGGATAGGTGATACGGTTTTAGTCAAAAAAGCCGCTGAAATTATTCCTAAAGTTGTGAAAGTTATGAATACTAAAAATCATAACTCTTTACCTGAATATCAGCCTCCTGAAAAGTGTCCGGCATGCGGAGGTCCACTTGTTGAAAAAGATGGAGAAGTTGGTTTATATTGTCAAAATCCTGAATGTTCACAGTTGATGTGCGCAAAAATTGAATATTGGGTATCAAAAGAGGCTATGGATATTGATTATATAGGCCCGTCTGTTATTCAGCAGCTTTATGATAAAAAATTTATTTCTAATCCTGTAGACTTATATAGGTTATCAATGCAAGATTTGATGCAATTAGATTTGGTTAAAGAAAAATCAGCTTCAAATATGTATAATTCTATTCAAAAGAGTAAGAGCAACCCTTTAAATAGGCTTTTAACTGCTCTTGGGATAAGACATGTAGGAAAGGAAACTGCAGATATTTTGGCAGGAGAGTTTTCTTCTTTGAATGAGCTGGCTTCTGCGGATATCGAATGTTTGTCTAGAATAGAGGGTATCGGTGATATTATTGCTAGGTCAATTTATGATTATTTTCATGATGAATATAATATAAAAATTATAGAAGAATTAAAAATGCTCGGGCTTAATCCTACTTCAAAACCTAAGCCAAAGTCCGATAAATTGGCAGGTAAAGTCTTTGTCTTAACCGGAACATTACAAAATATGACAAGAGATGAGGCAAGTTCTATTATAAAATTGCATGGTGGCAAGACTTCCTCTTCTGTATCAAAAAAGACTTCGTATGTATTAGCTGGAGAAAATCCCGGATCAAAATTGGACAAAGCTAAAGATTTAGGTGTTATAATATTGACAGAAAATGATTTTCTTGAAATGATAAAGACATAATAAAGGAATTTAATGATATGAAGATTATTCAAATAGATGGAATTAGAGGATTAATAACAGCTCTGTTTATCGGGGTCTGTTTATTTGCCGGTTTTGTGATATTTCCGGGTTTTGTAGCTATGCATTATTGGAATAAATATCTTGTTAATCTTTATATGTTTCCTGTATTAAATCTCTTCCAAGGTGTATTATTATGGTCAATAATAGCTATATCTTATTTTATTCTGTCAAAGAAAGGTTTGTCTGTATCATTTAAGAATACACCTGAATTGAGTGATGAGGAACTGGATATGATTTTAAAAAAATCCAGAGTAAGTACTCATATGAAAATGATGAATAAGATTATCTCAAAATCTGATAAATTTGATTTTAGTAAAAATGAGGTAAGAAAATCTTCAGAAAAGGATGTACCTTTTGTTTCATCTTCTTTTTCTGTAAATAAGACTGATTCTATCGAAAAAACAGATGATGATAAGGTTTCTAATCTTAAATAATTAGTTTGTTGTAATGGAGGTATTATGAAAAAAGTTGTTATTTGTTCTTTACTTGGTGCAGCATTATTTTCTACACCGTTTATGTTTGCTCCGGCAAATGCAATCAATAGTTCTGCACAATCTACTGAAAAAGGATATGTTTCTGTTTCTTATACTGCAGAAAAAGAAGTTTCTCCTGATACAGTTGAAGTTTCAATTGCTGTTCGTTCTGAAGATAAAAAATCTATGCAAACAGCTGTAAAAGATAATAAAGAAGTTTCAGATAAAGTTTATGAATATTTAAAAGGTGCTATAAATTCTCAAAACGGTGATTATATAAAAACTTCTAACTATTCAGCTTCTCCAAGTTATGTTTATAACAATGGTAAAAGAAGTTTGGATAAGTATGTTGTTTCTAATAATATAATTGTACATACAAAATCTTTGGACAAAATTTCTGAAATGATAGATAAATCTTTGTCTTTAGGAGCAACAACAGTTGACAGTCTTAATTTTAGCTTATCAGAAAAAGATGCTCAGTGTGCAGACTTGTTAACAGAAGCGACTAAACAAGCTAGGAAGAGAGCTGACATTATTGCTGTAGCAGCTGGTTCTTCTGTAACTGGCATCAAGAATATTGATACTTCTTGTTCTGTAAATTCTAATTATGGTATAGTTCCACAATATAGAAATATGTTAATGTCAAAAGCTGCTGGAGCCTCAATGGATGCAGCTGAATCATCTTCTCCTATAGAAGCTGGTGTTATAAAGGTCTATTCAAATGTTAATGCTAGTTTTTATTTGAAATAATAAAAATATTAAATCTTAATATAAAACAAAAAGGCTCCGAAAAATATTCGGAGTCTTTTTATTTAAAAAAATATATAATTTAAATTTTTCTGTTTCCACCATTAAGCCATGGGGCTGCTTCAAGATCATCAATGTTATATTTTAACAAATAATCAGCATTATAAGTGTTATCAGAAGCAGGCTTTGTCTGAGGTTGAACCTGTTGTTGTTTATTTACCTGTTGAGTCTGTTGTTGTGTCCTTTGAGCCGGTTTCTTATTGTAATTGACATTTGTTCCTGGCTGTGCTGCAAAAACTTGTGTTTGAATAAATAATATTGCTACTAATATTGCTAATTTTTTCATCTCATATCTCCTAGTTTTTATTTGTTAGTATTGTAGCATAGAAATTACTTTTCCGCAATTTTCTAATTTTTCTCTTCCTTTAAGATCTGTTAATTCTATTAAAAAAGCTGCACCAATCAGATTTCCTCCAGCTTTTTTTACAAGACTGCAAGCCGCTTTTGCTGTTCCGCCTGTTGCTAAAAGATCATCCACAACAAGTACGTTAGCTCCAGGTTCAATTGCATCTGCGTGAATTTCAATTGTATCTGTGCCATATTCCAATTCATAAGATTCTTTTATTGTTTGGGCAGGTAGTTTATTTGGCTTTCTTATTGGTATAAATCCGCAGTTTAATTTGTATGCCATAGGCATACCGAATATGAATCCTCTGCTTTCTATACCTGCAATATAATCTATTTTACAATCTTTATATTGATCACAAAGGTAATCTACCATCATACGCATTGTTTGAGCATCTTTTAATCCTGTTGTAATATCTCTAAAAATTATTCCTTCTTTTGGAAAATCTTTTACTGCTCTGATTTTATTTTTTACGTCTTCAATTGTTAATGTTGCCATTTATTTTCTCCTATTTCGTTAGTAGTAATTTTTTTAATTCTTCTTTAGCTTTTTTTATTTTTTCTTTAGCTTTTAATATTGCATGTTCATGTTGAACCAGTCCATGTGCTGTTTTTCCCCAGTTCATATCTTTTTTCATAAAAAGAATTTTGAATCCGATAAACAGTACCAGAGGAAACCATATTAAAAGCAAATATATAGAGGTTTCAACAGATTGGATAAGAGCATCTTTTCTTGGTAAATTGTCATATCTCCTCAAGCTATATCTGCATGCTAGTATGAAGCCCAGACCAATTATACAACCCATAATTACTGATGACATTAAAATATGTGGAGGTGCATCTTTTACTATAATTTTGACTAGCAAGATTCCTAGTTCAATTATGAACCATGCCGGCATAATGAATTCAGAAATATATGCAATCATATCGAGTCTTACCCTCATTGACATCTTTTTTGAAGTAAGAATATCCCAGAAATATTCAAGATATCGTCTTATAGTTCCTTCCAGCCACCTTCTCCTTTGCTTGTAGAGAGGGAAAAGATACATAATGCCTTCTTCATAGACTGCAGTATCCAAACAAAATCTTACATCCCAACCTTTGATATGAAGTCTTGTAGACATATCAAGATCGTCTGTTATTGTATAATTGTTCCATCCTCCAATATCTTCCAATGCACTTCTTTTTATAAGTTCTCCATTACCTCTTAATTCAACGGCACCTTTAACAGAGTCTCTTCCGACTTGAAAGTGTGTATCCATTGTCATTTCATTGTTTTGACATCTGGTTAAGAGGTTTACATCTTTATTTCTTACGATTTTTCTTGCTTGAACTGCTCCGACATCTTTTGGCTCAAGTTCGTATACAAGGTTAGTCAAAAAGTCGGGTGCCATTGTAGCATCTGCATCAAATACTAAGATAGCTTCGCCTTTTGCAAATTTTAAAGCATCATTTAGTACTGCTGATTTACCCGGAAAAGCATCTTTTGGACGAATAAAGGCGATAACCTTTTGTGGAAATTTGTTTTCTAAATCTTTAATGACTGATGCAGTATTGTCTGTACTTCTGTCATCTATTGCAATTATTTCAAAGTTTGGATAATCAAGGCGTAAAACTGTTGTTATTGTTTCTGCAATAACTGATTCTTCGTTGTGAGCAGGAATCATGATGCTTACAAAAGGTTTATAAGCTTCATTTTTTACAGGTGGGGTTTTAAGTTTTTTCCTTTGTTTAATTTTGTATGCAATAGTTGTAAAAATTGCGTATATTGACATTAGGGTTACTAAAAGTGCTAATCCCCATACTGTATAGCTTTGGAATATATAAATAAATGCAGTTAAACCCAAGGCAATAATGAATAATAATATTCGCTCTTTCATATCCACCTAATCTATTTACTGTTCAACAAAACGTATACTTTTATTTTATCAAAAAATTACTTTTTGAGTGTCATTTTATAAAATTTTTGATACATTTTGCAAAAAATATCACTGTTTACAACTGAAATATATCTCTAAATTCCATCATTAGGATGTTTTTTTCGTTAAAAAGTGTTAAAATTCCTTAAAATACTTGCATAGTTAGAAATTTTTAATATAATAAGTTTTGTACAAGAAAAGAAGGAGTTTTATTATGAACAAAGAAGAATTAGTACAAGAGATCTCTAAAAAAGCTAACGTTACTCAAAAAGAAGCTGCTGAAGTATTATCTACTCTAGTAGACACAATTCAAAAAACAGTTGCTAAAGGTAAAAAAGTAACTTTAGTTGGTTTCGGTACTTTCGAACCTCGCAAGAGAGCTGCTAGAACTGGCAGAAACCCACAAACTGGTAAAGAATTAAAAATTCCTGCAAAAACAGTTCCTGCTTTCTCAGCTGGTAAAAAATTCAAAACTATTGTTAACGGAAAATAATTTCTGTTAATTAGTAATACAGAATTGGAAGTTCCTGTCAATTTGGCAGGAACTTTTTTTTTGATATAATCTGACTAGATTATTTTGAAAGGGAGATAATTGATTATGTTGGATAGTATTTTAGCAGGTTTAATTAGTTGGATAGAAAGTGTAATAACAGCGATGGGACCTTCTGGGATAGCATTGTTGATGGCTATAGAGTCATGCAATATTCCGTTGCCGAGCGAAGCTGTTTTGCCTTTTGCAGGGTATTTGGTTTCTAAAGGAGAGATGGGCTTTCACACTGCAGCAATTGCCGGTGCTATAGGGTGTGTGATTGGTTCTATTCCTTCTTATTATATTGGTTATTTCGGTGGAAGAAAGTTTGTAGAAAAATATGGTAAATATTTTTTAGTTTCAAAAAAAGATCTTGAGGTAGCTGATAAATGGGTTGAAAAATATGGGGATTGGGCATTTTTCTTATGTCGAATGCTTCCTGTTGTAAGAACTTTTATATCGTTACCTGCAGGTATATTAAGAGCCAGAAAAAGAATTTTCTTTCTATTGACTTTTTTAGGCTCACTTGTTTGGAGCTATGTATTGGTTTATGTCGGAGTAAAACTTGGGGAACATCTGGATAAACTAAAGAGTATTTGGCATAAATTTGATGCTGTTATAATTATTGTTTGTTTAATATTAGGCGGAATTTATGTTTGGAAGCATGTAAAGCATCTGAAAGAGTCTTAATAATGTTGATTAATTTATTTAAATAGGTTGTAAAAATAGGGAGATTATTATGCTGAAACTCATTCATAGGCTGAAAATGGGGGGCTCTTAAAGCTTTGTTGCAGTGCTTTTTGGAGAAAGTTTTATTGTAGGAAGGCTGCTTTTACTTTAGCCGAAGTATTAATAACACTTGGTATAATTGGTGTTATTGCGGCTTTGACGATTCCGGGGTTAATTTCTAAATGGAGTGAAAAGGCAACTGTTGCACAGGTTAAAGAAACCTATTCTATTTTACAGCAGGGACTTCGTCGAGCAATCGATGAGTATGGAGATGTTTCTAGTTGGTGTAATGTTTCTTCCGGTTATGATGAATGTTCGCAAACAATGTTTAACAACCTGAGTGCAACAACCAGAATGTCTCCTTGTGGGGTACATAAATGTTTTTCCTCTGGTCAGTCATATAAGAATCGTTTTGGAAAAAATAATATAGCTGTTGCAGCCAATAGTTCTTATGCAATAGCAGTGTTAAATAACGGAACAACTATTGCTATTAAAGCAGGTAATGGTGACGGGTATGTTGATTGGTGGTGTAGAAGTGGCTTAAATACTACTAATGGTGCAGCAAGGTATCAAGGGTCATGCGGGCGTATTACAGTTGATTTAAATGGCAAGTCCGGTCCGAATACCGATGGGCGTGATGTTTTTGAATTCGTGATTTATGATGACGGACTTGCTCCTAAAGGGGTAAAGCAAGATGTCGTATGGACAGAATCCTTTAAAAATCAATGTATGGGCCAGAGTTGGAGTGGAGTTGGCGGATGTACCGGCTGGGTTGTAATTAATGGTAATATGGATTATTTGCATACAGACAATCTTGATTGGTAGTATTTTATAATTTTTGAGAATGACAGTCTGTACCGCCGGTTTTTATAAGATTATATTTATCTGCAATTTTTTCAATATCCTCAGGTGAGGAAAATTTGATATATTTTCTCCATCTTGGATATGGGTAATAAACTTCTATGCCGTCAAGACCAATATCAATCAAATCCTTTATAAATTTTTCAAGATTAAGCGCCCAACAGCAGCAAGGATGAGCAAGAACAGCAATGCCGCCTGCAGAATGGATTGCTGTTATCAATTCTTTTATATTTCTTTTTGCAAAAAATCTTACGATATCCATTTCTGTTCCTCGTTTGTCTTTTGCATAAAATTTTTGCATTTCTTTGTTATTAATATCAATTCCATAGGCTAATAGATGTAAAAAGATATATTTATACCAAACATCAAATTCAACACCCGGGATTGCTATAGTTTTGGGATTGTCAATATAACCTTGGACTGTGTTGTGATCTGTTATAGAAAATATTTTGTAACCTTTATCTTTTATAGCTTGTTCTTCTATAGAATTAAAAGAGGCTTCTCCATCAGAATATGTTGAATGAATATGCAGGTTAACTCTGTTAGTTATATAATCTTCTTTTTCTATAGACTCTATAAGTTTTTTGTAATTCATCGGATAAAATGCCTTCTTTATATTTATAGCTATTTGTTATAAAATCATGATATAACAAAGGAGGTTTTATGTCCAAATACGAGGTTAAAAATAACATATTTTTAATTTTATTTGAAGGTATAAAAATTTATTTTTCAAATATCGATAAATTTTTCTTATATATGTTGTTCCCAGTCTTTGGACAAATTATCGGGATTATTCTGTCTTTTGTGTTGACTTTAGGATTAGCAGATAAAGTTATCGCAAAGGCTAATTCTATGACTTCAGCATTGTTAATGATTTTATTGTTAGCTTTGCCAGGTCTATTAATATTTGTTAAAGCTTTTTGGGATTATATGGTTGCTTATGTTGCATTAAATTCTATGACTGAAGGGGCTATTTCTACAGGAAAAGTTTATGATTTTCAGTCGCACAATGAAGTTGCAACAAGAAGAACCTTCCAATATGTTATTTTTCTACTGGCTGTTGGTATTTTATCATCTATAGCAAGCAGTATATTTTTTATAATTCCTGGAATAATTTTATGGATATATTTTATTCTTGTATTTCAGGTTTTTACATTTGAACCTGAATTGTCTGTTCCTGATTATTTTAAAAGAAGCTTTTTGCTGGTAAAGGGCAAATGGTTGAGTACATTTTTCTTAATGGCAATTTTAGTATTTTTTACTATATTTATAATTACTGAAGGTGTAACTGTTGTTTTTGATTATTTGAGTTTAACTGATAAGGTTGCTTCATTATTTAATTTTGTTACTTATAAAATACCATTGGATTTGTGTAATCAAATGCTTACTTATTGGCATTTACCTATTATCACTCCTGATTATATTTCAAAGACGATTTTTTACTGTATACTATCTTTTGTGGTAATGGGTTTAACGTTACCTATTCGCAGTATTTGTTGGACTCTATGGTATAAAAATCTTGAAAATTCTTATAATATTGCAAATTCAAAGTCTACCAGGTCTTCAGCAAAATCTAAAAAGAGCAGGAATGATGACAAGGATATATAATAATGTTTATTTGCAAAAATTGTAAATCAAGAGATAAATTTGAATTAATGTTTTCTCCTGACTATGTTGGTGAGAAAAATTTTTCGCAGAGGTATAATGAGAAAAATGAGATAGAAATTACTGTTGATGGATATGTTTTTATTCCGGATTTACAATTTATGAATGAGCATGCTGTATGTCGTTATTGCGGACAGATATACATGTGGGATTATGATTATAGAGGGTAATATAAAGGAGAATCTGTATGAGATTAGAAAATCGAGGTAATGACCAAACAAGAGAAATAAAATTCACAAGAAATTATACAAAAAATGCATTGGGTTCTGTTTTAGTTGAGTTTGGAGATACCAAAGTTATTACAACTGCATCTGTAGAAATAGGGAAACCAAAATGGATGTCAAAAGATGATTTAAGAGGTTGGTTGACAGCAGAATATTCGTTATTACCATCTTCAACCTTCGTAAGGTGCCAGAGGGAAAGAACAAAAATTTCAGGCAGAACACAAGAAATTCAAAGATTAATTGGCAGAAGTCTTAGAGCGTGTATTGATTTAGAAAAAATTCCGGATGTTATTATTACTATTGATGCGGATGTAATTCAAGCTGACGGAGGTACTAGAACTGCCAGTATATGCGGTGGTTTTGTAGCATTATCTGATGCCGTTGAAAAGTTATTGGCTAATGGTACATTAAAGGAAAATCCTATTATTGAGCCAGTTGGAGCAATTTCTGCAGGTATTGTTGACGGAGAAGTACGATTGGATTTGAATTATGAAGAAGATTCTCATGCTCAAGTTGATTCAAATGTGGTTCTAACTAAAAGTGGTAAAATTATTGAATTCCAAACTACAGCAGAAGGGGAACCTTATGAATTTGAACAAATGGTAGAAATTTTTGAAATTGCTAAAAAAGGAATTCAAAAAATTATTGAAAAATATTAGAATTTGATATAAACTTTTTCTATGTTATTTAGGTATCTAAAGAGTTTATTTGTTCTTATATGTGTTCAATATTATATACTTGTTCCTGTATTTGCAAAAACAGCAGATGATCCTGTTATGTCTACTCAGGGACTTGAAAATATAGATTCGTCAGTAGAAAAATCAAAACCTTCTGTCGAACAAAAAAATGAACAAAAAGATTCCAAAAATCGTTTAAATAAGTATCTGAAGACTAAAAAGAAAATAAAAAAGCACGAATTTAAAAAAAGCTTAAAACAAAAAGAATTAGAGTTTTTAGAAAAAAGGTTAGAACAAAAACAGAAAAAGTTAGAAACATTAAATTCAGAGGTAGAGAAAGGAGAATCAAAATGAAAAAATTAATGGTTTCATTGATAGCATTATCAGTATTGTCTTTTGTAGGACAGGCTGTACAGGCAGGCCCATTAGGCGATGCTCTTAATAATGCTGCAAAATCAGTTAATCAAAAAGAACAAGAGGCTGCTAACGCTCAAAAAGCAAGACAAGAAGCTAGAGAAAAACAACAAAAAGAATGGCAGCAAAAAAGAGAGCAAGCAAGAAAAGATGCACAAAAAAGACAAGAGGCAAGACAAAAAGAAATCCAAAAGAAAAAAGATGCTTGGAATACGTTAATGGGTGACTAATTATTTAGGTTATAAAATTCAAAAGGGGATGAATTTTAATATTAATAAAGTCATCCCCTTTTGTTTGCTTAGGTTTAATGTCTGTGATAAAATTAATTAGTTCAGAAAATGGAATAAAATATTAATGTTGACAGGAAATAGTATACAATTATACAAAGGTTCAAAGATAATTTTAAATACCCTTAAAGCATTGGGTGTTGAGATAATTTTTGGCTATCCCGGAGGAATAGTTCTTGATATATATGATGAATTGTATGAACAGGCAGATATAAAACATATTTTAGTTCGGCACGAACAGTCTGCAGTGCATGCAGCAGAAGGATATGCAAGAGTAAGCGGAAAGTGTGGTGTTGTATTAGTAACATCAGGCCCTGGTGCTACTAATACTGTTTCAGGCATAGTGAATGCATATCAAGATGGGTATCCTCTTTTAGTTTTAACCGGGCAGGTCTTTAAAAGTTTAATTGGCAAAGATGCTTTTCAAGAAGCAGATATTTGTGACATTACAAAATCTTGTACAAAGGCTGTGTATCAAATTAGTGATGCTTCTGATATAGAAAAAACATTGATTGAAGCAATGCATACTGCTATGGAAGGGAAAAAAGGTCCTGTTGTTGTTGACTTAGTTAAGGATATTTTTTCTCAAGAAGTAGAATATAATAAAACTTTAGAAACTGTTTGTTCAAAATATCCTGATATTGGAATCTCTAAAGATACTTTAAATAGAATTGCGGATAGAATTAAAATTTCAAAACGTCCTGTTATTGTTTCAGGTGGTGGAGTTTCTCATTCAAATGCTGAAGATGAGTTGTATCAGTTGTCTTCGAAATTAAATATTCCAGTTGTCGATACTATGATGGGTTTATCTACCTTCCCTCAGAACGATAGTCGTTATTTTGGTATGATTGGTATTTTTGGCGATAAATGCGCAAATCAGATTTTAAGAGAATGTGATTTAATTATTTCTTTAGGTGCAAGGTTTAATGATAGAATAACTTGTATGTTTAAAGATATTGATTTATCTTCAAAATTTGTGCAGGTTGATATTAATCCGAAGCAGATATCATGCTTTATTGAAGCTAGTGATTACTTAATTACTGATATAAAGCTCTTTTTAAGAGAGTTGAATAAAATAATTTTAGATTCCAATATTGATTTTTCGGATTGGTTAGCCTCAGTGTCATGTTTGAAATTATCAGGTACTTTTTCTAATAAGTCTTCAAATATGTTGTCTTCTGCTGAGCTGATTAAGAAAATTGATAAATTTACGATGGATAAAAATGTTATTTTTACTTCTGAGGTAGGTCAGCATCAGCTTTGGGCTGCACAGAATTTAACATTTAATAAATCAAGAAAAATTTTGTTGTCCGGAGGTTCCGGAACTATGGGGTTTGGTTTTCCTGCAGCTATAGGGGCAGCTATTGCAAAACCCGATAAGACTATAGTTTGTATTGCTGGGGATGGATCTTTTCAGATGGGAATACATGAACTTGCAACTTGTGCTGATTATAATCTGGATGTGAAAATTATGATTTTAAATAATGGATACTTAGGTATGGTTCGTCAATTACAGGAAAAGTTTTGCCATGGCAGATATTCTAATACAAAAATTTCAAATCCTGATTATACATTGCTTGCAAAAAGTTATGGGATAGATTCAATAAAAGTGTCTTCTCTTGAAGATGTAGAGAATGCATTATCAATTGCTTTTTCTCGTAAAGGACCTTATATTATTGAATTTATTATAGAACCATTTGAAACATTATAAGTTTTACCTATTTTTATTTTTGTGATATAATACTTATATTACCCTAATGTTTTGAATTAAGAGGCTTGAACAATAATGAATGAATCAATAATTAAAGAAATTAAATCAATATATTCCGGTCGAATAAAGTCTGGAAATCCGGCAGCAGTTACTCCGGAAATACAAACAATTAAACCGGAAAAAAAAGAGCATAAAACTTTTTTTAATGGTGTTATTGATAAGTTAAATATTATTGTTTCAAAAGACTGATTTTATATCTTTAGGAATTGCAATTTTTATTGCATTTAAGGCATGAATTTTTAAATAAATCAGTATAATCAAAAACTTCATCTCTTAAAAGTCTATCAATTACTACAGGATATAGTTTACTGCTTACTTCTTCCATTTCTTTTTGTATAGTGTCAAAATGGCTTGTTAAACCAATTAGGATTGGATATTGTGCCAGAATCCGTCCATAGAAATTATCCGGCTCTATGTTATGAATTGTTATCCCTGTTACCTTAACTCCATACTTTAAGGCTTCATATAGAGGATTTATTGTTTGAAAAGAAGGTAAGAGGGATTGGTGCAGGTTTATTATTTTTAAGTTTTTTGATAATTGCATAATATTTTCCTGCGGATATTTGTATAATGTTACAATTAAATTAGATATATCAACTTTAGTTATATCGTTTAGCATATTAATTTCAATGTCTTTTCCTTCAAAATATTTTTGTATTGAATTTGTAACTCTGTTATTTTCATTTGTAATTATTGTGATTGTTTTCATAAGTCTTCCTAGGTTGAGTAATATTTATAATATTTTATTACAAATATGTTTTAAGAGAAATCCGATCGATTAAAGTATCTGATCGGATTTTCTTTTTTCGTAATTTAAATATATAAATGATTAATGGCAAAGAGAAAGTAGTACCCCTGCTGCAACTGCAGAACCAATTACACCGGATACGTTTGGCCCCATAGCGTGCATTAGTAAGTAGTTTTGGTTATTATACTCCAAGCCAACCTTGTTAGAAACGCGTGCGGCCATAGGAACTGCAGAAACTCCTGCTGATCCTATTAATGGATTAATAAGTTTAGGCTCTCTGTGTTGAATTTTTGCCATCATTTTTTCCCATACATTCATAAGTTTTGCCATTAAGACTCCTCCTGCTGTAGCAAGAGAGAATGCTGTAATTCCAAGGAACAGGATAAATAAAGTTTGCCCTGTTAAGAACTGATCAGCTGAAAGTTTTGAACCTACAGTTAATCCTAAAAAAATTGTAATAATATTAATTAAAGCATTCTGCATTGTATCAGATAATCTTTCTACAACTCCGCATTCTTTACATAAGTTCCCGAACGCAAAGGCTCCTACAAGCGGACATGCACTAGGAAGAAATATTATACATAGTAAAAGAACAATAAGTGGGAATACAATTTTTTCTCTTTGAGAAACTGGTCTTAACTGTTCCATTTGTATTTTTCTTTCTTCCATTGTTGTAAACAATTTCATGATAGGCGGTTGTATAACAGGAACCAAAGCCATATATGAATATGCTGCAACTGCAATAGCACCAAGTAATTCAGGAGCTAATTTGTTTGTTACATAAATTGAAGTCGGACCATCCGCACCGCCGATGATACCTATAGCACCAGCTTGTTGAATTGTGAAAGGATCCATTCCTAATGCACTCATTACTGGAGCTAAGGCTAAAGCAAGAAGCAATGCCCCAAAAATACCAAATTGTGCAGCTCCACCTAATAATGCGGTCTTAGGGTTTGCAATTAATGGACCGAAATCCGTCATTGCACCTACTCCCATAAATATAATTAATGGGAAAATACCTTTATGAATACCTGCTTCAAATATAATACCTAAAAATCCTGCAGGTCCAGCTATTTCTTCCCCAGGAGGCATAGGTATATTGGATAATAAGCCGCCAAATGCAATTGGAACTAATAATAGCGGTTCAAATTGTTTTTTTATACCAAGCCATAATAGAAATAAACAGACAAAAATCATTATCCATTGTCCATGCATATGTAAAATTTGTTCAAATCCTTTTAAATTCGGATCTGCCGGTAATACAAAGTTCATAAGACCGGTAGTATTCCACAGATCACTTAAACCTTCCTGTATATTCATCTTTTTCTCCTCCTATCCTACAGTTACCAATTCTTGACCTGTTTGAACTTTATTACCTACTTCAATTTCAACAGATTTTACAGTACCTGAAACCGGAGATTTTATTTCTGTTTCCATTTTCATAGCTTCTATAACTGCAATTACATCACCTTCAGATATAGTGTCACCTTCTGATACAAGAACTTTTAGTACAGTTCCAGGTAAAGCTGCTTTTATAGGAGTTCCTTCTCCTGTTATAGCTTTGGCTTCTATACCTTCTTTTACTGAGAAATCATAAAGCTTGCCGTTAACAGTAGCTTTTTTGCCTTCAAATGCAACGGCATACTTTTTGCCGTTAACAGTTACCGTATAACTGTTAGATGAGGATGTTGTTGAAGGTTCTTGTTTTGCTTCATTTTTACGAACTCCGATAGTACCTTTGCCTTCTAAGAATAGAATGCCTTTTTCTTTACAAGTTGCGGAAATGAATATATTTTCATCATTAACTGGTAAGCCTGCATCTTCTAATCGTTTTGTTGCAGCTTTAATACCTTTTTCAGGATCTCTGTCATTAATGTCAACAACTAATTCTGTAGTTGGTTGGAGTTCAAGCTGCTCTGATGCAATTTTAATTATTTGCGGATCAGGCTGGCATGGTGTTTTTCCGAAATAGCCAAGAACCATTTTTCCATATCCTTCTGCTATCTTTTTCCATTTTCCGAACATTACATTGTTAAATGCCTGTTGGAAGTAGAATTGAGATACTGGAGTAACAGATGTTCCAAAACCGCCTTTTTCAACAACTTCTTTCATCGCTGCTACAATCTGCGGATATTTATCCATCAGATTATTGTCTCTGAGCATTTGGGTATTAGCAGTTAGGGCTCCTCCAGGCAAAGGTGATTGAATAATCATTGGATTAACAGCTAAAGCCTCCGGAGGAAGAAAATAATCTTTCATACATTCTTTGAAGACTTCTTCTGTTTCTATAATTTTTTCAACATCAATACCTAAATCATAGTCAGTACCTTTTAATGCGTGCCACATAGATACTATATCCGGCTGTGCAGTTCCTCCAGAAACCGGTTTCATTGATAAATCGATACAATTTGCACCGGCCTCTAATGCTGCTATATATGCAGCTAAAGCTGTTCCTGCCGTTTCATGTGAATGGAAACGTATATCTGCGTTTTCTCCTAAAATTTCACGTGTTCTTTTTATTGTTTCATAAACTTTTCTAGGGGCAGATGTTCCGGATGCATCTTTGAATGCTAATGAATCAAATTCTATGCCGGCATCAAGAATAGAGCGCAGAACTCTTTCGTAGAATTCAACATCATGTGCTCCTGAGCATCCGATTGGCAGTTCCATCATTGTTATTGTGACTTCATGTTTCAAGCCATGCTTTTTGATACATTGGCTTGAATATAATAAATTATTGACATCGTTTAAAGCATCAAAGTTCCTTATTGTTGTCACACCATGTTTTGCAAACATTTTTGCATGCAAATCAATAATGTCTCTTGGTTGAGAGTCTAGACCAACTACATTTACCCCTCTAGCTAATGATTGAAGATTGATATCTGGCCCGACTGCAGCTCTGATTTTATCCATTGTTTCAAATGCATTTTCATTACAGTAGAATATCGGAGATTGAAATCTTGCTCCACCTGCAACCTCAAAATGTTTAATTCCAGCAGAAACTGCAGATTGTAGAGCAGGAATAAAATCATCAACAAAAACTCTTGCTCCGTAAACAGACTGGAAACCATCTCTGAATGATGTATCCATTACTTTAATAAGTTTTTTCCCCATAGATTTATCCTTTCTTTTTTAACTATTAAATAAACTTAATTTTTTTTTGCGATAATTGCTGCGAATGCTAATGCAATTGCTTCATCTACATTTGCAGTAATTCTTTTTGATTTCGTAGAAATCTCTTCTATTTTTTCAGGAAATATTTTGTTTAAATAAGATATAGCATTACTCATTATTCTCATGCTAAAAATCATGATAAATAAGAAGCATATTACTACTCCCATTCCTATAACCATTAAAATAGACCCCTCTAGTAGTTTTTCTAGCATATAATGTCTCCTATCGTAAATGTTTTTTCTTGATTATCTTTTGTTGATAATATAAGCTCTCCTTTATTATTTATTTTTTTTGCTATTCCTTTTTCTATTTTATTTAAGTTTTGGATTGTTATTTCTTTATTTAAAAATGAATTTCTTGTTACATAGTCATTTTTAATTTCAATAAATCCATTTTGCAGAAATTTTTCATAATTTTTAAAGAATTCTTCAAGTATTTTATTTGTAAAATCAGAAATATCAACAGGTTGGTTTATTTCAATATTTAGGGCTGTTACAATTTTGTTTGGAATATTCATAATTGATTCTTGATCTGCGTTTAAATTTACACCGAGTCCTAAAATAATCCCCTTAAGATGTGCTCCGTTCATGATGGTTTCTGCAAGTATACCCGCAATTTTTTTATTATTAATTAATACATCATTTGGCCATTTAATTTGAGCCTTGAGTCCATAGGTTTCCAAAACTTTGCATAAAGCAACTGAGAGATACTGTGTAAGATTTGAGTATATTTCTGAGTACGTATCAGATGGTTTTAGTACAATAGATAAAAATAAATTATTTTCTCCAAGATCAACCCAAACACGATTCAATCTGCCTCTGCCTGAAGTTTGTCGTTTAGCAATTATGACAGTTTTGTCTGAAATATTAGTTATATTAGTTTTGGCGTAGTTATTAGTCGAATCTGTTTCTTCTAATACTATTTTCCCTATTTTTACTCCTAACATATTACCCCACATGTATTATTATAGAATAAATAAAATTTATACAACACTTTTTATAGAAATTTTGTTATTTATAAAAAATAAATTGTGGTACTAATCTTTTCTAATGAAATAATATAAGGAAATATTATTCCAATCAGTTAGTGTATTTATTTTAGTATTTGTGTAAATATTTATCTTAAAAAATAAATCGTTTGCGAAAAATTTTTTTTGGTGCTACCATGAATTTGCGAAGGGAGAAAAATGGAACACTGGGTTTATACAACAACAATATTTGGTCATGGTGTATCTTTTAATATGGATACATTAATTACAATGTGGTTTTCTATGTTGCTTCTGATAATTTTAGCCTTGCTTACTACAAAGCATCTGGAGATGGTGCCTGGTAAATTGCAGCTATTCGGAGAAAATATTGTTAAGTACTTCAACAATATTGCGAAGGCAAGTATGGGAAATGATGAAGCACAAAAGCATATTGCTATTATATTAACCTTGTTTATGTTTATTTTAACTGCAAATTTAGTGGGTCAATTACCTTTAAAATTAATTCATTTATCAACAGGAGAATTCGCATCTCCTAATAATGATATAAATATGACAGCTGCAATGGCTATAGTAGTTTCTATTTATTATATATTTTACGGAGTTAAAAGAAATGGATTTAAATTCTTTTTCAAAGGTTTCAGTATTGATGGTATAATTATTACTTTGGTTGATACGTTGGAACTGTTTGTAAGACCTTTTTCTTTGGCTCTTCGACTTTTTGCAAATATTTTGGCAGGTGAATTACTGGTTGCAACTTTTATAAGTTTGTGTGCAGTTGTTTTACCTTTGCCGTTTATGTTGTTTGAATTATTTGTTGCATTGATTCAGGCTTTAGTATTTACTTTGCTGTCAACAACATATATTTCAATGGCTGTGCAGGAGGAATAATAAATATATTATATAACTATATTTATTCTAAATTTTTGATAAATTGATTATAGACAAATAAAAGGAGAGAAAATTATGGCAATTGAACAAACTTTAGATTTAGCAAAATTAGGTGCAGGTATTGCAATTGGTTTTGGTGCTATAGGCGGAGGTTTAGGGCTAGGTATTGCTACAAAAGGTGTTTTGGATGCAATTGCACGTCAGCCTGAAATTAAAGATGAAGCTTTTAAAAACTTTATTATTGGTGCCGGTTTAGCTGAAGCAACTGCTATTTATGCTTTATTTATTGCTATTATGTTGTTATTCAAATAGGATTTAGTTAAGATGATTGAATTTAATGCTACATTTTTAATTGCAATGCTTAGTTTTGTTATATTCATTTTAATAATGAATAGCATCTTCTATAAACCTATTTTGGCTATTATCAGAAAACGAGATGAATATATCAATTCTAATTATGAAGATTCCAAAAGGTTTGCTGATTCTGCTCAGGAAATCAATACCACAAGAGCGGCTAAATTAGAGCAAACTCAAGAAAAATGCAGGCATGAATTTAAAACTGTTGTTGATAAAATTCAATCTGAAGCCGGAGAAAAAATCCAGGCAGCTAAAGAAAACTCTAAAGTTGTTATTCAGTCTAAAAAGGCAGATTTGTTATCAGAAGAAGATGCATTGAAAAACAAAGTAAAAGATTCTGTCGTGAAAGATTTAGCATCTTCAATTGTATCTAAGCTGACAGGTATTGATACCCAGATTGATAATATTGATTACGAACCAATCAGTAAGGTAATGGATTAGTTATGCAAGAATTGATTTCTATTTTAAAAATAATAGTAACTTCAAATACTTTAAACTTCATTATAATGGTTGCATTGTTAGCTTACATTATTAAGAAGATAAATTTAAATCAAACTTTTGATAAAGCTATTGCTTCCGTAAAATCTAATATTGACAAATCCGATGAAGAAAAACAAAATGCACAAAATCTTTTGTCCAAAGCAAATGATTTGATGCAAAAACTTCCGGAAGATATAAAAACAATGGAAGATAATGCAAAAGCAAAGCTTGATGTTTTTAGAAAAAGAATAGAAGAAGATGCTCAAAAATCTATTTTTAATATTGGTAAAAATATAGATAGAGCCGTTTCTCTTGAAGAAAAGAAGATTTCAAACTTACTGACGGATAAAACTTCTAAGGCATCAGTTGAAATTGCACGACAGCATATTGCAAAGATGTTGGATGAAAATCCTGATTTACATAAGAAATTTATTCAAAGCAGTTTAGACGAATTAGATAGGATAAATTTATAATGGCAACTACATATACAAAAATATCTACAGTTTCAAGAAATTATGCAAAAGCTCTTTTGGAAGTTGCAGCAGAAGATAATTCTTTTGATGTTTATAAATCTCAGCTGGATATGATTTCCAATGTGCTTAATTCTTCAGAAGATTTGAGAATTGTTATGGCTAATTCTTCTATTTCAGCTTCTAAAAAAATTGAAATATTAGAAAACGTATTTAAAAATTTAATTGATGTAAAATTGTTGAGGTTTTTGAAAATCCTTGTTGAAAAGGATAGATTTAATGAATTTGAATCTATTAAGAGTTCATTTAATGAAATTTTGGAAAAACGTTCAAATAGGAAGACCGTTGAGATATTTTCTCCTATAGAATTGGATTTTGAAAATAAGACAAATGTTAAATTTAAACTTGAACGAAAACTTAATTGTGAGATTGTTCCGGAGTGGAAGATTGATAAATCTCTTATTGCCGGATTAGCATTTAAATTTGATGATACAGTAATAGATACAAGTATTCGTTCGAAATTAGCAGTTTTGAGTAAAAATATAACTAGGTAAAAGGGGACATTATGGCTTTAATACAACCTGAAGAAATTAGTTCAATTATAAAAAGTAAAATTGACAATTATGAACTTCAAACAGAAGTTTCAAATACCGGATCTGTATTAGAAATCGGTGATGGTATTGCCAGAGTATACGGGCTTCGTAATGTTATGGCAAGTGAATTGGTTCAGTTTGAAGACGGACATGGCACATTGGGTATTGCAATGAACCTTGATGAGGATAATGTCGGTGTTGTTATTTTGGGTGAATATACCGATATTAAAGAAGGTACAGTTGTAAAAACAACAAATAGAATTGCATCTGTGCCGGTTGGTAACGGATTAATCGGCAGAATTGTCGATCCTACAGGTAAACCGTTAGACGGGAAAGGTGATTATCAATATTCTAAAACAAGACCGATTGAGCGGGTTGCTCCTGGTATTGTTGCAAGACGTTCTGTACATGAACCTCTTCAAACCGGTTTAACTGCGATTGATGCTCTTACTCCTATCGGACGCGGACAAAGAGAATTGATTATCGGTGACAGACAGACCGGTAAAACAGCTATTGCAATTGATACTATTATTAACCAGAAAGGTAAAGATGTAATTTGTATCTATGTTGCTATTGGTCAAAAGGCTTCTACTGTCGCTCAAATTGCTAAAACGTTAGAAGAATACGGCGCAATGGATTATTCAATTATTGTATCTTCTACTGCAAATGAATCTGCTCCGTTGCAATATATTGCACCATTTGCAGGTGTTACAATGGGCGAAGAATTTATGGAACAGGGTAAGTCTGTTTTGATTGTTTATGATGATTTATCAAAACACGCTCAAGCATACCGTGCGATGAGTTTGTTGCTAAAAAGACCGCCAGGACGTGAAGCATATCCAGGTGACGTATTCTATCTGCATTCAAGATTACTTGAACGTGCAGTAAAATTGAATGATCAGTTGGGTGGAGGTAGTATAACTGCACTGCCAATTATTGAAACTCAAGCAGGTGATGTGTCTGCATATATTCCAACTAACGTTATTTCAATTACAGACGGTCAAATATTCCTTGAGAGTAATTCGTTTAATGCCGGTATCAGACCAGCAATAAATGCAGGTATTTCTGTATCACGTGTTGGCGGTGCTGCTCAAACCAAGGCTATTAAGCAAGTTGCAGGTAAATTACGTTTAGACTTGGCTCAATATAGAGAATTGGAAGCTTTCGCTCAGTTTGCATCTGACCTTGATGCTTCTACTAAAAAACAATTATTAAGAGGTCAAAAATTGACGGAAGTTCTGAAACAGCCTCAGTATAACCCGTTGAGTGTTGCGGAACAAGTTTCAATATTGTTTGCGGCAAATGAGTCTGTATTGGATGATATTGATAATGTAAATATTGCGAAATTCAAAAAAGATTGGTTTGTATATTTTAATGCCAATTGTGCAGATTTAGTCGAAAGATTAAATTCAGGTTCAGCTTTATCTGATGATGATAGAAAAGAGCTGTTGAATGCATTAAATACGTTTAAAAGTACTTTTTAAATAATGGAGGACCTATTTTATGAAATGTTATAATCATCATGATAGAGATGCTTTTGGAATTTGTACGGTTTGCGGTAAGGGCTTATGTCTAGAATGTATGACTTCTAAGAAAGATGTTATTACGTGCAAAGATAAAAGGTGTATTAATATTTTTAATTTAAAGCGTATATTATCTATACTTTTATATATTGTTATTATAATTGCTTTGTTCGTATTCATTTTTGATTAGTATAATTAATAAAAGGTTATTATGGCAAATTTAAAAGATATTAAAAACAGAATACAGAGTATCGAGAGCACTAAAAAAATTACACGTGCAATGAAAATGGTTGCTGCGGCAAAAGTAAAAAGAGCAGAATCCTCAGTAAAGGCTTCTAGACCCTATACTAAAGAATTGATTTCTATGTTTCAGAAATTGGTCAATGCTGTTGACGAATTTAGTAGTGCGACATTAAAAATTAAGGCAGCAATAGATGATTATCCTGAACTTTTGGTTACAAGAGAAGTTAAAAATGTAGGGATATTGGTTGTAACATCTAATAAAGGTTTAGCCGGTGCATATAATGCCAATGTCGTTCGTGAAACTTTAAAACGAATAGAGGCATATAAGCAACAAGGGATTGGTGTTCAACTCTTTATCGCCGGGCAAAAAGGAATTTCTGCTTTAAGAAAGAAATGTGCACTTTTAGGTTGTCCTATTGCAAAGAAATACTATTCTGCTGTCGATGCGCCTTCACCTATTGAATCTCGAGCTATAGCAGAAGATATGGCAGAATATTTTGTTGATGCTAAGATTGATAAAATCGAAATTGTTACAACTAGATTTAAAAATATGATGAGTTATAGAGTTGAAGATTGGCAAGTTTTACCTGTAGAGGGAGTTTTGGACCGTCATGAAAAAATCT
Source organism: uncultured bacterium (assembly GCA_949300485.1). Taxonomy (GTDB): domain Bacteria; phylum Cyanobacteriota; class Vampirovibrionia; order Gastranaerophilales; family Gastranaerophilaceae; genus Zag111. Next base: position 126,256 of record CASGEL010000006.1, read on the forward strand.
CGGATAATATTTTAGATCCTTTAATGGAATTTATTCCTGATAAGCATCATATTTTGCAGAAGATTGTTCCTATGTATATGACAAATATCTTTTATCAGGCTTTGTTAGAAGCACAAGCAAGTGAATTGGCTTCTCGTATGACTGCCATGTCTGCGGCAACATCTAATGCAGAGCAGATGATTCATGATTTATCTATTGAATATAACAAAACAAGGCAGTTTGCTATTACTCAGGAAATAATAGAAGTTGTTTCTGGTTCAAACGCTCAGGCTGGTTAAGATATTAAAATTTTAAATATTTATTGAAGATTTAATATTTTATTGCCTGTAAAATTTTTCTGATTTAAGAAGGCTCTGTTTTCCGGAGAAAGCATAGAGTCTTTATTTTCTGATTTATCAGAAAGTTGTTTGTTTTCTGAGTTGGTATTATTTTGGGTAGTAGCTTTTGCAGCTTTATTTGCTTCAACTTTATTTGTTATAAATATGTTTAATCTAGGAATACCGAAACCTAAAGCTAAAGCTGAGTATGCATATCCTGCAAGTTGAGCGATAGATAATATTTTTAATTGTTTTCTTGCCGGACTGTTTGCTGGTAATGCATTAATCATTTCTTTAAAACTTAGAGCTTTGCCGTCTTTAAATACTTTATCTCCTAAGGCAGCGTGTAAAACTTCATCACGTGATTTTAGTACCGAATTTTTAATCCAATTCATAGCACCTTCACCGTCTTTTTTGATTAAAGATTTATCCATACTTTGAGCAACCAGTTTTTGAACAAAGTTACCTAAAATCAGCCAGCTTGCAAAACCTAAAGTATCTTTAATTGTAGATTCTCTCAATTCATTGTCATTTCTTGAAGATAAGAATCTTGACATAATTGTAATACCATAGATAAATTTAAATTGTTTTATTGTAGGGGTAAAACCTTTAAATTGTAAGTTTTTAATAAGTTCTTTAGGTTTACCTATTGTGGCAAGTACTCCGCCTCCAAACAGTAACGCAACAAGTGATTTTTTTATTTTAAAGCCGGTTGAATCATCCTGTTTTCCACCACCTACAAAACCACTGTTGCCTGTTTTCTTTTTAGTTAAATACATATTCAGCGGTTGTGCTGAAATTCCGACTAAAGAAGCCATTCCTATACCAAGCAGTGAACGTTTAACATTCATTGACTTCATTGCCTTTAAGAAAGTGTTTTCTGCGATATCTGCAGAATTCATGAATGCTTCTTTAACTTTTTCTTTTGTGAATACTTTTCCTAGTTTATATGTATTTTCTAAAATCGAATCTACTGTATATCTTGAAGAGTGAGCTTTTTGTCCTTCATCAGCAATAATTCGTAAATTGTTTTCTACGCCTATTGAAGATATCAAAGTTGTTCTGGCATCTGCAAAGGCTTCTTTATTGATTTTAGACCCTTTAGATGTAATTTCTTTTTCTAGAATCTTAACGGTCTTTTCAATATCTTCGTCTTTAAATCTTACCCATTTCCCGTTTTCTGTAGGACTTAGAGCTTCATATTTTTTCAGAACGTTAGTAAGATGTTCATGTAAAGGATTGTCTTTATTTTGTTTTAATACATTGTTCCAGCTGGAGCCTTGCATATCCATTGTTTCCGCATCTGCGAAAATGGAACTTGCTTTGACGTCATCTTTACCAAATTTATACATACCATTAATTCCGGTAGCAAGGGCTAATCCGGCCAGTGTTCCATATACACCTACCATTGAGTGGTTAGCTGTTCCCATACCTTCACGACGAAGAGTTTCAATACCTGCATCAGGACCTCTTCCAAAATCGGTAAGAGTTCTTGGTAAAACCATACAGAATAGGTCTACTGCGTTAGCACCCCAAGCCTGATTTGTATCTAAAAATCTTAAGAACAAATCAGCACCGCCTGTAAAACTAGGGGCTGTTTGATTATTAAAATGCTGCTGACCTGTAGTAAATCCCTTTTTGTTTTTGTCTGGTTGTATCTGTTTTATATTTAGTTGTCTAAAGTCACTTTCTACTTTCATTTTATTTGCCTTAAGGTTATTGTATCCTAACTATAAAAATTTTTAAATGTTTTTGAATTATTTTTTATTATATTTTGGGTAAATGTTGTTTGAGTTGTCTGCTGAGGGGCTTTTTCTGTTGCCATTTCCTGTTGTTTTTTTCTGTTTACTTGGGTTCTTGTATATATTGGAATGAATACCCCCAATGACATTAGTGAGAATGCTAAGTTACCTAATTGACAAACTGCTCTTAAGTTTTTAGCTTTTGATCTTAGAGCTGTATCTGCAATTGCACCTAATTCATCTGTTGATTTCATTTTAGTATGTTTAGCCCAATTCCAGAATTTTTGGAACATATTTGAGCCTTCTTTTGTATATAGTTTGTTAGTTAATTTAATACCGTCTTTGTTGTGGTTTTCAATATATGTTGCGATACCCTTGGCCGCATAATCGCCTAAGAAGTAGAAGCTGGAGAAGGTTGCAATATCTCTTATTGTACTTTCTTGTAATTCATTAGAATCTTCTGCGGCAGCCAGTCTGCTTGAGAAAGTTGCAGCTGATATAATTCTTGCTTGATCCATTGTAGGGAAGATATTTTTAAACTGGAACATTTTAAGGCTTGGTCTGTCCATAATCATAGAAAGACCTGCTACAGCCCACATCGCAGGCACTGCTATAAATTTCTGGAACGTAAGTTTTTTCTTTTCTTCAGGAGTAAGTATTCTTTCCTGGTCATCATTATATATAGGTGCCCCTTTTCTGCCTGAAAGTTTGTGCGTAATCCATCTGTTGATAGGCTGAGCAGCTATTGCAAGAGGAATAATCAAACCTAATCCTGCTAAACTCTTTGTATTCACAAGCTTTTTAGCCTTTGAGAAGTATTTTCCGGCTTGATCAAAAGTTTCTTTGGTCATTTGATCGTTTATTAAACCTTCTTTTGATGCACCATGTAGTATTTCACCAGCGCTGTCGCATAGATGGCTCAGGTTGCTTGAGAAGAATTTTCCTTCTTTATTTGTCTCGCTTGCAAATCTGATATTTTCTGAAATTCCGCTTTTTTGTACCATTAGATGATATAATTTGGATGTATATCCCTTTTCAGGTTCATCACTTAATATATCTTTTGCCATTTTTCTAACAGCATCATCATATTCTTTATCATTTGCAAAAATGTCTTTGAATTTTTTTAGTCCGCCTTGTTTGATATCTCCGTTAACTCCTTCGATATCATCAAACATTGTTCTTAATGTGTTATAGACTCGTTCTTCTTTTGTAGAGCCCTTAGCATTATTAAAATATTTTTCTACTTGACTGATAGTATCCCCGTTAGCCCAGCTTTTTGCAAGGTTTGATTTGTTAAACATTCCCATAACCGGTTTGTTTAACAATTTTGCAGCACCCCAAACAATATAACTTGGGATAATACAGTTAATTAATAAACCTGAGCCTTCTCTGCGTAAAGCTTCGAATCCGCCGAGAAGATTTAATTTTCTTTCTTTTTTCTCGTTACCGTTTTCGTCTTTTTGTTTTGAGCCGATAAAAGTTTCAAAAAAGGTTCTTGGCAATATGGCTGTAGAAAGATCTAAAACCGTAACGTTAATCATAGGCTTTTCTTCACATTTTTGAATGCCTTTTAACGCCCAGGCTCCTAATCCTTGGAAGCTGGTTTGACCCTTATTTTGTTCACTGACATATTTATTCGGGGTTCTATTTTTGCTATTTACACTACCTAATTCAACTTTATTAATCATAATATATATTTATCTTTCGCCGAATATGCACTTATTATAACCAAAGCACATGATATTGAAAAGTCCTGAATAAAAAAAATTGCGCATTGAACGCAAGATGTAAAGTAAATGTAAAGATGAAAATTTAAATGATTTTATAAAAATAAGGTGTTTTTAAACGTTTTTTATATAAAATTGTAAAAATTACACTAAAATTATGTAAAATTTTAATCATTTTTAAGAAATTCCTTATATAATTTATTACAGAATTTTTGTAAATTTTTGTTAAGTTATAGATATAATTAGTTATTTTAATTCATAATTTATAGATGTGATAATTTATTAAGACTCAATTTGGAGATTATATATTATCTGCTTATAAATACATATTTTATAGTATATTTTTGGAAAATGTTTATTATAAAATATATTTTATTGTAGAGGTAGAGAAAGAAAATTTCGAGAAATGATAAATATGAATGAAAGAAACAAAAGAGGTTCAAATACTCGGACATCAAGACGTTCAAGAAGATATACAATAGGATCAGCTGATAATCCTTTTGAAAATTACGCGGAAAGCAGAAAAAGGTCACAATCTTCTTTCAGGAAAGTTTTGACAATTATGACAATTCTCTTTTTTACTGCTATATTTGCAATTTTATTGTTTGCAAATCAAGATGATTTGAATAAAAAACTTGGTGATAATTCCTTTATATCAAATATGCTTGCTAAGTTATCTCAAAATAACAGTAATAAAGAAAAACCGGAATTTACTCTGCCTTTTGGTTTGAAACGTCAAAATATATTGTTGCTCGGAGTTGATTCAAACGGTGCAGACTCAGATTTATGGGTTGGAACTCGTACAGATACTATTATTCTGTTAAATATTGATCCAAGAACTAAAACTGTAAATGCTATATCTATTCCTAGGGATAGTAAAGTTTATTTGCCGAAGGGTATGGGTATTCAAAAAATTAATGCTGCTCATGCTATAGGTGGTGTTGGAATGACTATTCAGACAATAGAGGATACTTTAGGTGTTCATATTGACAAGTATATAATGTTCCATGACGAAGCTGTCAGAGAGATAGTTAAAGCTTTGGGTGGCGTTGATATATATGTAGAAAAAGATATGCATTATAATGATAATGCAGGGCATCTTCATATAAACTTTACAAAAGGGAAGCACCATTTAACTGAAAAGGATGCTGTTGAATATTTAAGATTTAGACATGATGCGTTGGGTGATATTGGTAGAACTCAGCGTCAACAATGGTTTTTGAGGGGCTTGCTTGCTGATTTACAAAAGCCGGAAACTATTATGAAAATTCCTGAAATTATTTCTGTTGTTGAAAAATATGTTAAAACTGATATGTCAGTGTATGAAATGAGTCAGTATGCAGCTTTGGCTAAAAGTTTTGATATGGACAATATTGAAATTTCAATGCTTCCAGGTGCACCTAATAAACATGGTTATATAAGTTATTGGATTTTGGATCCGGAAAAAACTCAGGAAGTTGTGAATAGACTGATTTACCGTCAAAAACCAGAAGGTGTTAAAGAGTCTTATACTGCAAGTATAATGAGTTCTCCAGACAATTTATCAGAGGCCAAAGCCTTAAAATCAGCGTTAGAGGCGGCAGGAATTGAGGTTAGATGTTCTGGTACATTGAAATCTGTTCATTCTCAATTTATTGCTCATTCTCAATATGTTACAACTGATTATTATGCTGAACTAAAAAAGAAAGTGCCTGAAGTAAAATCAAGACAATTTGTATATGACCCATCAACATTTATGTGTGCAGATACAGATTTTACTGTAGTAGTTGCTGCTGATAATAAATAAGGAGGTTCATTATGGTTATGAATTCTATTCTTTCTCGAAAGAGTGTCAGAAAATATACTGACAGTTCAATTGAAGATTCTGTTTTAAATAAAATTTTAGAGGCCGGTAGACTTGCTCCTTCGTGGGTAAATGTTCAGCCTTGGAAATTTATAGTTATAAAATCTCAAGCAACTAAGGATTTGCTTGCAGAGGCTTCAGGCGGACAGCAGCATGTTAAGAATGCTCCTGTACTTATTTGTTGTGTCGCGGATTTAGATGCTTGGAATAATAAGAATTTCGGAAAAGTATTGGAACAACGAGGAGTTGATGAGCAAACTAAAGTTTTTATGCTTGAGTCTTCATTATATAATCCCTCAAATTTAGGTGAACATGAAACATTATTACGTTCAGTAGAGCAATTAACATATGCTGTAGCTTATATGACTCTTGAAGCTCAAGAATTGGGAGTGGGAGTTTGTATTGTCGGAGCTTTTGCTAATGAGATAACTAAAAAAGATGATAATATAGCTTTGAGAGTGAAAAATACCTTAGGTCTGAGTGAAAAGCAGGTTTTGGTTGATATTCTTACTTTAGGATATGAGGATACTCAAACTTCTGCAAAAAAATTAAGAAAATCTTTTGATGATGTTGTTTATTATGAAAAATTATAAAAATATTCAGGAGGATTAAATGACTATTCCAAGTCTTGATGGTAATGGCTCTAATTTTAATATAAATATTAAACAAAATATTCCTGTTAATCCTCAGCCGCCTGTTCCGGTACAGGCAGAACCTGCTGAGATAAACAACTCTGCTCATGAAGTTGTATCTCCATCCGGTGTCGAAAACAGTACTTCTGAAGTTCAACAGGATGTCAATTCAAATATTACTTCTCAGCAAAATTCTTCTGGATCGTCAACTCAGGATGATGAATATTCTATAAAGCAATTTAGAAAAGACTATCAGCTGCGTTTAGAAAAAGAGGTTATGCCAATTTTAAAAGGTTATGAAGAAGAACGAAAAAAACGTTTTATGATGGCTGTTATTGCTGCAGTTATTTGTGTTATTGCAGGTATATTTATTTTCTTTAATGTAGAAGGTCGCTTAGCAGGTGAGGCAGCAGGAGGTTGTATTGCCGGTGCTTTTGCTATTTGGATGTGGATTAAGAAATCTTTTGAGCTTAAAATCAAACGTTTAATTATGCCTACCTTGATGAAGGCTATGCATGGTTTTAAATGGCTGGAAAACCCCGTTGTAGCGGCAGCGGATATTTCTGCCTGTAAGATATTTCCAAAAGCAGACAGAGCCGGAGCAAGTTTTGATGATTGTTTTGTCGGAGAATATAGAGGTGTACCGATTGCAATATCCGAGTGTAGTTATACTATAGGCAGCGGTAAAAATCGCAAGACTATCTTTGAGGGCGCTGTTATACGTCTAAAGATGAATAAAAATTTTGAAGGTCTTACCGTTGTAAGACCGAAAAATGTTGGTCTTAGAGATGTTTCGGATTTAAAAAAATCAAAGTTGCAAGAAGTAAAACTTGAAGATGTTGAATTTAGTAAAGATTATGTTGTATATTCAACCGATCAAATTGAATCAAGATATTTATTAACAACAGCATTTATGGATCGTTTTAGAGATATTACTATGGCATTCTGTTCTTTTTATTCATTTTGTTCATTCTACGGTGATTCTGTGTATATTGCACCGTATTGTACCTCTGATTTGTTTAATTTATGCAGTTTGACCAAACCTGTTACTAATAAAGAACAGTTTGAACAACTTTTTAATGAATTTGTATCTATCCTACAATTAGTTGATCATTTCAAGCTCGACAAGAAATTAGGCTTGTAAAGTTTTGTAAAAGGTGATATACTATCTACTGAATAATTAAGAAAGAGGCTTTTATGTGGTATGTAAATGAAAGGGTTTTTATTATGATGATACTGATTGCAATTTTGGTAGTTGTTGCTATTGTTATTATTGTTGCTTTATACAATATCTATGTACAGCTTATCCAAAAGAAAAATAAAGTAAAAGAAGCTATGGCTGGAATTGATGTTCAATTGAATAAAAGATACGATTTAATTCCAAACATTCTTACTATTGCAAACAAATTCATGGAACACGAAAGAGGCTTGATGGAAGAAATTACAAAATTAAGATCTCAAGCTGCGGCCATAAAATCTGATGCAGATACTATCGGTCAAAAAATGAATTTGGATAATCAAATTGTTTCTAAAATGGGACAATTAATGGTTAATGTTGAAAATTATCCTCAATTGAAATCCGATCAAACAATGATTCAAGCTATGCAAACATATTCCGAAGTGGAAGAGCATATTGCAGCAGCAAGAAGGTTTTATAACAGTGCAGTTAATGATTTGAATAATGCTGTTGAAATTTTCCCAAGCTCACTTGTTGCCTCTATGATCGGAGTCAAGGCTTGTCCATTCTACGAAGCGAGTGAAGCAGCAAGGCAAAGAGTTAATGCAGCTGATTATTTTTCTAAATAAAATTTTGATATTTATGATATAATTAAAAGGCAGATTTATTTTAAATCTGCCTAATTTTTTATTTATGTGTCCGTAGCTCAGTAGAACAGAGCGTGAGTTTCCGAAGCTCAAGGTCGGGGGTTTGATTCCCCCCGGGCACGATTACGCTAATTGTACGAATCCGCTGATAGTGCTGTTGTTTGCAGAATATGTTCTTTCCCCAACTTTATCTGAGGTGTTTCCTTCAACGGTTTTTATATTTCCGTTTGAATCAATACTTGCAACAACTCCGGTATGAGATCTTCCGTTTTCTTTAAATATTACAATGTCACCAGGTTTTACATTATTTTTAATAAGCTCTTTTTTATTTGTGGAATTTGCTGTATGAAGATAGCAATTGTTATTCAGTCCCCATTGTCTTAACCCTTCGACTGAAGCTGAGCCAAATCCAGAAGGTAGTGATTTCCCACTTTTTCGAGCAGCTTCTTTTACAACGTAAGAAACAAAGTCCGCGCACCAGGCCTCTGTTCTCCCATTCGTAAATAGTTTGTAAGAACCATTATTTTCATTATATCCAAGATATTTATATGCTGAAGATAGAATATTGCTTCCAAATCCTCCATTTAAACGTCTAGATGAGTTATTAAAACTTTTGAAATTATTTTGAGAGATATTGAATAGAGATGGAATTTTAGCAAAATTAAAATTTATTGGTGTATTTAAATTTACACTTTTAAGCAAAAAATTTGTATAATTTTCCACGCTGGAAAATGGATTAACCCCGCCATTGAGTACTGTCGGATTATAAACAAATTTGTATGCTGATGGCATTGTGAATGCTGAAATATTTAGATTAGCAGTATTTGTAACTGTCATATTTTTCCCTTTATATCCCCTGTATATATATAAAGGTTATATGAAATTTATAATTGCTTTATTTATAAGAAATGTTACAAATATTTATTTTTATAGTTAGGGATGATTTGTTATTCTTTTGTTTTATTTTTTCTTATAATTTCATATACTATGCAGCATAATCCGGCAATGGGCATTATTGCTAAAACAGAAAGTCCTACAATATTATCCTTATCAATATAGTTGTATTGAGTCCATTGACCTATTGTGAATAGTGCTAATGGTGTTGCAATAATTATTCCAAAGACTAAAAGTATTAAACCAGGGATATATAAAGCAATATCATGTTTTAATATATTATTTATTTGTTTTTCTTTTATATTTATGTCGGTATTTTCATTTTCCATATAAATAACCTTGCATAAGAATTAAAATAGTAATTGAATAAAATGGCCCCGGCGCGAGTCGAACGCGCGCAAGACGCGGTTTAGGAAACCGCCGCTCTATCCTACTGAGCTACGAGGCCCTACGTCTTTTACTATATCATGAATCAGAGTAAGTAGCAAATAGCTTTTTGGTATTATCTATTTATTACATATCTCTTAAAATTAATATTCATTTATCACTGTTTAGTGTATAATTTTAATTGTAAATGGAAGTGTATAACTAAAGGCGCAGGAGCTGCGCAGAAAGAAAAGGTATTTTATGAAACCTGAAACAAAGAGTTTTCAATTAGAAATCGGCGGAAAAACCGTAACTATTGAAACAGGTAAGTACGCTCAGTCAACAAACGGTTCTGTTACAGTTAGATGTGGAGATACAATGTTATTTGTTCACTGCGTTGTATCAAAAGAGCCAAGAGTCGGTATAGACTTTTTCCCATTGTTGATTGATTATGAAGAAAGAATGTCTTCTATTGGTAGAATTCCTGGTGGATATAACCGTTCAGAAGGCAAAGCAAGTGATAAAGCTATTTTAATTTCAAGATTAATTGACAGACCAATCAGACCTTTATTCCCTAAAGGTTATAGAAATGATATTCAAATTGTTGCACAATTATTCAGTTATGATCAGGAAAATCAGCCTGATACATTAGCTATGTTGGGTGCATCTTGTGCTTTAATGTTGTCTGGTGCTCCTTTTGAAGGCCCTATCGGTGCTGTTAGAGTATCTAAAGATGCAGAAGGTAATATGATTGCTAATCCTACCCATAGACAAGCCAAAGAATCAGATTTGGATATAGTTGTTGCAGGTACTCACGATTCTGTAATTATGGTTGAAGCCGGTTGTAAATTCGTTACTGAAGATGATATTATGGCTGCTGTTGAATTCGCCCAAGGTGAAATTAGAAAACAGTGTGATGCTCAGGTCGAATTTGCTAAAGCTTGCGGAGTGGTTAAGGAAGAATTTGTAAATCCTTATGATACTTCAGGTATTAAAAAGATTATTGAAGAAACTGCTCACGATATGATTTTTGATGCATATCATAATTTTGATAGAGAATACAGACAAAATAAATTAGAAGAAGCTAAGAAATTAGTTAAAGAGAAAATAGATGCTCTTCCTGATGACGATTATATTAAGCAAATTATAGAAGAAACAGGAATTGATTTTGTAGCAGAAGAATTCAAGAATGCAGAAAAGCATATTATGCGTACAATGATTCTTGATGAAGGGGTAAGGGCTGACGGTAGAAAACCTAATGAAGTTCGTCCTATCTGGTGTGAAGTAGGTGTTATACCTAGGGCTCATGGTTCTGCTGTATTTACAAGAGGTCAAACTCAAGTATTGTCTGTTGCAACATTGGCAGGTCCTGCTATGAAACAGGAACTAGACGGTGTTGATCCTGAAACTGAAAAAACTTATATGCATAAATATATATTCCCAGGATTCTCTGTTGGTGAAGTAAAACCTTTAAGAGGTCCTGGAAGACGTGAAGTCGGCCATGGTCATTTGGCAGAAAGAGCTAATATCCCTGCTCTTCCTTCTCAAGAAGAATTCGGGTATACAATTAGAGTGACTTCTGATGTATTAGAATCTAACGGTTCTACCTCAATGGCTTCTACTTGCGGTTCATCAATGGCATTAATGAATGCAGGTGTACCTGTTAAATGTATGATAGGCGGTGTTGCTATGGGTATGATTACTGAAGAGGGTAAAGAACCTGTTGTATTGACTGATATCCAAGGAATTGAAGATTTCTTAGGTGATATGGACTTCAAGGTTACTGGTAATGATACAGGTATTACTGCTCTTCAAATGGATATGAAAGCAAAAGGTATTGCTAATGATACTCTAAGAAGAGCTTTACAACAGGCTAAGGAAGGAAGATTGCATATCTTATCTAAGATGCGTGAAGCTATAACTGAACCTGGCCCTATGTCACCGTTTGCTCCAAGTATTACAACTTTGACAATTCCGACAGAAGATATCGGAACTGTTATCGGACCTGGCGGTAAACAGATAAGAGCAATTATTGATGCTTCTGGAGCTGAAATAGATATTCAAGACAACGGTGTTGTTACAGTTACTTCTAATGACCAAGAGGGTGCTCAAATTGCTATTAAAATGATTAAAGACCTTACTTTTAAACCGGAAGTAGGAATGGTTATTAAAGGTAAAGTTGTAAGAATCATTCCTATCGGTGCTTTTGTAGAACTTGGCGGCGGTAAAGACGGTATGGTTCATATTTCTCAGGTTTGCAATGAGAGAATTGAAACTATAGAACCGCATTTAACTATCGGTCAAGAAGTTGTAGTTAAGATTATTAAGATAGATGAAAAAGGTCGTGTAAACTTGACAATAAAGGGTGTAACTGAAGAAGATATGGCTAAACTTCAATAGTACATCTGTTCAAGTTTTGTTAGTAATAGGGAAAGTCGGATATCATCTGCCTTTCCCTTTATTATTCTGATGTGCACAATTTGAATTTTTTGTGATAATAGTTTTGGAGTTTATGTATTGTTTTTTATTTATTTAAATTTTTAGCAAAAATTTTTGTAATTTTTGTTTGTAGTTACAATTTTAATAGTTTTTATGTTAGTATCTATTATATAGTGAACTAGAAGTGGGAGATGAATTATGAGTGATGTAATTACAATTGGCAGTGCAACAATGGATGTTTTTGTAGAATGTGATGATGCTGCAGTTGTTTCTGTAAGTAGTATAAGTAAACAATCAGAATTTATGAGTTATCCTTATGGTGCAAAGATTGAAATTTCTGCATTTGCATCACAAGTTGGTGGAGGTGGAGTTAATACAGCTACTAACTTTGCAAATTTAGGGTTATCAACAGCCGCAATTTTTAAGGTCGGAGATGATATATATTCAAAAGGTATCTTTGAATTCTTTAGTAAGAGAAATGTAGATTTATCATCTGTTGTTCAGGATAAAAATGATTCAACTGGATTTTCTATTATTTTAACAAGTTTTGAAGGTGACAGAACTGTTTTAGCTCATCGAGGGGCTAATGCACACCTTAAAAAAGAAGAAATTGATTTTGAAGCAATAAAGAATGCAAAATTGCTATATATTGCACCTTTAAATGGTGATAGTAACAGAGTCTTAGATGATATTGTTCAATTTGCAAAAGATAATGGTACATTTGTATGTTTTAATGCAGGAACTACGGGTATTAAAAAGGGTTTTAACTATTTGAAGGGTATTTTAGAATCCGCTCAAATAGTCGTAATGAATAAAGAAGAAGCTTCAATGGCTACAGGAATTCAATTGCGCCCTGATACAAAAGATGAAAAATTCTCAAGCTGCCTTATTCATCCGGATTTAAAATCTATGTTTAAGAAATTGAAGGTAGCAGAATATCAGATTATTGTTATTACGGATGGTGGAGCTGGTGCATATGCTTTTGATGGAAACAAATATTACTATTGTCCATGTTTTGATGGGCCGGTTACGTCAACATTAGGATCAGGGGATGCTTTTGCTTCTACCTTCTGCGCTGCATTGGCTAAATTCGATGCAAATGTTGAAAGATCACTCGTTGCTGCGTCTGTAAACGCTGCAGGATGTGTATCTCAATTTGGAGCTACAGCAGGACTGTTAACATTTGATGAAATTCTTGATAGAATGGCTAAAAATCCCGAATTTACTTGTAAAACAGAGTCTATTTAATGTTTGTTTAATATCTGTTTTGAACTTTTTTATTTTTAGTTTCGTTAGATAAATGTAACTGAAAAATAAGGAGTTTTAAAATGACAGAAGAAATTAAAACATGTGATTGTAAAGAAAAATGTGTAGAAAAACTTAAGGAATTTCTATTTATTTCTGGTGCTGTTTTTGTTGGAGGTACTCTTGCTATATTGCTAAGTGCAGCAATTTTAAAGCCAAAGTGTCCTCCAGGTCCAATGGGTGGAGTTATGCCTCTGCAGCCTAGAATAGAACGACAGTTGCCTCCGCCGCCTCCAATGATGAGGGACAGATCAGCAAATGATATTGAAAGGTTTAGAGGACCTGATCCAAGAATGCATAATAGACATATGGATTATAGAGGGCCGCAGGGTGAACCTCCTGAATTCAGCAGACATCACAGAGATGATAGGTCATACAGACATGGCAAAAATTTAAAAAAGGTAAGAGGTGCCAATGCGCCTGTTTCTGAAAAATAAGAATTAATTTAATACTCTAGGCTATTTTATGATTAACCGGTTAATAAATATTTTAATTAACCGGTTAATTTTTGTATTACCAACCTTGGCAATTTAAATATTTCATGGATTATTGTTTAATTTTAATACTAAGGAAAGGCTGGTATATTTATGATGCTTGAGAAAAAGTTTAATGTTGTAATTATTGAATCTGATATTTTAACCAGAATTACGCTGAAAAAGATGGTAGAAGCATTAAATAAATTTGTAGTAGTTGCAGATTTTGATAATGCGGAGGATGCAATTAGTTATATTGATGATAATTCTATTGACCTTGTTATTATTGATATTAGACTTCCATATTTAAGTGGTATAGAGGCTTCTAAACTAATTAAAAAACGTTATCCTTCAATAAAGGTTATTGCATTAACTTCTTTTGGAAGTGATTGTTATGTTATTTCGACTTTACTTGCTGATGCAGATGCGTACTATATAAGAGATTTGAGTATGTTTGAACTTAGCAGCATAATAAATATGGTTTTGAATGGTTTCTGCGATATTGATAAACGAATTCAATCTGCATTATTTAGTTATATACAATCTCTGCCTAAAGAAGATTATTCTATATTTTGGAATAATCTGAGTATTAGTGAATCTGAGTTCATATGTCTTGGATTGAAGGGTTTTACTAAAATGGAAATTTCAAAATTTTTAGGTGCTTCTATGAATGAACTTTGTATTTATATTCATTCAATATTAAATAAATTGATTACGTTTTGCAAATGTGATTGCTTGTTGAGGGAGATTGAATATGATTTATTTTAATAAAAATAACTTGAGTATAAAAACTAAAATTATAATAGCTCATATTTTGTTTTTATTGGTTGTATTATCAATTTTTGCGGTTATGTATATTGCGGATGACGTAACTGATGTAAGATCTGTTATTATATATGCATTGATTTTTCTTATTTTGGAACAGATTTTTGGTGCTTTTTTAATATATAAAAAGTTAAATATCAATGATAATGAATTTCTTCGTTATAATTTTTGCAGAGATTGTAAGCAGAAAGAAACTCATATTGATGCAATGTTAGATAACATATTTAAATCTTCACCTGATATGATTACTTTTAGAGATTGTAAATTTCGTTATGCAATGTGTTCTAAAAAATTTTTGGATTTCTTTGGGTATAAATCAGATAATGAAGTTATTGGAAAAACTCAGTTTGAATTATTTCAAACTGAGCAGTCTTTGGAGTTGGATAAGTATTTATCTGAGGTAATTAAAGAAAAAAGTTCCAAAACATATTTTCAAAGATTTAACTTAGATAATGCAGAATATATATATGAATCAACCTCTTCTCCTATAATTAATAATAATGAAGTTGTAGGTATTTTAACATTGAGCAGAGATATAACAGAAACGATATATCTTAGAAAATCCTTGGAATACTCTAATTCTAAACTATATGCATTAATTGATACATCACCTTTAATGGCATATGTTTTGGATAAAAACGGTAATTTTATATTAGGAAACGCCAGAGCTAAAGAATTGTTTTTGAGTGGTATTGATATTACAAATACTGGCGAGAAGGTTCGGTTTGATATTGAAGCTATGAAAGAAGATTTGTTGAATGAAAATTTACGAATAATAGAGTCTGGGGTTGGAATTGAAGAAGAGCGCCAAATGGTGGCATTGAATGGTGAAAAATATTGGTATAAGGTAAATAAGTGTCCTATGCGTAATAGTGATGGAGAATATTATGCAGTAACGACGTTTATAAGTAGTATAGATGCTGAAAAGAAACTTCAGGAACAAAGAGAAACTTATATCGCAACTTTAAGCCATGATTTAAAAACACCTGCAATAGCTCAGGTAAGGGCTCTTGAATTATTATTGAGTGGTCAGCTTGGAGACTTTAATGAAGATCAAAAAGAAATATTAAAACTCACATTGGATTCTTGTCATTATATGTATGATATGGTCTATACGCTTTTATCGACATGTAAATTTGAAAGCGGTGAAGTCGTTTTAAATTATAGGACTCTTGAGTTGAATGCTCTTATAAAAGAATGTATAAATGAAGTATACAATTTTGCAAGTGGAAATTCTACAGAGATAAGGTTTAATCCTGGTCCTTCATTAACAATTTATGCAGATAAAATTGAATTGAAACGAGTAATTATAAATCTTTTATCAAATGCTGTAAATTATGCATTTGCAGGTTCAGAAATTCACATTTTAGTAAAACGAATTAAAAATAATGTTCAGGTAACTGTTAAAAATTCAAGTCCATATATAGAACCAGAGGTTATGGATAAATTGTTCAGGAAATATGTAACTCATTCCGAAAAATATAATAAAGTTGGCGTAGGGCTAGGTTTATATTTGTCTAAAATTATTGTTGAGGCTCATCAAGGTAAAATTATTGCAAAAAGCTATAAAGATCAGACAAATATTTTTGGTTTTCTAATTCCTGTAGGAAATTCGGACTTATTAAACTCTGAAATGATAAGTAAGTCTTCAACAAGCATATCATAGTTTCGCTGTTGTTGTGTAATCTTGTCCGCCTGTTGCTTTATAAAGATTTATTGCTGCAATTATTCGATTAATATTATTTACTATTTTTGTTTCTTCACTAATTAATGTGACCTGTTGGTCTTTTAAATTTTCTAGTTTAGATTCTCCCCCAGCTTGAAATTTTTGATTTGATAACTCAAGTTTGTTAAGTTCAAGTTTGTATCGTTCTTCACTTTTTTGGAAATTAGCATTATAAGTTTTTGCACTCATCAAAGCATCATTTAGTTCTTGTATTGATGCAAGTATTGCTTTTTCATATATTTGAAGTGCTTTTTCATATTCCAATTTATTATATTTTAATTTTGCCTTTTTCAGCCCCCCAGAGAATAAATCTATGGATGGAGCGATTCCTATATTTGATAAAAATGTATGCGGCGCAAAAATTCTGCACCAATCATAAGCATTAAATCCTACTTGTCCATATATTCTAAATTTTGGTAAAAAGTCTCTTTTTGCAACTTTTACATCAATTCCAGCTTTTTCTATATATAATTCTGCTTTTTTAATATCCGGTCTGTTTGCTATAAGTTCTGTAGAAATATCTTCCGGTGTTTGTAGAACAGTAACCGTATCGTACGAACTACGATCTATTTTTGCTGAGTACCGATCTCCCAGTTGTGATAATAGTTGATTTATTGTTACATCTTGTCTTTCTTTTAACGAATTAAGTCTTTCTGTCATTTGTGTAAGGGTTTGTTTTTCTGATAGCAATTCAGATAGAGGACATAATCCAATATTATATTTTTGTTCTTCAAGTTTTACAATTTCTTCTTCTAGTTTTAATAATTTTTCTTGGTTTTCAATTAATTTATCAAGTCCGATTAATGTGTAATAGTTTGAAGCAAAGTTTGATGAAATTGAAATATATGAGGCTCGTTCATCTTGTTGTGTCATTTCAATTTGTTTTTTGAAACTTTTGGTTTTTAGATAGTTTTCACCCCAGATATCTATCTCATAGGACATAGTCAGGGGCAGAAAGTAGTGGGCTTGATTGTAATCAGAAATTAGTACATCTCCAAATCTTTGATCACTTGCTGTTAAATCTCTTTGTAGGTACCCATTGAAATATAATTGAGGAAGTTGGTTAGCAAAGGCTTGCTTCATTATTTGTTTTGATTGTTCTGATTTTATTGTTGCTATTTTTAAATCAGGATTATTTTTGTAAAGCTTTGCCATATATTCATCAAGTATGGAATCATTAAAATTATTCCACCATTGTAAATTAATATATTCAATTTTATCAGTTGAATCATTACTTTTTTTTGATTGAGCAAATGTTTGTGGGGTTATCAGTAATACACAGATTAAAATAATTAATATTTTTAAATTTTTCATGCTATTTATTTCCTTTTATGTTATTATAATAACACAAAGAAAAATCATGGAAAGAGAAAAATTATTAACACAAAAAATCGGACTCGTTTTAAGCGGGTTGGGTAATTTGTCAAAGATGTTTGCAGTACAGACATTTGCTGCAAAAAATTTAAAAATTACCCCTGAGCAATTTACTGTACTTGCTGTTTTGTATGAAAATAACGGATTGTACCAGCGTCAAATATCAGCAATGACATTGAAAGATAGACCAAATGTTTTTAGAATTGTAACTATATTGGAAAATATGGGATATATTACAAAGGTTCAGGAAACAAAGGGTCGAAAGATTTTAAAACTTTCTGTCACCGAAGAAGGTAAGAAAATCTATGAAGAAGCATTGCCAGTCATTCTTTCGATTTGGCAAGATACTATAGAAGGGATTTCCGAGAAAGATTTAGAAATTTTTAATAATGTTCAGACAAAAATAAGGAAAAATTTATTGGATAAAGTAAATATACAAATATAAATAGTGAGGTTTTTTATGGCAGAAGACAAAGACAATGGTGAGAATTTTAAAAAAGCTCCTAAGTTCCCCAAATCAAGAAAAAGAAAAAAAGAAGAAATAGAAATACTAGCAAAGGCCAGATTAAAAAAGAGACGACCGGAAATAACTAAAAAAAGAGTGTTTGTACCGGCAATTACAGCAATATTTTTACTATTTGTTGCAGTTGTTGCAGCAATAATGTCCACTTATTATCAATCAACTGATGATGCATTTGTAGAAGGTAGAATTATTTCTGTTGCGCCAAGGGTTTCAGGTCCAGTTATTTCCCTTCTTGTAGATGATAATCAACCTGTTAAGAAAGGTGACCTATTGTTGGAAATTGATCCAAATGATTATAGAGTAAAACTTGACCAAGCTGAGGCAAAGCTTGCGGAAGCAAAAGCAAAATTGAAGATATCGACTCATGATGTTTCCAAAAATACTTCAAATGTAAGTCAGGCAATGGATGATACTGTATCTGCAAAATCAAAATTAGATTTTGCGAAAAAGGATTATAAGCGATATTCTGCTATGTATAAAACAGGTGTTGTTTCAAAGCAGGATTACGATAGAAGTTCAAAGGAACTTGAAGTCAATATTGCAAATTATCAGTCTACTACTAATCGTAAGAAAGCTATGGAATCTGCTTTAGAGTCCTCAATTGCGACTACTCAGAGTGTTGAAGCTGAAATTAAAAGGTTGGAGGCCGAGGTTGAACAAGCAAAATTGAATTTAAGTTATACGAAGATTTATGCCCCTTCTGATGGCCTGATAGCATCAAGAAGCGTCGAAGCTGGTAATTATGTACAGATAGGACAACCGTTGTTGGCAGTTGTTCCAAAGACAGTATGGGTTGTTGCAAATTTTAAAGAAGGACAGTTGACTCATATGAAGCCTGGTCAAAAAGCAACAATATCTGTTGATACTTATCCTGGCAAAAGGTTTAAAGCTCATGTTGATAGTATACAACGGGCAACGGGTGCAAAATCAAGTTTATTTCCTCCTGAAAATGCGGTCGGAAGTTATGTAAAAATTGTTCAGAGGGTTCCGGTCAAGATTGTATTCGATGAAGATTATTCAGATTATAATATTGTTCCGGGAATGTCAGTTGTTCCGAGAGTAAAAATAAAATAGAAAATATTTATAGATAATATATGGCAGACAGAAGCTATCATTATATTTAATAGATCTGTCTGCCTTTAATTTGTTTTGTAAAGTTTTACATTGAGTTTTAGAAGCTAAATGAGTAGAGTATAGTCTTCACACAGATAATATATTAAGAAATGTAAATATTATCAAAATCCAGAAGTAGCAAAAGATTAATTCACTAGAATTAATCTAAATGAAATAAACACTTGCAATTTTATAAAAAC
>CASGEL010000007.1 GCA_949300485.1 uncultured bacterium
ATGGATTTCTTTCCATTTGTTTTTTATTAGGGCGACAGAGAAGAGAACTCTATTTGAGTTCGAGCGGTGAGTGAGCAGAAGGCAAAAGACGGAAGCGATTCTGTAATAACAGTGGGAAGAAATATTTGTGATTATTAGCAAAATTTTATATTTAGCGGTTTTAACTTCCGTATGAATTTACAAATCAATCAGATAAATAAATATTCCAACGTGCAAATAATGGCTCCTGCGTACAGGCCTTTGCATTATAACAGGAAAACATTACCAAAAGATCAATGTTCATTCGGCTCAAGCAATTTTGAATTAATATATGAAGATAATTCAAGATACCTGAAATCAATAAAATTTAGTAAACCACTAGAGGTTTCAGACGCTTTTTTAAAAATTGCATCCTCTGATAATCAGCTTTTAATTTATAATATGTTCAGAAAAAGTCATCCTCTTCAGCAAATAGAAAATTTGGGAAATTTTCTTGCCACAAAGCCGATAGGAAAAGTTAAAGTTACATCATTGACAGGGTATGGAGCATTTGCATTTGCGTTTGAAACGGCTGATGGAAAAATTCTAAAAATTACGGATATTAATCATTTCCCGGACGGCCGGAAACCTGCAAAATTTGACTTGCCAATAATTGAAAGCGGAAGGTTAAATAAATATCCGCCGTATCACTATTATATTGAGGAAAAAGTTACTCAGGACAATCTGTCACAGGGCGAATTAAAACAACTTATAAAAGAAATAAAAGCTATGGGCTACAAGATGAAAGATTATCTTGTGCATTATGATGAAACTTTTGAAACAGATATCAAAACAGAACAATTCGGCAGAGCAAAGGATGGCAAAATATACCTTATAGACCCAGGATGTGCAATAGAAACAGACATGGTATACAATTCCAATAAAAAATACAATTTAAAAAAGTTATTCAAAAGATTAATTAAATAAATTATCTCAAATAATCAAGAAATGCTGATATAGCATATAATCTTCTTGTATTGTTTTTATACTTTTCTAACTTTTTGACAACATCATCAAAAACAATATCCTCCGGAGCATTTTTATCAAAGATGAACAATTCGTACGGTTCAATATCAAGAGCATCAATAAGTTTTTCCATGTTAGACATAGACATAAAAAATCTGCCTGTTTCAATATTACCTAAGCTTCTTGTTGATAATCCTATTATTTCTGCCAATTGTTCTTGACTCAAACCCTTGTGTTTTCTTAAATATTTAATTCTTTGACCTAATTGCTTCTTTATATCTGCCACAGTTTCACTCCTTATCAGGTTATTATAAGTTGTTAGAACAGATATTTTAAGGAAATTAGACATGTGTTTAATTTAAATCAAATGATATATTTCCTAAAATAAGAAATAAATTATGGTATTTTTAAAAATTTCTATTAAAAAGAGGTAGTAATGAAAAGACAATTTTTATCACCAAGAGAAAAAGATATTGTAAATTTAATACTCAAAAATTACAGCAACCCTGAAATTGCAGAAAAATTAAATCTAAGCAAAAAGTCTGTTTCTGCCCGCATATCACGTATATACATAAAATATGGAGTTTACAGACTGCCTAAACCCAGACAGCTGCTGAAAAATAAATTGTTATAATATTTTCAGACATTTGAGAGTTGTATACGAGGATGAGCCAACTGTCCGAACTCGTTTCGGAATATCTTTCTTTACATTTACGCTTGACAAATTTGCCTGTTACTGCTACAATAATAGCAGAAAAGGAGTGTGTAGGGAATGATTAATACATTGTCAAAACAGGATATAATTACCAGAAATTATAACCATATTTATGCTCACGAAATGGCTCATAAAAATGCAGGCGGAGTTTTTGCAGGTGCAATTTCAATTGAGCGTAATGCCGAAGGTATTCCTGTATCAGGCCATGTTCCTATTCAAATGCCCACGTTGGATAAAACAAATCCACAAAAAACAATTGACCATGCTAATACCGTAATCAGTGCGGCATTGGCACCTTCTGATCCGTCAGGACAGGATTATAAAGTTGCAAACCAGGCTGCCCAAATTAAAATGCAGGCCCAAGCTGTTAAAAACAGCAATCAGGGAAAGAAATTAGATAT
Organism: uncultured bacterium; assembly: GCA_949300485.1. Lineage (GTDB taxonomy): Bacteria > Cyanobacteriota > Vampirovibrionia > Gastranaerophilales > Gastranaerophilaceae > Zag111. The sequence continues at coordinate 2,101 of CASGEL010000007.1, forward strand.
CCGAGCATAAATATTTTTACCTAATTAATTCTATAAATAATTATTAAAAATTCATTATATCCTAAAATTATTACAAAATATTCAAATACGTGAATTGTTAATTTTTTAGTATATAATATAAAGTAATAACGTAGGAGGTATAATGGAAAATATTGTATCAAGTTACTCCAGTAATGAAAGATCTCACATAAATCCGACTCGCATCAAAGTAGTAGGTGTTGGTGGCGGAGGCGGAAATGCTGTTAATAGAATGGTAAATGCAAAGCTTGCAGGTGTTGAATTTTGGTTATTAAATACCGATTTACAAGTTCTGACATTCAGTAATGTAGAACATAAAATTCAACTTGGAGCAACCACAACAAAAGGCCTCGGAGCAGGTGGGGACCCTATAACAGGAGAAAAATCAGCTATTGAAGCTAAAGATGAAATAACAAAAGCTTTAGAAGGCACAGATATGGTCTTTATAACTGCAGGTATGGGCGGTGGAACAGGAACAGGTGCAGCACCAGTTGTTGCCCAAATAGCAAAAGATCTTGGAATTTTAACAATTGCTTTTGTTACAAAACCTTTTGCCTGGGAAGGCAAAAAAAGAATGGCTCAAGCCGAAAACGGAATTGATAAGTTAAGAAAATATGTAGATGCAATTCTTGTAGTTCCAAATGACAAGTTATTACAGGTTGTAGAACGTCAGATGGGATTGAGAGAAGCTTTTTGTATAACAGATGAAGTATTATACAGAGGTATTCAAGGTATTTCAGATATCATAACAATTCCGGGTATGATAAATATCGACTTTGCAGATGTAAGAAAAGTTGTCAAGGATTCAGGTACTGCATTAATGGGTATCGGTAGAGCTCAAGGGGAAGGACGTGCAGTTAAAGCAGCTGAAATGGCTATAAATTCCAAATTACTTGAATCTTCAATCGATGGAGCTTCAGGTATCATTGTTAATATCACAGGTAGTTCAAATATGACATTATATGAAATCAATGATGCAACAGCTGTTATTAACAATGTTGTAAAAGATGATGCTGATGTTATTATCGGTACTGCTATTAATGAAGCTTTCCAAAATGAAATTCAAATTACCGTTATAGCAACAGGGTTCTCTGAAAAACCACAGACTCCTGCTATACCTAAAATGTCTGCTGCTGAATATTTTCAAGGGAAACCTTCTACAACAACTACCCAAACAGCCGGCACTACATCTTCAGGATTGGAATTTCCAAAAATGCCTGATCTGAATTTGGATGTACCTGACTTTCTTAAAAAGGAGTAACTCAGATGTAAATACCAAAAAAGAGTAAGTAAAAAATACTTACTCTTTTTTTAATCCATAGTTTCTGCAGATATTGTTGTCAAACCCAAATTACTATATCTTTTTGTATTGGCAGATACATATTCTTCAACCTCTTGGAACCCTTTTAAATAGTCCTCTCTTGCCTGTATTGCCGGAGAATTTTCAGGAAGAGCCAATTTGTAAACTAAGTCCTTTACTCTTTGAATATTTACCAGTCTGACATTCAACTCTTGAACTTGTAATGTTGCAGCTGCAATTGAAGCACTCTTTGCTTCATCCATTTTTAAGTGTAATAAGGCTGTTTTTGATCTATTAGGATGTTGTTTTATATCTGCTTCCAAATCCTTAAAGGCTTGATCAATTATTTTTATTGTAATTCTATAATTTGTATTTCTGAATCTCCGAACTAAATTTTCATGCATTGTATTCAATTTATCCGTATAATTCGGATCATCATCAATATCTCCAAGTTTATTTAGCTCGTCTTGAACTATTTGAGTTTGTTTTGAAACAGATGAGAAAATATTGTTTATTCGTCTGATACATTTTTTCGCTTTTTCAAATGAATTATTTTTTGCAACCATTGTAACCACCTGTTCAGCCAACCCAAGCTGTTCCAAAAACATAACAGCAGATTCCAAATCCTCATCAGCTAAAAGCGGTGCAAGCATAATATTAATTGCAATATCGGAATCTAAGGTTACCACAGAACCATTACGTAATTGTAGCTTAGATTTCTTAAATTCATCACGTACAATATTAAGATTAGACTCACTTGCACAATCCATTAATATATACTGCATCTCAAGCAATTTTGACTGGTACAATAGCCCTTTGATATCAGATTGTAATGAATCTTTTAAATTTTGTACTTGTTCTTCATTTTGTTTTATTTGTCCCAAATCCGAAGAATTATTATCAGGTTTTGCAAGAAGTAACAAGTACTCATTTAATAATTTTTCAGGAGATTTTGGCAAAATATGTTTATAATATATATCACAAAATTCTTCATAATATTTATCACAATCAGGATTATGTTTTACCATTGCACTAATCCATTTGTTTAACATTTCCATAGCTCTTGATTGATATTTCGGATCTATATAATGAACGATTTCATTCTTACAATCATCAATGGTTTTAAGTGAAGAATTTACGGCATCTTTCATTGTCTGACCATCTATTGTAGTTTCATAATTACTCAATTCATCATCAATTTGACCAATTAAAGCTTTATATATTTCAACAGGTGCACTTTTATCCAAACCTAATACCTGTCTTATTGCTTCCATTGTTTTTGGAATAGAATCATCCGTTTCATTCATTTTTAATAATTTTTCAAAATCATTGTGCAGTTTATTATACTGACGGGATGTTAATGTTCCTGACGGAAGCTTTTCAATATATTTTTTCATGTTATTTACAAGAGTAAGTGATTCATCTTGAACCTTGTATGCTCCAATAGCACTTATTTCATCAGAAATATCATTATATAATTTTTTCAGCACATTTTGCATTTCCATTTTTGCATCCGCATCAAACTTAGGGTATGCAGGGAACATATTGTATTTATCAAATACACCCTGCCTTAATGCTTCATAGCGTTTGCCCAGAGTTAATGTCTTCAAAGAGTAATAATAATCAAAATAAATATCATCAAATGTCCGCTTACCGTTGGCATAAGTTGCCCCTCGAAGTTTTCTGTTAAATTTGTTGTAATCATACGTAGGTATAATCTTACTCATATTCAAGCTTAAGCCCAAACGTTGATTAAACATAACATTATAAAGTAAATTGTGGGTACGTCTATCCATTCCTCTATATTGAAGCAACACATCATATCCGGTAACAGGTTTTATACCTATGACATCGTCTGTAATTTTATCATTATACTTTTGATTAAATTCGGTGCTTGTCATATTTCGTAGGTTATTAAAAATTTGAACAAGTTCTTCATCTGTTGCTGGATCAAAAACTTTATCAATCCATCTGACAATATCTTGCATATTGTCATCCTCAAATGAAGAACTGTCCAAATCGGCTAACGTGAATCCCATATTTGCACGTAATAAATTACGCACCTTATTAGCCATATCTTCAATTTTTTCATCTTTATTATCAAAATTTGCAGTATTCTTAGATATATATTTTACAAAACTGTCTATCATCAAATCAATTGTTTTATCAAGACTACCGTCGAACTCATCTTTATTAATTTGTTTTAAGGCATTAACTATATCAATCTGACGACTTGAAGTAATTTTTATATTATTTACTTTTGCAAATGCATCAAGTAATGCATAAAGTTCTTCCCTGACACTTTCAGCACCATATTTAACAATATCAGGATTTTTGGCAAAGACATAATCAAAATTCTTACGAGCTTCATTTTTTATCTGCTTTCTTATATTTGCTAGATCTTGCATAGAAGTTTCAGTGTAAAAAATTCTTTGGTTAGGAATACCTTTGAAAGATCTTATTACTGCCATTTTTTCAAACAACAATTTTAACTTGTCATCATCAGGTAAACTTTCAAAATCCTCTTTTGTAACTATACCTTTGTTGAACGGTTCTTTGCCAAAAATTCTATTTTCAATATCAATGTATTCATGCTCCAGATTATCAGATATAATTTTAGCTTTAACAAATACAGACTGGATTTCTGATTGTGTCATATTTTTGGCATATTTTTCAAGCTGCGGTAAAAATGAATATGGAGGAATTAGAGTATTATCCCTAATCATTCTTACATACTTTTCCGCACTTGGGAATCTGCCGGGTGTAATAATATCAGCAAACATGGGATATTTATACCCGTCAGAATTTCCTGCAAGCCTTTTATACATCTTATTGTTAATATTATTTGGCTGTACCTGTCCGACAGCCCCAATCATATTGTCAATAAATTTTCCAGATAAATAATCGTCATCTGTTATATAACCTAAGGTCCCGCCATATCTATTTGAATAATCCGTTCTTAGTAAACCATTATCATCAATCCAAGTATTTTTATGTTCAATTGGTCCCCATGTATTATCATGGAAAATAGCTTCTTTTTCCTCTTTTTTGCCGTTAACATTGATTTCAATAGGTCTTATATCCGCTATATACTGAGCATGCCAAGCCGGTCCACGATCATAAACAGAAGTAGAAGACATACCAGAATACGGAGATAATTTTATTTTTTTTACCGCGTATTTACCGTTATTTTCTATATAATACGGCCTATCAGTCATATATTCAACAATTCTAACCATCTGAGAAGAACTCAATCCGCTGTGTCCCTCAGGACCCATCCAAGTATCACCTGTTTTCAAACCGATTTGCCTGTGTAATTCGCTTAACGGTTCTTTGAGTTCTCTATATTGGGCATCCAATGCTCTTGAAACTACAGAATACCAACCATTTATATGGGATTTTATATTTTTTAAAATTGCTTCTTCTCTTGGTGTAAATGTAGTCAATTCTTTTGGAAGATCTTTATAACTCACATTTTCGTTATCAGAAGATGCCATTGCATTTTCAATTCCGGTAAACTTGTTTTGTAACATCTTCATATCTTTTTCCGGAATTATTTCACCTAAATTTTCAAGTTTTCTTATAACTATTCTTTTAGGGTTAACAGTATTTAAAACTTCCCCGTTACTTCCGATAATTTCCAAGGCTTGCTGATACCCTCTTATAAGCCCTGCAATTTTATTATATGAATCTGCAATCCTGTTATAAAGATCAACTGTTTGCTGCTTTGGTGCATCTTTTGGCAATCCGTTTATAAGATTGAAACCTTGTATAATAACAGAATTACTTTCATCGTTACTAGATAAAGCAGTCCAAAGACGTTCAAATGTTTCGTTAAACATAAGCATTTGAGATTTATGTCCAGTTTTATTAAATATATCAAGATATTGCTCTTGCGTACAATCTTCTGATTCTAACACTTTTATATACTTATCTAAAGTATCTACAACAGCTTTTTTATTATCTTTTATATGTAATTTATCAGAGATTTTAAACAATACTTGTTTATCGTTATCATTAACTATCGCATTTTTCAGTGCTGTCAGTTCGTTTGCCAAAACTTGCTTTCTGTTGACCGATAGGCAACTTGCATAAAGATCATCCATTAACGTATTTAATATATAATCAAGAGTTTCTCTATTGGCTTTTAAAGCTTCTATTAATGCCTCGTTATCAACATCAGATGAAAAATTTTTGGCCAATGCTTCTTTCAATTCCGGATTTATCTTATTTGCTTCCAATTTGGAAATAAGATAGTCCATATTTTTACCTATTAAAGTTTCGTTATCTGGAATATTTAAATTGTTAGTCATATTATCCAAATATTCAGGAATAAAAATCTGATAAATTTGTTGAATTCTATACGCTGCTGCAGCATTATACAGAGCTTCAGCTCTGGAAATTTTTCTTGCAGTATAACTTGATGCGTGTGCTTTATTTCCAGAAATACCGCTAATTTCTGAAGCAAGTATCATAATTGATTTTGCATCGTCATCATTAATATGCACAGATTTATTATTTTCAGATAATGCAATAGTTAGAAAAGCTTTAATTTTTTCAATCTTTACATTCTCAGGTTCATTAGGGAGATAAACAAAATCTTTTTTGTAATCATTAATCTTCTTTGCCTTTTCAGAATTTTGAACTTCGAGTTTTAAAATATCTAAAAATACTTCATTGAGTTTTTCCTTTGATAAAGTTGGAGCCAAATTTTCAATTTTTGATCTTAACAGTGCATTACATTTTGATTCTAGCGGAAATCGAGACTTTTGTTCATTATATGCTTCATCATGCTTATACTTTTGTTTGATTTCACGTGTTTTATATGCACCAATAACAGATTTTGCTTTTAAAAGTGTACGATACCAATCTTGTTTATTAACAAGAGTTTCATCTGCCAAATCAATAGTTAAATGTGAGTCTTTGAAAACATCAAAATTATTTTTATCAAAACTTTTATACACTCCGACAAAATCATTTGCTGCACCTGTAGTATTTGCAACATTCATCCAATTCAACGCAGATGTATCAATTATTCTGTAACCCAGCGAAAGGGCATAATCATAATCAATATCAGCTTTTGCTACAGGAATTTTTGTATGCGTTCCAAGTTTCGTAATATCATATACTTGAAGATTTTCACTATTATCTAATTCTGATAAAATAATATCAACATAATTTGCTTTATCTTCGTATGCCAGAGCTTTTCTGCAAATTGAAATAGCCGCACACATACCATGAGCTTTCTGATTTACAGCTTTGATATTAGGAATTTTAGATTCAGGAGTATCAACCACAAGGTCATTTATAATTTCAGCAAGAGCTTGCGTTTTTTTATCCTTTAGCTGCGGATTTATATTATACTCCGGACTCATGAAATAATTTAAACGTTTTAAAATATATAATTTTTGAGAAAGGGGGATTTCAGAAGATATAATAAAATAGTCTAGATTATTCTCCAGATTTTTGATATTTTTATTAGTTAAACTATTTAACAAATTTCTATCTACACTAGCTAGAATTGAATTTTTTAAATTTAATATTTCAGCTTCTTGTTTATTTAAATCTTTTTTAAATAAAGATAAAGCCTCTATTCTCGGAGCAAGACGCTTTTGAGTATCTGAATCAGACAATGATAGAGATCTTTTTGCGGCATTATTTAATTTAACCTGCCAATCATTATAAGGCTGTTTACCCAAATCAATATTTGTACCGTATTTTAAATTTTCAGCAACATCCAACAAAAAGTTTACATTATCTTCGCCGGGGACATCGGACAAATGTTCAATTGCTTTAGAAATTTTTCGCTGATTTATAATATTCAAATCATATGAATTATCTTCTTTTAATTGTGCTACTGATTTCCTATCTTCCCTTTTACCCTGAAAATTCAGTATAAAAGGATTTATGGCATATATTTTCATAAAGAATCCCCATCTGATTATGATAGTTTATAAACCATATAATTTTTTTTTTTGCTATATTTTTGGGAAATTATTAAGAAATTTTATCTTTATTAGAAGATATCGTATCTAATAAGTAAGCTATTTATAAAATAAGTGCTACAATAATATTACAAAGGAGAAATAAAATGTCAGAAGATGTAATACAATATCAAACACATGGAACCTGCTGTCAGGCAATGCAGGTTAAAATCGAAAATAATACAATTAAAGATGTTGATTTCTTTGGCGGATGCAACGGAAACCTAAAGGGTATCAAAAGTCTGGTAACAGGAATGAATATTGATGATGTTATTGCAAAATTACAAGGAATAACATGCGGACCAAAACCTACCAGCTGCCCTGATCAACTTGCAAAATGCCTTGTTGAATACAAAAACAAAATTTTAGAAAAAGTCAAATAAGGAGAAAATTATGAAAATAGCAGTAACTTATGATAACGGTGAAGTTTTCCAGCACTTCGGACATAGTGAGCAGTTTAAAATGTATGAAGTAAATGATGGGAAAATCGTAACCTCAGAAATAGTTTCAACAAATGGAGCAGGTCATGGTGCTATTGCTCAATTTCTAAACGATAACCAAGTTGATACGGTAATTTGCGGCGGTATTGGCGGCGGAGCTAAAAATGCTCTCGAACAAAACAATATAAAATTATACGGTGGTGTATCAGGCAATGCAGATGAGGCTGTAGAAGCTTTATTATCAAATAATTTGAGCTTCAACCCTGATGTAACATGTTCTCATCACGAACATCAACACCATGGAGAAACACATACTTGCGGTTCTCATGGCTGCGGAGGCAGTTGCCACCACTAAAAATATAATTAAAATTTGTAAAATTACTGCTCTATAATTATCAATTACAGGGCAGTAAATTTTTTATATAATATATGGGGAAAATATCATTATGGGTATGATTGTACAAGGTGTAAAAAATATAATAAAAGCCGTAAAACCTGCAACTGATCAAACATCAAAAAAAGTTTCAAAAGAGCTTTTTTGCCACCGGTACTGGAAAGATGCTGCAGCAGAACGTGTAATTCGTCCGACTAATAAAGAATCTGTATCTTTACATGGTTATCTCAACGGAATCAACCACCATTTTATAAATAGTCCATATCCAAAACACATGGATATGAAATTTGTAGAAGATATGACTCCAAGAGAAATGATTACCGCAACAGATTTTGAATTTAAATCCCTAAAACCAACAACAGAAAAAATCACAGCCTTCAGATGCATTGGAGAAAAGCCTGAATTTTTCAGCGAATATAAGCTGTTTAAAAAACGTCTTGGAATAAAAAAAGGTGACGTTATTGATATGAAAGAATATGCTTATGCAACATCTGATATATCTTATGCCAAAGGGTATTTAACTAATGACAGAGGTATTCTTTATGAAATTGAAATCCCTGAACAATCACAAGTTTCAAGAACTGGTTTTGGGATAAAAAATGAAATTGTGTTTCCGAGAAGTTCAAAATTCGAATGCCTTGACGTGAAAAAAATCACAGACAAAGATAAGGATTATCTTCACGTAAAACTACGCTATATAAAACCTGAAAACTACATAAATACATCTGTTTAAATTATTTAAGCGGCAAATTCCTGTGATGGAATTGTTTTAGACCTTTAGCATAATCGTCAACAATATGACCGTTTCCAACAAGTTTGTACTTATATATCGTCAAGCCGTCAAGCCCGACAGGACCTCTTGCATGAGTTTTGTTTGTTGAAATTCCAACTTCAGCTCCAAATCCGTATCTGAAACCATCAGCAAAACGAGTTGAACAGTTAAAATAAACTCCTGCAGAATCGACATTGTTCATAAATTTTTCCGCATTTTGAATATCCGTTGTAATAATACTATCAGTGTGCCCTGAACCGTATTTGTTTATATGTTCTATTGCCTCATCAACAGAATTGACAAATTTATAGGACAAAATTTTGTCGCCATACTCAATATCCCAAGCCTCAGGCTCAGATACAAGTTTTATTTCAGATAACTGCAAAGAAGCCAAAAGTTCATCCGCTTTTTTGAAACTTTTATGAATTAAAAGTGTTTCTACAGCATTACAAGCACTGGGATATTGAGTTTTTGCATCAACAACAATTTTTGATGCCATATCAATATCTGCCGATTCATCGACAAAAATATGACAAATTCCGCTCGCATGTCCCAGTACTGGAATTTTAGTATTTTCTTTAATAAATTTGACCAGGTTGTTTCCGCCGCGCGGGATAATCAAATTGATATATTCATCACACTTCAGCATTTGAGCGACATCTTCTCTTGAAAATACCTGCTGAACAACATTTTGAGGAAAACCCTCAACTTCTGCCAAAGCACTATTTATAATTTCTAAAATCTTACGATTAGTATTTTTTGATTCTTTTCCGCCTTTTAAAATAACTGCATTAGAAGATTTTATTGCAAGGGATGAAATTTGAGATATTACATCGGGTCTTGCCTCAAAAATTATCCCCAGAACCCCTATTGGACAGGACACCTTGTATAATGTAAGCCCCTTATCAAGCTCACGTATAAACAAATTCTTTCCGATAGGCTCCTCCAAATTTGCAATATCACGAACACCTTGAATCATATCGCGCATTTTGTTTTCATCCAATTTTAAACGGTTGAATGTAGATTTGGTAATTTCACCTTGCTGAACAAGATTTTCTGCTTCTTTTAAATCAAGTCTGTTTGCATTAAAAATTTCTTCCTTATTCAATTCAAAAGCTTCAGCAATTTTATTCAGAGCAGAATTTTTTATTTCGGTTTTTAATTCTGCAATTTTTAAAGAAGCCTGTTTTGCATTTTTAGCAATATCAATAAAATTATTTTCCAATTTTTACCGCCTATAAAATCGTTATATTATCTCTTGTTATAATAGCATCGTAATTTTTAAATCCTAAAATATCAACAATATTATCAGAATGCGATCCTATCACTTTCCTGCAAGAATCCGAATCATAATTTACAATCCCCCTTGCAAATTCCTGTTTATTTTCATCCAGAATAGAAATAACATCACCTTTTTTAAAAGTATTTTTAACCCCGACAACCCCGATAGGCAAAAGACTTTTTTCTCCGGTGATTAAAGCAGCCTTCGCACCGTCATTGACAATAATCTTTCCTATAATATTTGTCGCATAACCTATCCAGCGTTTTTTATCAGGCATATTTTCTTTCTGAGGCAAAAACATTGTCCCTAAATCCTCACCTTCAAAAATTCGCTTAATTACATACGGAACTTTACCGTTTGCAATTAAAACTTTTCCGCCAAATCTTGTAACCAATCTTGCAGCTTTCAGCTTGGTTTCCATACCGCCTCTTCCGCCGTCAGAAACCCCTGATGCCATTGCAAGGATTTCATCATTAACTTCGGGAACAGATTTTATCAATTTGGCATTAGGATTAACTTTAGGATTATCATCATACAAACCGTCAATATCAGATAAAATTATTAATAAATCTGCATCAAGTTCACTCGCAACAAGAGCAGATAATTTATCATTATCGGAAAAACAAACCTGCATATCTTCTTTTACATAACGAAGTGCAACGTTAAGTGTTGATACCGTATCATTTTGATTTATAACAGGAATTACACCCAACTCTAAAAGTTTATTTAAAGTAGTGCGCAAACTCAAATATCTTTCTCTAACAGAAAAGTCATCCTCAGTTAAAAGAATCTGTGCAGCAGTTAAACCATAAGCGTCAAAACCGTTTTCATAAATAGACATTAATTTGCCCTGTCCTATAGCAGCACATGCCTGTTTTATAGCCGTTCCTTGAGTATTTTCAAGTCCCAACCTTTTTTTGCCGAAACTAACCGCCCCAGAAGTTATAATTATGACTTCCTTACCTGATTTTACAAGAGTTGCAATACTCTCAATAAATGCATAAATTCTAGGTAATGAAACATATCCGTCATCATGTCTCAAAACATTTGTTCCAAATTTAATTACAATACGTTTTGCGTTAATAAATTCCTGTCTGTCCATACACTTAGTGTAGCACAACGGTGCAAAATATGTAAAGAATATTCTCTTATTTATAATTTAGTAATAACGCATTTAATATAAAATAATCTTTTTAAATAAACAGACAAAACAAACAGTAATATTTATTTTCATTTCAGAACATTTTTTGATAAAATTATTTTATGAAAATTTTAGGCATTGATCCTGGAATGGCAATAGTTGGATACTGCATTGTAAATTTTGACGGTAAAAATCTTGAATTGCAGCATTCAGGCTCCATCCAGACACCAAAAGACAAAAAAGAACCTGCAAGGTTATTGGAAATTTTTAACGATATGACATCCATTGTTGAAAACTATCAGCCTGATGTATGCGCAATAGAAAAACTGTTTTTCTTCAGAAATCAAACAACAGTAATGCCTGTCGCACATGCCAGAGGAGTTATTTTAACTGTTTTAGAACAACATAATATACCGATTTATGAATACACACCTATGGAAGTAAAACAAATACTGACCGGATACGGCCGAGCAAATAAAAAAGAAGTTGAACAGATGGTAAAAATAGCTCTAGGCAATGAAAATCTCCCAAAACTTGATGATACAGTAGATTCTATTGCAATTGCAATATCATATACAAGAAGTCCTGATGCTCTTGAAAATTTGAAAAAAATTTGAGTTTTAGACTCATAAATGTTAGTATAAGATATAATGGATAAGTTTATTATAAAAAATATAGTAATTTTAAGCCTTATATTGGGAGCAATACTTGGAGTTTTGGCACCAATCCCTTTTGTTGGCGGAATAATGTTATTTTGTGTATTACTGTTGGCAGCACCGGCAGTTGTGCTTTACCTAATTATGGATAGTAAACTTGATCTTACAACTCCTAAAGATAGTATTATTTCAGGGGCTTTAATAGGATTTTGTGCGGATTTAACATTTGCCGCATGCTATTCGATAGTTATGCTAATTTTAGCAAAGGGATTTCATTATACACCAAACTTTTTTCTGACTGCAATGCTGACACACTCCCCTATATGGCTTGTTTTGCTCTTTATAATATTTTTGGGTATTTTATGTGCAACGACAAATGCTTTTTCAGGGTTTACGACATTTTATATAATAAATTTTATTCGTGATACATATGAAAAACAGCACCCTGAATTAAAAAATCAAACCAATAAAAATTTTACGGAATATAAATAGAAAAGGAAAATCAAATGACAGAATTTACATCAAAAATAAGAACAATAGAATGGATTAACACATATTCAAAAATGGTTGATCAAACCAAATTTCCAGATCACTTTGAATATATAAATATAACATCAGGGCAAGATATGTATGATGCCATCAAAACAATGATAGTCAGAGGAGCACCTGCCATAGGAATAGCCGGAGCTCATGGTGTTATTTTATATGCACAAGAACTTGAGAAACAAAATCTTACACGTGAAGAATTTGTGAAACAACTGCTTGAAAAAGCTGATTATATGGCAAGTGCCAGACCTACGGCGGTAAATCTTATGTGGGCTGTTGAAAAACAAAAAGAAATTATAAAAAATTCTACAGCAGATATAAAAACACTGATTGAAGAATTAAAAGAAAACGGCAAAAGACTTGAACTTGAAGATATTGCAATCAATAAAAAGATTGGAGATTACGGTGCTACAGTTGTTCCAAAAGGAGCAACAATTCTAACTCACTGTAATGCCGGAGCATTAGCAACGGTAGGTTATGGAACCGCACTAGGGGTTGTACGTTCAGCTTTTGCAAACGATCCTACGGTACAGGTTTTTGCAGATGAAACCCGTCCTCGTCAGCAAGGCGCAAGAATTACAACTCTTGAACTTACAATGGACGGTATTCCGGTTACATTGATAACCGATGGTATGTGCTCATATTTTATGAAAAAAGGTATGATAGATATGGTTTGTGTAGGTGCGGACAGAATTGCTGCAAACGGTGATGCTGCAAACAAAATTGGAACATATACGGTTGCAATCGCCGCTAAATATCATAATATTCCATTTTACGTCGCAGCTCCATTATCAACAATAGATACAAGTATAAAATCAGGAGATGATATAGTTATTGAAGAACGTTCTCATGACGAAGTTACGCACATCAACGGTAAACCGGTTTGTGCGAAAGGTGTAAGAGTTTTAAATCCTGGATTTGACGTCACTCCACACGAACTAATCACAGGAATTATAACTGAAAAAGGAATTTTAAGACCTGATTATAATACATCAATTAAAGAGGCATTTAAATTATAAATTATGGAGGATTAAGATGAATAAAGATAAAGCCATAACCCTTACAATATCAGCAGTAGTTGTTATTTTGGCAATTGCTGTTGCGATTGGCGGAAACTTTTTAATCAATAAATATCAAGATAAAATCAAAGAATTTGATAAAAAAGAGAAAACAACAACAACGACAACTACAACAACCAAGACTACAACAACTAAAACATCCAAAAGTAGTAAAGCTCCACAAGAATTTCAAACCTATATGAAAAATACACAGGTTAAAATAAAAAGTAATTGGCAGCCTCCTGCAGATGAAAAATCCGGTCAAGTTATTATGAGTTATAAAATAAATAGAAATGGAGAACTGGAAAGCTTTAAAATATTAAAATCATCAGGTTCTCAAAAGCTTGATGAGTCAGCTGTGAATTCATTAAAAAAATCCTCACCCTTCGAGCCGCTGCCAAAAGATTTTAAAGGTGATGATATCGATGTTCAATTTACATTTGATTATAATGTGAAAAAATCAGACTAAATTCAAAAATATATAAAAGATATCTTACGGGCTGTAAAAATAATATGTTTACAGCCCTTTGGTTTTTCCGGTGTTAAATTGAACAAAAAAAAGGCAGCTATAAGCCGCCTGTCTTTATCTAAACTATCTCTCTTCTCATACCAAAATATTCTATTGTAGAGATGTTCTCCACAAAGAATCATTAAATTTGCTTTGTTGAGTGCTTGTATCTGCTGATAATGTAACATTGCTAGGAGCAAATACAAATACTAAGTCTCCAACTTTTTTAGGATTACCGTTTAGCGCTTGAGATGCACCGCAAACAAAATCAATTGTTCTTTGAGATTGTTCTTTATCTAATAAGTGAAGGTTCAGCATAACAATTTTTCTATCTTTTAAGTGTTGAACGATTGTGGCAGCATCATCAAAAGAGCGAGGTTCAACAACAATAACTTCACTTCCGCCTCTATTAATACTTGGATGACTAAGAACTTTAGTTTCATTACGTTTTTCCATTGCTGGGATAGGAGTGTAAGCTGGAGCAACTTCTCTTACTGCATTACCATCTTCTACATAATCATAACCATCATCTTCATAATCATCTTCATCGTTTATATCTACAAAAGGATTTTCTCCACGGAATCCATCCATTACAAAATCCACAACTTTTCTGAAACTATCTGTTATTGCTGCCACCGCTATTTCCTCCGTTTATTATTCAAATAATTTTCTACCTATCCTAAGCATTGTTGCACCTTTTTGAGCCGCAATTTTATAATCCTGACTCATACCCATTGAAATTTCTTTTAGATTACAGTTAAACATCCTTTCAAGCTCATCTTTAATTTGAACTATTTCAGAGAATAAATTCCCAATTTCATTTTCCGATATCCCAAGCGGAGCCATGTTCATAACTCCTACAATTTCAAGATGATCAAGTTTTTGTATTTGTTCAAAATATTCAAACACTTCCTGTTTTGAAAATCCAAATTTTTGTATTTCATTTGCATTATTTATCTGAATAAGTATCTTTTGAACTTTCTCAATTTCAGAAGCATGCCCATTGATACATTGTGCAAGTTTTAATGAATCAACCGAATGAATATATTCAAACTCTTTCACCGCCTGTTTCACCTTATTGGTCTGCAAATGTCCTATAAAATGAAATACAGAATTTTTTCTCACTTCCTCAGGCAGATTGTGAATTTTTTCAGAAGCTTCAATTACTCTTGACTCTCCAAAGTCACGCAAACCTGCATCATATGCCGCGATCATTGCTTCTTCATCAAAATACTTTGTAACTGCAATTATTCTGGGTTTACAAGGTGCGATTTCTTCTTGTATACGTAAAAGATTACTCTTAATTGTTTCATACATCATTTCACCTCTACAAGAATGTACTCAAAACTTGAGTATAATTTAATTGTACTCTAAGTTTTCGGCATGTCCAAAATATTTATTTCTGTTAACTTATTTAAAATAATAAACAAGGCTGAAACCATGTCACTGACATGATTACAGCCAATAAGGAGCTTGAATATAGGTGTTTACATATCTTAACAATTATAGCTGCAAATTTTGCTAAAGCTCGCACTGCATATGAAAAGCATGCCTTTTTAAACATTTCATTTTTGACTAAATGAACAATAAGTTATTTTTACAAAAAGTAATGTTTGAGCTTATTTATTAAATTTTTGTCAAAATCCTTTTATATTGTTCTTTTCTGGCATATCCGAGCATTATACCCAGAATAAAATCTTCGTAAGGTGAGATTTTACTCAATTCATTATGTGAAAATTTTTTTAAAATAGCCAAACACTCCGGGCTTCCAAAAAAAATATTAACTTTGTTATCTCCAAGCTCCATAGTTAAAAACTGAGTATTAAGTTTCTCCAAAAGATTTGTATATTCGTCCAAATGATTTTTTTCACATGTATGAAGCGATAAATCCCTCATTCCTTTTTTGTATTCATAAATCAAATTTTTAAATAATTCCATAAAACCCTCTTTTCCTACTCTATAAACATAAGACGTTTATACGCTAAAAAGGTTTCAGGGATGTTCATATTTATATAATAAATTTATATAATAAGTATTCACCTTTGAAATTCATTATCTTAAGTTACATTTAAAATTTTTTATGCTAAGATAAAATCTGCAAAGGACAACATATTTTTATGAATTTACACAATAATTTTGCACTGGCTTTTTGTCTTACTATGCTGGCAGGATTAACTACAGCAATAGGGGGTGCCGTTGCATTTATTACCAAAAAAGATAATCTAAAAGCATTATCAGTCGGATTAGGGTTTTCAGCCGGCGTAATGATTTTTATATCCTTAGTTGACATTATACCAAGCTCAGAACACCTACTCAAAGCGAATTTTCCAAATATGTTCAAATGGATGGTATTTGGCGGATTTATTGTAGGATTATTAATTTCAATATTAATTGACTACTTTTTACCGGATCACGTAGACACAGAAGAACTTCTAAATCCAGATGATCCAACTTTGGGAGAACACAATTTTTATAAATTAAAAAGAGCTGGCTTTATGACTGCAATTGCGATATGCATTCACAATTTTCCGGAAGGTATGGCGACATTTTTAACAACAACACAGGATATTACACTTGGACTATCTGTTGCATTTGCTATTGCAATTCATAATATACCAGAAGGCATTGCCGTTGCACTTCCTATATACCATGTTACAGGGAAAAAACGTTATGCAATGTTATATGCTTCGCTCTCTGGAATTACTGAACCTATCGGAGCATTAGTAGGAATGTTTATATTCGGACTATTTATTCCTCAAATCTTAGTCGGTGTTTTGATGGCATCTGTAGCCGGTATTATGACATATATTTCATTTGATACATTATTACCTTTAGCCAAAGAATACGGTAATTGGCACTTGTCTATCGTAGGAATTATGTCTGGCATTCTATTTATTTGGCTAAGTCTTATTATGCTTGGTTAAAAAATAATATCTGCATAAAAGATAATCCGATAAGAAATACTCCTTTGAAAAATTCAAAGGTTCGAAATAACACTGAGAAAACAAACTATTTTATACCCTAACTTAAAATATTTTCTAAAATTTCAGCATTGCGAGAAGCATTTACTAATTGCTGTTTTGAAACTCTGCGCATGTAATTTCTCAAAGCTTCTCTAATTAATTCACTCCTTGAACAGCGCTCTGTATCTGCAAGCCCATCAACTTTATTTAAAAATTCATCAGGCATTGTTACTAAAATCTTAGCCATATACTAACCCTTTCTGAGAATTATTATAACATGACGGTTTACTTTTATCAAGATAAATCTAACCAATGTTACTACCCCAATTCGATATTGCAAAAATAAGTTAAAGAAATAAAATAAAATCGAAAGGAGTCAATATGGAAGAAAATCAAAAAAACGAGGAAACAAAAATTAGGAGAGAAGAATATCCAATGTGCGCTAACCATCCTGTTATGAAAACTTTGTTTGTCGGGATTTTAATCTTTTTAGGAGCTTTCTGTGCCTTTTATGTTGTTGCAGACTGGCATTTCAAACGAATGTTTCACCCAAGATTTATGCCAAACCCAAGAAGAATTGAACGTATGATGGAAAAAGACATGAGAGCAATGGATCATACATTCGCCAAAGAAAGACGTTTTGCCAAAAAAGCAGGAGAAATTATCCATTTGGAACAGGCAGGGAATGTATACAAAATCATTATTGATTTGAGAGCCTTTGATAATAATGCAAACAATCTTCAAGTTAGCACCAATGGAAATATTTTAACTATTAATGGTCGCTCAATACGAAAGTCAAAACATAATGAACAAATCTCAGAATTTCAACAAAATTATATGTTTGGAGAAAATGTTAAACTCAAAGATCTTACTAAGGAAACTGAAGGTAATCATTATATAATAACAATACCAATTGAAGAAAACGAAGAAACCGAATAATAAACAAAAGGGATAAATGTTATTTATCCCTTTTGTTTAGAAAAGCATAATCTCAAAATCTTACACCTCTTGCCTTGAAGTTTATTTTTGTTTGTTATAAATTAAGCATGTGTAATTATTATACGTAAAAGAAGGAGAACTCAAATGAGTGAAAGAAAATTAGTTGGAACAGGCGAAATGTTCAAAAAAGCATTAGCCGGGGGTTATGCTATTGGTGCATACAATGTTAACAACATGGAAATTTTACAAGGTATTGCAGAAGCTGCTGAAGAAACACAATCTCCAATTATCTTGCAAGTTTCTGCAGGCGCAAGAAAATATGCTAATCAAACTTATTTAATTAAATTGGTTGAAGCTGCTTTAGCTACAACTACAGTACCTATCGCTCTACACTTAGACCATGGTGCTGATTTTGACATTTGTAAAGCTTGTATTGATGGCGGATTTTCTTCTGTTATGATTGACGGTTCAAGATTCCCATTAGAAGAAAATATCAGAGTAACAAAAGAAGTTGTTGATTATGCTCATAAATTTGGTGTTTCTGTAGAAGCTGAATTGGGTAAATTAGCAGGTGTTGAAGATGATGTTAAAGTACATGCTAAAGATTCAACTTACACTGATCCAGAAGAAGCTGCAAGATTTGTAAGAGAAACAGGCTGTGATTCATTGGCTGTTGCTATTGGTACTTCTCATGGTGCTTATAAATTCAAAGGCGAAGCTAAACTTGATTTTGAAAGATTAGCTGAAATTAAAAAAGCAGTTAACGAAGTTGTTGGTTATGACTATCCGTTAGTATTACATGGATCTTCTTCAGTTCCTGCTGAATTTGTTGCTAAATGTAATAAATATGGCGGTAACTTACCGGATGCTCAAGGTGTACCTGAAGATATGCTTAACTATGCATCTAAACATGGTGTTGCTAAAATCAATATCGATACAGATTTGAGATTGGCTATGACATCTACTATCAGAGAATTCTTTATTGAACACCCTGAAAAATTCGACCCAAGAGAATATATGGGACCTGGCAGAACTGCTGTTAAAGAAATGGTTATGCACAAAATGAGAGATGTATTGGGTACTGCAGGCCACGCTAAAGACTAGTTACTAGCTTGTAACCTTTAGTACTTTAGATTACATATTATTAGGAGGCGGAATTTCAAATGAAATTCCGCCTCCTAGTTTATAGATTATATTTTTATTTACAATAACCTACCCAATAGTCGTGTCCTTCATAGGTATAACTAAATCTGGCACATTTGCTTCCGCTTATAATTCTGCCCTTTTCAAGTTCCATTTTGATAGGAGGACAAGTAGGTGTTCTTTTTGCAACAACTTCAGGACTTGTCACAGATGTAACCCCCTTTTGTGCCATTTGTTTAATAATTTTATTCATACCTGCATTATCACGATTTTCTGCCGCTTTTAATACAGACATTGCCATTGCACGCAGCTGGTTTTCAACAGGGGCTTCAGGGTCTACATAAGTCGGATCCAATGTTTTTAGTTTATCCTCATCAACCGGTTTTACTGATGAATTTTTTCTAGCTGACGGTTTTTTATATTTATCAGACGGATTTGACATATTTACAGTTCCGGAAGTTGAATAAGTCGGTGCTGAAGGTTTATTTACCTCTGCATAAACATAAGAACCGCATAAAACTGTTAACGCAAATAATAAAATAATCTTTTTCATATAAACTCCTTTTATCTTTTATATAAGTATTATACATATTTTTTTAATTTTGCAAATACTTTGTTCGTGTTACTATATCAAATATAAGATTTATTTAATAGGGATATGACAAATGTTTGACAATTTGAGTGAAAAATTACAAAATATAATTTCTAAAACAAGAGGTCAGGAATTAACGCAAGACAACATGCAGGAAGCCTTACGTGAAATAAGGCGGGCATTATTGGAAGCAGATGTTAATTTACGTGTTGTTAAAGCTTTCATATCCTCTATTAAGGATAAGGCTGAAGGTGAAAATGTTTTGCAAGGAGTAGATCCATCCCAACAACTGGTTAAAATTGTTCATGACGAGTTGGTCAGTCTGCTGGGACAAGAAATAAAACCTTTAGATTTATCAGGACACCCGAGTTTAATTATGATGTTAGGCCTGCAAGGTTCAGGGAAAACCACTTCTTCCGCAAAATTAGCGGTTAAGTTGAAAAAAGAAGGAAAAAATCCGCTTTTAGTTGCTTGTGATGTTTATAGACCGGCTGCTATAACACAATTACAAACATTAGGACAAGAAATAGGGTGCGAAGTATTTACAGTCCCAGACTCTCGTGATGTTCAAAATATTGTTCAAAGTGCTATCAACTATTCTAAAGAAAAAGGGTTTAATGTTTTGATTTTAGATACGGCAGGAAGACTCCAGATAGACACCGAAATGATGGCAGAACTTTTAATCATAGACAGAGTTTTTCATCCTCAGGAAAAACTCCTTGTAATTGATGCAATGACTGGACAGGAAGCAGTCCACGTTGCAGAAAATTTTGATGCACAAATCGGTTTAACGGGTCTTGTTTTAACAAAATTAGATGGTGATTCCAGAGGTGGGTCTGCATTATCTGTTGTTTATTGCACAGGCAAACCGATTAAACTAACCGGTACAGGAGAAAAGCTTAATGCCTTGGAAGATTTTTATCCTGAAAGAATGGCAACTAGAATTTTAGGTATGGGTGATATTGTTTCCTTGGTTGAGCGTGCCCAGGAAGTCTTTGATGAAAAAGAAGCTTTAAAAATGCAGGAAAAAATGCAAAAAGCCGAATTCAGCTTTAATGACTTTTTAGCAATGCAAAAACAAATGAAAATGTTTGGATCCATGGATCAAATTTTGGGTATGCTTCCGGGTATAAATTTAAAACAAGCAGATAGAGAAAAAATATCTCATGCAAGTGAAAAGGAATTTAAACGAATTGAAGTTTTTATCCAAAGTATGACACCTGAAGAACGTGATAATCCTGAGCTAATGAACACAAGCCGTAAAAAAAGAATTGCTAAAGGCTGCGGTATGGATATGCACACAGTTAATCTTTATGTCAAACAGTTTGAACAAATGCGCCAAATGATGAAAGGTATGAATAAAATGCAAAAAATGTTTGGCGGATTTGGAAAAAAAGATGAGAAAAAAGCCATGGTTAAAGCAATGAAGATGATGAGAAAATTTAAATAATCTATTGATTGAATTCTTTTATAAAAAGGTCTACCCATTTTATCAGATTTGAAATTTCATAAGGCTTTGGCAGATATAAATCAGCTCCGGCATTTAATACAAGCTCTTTATCATGAATAATAGATGTAACTATAATTTTGGAATTTTGAAAATCCTTATGCTGTTTGAGCTTATAACATAAATTTAAACCGTTGCGTTTTTCCAAATCTCCTGCATCAATTATAATAAGAGCAGGTAATTCCTTTTTCTTTGGCATATTATAATTATCTATAATTTTAGTTTCATATCCTTGAAGATTTAAAATAGTATTTAACAGAACACTTAAGGCTTCATCTGTTTCAAAAATAAGCACTCTGTTGTTGTATTCTTTTTCTATTACGGAATCGTCCGCAGATAATTTAGGACGCTCTATTAAAAAATTTGATTTATTAGGCATATCCGCCATATCATGAATCTGTGCAAGATTATTCAATACTTGTGTAGTATCTTTATAGTTTGTAAATTCATTAGTAATTACACTTATTGTAGAATGAACAAAATTTGCACGTCTGCCTGCAAATTCATCTCCCTGCAAAATCATATAGCCTCTTTCCAAATCATGTTCTGCGTAAAATTTTGAAGCAACCGAATCAAATGCAAAAGTCAAAAAACGTGCAAGCCGTTCTGCTTTTACTGAGTCAGTTATCACCAGAAAAATATTTTCTGCAAGCGAACCTATATAATCTTCTTCTCCAACAGAAGCTTTTATAATTGCACCATATGTTTGTAAAAGTTTATCAGAAGCCAATTGAGTGTATGCCTGTTTATAACTGTCAAAATTCTCTATACTTATATATAAAATTGCCCAATCCTTTGCTGTAAGATTTCTTTTTATTGCACGAAGCGTATAATTTTTGTTCGGAATAAACAATTTTGTATCGAGATTTGTTTCATATTCCCTGCGAAGATGTGCTGTCATTCTAACTTTAAATTCTTCCGAATTTACGGGTTCAGATAGAAAATCGTCCGCCCCACTTTCCAAAACCTTTATACGATCATTGAAATCCGCTGATTTCGACATAGCCACAATAATCGGACGCATATTATATGTCAAAGCTCTAACTTGTTTACAAAAATCAGATAAATCATCATCAAAACTGTCAGAAATTATTATCAAATCAGGCTCTTCGCCCTGAATAATCTTTATAGATGTAATTAAATCTTTTGATATGATAACTTTGTTGGAATTAGATTCTAAAAGTTTTTTATATTTAGTCGATAATTCCAATCTTTTATCAATGATTAATGTAACTGATTGCATTTTATCCTCGCTTGTTCCTCAATATTTCTGACAGGCAAAAGAACTTTAAAAGTAATTTTACTCAAATTAGAATTATCATTTAACGGTTCAGAGTTAACCGTAATTTTTCCATCCATTTTTTCAACAAGGTTTTTTGTTATATATAATCCAAGCCCGCTTCCCTGAACTTTTCTTGTTAACGGATTGTCTATCCTTGAGAATTTAGTAAATATTTTATCATAATCTGATTTATCAATCCCGATTCCTTTGTTGGAAACTTCTATACATATATTGTTGTTTTCACAAAAAGTACTGATTGTCGTAGTAGAATTGTCTGGAGAATATTTCGCACTGTTTTCTATCAAGTTTGTCATAATTTGTTGAAATTTGTCCTTATCAACAAATATATTCGGAAGATTTTCTTTATACAAAAATTCAAAATTGTGATTTGGATACTGATTTTTAACTATAGCAATAATTTGCTCTATAGGCATTTTTATATTCAGTTCATTAAAAACAAAATTGTTATTAACAGACTGCAGTTTCGTTACCGATAACATATTTTCAACAAGATGAATGAGTCTGTTAGATTGCTCTTCAATAATTTTAATAAACTTCTTTTTACTATTATCATCAAGCTTGTCCCAAGAATTTAACATTGTTTGGGAAAACCCTCTGATAGAAGTTAAAGGTGTTCTCAATTCGTGACTCACCGTTGAAATAAAATCTTCATAATTTTGTTCCATATTATCCATAAATTTATTATAACAAATTTCTGTTTACTTTTGGGCTAATTTAATATTATTTTAATGAATTTTAGTATCTATCAATTATAAGAATGATTGATTTCAAATAAAAAAATATTAAGATTAATATATGAAAAAATTTCTTTCAGGTGTACTAATACTTTTATTAAGTATATTCTCACTGCTTCCATCAATCGGAGCAGACGAACAGCCTGCAACATCTTATCCTGAAGATGTTGATACTCAAGAAATCGCAGAAGATGAATATACAGAAGAAATTGATATTGAACAAATGTATCGAGATATGCCTGTTCCTGATTTCAAATACGTTCACAATATTGATCCAGGGGAATATCAAGATACTATGTACTCCACATGGTCACCGTATCCTCTATTCAGACTGACAGCCCCATTATTCTTTAAAACCATAAAAATTGATCCGGGATACTATCTTCTGACACCCAGAGAACATAATGGAGCTTGGTACATTTTATTTAAAGAAGCAGGTAAGGTTAAATATATCGTTCCATGTTACAAAAAAGAAATGGTGCCATTAGATTTTTACAAAAATAATCTTCCGCAAGTTAAAATGACAAAAGTACAGTTAATTCGTGAAAAATTTTTAAAATTTGTCGGGAAAAATGTTAAAAGTTCAAAACGAGAACCAATACCTGATACATATTTAGAAGCATCCGATTTGGACAATAATTTTATATCAATAATTGTATATTGGGGAAACTACAGATATTATTTTGTATTACGGACAATACAGTTGTAGTATTTTAAATTAATATTTATGTAATAATATAAGAGACTATAATATATAGAAAACAGGAGGGAATAAATGAAGGCATTAATAAAAATTTTTTTAGCAGTAGTAATAGTTTTTACCGGTCTAAGTTCATTTGCAATAGGCGGATTTTTGAACCCTAATTTAGACGTTCATGAAGTACGTGCAAGTCATATTCTTGTAAAAACACGAGCTGAAGCAGTCAAAATTAAAAAAGAAATAGAAAAAGGTGATATTACATTTGAAGAGGCTGCAATGCAATATTCCCTATGCCCATCAGGCCAAAAAGGCGGAGATTTAGGATATTTTAATCGAAAACAAATGGTACAACAGTTTGCAGATACGGCATTTGATCTAAAGATTGGCGAAATATCAGATCCTGTAGGAACAAAATTTGGATGGCATATAATAAAAACAACAGATAAACGATAAAATTTAACTAAAAAATATAATCAAGGCGGTAATTTTATGAAATTACCGCCTTATATTTTCTATCAATTCTACGAATATTAATCATATAACCTAAAGCAACTACCAAAGATGCAGTAACCCAAGCAATAGGTCCGGCATAAAATATTCCGAAATAACTATACTTTACAGCAAGATAAACAGCAGCATATGCTCTTACCATAAGTTCTGCACAGGATGAAGTTAGCGGAATCAACGGTCTTCCCATTCCTTGCATTGCATTTCTGAAAATAAAAATCTGTCCGAGGAAGAAATAGAATAGGGTACTTATCCATAAATAATCATGCGCAATTTTTATAACTTGCGGATTAACATTTCCTATAAATATCTGAACAATATGACTTCCCCAGCATCGCATAACTATTGCCATTATGATGCTCAGAATAATGTTTATAATAGAACCTCGTTTAACCCCTTGTTTAATCCGTTTAATTTTTTCCGCACCAAAATTTTGTGCAACAAAAGCCGCGAGAGCAATACCAAAAGATATCATAGGCATAGTTGCAATTTGTTCTATTCTTAATGCCGCAGTAAAAGCAGCTATAACATTTGGTCCAAAGGAGTTACATACACTTTGTATAATTAAAATTCCAATTCCTAAAACCGAAAATTGTACAGCCATCGGAATACCAACAGCCAAATGATCTTTTGCAAACTGCCTATCCTGCTCATTATGTATAAAATCAAAAATCCATTCTTCTTTTTTAGTATGAAGAATAGGAAATTTAAATTTAATATAGAATATACAAAGCAATGCCGAAAATCCTTGGGATAAAACAACAGCAACCGCAGACCCCGGAACACCCCAATGAAATTTTAAAATAAATAACAATGCCAAAAATACATTAAGTACGGAGGCAAGAATTAAAAAATACAAAGGAGTTTTACTATCACCCAAAGCCCGTACAATACTTGCCAAAAGGTTATAAAAATTAACTGTAATCAATCCCCAAATACAAATTTGGATATACCAAAAAGCATCATGCATGATTTCA
This sequence comes from uncultured bacterium, assembly GCA_949300485.1. GTDB lineage: Bacteria > Cyanobacteriota > Vampirovibrionia > Gastranaerophilales > Gastranaerophilaceae > Zag111. The sequence goes on from CASGEL010000007.1 coordinate 27,565, forward strand.
GATGGAACATTCATCATAAATAAAACGGGTTTCATCAAAAGTGAAAAAATTATAGTAAAAAATGCAGTAAAAGCAGTGCTGAGAATTGTTGATACCGTAACAGATCTTCTTACGCCACTGTAATCTTGAGCACCAAAGCGCTGACCGGTAATAACAGCAAAACCGTTATTCATTCCGACAACTGCAAAAAGTATCAAAGCGAATAATGGTGCAGTAGCACCAACAGCAGCCAACGCATCCACCCCAAGGGTTCTTCCGACAATCACGATATCTGCAATGTTATATAACTGCTGAAAAATATTACCTATTAAAAGAGGTATTGAAAATAGAATTATAACTTTTAACGGCTCACCACTTGTCAAATCCTTAATCATAACAAATATTATATAGCAAAAAAATACTTGAAAAAAATTTTTCTTCATGCAAAAATAAATTTATGCGGTAGAAATACCATAGAAGATCAATAGAAAAAAGGGTTATGGCAAGGTAGCTCAGCTGGCTAGAGCGTTCGGCTCATACCCGAGAGGTCGAGAGTTCGAGTCTCTCCCTTGCTATTTAATTTAGAGGGTTTATTATACCCTCTTTTTTAATTTTTTTAATTGGTCTAAATGTATTTTAATGTCCGGGTTGTTACCCCAATAATAAACTGTAGATTGGGCATACCTGCCCAACTATGCTAACCATATTATTTTTTTATACATTATCTACTGGAATATGGATTTTTTATGGCAGTCAGTTCCGCCAGTTACAAACATTTTGAATTTTTTGATAAGTTTTTCCAACATTGGTTTTATAGAATTGACATATTCACTATCCCATCTGTTATATTGATAATTCCCTTCTACTCCGTCTATACCATATTTTTTTAAAAACTCAAAAAAATCATCATTTATTTTATCCGGGGTAACTATAGGATGAGCCCAGGATAAAATTCCGCCGGCATTTTTGATTTTGGGAAGAGCTTTGTCAAAAGGATTAAAACCCAAACCAACAGCTTCAAATGCCGGGTGAGGTTCTTTATAACCATGAAGCAAAAATTCACAACCAACAACGAATTTGAAGTTTTTATACTTGCCGGGTTCTTGAGATATCAGTGCAATTACTTCCTGAGAGCTTTCTACCCTGTCATGATCAGTAATTGCGGCAGAAAATGCAGGCAGATCATCATTTATTTTTCCTGACTTAAAAACCCTGTTTGCGTAGCTGGTGCACTGCTCTAAAAATTCCTTAGGAGTTAGTCTGCCATCAGATGCTATCGTATGCAGATGAAAATTAGCTCTGAGTTTCTCCCCTACTTGATAGTGTTCCGGTTTTAGTTTGTTAATAATTTGCCTTAATTCAAACGGCCCTGCAACAGCATTTAAATCCTCCGGTTTGCACGAAATGCCAAAACTGTCTTGTAAACCATTTTGCAACAACTTTTTGTAAGCTAAATCTTTTGGATGTAACCCACTGAAGGTCATTCTGCAATTTGTCTTTAAGTTTACTTCCATATACCAATTCTAACATAATTGAATAGAGATTTTGTCACAATAAATTTTATTTTTACAAGCTATTATTTTATTTGAGTATGGTTGCCTTTCAGCTCAACAAAATAGTCAAATCTTCTGTAACAAGAAATCATACCATGTGTTCTTTTACAATGAAACCGGACGAAAAGTCTCTTTGGGGTACTAAAAAGATACTCAAAATTCCAAAATTTTTATCTGAAAACCGAATCGTAATCACTGTTTGTCCTGATTTCACTAACTTGCACAGATAAAACAATTATTAAACTTTTGAAGCAAATAAAGAATATGACAAATATTACAATTTATTAACAAAAAAATAATTATATATAAAGTTTTTTGTAAATCTACCGACAAGATAACTGTATTAAATTATTCAATGTGAAAGGTTACGAAAATGGCAGATTTAAACGTTAGTAAATTCGGTAAGAAAGGTGTAGATTTATCAAATTTCAATGGTGGATTAAAAAAAGAAAAATTAAAAACTGAAGAACAAAAATCAATTTTTAATGCTATTGATACTGATAAAAATGGGATTATTGATGAAAAAGAAATGCAAGACTTCAAATCTAAATTAGATAAGTCCGAAGATAATCATGTCTCACGTAGAGAAGCTAGAAAATTTTTAAAAGAAAATGGTTTGAAAGGATTATCTAAAAAAGAAGTTTTAAACTTTTTACAAGAATATGCTGCAAATACAGAGAATGTTAAATCTGCTCAAGTAATTGATGAAGATGGTCAAAAAACTGTACATTTAGAGTACGAAGATGGTACACAAGAAGTTATAAATCCTGATAAATCATCTAGAATAAGCCAAACAGACCAAAATGGAACATCAACAACTAGATATTTAGATGCCGATAAAAAGTTACAAAAAGACACTATTTCAACAAAAGAAGGTATAACTACAGAAACTGAATATGCTGAAGATGGTACAACACCTACTATAAAAACTGTTTCAGATAGTACAAATGGTAGTGTATCTACAATTGTCTATCAAGAAGGCCAGCCTAGTGAAAAAGAAGTAAAACAAGGTTCAACAACAAGCAATTATACATTTGATGAACAAGGTAATGAAGTTCTAAATTCAAGAGTTGAAAATCAAGGAATTCCTGCCAAAGAAAAAAGAACAGATTATACATATAATGAAGATGGAACAGTTACAGTTAATATCAAACAAGAAGGTAAAGAAACTGTACAACAATTAAAAGATGGTAAAGTTCAATCTGAAGTTATAACAGAAGCTGGAAAAACAACTACAATTGAGCACGCTGAAAATGGAGCAAGAACAGAAACCATTAACGATGAAAATGGTAATACATCAGTAACACAATTTAATGCTGATGGTAAGAAATTAAAACAAACAAAAACAATAAATGGAACAACTTATCAAGTAGAATATGATGGAAATGGTAATACAAAAGTCGTTCTACAAAATGGCGAAAGTATAGAAGCTTTAGCTAAAAAATTTGGTACAACCAAACAAGAAATTATTAAAGCTAATGGTGGAAAAGTTCGAGGCTGGGCTGGAGATGATTTAGTTGTACCTGGAGAATTAGATGCAGATGCAAAAGCTCTTCAAAATAGAGATTCAAAAGAAGTTGCTCAAGCTAAATACAGAGCATTTGCTGAAGAAGTACAGCGTCAAAAAGATGAAGCAAAAGCTGGTTTAGAAGCAAGAAAAGGGCACTTGTTTACTTGGATAGAAAAGAAACATAATACTTATGAAAAATTGGCAAGAGCTTTATTTAAAGAGGAAGGAATTAAAAATCCTAATAAATATGAACTTCAAACAAGAATAGATGAGTTAAAAAAACTTAATCCAAACATTAAAGATGGAGAATTAATTGGTAAAAAAGTAAAAGTATCTGTGGCTGAAGATGTAGCAGCAGGAATTAGTAGTCGTCAAATATCCAGAGAAAGAGGACGTCAAATTCAACAACAAAAACAAGAAGCTAAAACTGGTAGTGCTTTAGCTCAAAGTATGCATAATGCTATTCATCACCATATGGGAGGTGTTTCTGAAAAAGAATTTAAAGATGCTTTAGCAAAAGTTAATAAGAATAACGTTGTAGGCTTAGTTGAAGGTTACAATAAGCTTTCACCAGACGAAAGTTTATTGGAAGCTATAATGGATGAAACCGGAAATACATTAGAAACCAGACGTAATGCAGTATCTAAAATAGTAAATTCTTTAATCGAAAGAGCTAAAACATCTGGGGTTAAAGATGATAGAACTAAACAAATGTTAAATGATTGTATAGAAGAACTTCAATCATACTGGACTTTGGGTATTGGCTATTGTAGTACTGAAAAACTTGATGGATTAGTGAAAAACATAGTTGGCGCAATACATGCTTCTGAAGCTATGACAAATACTGAAAAAACTTTGGCTGCAAAAGATAATGCTATAGATGATACATTAAATATAATGCAGGAAAATGTTGATGAAAATAGTGCAAAACTTCAACAACAATTAGATGAAGATGGCTGGTGCGCAGATTTATATGAAGGTTTAAAATGGTGCGTTGGTTCAGATAATTTGGATGAAAATGTAAAAGCGGATTTGAAAAAATTTGAAAATTCAATTGCAGCATTAAATTCAGCAAGAGCACAAGGTGGAGACCAAGCCTTTAAAGCTAAATTCAAAGAGATATTTGGTGTTGACTATGATCCAAATTTAGCAAAAGGTTATAGGAAATTGCAAACCAATTTAGCAAATGCACAAGCTTTAACATTACAATTAGATGGTTATAATAAAGAATTTGCATCAAGTATTCAAGGTAAAGAATCATATGATGTTATGTTGAACAAATTTGGTTCATACATGCAACAAGTAAATTCTGAAGTTCAAGATGGCAGGCAACTTGTTGAAGCCAGTTTAACCGCTGCCATGAAGAAAGATAATATTGATTTCAAAACAGCTTCAGAAAGTCAAAAGGCACAATATCTTCGTAATATTATAAAAGATACTCAATCAGGAATCTCTAAGCAAATTAATCAATATACAGGCGGTAAAGATTTAGCAACTCTTGAAAATGATTTGAAATATGCATCAACTGCTGTATTTGGTAATAAAGGTGATTTAGTAAATAGAGTAAATAGCTATGTTTCTTCTCAACAGGTTGGAGGAGCTGTTGTTAGTGGTGCAATAAAAGCTATTGGCGCTATAGCTCTTGCTGCTTGTACTGGAGGTTCAGGTTTAGCCTTGCTAGGCGTTGCCGCAGGTACTTCTGCAATATCTGCCTCTGTTGATTTATCAGATAGAATGTCTTCAAATGTTGGTTTAAAAGATGGTGAAGTTACTAATATTTTGAAAAATGCAACAATTGATGGTGCTACAGTATTTGTAGGTGGGCAGGTTACAAAAGCTGCTATGGTATTTAAATCATCAAAAGCATTTGTCCAAGCTGGTGGCCGTATGTTAACTCAAGTTGCTGGTGATGTTGCAGTTGGTGCCGGTGCTGAATATATGCAAACCGGAGAAATTACACTTCAAGGTGTTACATTCCAAGCTGTATTCTCAGCAGCAGGTAATTTAGTTGCATTAAAACAATTGGCAAAAGGTACTCCATCAGGAACAACTCCTGTTTCAAACGGTTCTAATACAGGAGCTAATGTTGCTGACGATGCCAAGAGAACTTTAGATGTGGCTACTAGTGATGGTACAAAAATGCCAGGAGGTAAACTTGGTGATACCAAAATGGGTACAGTAAGATCTGAGCTTAATGATGAACTTCCAAGTGCAACCCCTGAAAGAGGAGCGCAAATTCATCAAGAAGGTGATAAATTACAAGCTCAATCAAGAAATCAAGGTCGAGAAATAAAACACATGGTTGAAGATGAATTTGGAGTTGTAACTATTGGCAAAGAACACATAGATATTTCAACAGCAGATGCTTCAACTATAGAAAAATTATACAAAGAAGTTTCTGGTTGGAGTACAGATACAAGAAATAAAGCAGAAATCTTGAAAAAATTAGAAAATAGAATGATTGAACTTCATGTATCCCCAGAAACCCCAAATGTAACAAGAGGTTCTGAATTTGTTGACAGAATAAATTCTAATGCTCAACAAAATGCTTCAGATATTCTTGCTGGTAAACAAGGAGTTTTACCTCCTCATGATGCAGCTATCTTAAAAGAACATCTAACAAATAATTTAAATACAGTTGAAGATGTTGAGAATTTTATGGATGCATTGAAAAAGCGTGTTGGTGTTGATGAAAAAGGAAATATGCATACTTATGAAGTTCAAGGTGTAGATCAAGCTGCAGAAGTTATGAAGAGCGCAGAAGCAAAATTAGCCCAAATTAAAGCTAGACAAGCAGATGTTACAGCTACAAATTCAGCAGCAGATGCCGCAATAACCGGCTCAAGAGGTTTAAATGAACAAGAATTAGCAACAATTAAATCCTTTGTTGAACGTACAGATTCTGCTGAGGATCTACAAGCTTTAATCAAAAAATTTGAAGATAATAAATGTTTAAGAAATTCTCAAGCATCCAAAAAACTTCTAAAAACAATGAAGGAAAAATCTGAAATTTTACAAGCAAAAGTAGAAACACCAGTAGTTGCTACATCAGAATCTCAAGGTATAGCAAAACCTCAAGAAACTTATGAGAATTCACATCATATAAAACTTGATAGGGCTCCAAGTGCAGCAATGCCAGAAGGACAAACTGCAGATTTCACACAAGTTCAAAGACAATTAGCTGCTGAGCAAGGGACTACTCCTGTAAAAGCAAATAATGAAGTCGCAGAAACTTCCACAGCCCAGTCAAATAATAATATTGAAACACCAAAAGGTTCTGTTGATTCTCCAAAAACTCATTGGCAAGAAATGCAAGAAATTCGTGATAAGGTGAATAGTAAAGCATTAGGGCAAATGAGTAATGAGGAGTTGTTATCATCTTATAATACATTGAGAAAAGATATGTATGGCTCAACACGTAGAAAGATTGGTGATATTGAAATATATAGCCATGATAACAGCGCTGAATTAAGTAAATTAAAAGCTGAATTCAAAAACAGAGGAATTGATTTAGAACGTCTGCAAGACGGCAATTACCAAATAAAATCTCAAAATACAACATCAACAGCAAAAGTATCTAAAGAAGCTATTAATAGTGATGTGAAAGCAATATCTGATGCGGAAATTCCATCTCCTCAAAGAAAATTGTGGATAGATTGTAAACAAAGAATTGCAGATATAACTAGTGAATTGTCTGTATCATTTAAAGGTAATAAAGCTGCAATGGCCGCAAAATGTAAAACTTTATTTGCAGATTTGAAAACAATTAGTGCTACTGCTTCAGCTTCAGTGAAAACAAAAATCAATAACTTAGTGAAAAAGTTAAGAACAATGATTGACGAGAGCGGTTTATCTAGTAACCAGTATTACGATGTTAAAGATTATACCAAAGCTAAAGTTGGAACCTATTTACCAAAAGGTGAAGGAGTATTGTTAACAGGCAAGGAACGTTTGAGCTTAGCAAATACAACCTTAGATTTGAATTCACCTCAAGTAAAATCTGTATTAGACAAAATGAAAAAAGGAGATGTAATTACTGTTGGTCGCGAAGGTGATATTATAATAAATGATGCTACTAATCTTGTATCTAGAAAACATCTAACAATCGAAAAAACAGATAATGGTTTTATAGTAAAAGATACTTCAACAAATGGTACAAGTATTGCTGCTAAAAGAGCTGTTAGAGATTCAGAATCTATACCAAGAAGGGAAAATGTTGATTCTCCAAAAACTCATTGGCAGGAAATGCAAGAAATTCGTGATAAGGTGAATAGTAAAGCATTAGGACAAATGAGTGATGAGGAGTTGTTATCATCTTATAATACATTGAGAAAAGATATGTATGGCTCAACACGTAGAAAAATTGGTGGTATTGAAGTATATAGCCATGATAACAGCGCTGAATTAAGAAAATTAAAAGCTGAATTCAAAAACAGAGGAATTAATTTAGAACGTCTGCAAGACGGCAATTACCAAATAAAATCTCAAAATGCAACGTCTACAGCAAACGCTAATGTTGGAACTTCAGAAAATAAACCCGTTCAAAATGTTAAAATAGCTTCAGATGGATTACCAGAGATAAATGAAAATGAATTAGTCCGTAATGTTGGAAATAACGGAAAACCAATAAATCCCAAATATATAAAAACATCTAGAGAAGCTCGTCAATATTTAAATGAATCTATTGAATCCGGTTCATATACAAAATCTTTAGACAGTTATATAGAGACTATGAATGATATGCATGTAGTTTCAGCTAAAGGTAAAAGCGGCAATGACTTTTGGTATAATGAAGCTGGACAAGGTGGTATTGCAGTAAATCCTGGTGTAATAAGAGGACGTGGAGAAATGTTCAGTCCAAGATATAACCAGGCAAAGACTGTAGAAGATATTGCTAAACGTTATGGAGATCCATATAGAGTACCTACAGAAATAGGTACAAGTATCAAAGTAAGATTAAAAGGTATTCCAGATAAATATTTACCAGAATGTAAATTTGACTATAATCCAGGAAATGGCAGTATAGGTTACTACCATGTATATCCAGATGGCAAATCTTTGAAATCTTACTATTACAAAGAAATGTATAGGACATCTAAAGAAGCATTAGAACTTATAAATAATGGTGCTCCAAAAGATCAAATCCTTGGAAAATTAGCAGAACATTACCAATATGCAGCTAATGCAAGACCTTATGGACAAATAAATAATTCATTATTTATGAATGAATTAAATACATTGCTATCAAAAGCAGGATTGAAAACTATTCCTCATGGAGAATTAGATATCGCAGCACAAAGATTACAACCAAATACATTTAAAAAATACTTTATAGATCAATATAATAAAACAGCATTAGATTCACCAAAAATAAATGCTTCAAACTCTCAAAATGCTAATCTTTATGTTGAAGTTGAACCTGATGTAAGAGTTGCTGATGAGGCAATAGTTCTAGGGGTTGAACCTGCAAATTCTAATAAAATTGAAGTATTTGATATGGATAATACACCTGTTCTCACTGGGAAATTTAAAAATTTCAGTAAACAAATTGATAATGCTACAACTTTAAAAGAACTATATCAAATAGAAAATTCTATAAAACTCCTTAATAATTCACCACAAAAGAAAGCATTATTAAATAAAATCAATGAAAAACGCGCTGAACTTAACAACAATAATCAGTTTGTATATGAAGCTCAAATAAATGATGGCATTGATTATCAGCAACAGCAAAGATTACAAGATGATTTAAATAATCAGTTTGTTGCAGATTATATACTCCACGACCAAATGAATGATGATTTATACAATATGAATAATGACATAGATGGAATGTTCTAATTTGAAATAATATATAATGATAAAACGGGCTATGATAACTTAAATTATAGTTCGTTTTATTATTTAACAACACCTTCATTTTCTCTTGCAATAAAATAATATTTACATTGCTAAAAATATATATAATTGGTATTGTTGAAATAATACAATCTGCAGCTCCAATTTGAAAAATATTCCTTGTAAGTTGTTAATACCAACATGGAATATATACATAACTTTTTTTGTTAATACAATACTTAGCCATAAGAATTCTCCAGAATAACCGATAATTGTATAATTTTGTAAGCTAAATCTTTTAGATGTAACCCTGCGAAAGGCATTCTGCTATTTGTATTTAAGTTTACTTTCATATACCAATTTTAACATAATTGAATAGAGATTTTGTCACACTTGATCAACTTACCCAAGTTTTCTTTTAAAAGTTCGGCCTGCAAGAGTCAGGGTGATTGATGCAATGATAATCAGCGGAATAAGGTTTGTTATAACATCTCCTATTCCCATTCCTTTCAAAAATATCCCTCTGGTTAAAACCATAAAAAACCGAACAGGATTGAGCCATGTCAAATACTGCAAAGCAACCGGCATATCCTCAATCGGAGAAATAAATCCTGATAAAAGTACTGCAGGCATCATGAATGTCATTGCAGAAAGAATTGCCTGCTGCTGGGTGTTACAAATAGCAGATATATAAAGCCCGACTCCTACTATTGCAAGCAGAGAAATAAAAATTGAAATCATAAACAACAGAAACGAACCGGCAAAAGGGATATGGAAAAATATAATTACAATTCCCGTCATAAACATTGTCAAAGTTAGCGCAATTATTAATGGGGGAACGGATTTTCCCAAAAGAATTTCAAGTGATGATAAAGGGCTTACGATAAGCTGATCAAAAGTTCCCAGTTCTCTTTCTCTTGCAATAGAAAGCGCCGTTAATATCAGGGTTGTAACAAGTGAAAGCATTGCCACAATTACCGTTAAAATATACCATTTATATTCAAGATTAGGATTAAACCAGTTGCGAACAGAAGGATTTATACTTGCTCCGCCTTTTTGTGACGAAACTTCGGCTCCGTAACCCGAAATAATTTGTGAAGCATAACCTGAGGCAATTGATGCTGAATTTGTCTGTCTGCCATCAGCTATAACCTGAACAGAAGCAATTTTACCGGATTTGATATCACTGGCAAAATCATTATTTATTAATAATCCTATTTGAACTTTTTGTGTATCTAATTTCTTTTTAAAATCTGCCTCGTTATCAACATAGTAAAAATTCCTAAATCTTGGAGAATTTTCAAATTTAGACAAAAGTTCTCGTGATTCAACGCTTTGTGAACGATCAAGAGTAACGACATCAATATTTTGTACTTCCATAGTTGCAGCATTTGAAAATATTAAAAGCTGCACTATAGGAAGCCCGATAATTATACCCTTTGTCTTCGGATCATTCCAAATTGTTATAAATTCTTTTTTCATTAATGCAAAAACCCGACGGAAAAAATTTCTAAACATTATTAACCTTTCACCTACCCTTCTGCTGCCCTTGCTAAAACAGAGGCGGATGTCTTTTCCAATCGCATTGATGTATTTTTATAAACTGCTGCAAATAAAATCAAACCAAGTATTGTTAAATAAATTGCATTTGCAATAACAATTTCCGGTACGGTTCCTGCCATAAATTCACTCTCCACAAATGAAACATAATATCTTGGAGGCAGAATTCTTGTAAGATGCTGGAAAAATACCGGCATAGAATTTATAGGAAACATTAACCCTGAAAGCATCAAAGCAGGCATAAACCCTACACTCATTGCCACCATACTCGCTAAAAATTGATTTTTTAATACAGAGGAAACATTTAATCCTATTCCGAGAGATGTAAAAAGAAATAAACTGCTTACCAACAATAAGACAAGATAATTTCCCCTGAACGGTATTTGAAAAATAACTACACAAAGAAAAATATTAAATGCAAGTGATAACATCCCAAGAATAAAATACGGAATATATTTACCCAAAACAATATGAATTGTTTTTACAGAGGTTGAAAGCATAGCCTCCATTGTGCCACGCTCCCACTCTCGAGCAACAACAAGAGATGTTAATAAAATTCCTATTAAAGTCATCGTAATTGCGATTGAACCAGGGACAATAAAATAATGACTGTTTAAATCAGGATTATACCATGTCCTGACTTCCGCATTTACTGCAGGAGGACTGACAGAAGCTGCATATTTACTCGTGCCAAGCCAGCTGTTTGCAATAGCAATAGCATAACTTTGTACGTAATTTGCAGTATTAACTTCAGAACCGTCAGTAACTACAAGTAAATCAGCACTTTGCCCTCTTGCAAGTTTTGTTGAAAAATCATTAGGAATTATAACTGTTCCTTTAATTTTTGAACGTGCTATTGCAATTTCAATATCCTTCACATTATCAAAATAAATTGAATTAACATACTTACTATGCCCGAAAGATTTAACAAGAGTTGCCACTTCAGGATTCGGATCATCATTTTTAATTCCCATTGTAACCTTGACAGAATCCAAATTTATCCCGTACATATAAATCATAATAGAAATAAAAGGCAGGATAAAAGCTATTATTATACTGCTTGGATCCCTAAGAATTTGTTTTGTTTCTTTTTTTATAAGAGCTAAAAGTATTTTCATTCGCCCTCGCTTTCTTTTATAAGGGTAATAAAAGTTTCTTCCATCGTTGTTGCACCAGCCTTATTTTTTAATTCTTCAGGGGTACCAAGCGCTATAGTTTCACCATGATAGAAAAGACTTATTCTATCACAGTATTCAGCCTCATCCATAAAATGGGTTGTAACAAGAATAGTTACCCCTTTTTTTGCCAGTGATGTAATATGATTCCAAAAATCACGTCGTGTGAGAACATCAACTCCGGATGTCGGTTCATCCAAAAACAAAACCGGCGGATTATGGATTAAAGCACATGCCATTGAAAGCCTTTGTTTTAAACCTAACGGGAGCTCCTCACTTTTCTGATCAGCATAGTCCTTTAAACCGAAAACCTCAATAATTTCTGTCACTCGTTCATTACGATCCCTGAATTTTATACCGTATGCAGATGCGAAAAACTCAAGATTTTCTCTAACCGTAAGACTTCCGTAAAGAGAAAATTTTTGCGCCATATAACCTAAATTTGAACGAGCTTTTTCCGGATCCTTTGTAATATCAATTCCCATAATTCTTGCGGTTCCGTTTGTGGGTTTAGCAAGTCCGCACATCATCTTGAATGAAGTGGATTTTCCTGCACCGTTAGGGCCTAAAAGGCCGAAAATTTCTCCTTTATTTATACAGAAAGAATTATTTTTTACTGCATAAAAATTTCCGTACTTTTTTTCCAAATTGTTTGCTTCGACAGTACAATCTTTAATATCTTTAAGTAAAGTATAATTTTGTGCTATTTTAGAAACTTCTTGTTTATAACCGCCCATAAGATCGATAACTTTGTTTTCAAACTCTTGTGGCGTGGAAGCCAAATCATGCGGTTTACCTTCATAAATCACTCTCCCTTTATCAATAACAACTGCGGTATCAAAGCTATGTGCCTCATCTAAATAAGCAGTTGACCATAATACAGTAGTTTCGTGGGTAATCATTTCCCGTACCATTTTCATCAAATCCCTGCGAGAGATAGGATCGACCCCAACTGACGGTTCATCAAGCAGTAAAAATTCAGGATTACCTAGAAGAGTACATGCCAGCCCAAGTTTCTGCTTCATACCTCCTGACAAAGCTCCCGCTAACCGGTCCTGAAAAGGGGCAAGTTTTGTAAACTCTAACATTTTATCAAACTCCTGCGGGACATTTTTTAAATCAGCATATAGTTGTAAATTTTCAAGAACCGTTAAATCTTCATAGAGTCCGAATTTTTGCGGCATATAACCGATATGAGGAGTTAATTCATCTTTTTGTGTTGTGGGATTAAAACCAATAGTTAAAATTTCGCCGTTATCAGGAATTAACAGTCCTATGATTGTTCTCAACAATGTAGTTTTTCCTGCTCCGTCAGCACCCATAAGCCCTGTAATTTTACCTTTTTCAATATTTAGAGAAAAATTATCCAAAGCGGTTATTTTACCAAACGTTTTTGTTAAATTTTTAATTACCACAGTGTTCATTGTTTGAACCTCTACCCCTCAAAATAGGCGATAAATTTTACTTTTGACTATCCAAATTAACTTTAATCGTTACAGGCATACCCTGACGCAAGTATTCGTCAATATCATAAATATAAACCCTTATACGATAAACCAGATTTGTCCTTATATCAGTTGATTGAACTGTCTTTGGAGTAAATTCGGCAACAGGGGAAATATATCCAACCTGACCTTTGTACATCCTTTTTTTACCGGTTTTAGGATCTATAGTATCAGTATAAACATCTACCGCCTGTCCGTATTTGATATTTCCCAAGTCAGTTTCATTGACATATGCTCTCACCCAGACAGGCTTTGTTTTTGCCATTGTATAAACCGGCTGTCCTTTTGCAACATTTGCACCCGGCTCATGCACCCTTATCATAATTATACCTTCTTCAGGAGCATAAACCTTTGTGTAATCAAGCTGATTTTTGGCAAAATTTTTCTGAGCAACCGCAGCATCATAATCTGCATTTGATTTATTTTTTGTATTTAGAAGGGTATCATAATCCTGCTTTGAAATTGTATTATCTTCAACAAGAGGTGCCTGACGTTCGAATCTGGACTCTGCATCAGATTTCAATGCAAGTGTTTTTTCAACATCAGCTTCAGCTTTTTCTAAATTTGAAACATAATCTTTATCATCTAAAACTGCAATTAACTCGCCTTGTTTTACGGTATCCCCTTCTTCTTTAAGCATTTTTTCTATTTTACCTGCAACCTGAAAACTTAAATCAACCTGACGGATTTCAATATTGCCGTAAAGGGTCAATTCATTATTTACTTTGCGATTTTTGAAATATAAAAATCCCAGTGTTGCACCAATTATCAGTATTAGTAGTATTATAAGTATTATCTTTTTCTTCATAATTGACCTCCGACGGCTTTATATAATGTGAAATAATTAACTATTCTCTGTGTTTTTGCTTGAGCATAATTTGTTTGAGAATTTATAAACTTATTTTGTTCAAACAGATATTCAGGTTCTGAAATTACTCCTCTATTTAATTTCTTTTGTGCATTTTGAAAATTTTGAGATTGTAAATTCAATTCAGATACTGTATTTTCTTCAATTTGTTTATCATGTTTAATTATACAAAGAGCTGTATTAACTTCTTTGACAGCTTCTAAATTTGTTTGGTTGTAATCTTCAAAAAGTTCTTCGTATTTCGCTTTTTGAATTTTCAAATTAGCAACCTTCATACCACCTTTAAAAATATCCTGAGTTGCACCTGCCAAAATTGCGGCAAGCGAAGATTCCCAAGAAAAGAAAGTTCCCGGTGCAATAGTATTAAATGCCCATACTCCAACTATATTAAACGTCGGGAAAAATTCTTTTTTGGCAACTCTTACATCAATTTTTGCCTTTTCAAGATTTGCTTCTGCCATTTTTACATCAGGTCTTGAAAATATTACATCAGAGCTTATCTCTTCAGGAATTAAGCCGGAATACTCAAAATTATCCAAATCGCCTACTTTCATATCCGCAATATTTGAAGATGAATTACCAGTTAAAACTGCCAGTTGCATCATTGCAGTTTCCCGCTCTTTTTGTAATCTTTCAAGTTTGCTTTTACTTGTTTCAACATTTTTTTTAGCATTATTCAATTCCGTTGAATTTATAATTCCACGTGCAAACTTTTTATTATTTCTGTTTAAAATTTCTTCCTGATTTTTCAAAACCGCCGTTTGTTTTTCTATCAAATCATCATACTGCAAAATATTTGTATAAACCGTTGCTACATCAGTTAAAAGTGCAATATACACAGCTTTTTCATTAAACTTAATTGCCTCATAACTTTTCTTAACCGCTTTCGTTTTATCTCTGTTTTTTAAAAGAAAATCAGCTTCATAACTTGCCATAAAAGGAAGTATAAAAGCATTCTCTTTTAGTTGAAAATTATCTAACTCAGGGACTTTAATTCCCAAGTAATTAGCACTAACGCTTAATGATGGCAATTCTCGACCAAGAGAATACTTCGTCTGCTGACGGTATTGTTCAACAACATGTCCTGCTTTTTTCAAATTATGGTTGTTATTTAACGCATCTTGAATATAACAATTCAAATTTTCATCATTAAATTTATTAAAAAAAACAATATTTAATTCATTAATATCCATAGCAAAGCAATTTTGAGCAAAGAACAACAAAATAAATATAAGGAGTGTTATCCTAAGTTTCATTTACCCCTCCTCTCTTTTAAAATCGCATTAATATAAAGTTTTACATTTTCTTTTATAATTTTAATATCTTCTTGATAAAAATTCTCTTGCCCGAGCAATCTAAGTGAAAATGCCGGTAAAATTCTTGGAGAGTTCACCTGAGATAGCATGAAAAGAGTTTTAAAAATAACCAATCTGTCATTCACGTCTTTATCTAAGATTCTTGCAACCACACTCCTCATATAATCCAAGACAGGAGATTTTACAATAAAATCAGGCTTCTGTTGCTCTTTTAGAAGCAAGACGATTAAATCTGAAGAAATATTAGTATAGAAAAAATCAACAAATTTGTCAGATATTGTTATTAATAATTCAGAGCATTCTTCAAAACTCATTTCCTTTGGATTTCTGCTCAAATCCAAAAAACTTTTAGAATATTCTAACTGTTTTTCAAGCAAATTATCAATAATACCATTATAAAGTTCTTGCTTTCCACCCCAATAATATGAAATCATACAAATGTTTACATTCGCTTTTTTACAGATTTCCCGTATACTTGTACCATCAAAACCCTTCTGCGCGAAAAGAACCGTTGCAGCATCTAAAATCCTTACCTTAGAATTATCGTCTTTAATCTTTTCCATGTGAGCCTCATTTTATATATCGAATTATAAAACAAACGTTTGATTATGTAAATAGTAGTTATATGAATTTGAGTCATTGACTTTAAGTCAATAATGTGTTATTATAATATTATAAATAGGAGTAAAATATGAATAAACGACAAACAGCCGCTCAGGAAACTAAACATAAACTTATCACTGCAGGCTTGGAGCTTCTCAAAGAAAAAGGGTTTGATGCCATAAATGTTGAAGATATTACAAAAAAAGCCGGAGTTGCTAAAGGAACATTTTATACATATTTCAAAAGAAAAGAAGATATTGTTCTTGACATAAGCAGGGTTCCGTTTAGTGAGATTGCAGACGAATTAAAACAAATGGAAGGTTTGGCTATAACAGAAAAATTACCGCACTATTTTCATCGTTTTATGGAATGTGTTGAATCTTGCGGAATAAATGTTTGCAGACAGTGGGCAAAGGATGTTTTGGACCCTAATAATGTTCCTGACACTAAAGACGGACAAAAATGGAAATATGATTTTGAAATGCTGAAAAGTATTTTAGAGGATGCAGTTTCAAAAGGAGAGTTGAAAAAAGATACTCCTGTTGAGCTTTTGACACATATTATAATATCAGAACTTTACGGAATGATGACCTGCTGGTGTATGTCTGACGGAAAGTTTGAACCAATGGATTGGACTGACGGATTTTGTAAAGTTCAACTTAGAGCAATATTTGCCCCTTATTTAAATCAAAATAATTAAAAATGAGGTATTAAAAATGATTACAGAATTTGCTAAAAATTACAATGAAAAAATGTTTCCTGATTACATATCAGAATTTTTGGAAACAGATCCTGAATTTATTGAAAGATTTAATAACTTTGCATTTGATGAAGTTATTAAGCAAACTAATGAAGGTACTGACAGTTTAGATGATAAAACAAGAATGATGGTCATTTTATCATATCTTTTGGGTTGTCAGGGGATAGATGAATTCAAAGTAATGCTGCCGGCTGCGTTAAATATGGGGGTTACTCCTGTTGAAATTAAAGAGATTGTATATCAGGCTGTTGCATATCTTGGAATAGGAAGAGTTTATCCATTTTTAAAGGCTGTAAATGAAATTTATGAAGAAAAGGGAATAAAACTTCCTTTAGCCTCACAATCTAATACTACTATGGAAACAAGGCTGGGAATGGGCAATCAGGCTCAGGTTGATATATTTGGCGACGGTATGAAAGAGTTTTATAAGTCAGGCCCCGAAGAAACCAAACATATAAATGTTTGGCTTGCCGCAAATTGTTTTGGAGATTATTACACAAGAAGCGGACTTGATTTAAAACAAAGAGAAATGATTACATTTTGTTACATCGCAGCACAGGGCGGATGTGAACCGCAGTTAACAGCACATGCTTTAGGAAATCTCAAAATTGGAAACTCAAAACAATTTCTTATCAATGTAATTTCTGCAGGCATACCTTTTATAGGTTATCCGAGAAGCTTGAATGCACTTAATTGTGTTAATGAAGCTGTTAAACAATTTAGCAAATAATTTAAAGAAAGGAATTAAATTATGAAATACAGAAAATTGAGAGATATTGAAGTTTCAGCAGTCGGGATGGGCTGTATGGGTTTCAGCCATGGATATGGTGCAGTACCGCCGGAAGAAGAATCAATAAGATTAATACATAAAGCCTACGATCTTGGCTGTACATTGTTTGATACGGCAGAAGCTTACGGCCCGTATGTAAATGAAGAATTAGTCGGAAAAGCAGTAAAACCGTTTAGAGATAAAATTATTCTTACAACAAAATTTGTTCCGGTATTTCAGCCGGGACAGGAAATTCCTGAAGGTAAATTAAGCAAAAAAGGGGTAACAAATGCCCTCAATGACTCTTTAAAAAGACTCCAAACTGATTATATAGATATTTATTATGAACACAGAGTTCCGCTAGACAGCAATGTTGAAGAGGTTGCAGGATGGATGGGTGAATTTATAAAAGAAGGTAAAATCCGAGCCTGGGGACAATCTCAATCTACTGAAGAACAAATAAGAAAAGCACATGCGGTTACTCCTTTAACTGCAATTCAAAGCGAATACTCTATGATGGAAAGAATGTTTGAAAAAGATGTTATTCCGACTTGTCAGGAGTTGAATATCGGATTTGTTGCATTTTCACCTATGGCTTCAGGATTTTTGAGCGGGAAATACAGCAAAAACGCAGAGTATAAGGGTGATGATGTAAGACGTGTAATCACAAGATTTAACCCTGAAAATGTTGAAAAGAATCAACCGCTTTTAGATTTGTTACATTCAGTAGCTGACAAAAAAGGCATAACACCTGCTCAAATTTCTTTAGCCTGGATGCTTCACAAATACCCTCATGTTGTACCAATCCCCGGTATGAGAAAAGATGAAAGGGTTATTGAAAATCTCGGTTCTGCTGATGTGGTATTAACAGATGAAGAATTTAACAACATAGAAACAGAATTAAACAAAATCACTATTTACGGCAACAGAACAGATGAAGATATTCACAAACTAGGTTCTGTAAAGGCTCGGGATTTTAATTAGGTATTATCAAGGTATCTGCTATTCGACTTTTATTTATTAAAATAATGTTTACAATTTAATAAATTTTGTAAAAAAAGCTTTTTAAATTAGTTTGCTTAAGGTATGCTGTGTTTGAATACATAAAAGGAGAATAGCTTATGCCAAAATTTAATTTAATGTCATATATATTACCGCCTGAAGATAAGATGTTTTTTACGTATTTTCAAGACAGTGCGGAAGTTTGCCAGAAAACAGCAAGGCTATATGATGAGATAATGCATAATCAATTTACTGATGAATATAAAGAAAAAGCTTTGAAGTATAAGAAAAAAGGAAAACTTTCATACAGGGCAATTTTAAAACAGTTAAATAAAAGTTTTATAACTCCTATTGAAAGAGAAGATATTCAAATTATTGCCGTTCAATTAAATAAAATAAATAAAAGAATAGCAAAAGCCTGTTTAAATCTTGAAGTGTACAGAGTAGACAAGTATACGGATGAGATGAAAGAACAGGCTTTAACTTTGGTTCAGGCAACAGAAAAACTCGGTGAGATGATTAAAAAATTTAAAAAAGTTTCAAATGTTGAAGAAATAACTAAATTAAATATTGAAATGAAAGAAATCGAATCTCATGGGGATGAAATCCACAGACGTGCCATGAAAAATTTATTTTCCGGAAGATATGATGCTCTTGAGGTTATCAAATTAAGAGATATTTACAAAGAAATAGAAAATGCATTTGATGCCTGTTTCTTTGTAACAGATACTATATTAAACGTCGTATTAAAACAATCTTAGGAGTATTATGTCAATATTAATTTTTATTTTAATAGCAGTTGTAATTGTTGCTCTTGTGTTTGAATTCATAAACGGTTTTCATGATTGTGCAAATGCCATAGCAACAGTTGTTTCAACAAAAGTTTTATCCCCAAAACAAGCCGTACTATTTGGTGCTACTCTAGAATTTATAGGAGCATTAACAGGTACTCATGTCGCTAAAACCATAGGAGCCGGTATTGTCAATAGTGAAATGGTTACATTAACAGTAATTTTTTGTGCGCTGTTGTCTGCTGTTTTATGGAATTTATTTACATGGTGGAAAGGACTTCCATCAAGTTCATCTCATGCTTTGATAGGAGGTTTGCTCGGCGCAACTATTGTCAAAGCTGGTTTTGAAGCAGTACATTTAAATACCTTGCTTGATAAAGTTATTATACCGATGTTTACATCTCCGGTATTGGGTTTTTGTGTAGGGTTTACACTGATGCTTATTCTTGCCTGGATAATTGTTATAACACGCGCACATCCGTATACTGTAAATAAAAGCTTTAGAAAATTACAGTTAATATCATCAGGATTAATGGCATTAAGCCATGGTTCAAATGATGCTCAAAAAACAATGGGTATAATAACATTGGCACTTTTAGCAGGCGGTGTTCTGCATAAAGGACCGTCAGGCGAATTTGATATTCCTATTTATGTAATTTTGGCCTGTGCAATTACAATGGCAGCTGGAACTATGAACGGCGGCTGGAAGATTATAAAAACCATGGGGCATAAAATTATAAAACTAAAACCTATACATGGTTTCGCAGCTGAAACATCTGCTGCTGCTTTAATCTTAACAGCCTCTCATTTTGGTATTCCTCTAAGTACAACTCATGTTATTTCTACATCTATTATGGGTGTTGGTTCAACATTACATGCACATGCAGTAAAATGGAGAATAGTAGGAAATATTGTTATTGCTTGGGTTTTAACTATTCCTGCCTGTATGATTTTATCTTCAATAATTTATTATTTGATTTATAAAATATTTTAGTTTTATTTGGATTAATCTTTTAATCTAGCAAGTTTTTAAATTAAAATAGCAAATTTTATTTTTAGCGGTTTTAAATAAAACATAAAGTTATAAATATAAAAGAAAGAAAAGGTAGTAAAAGTATGAATTTAAGCGTAAACTCTGTATCCCCAAATCCCAACCCAAGCAACCCGAATTTCGGTATGGCAATTAAGATTGATGAAAATGCACATAAAGTTATTAAAAAACAAGTATCAAAATTATCACAAAAGAAAGCTGAATCCTTCTGGGAAAATTTTGATGCTGCAGTAAACAGACAGCAGGATAACCCTGTTAATATATTAATCAGAAGATGCAACAACAGAGATGCTTTAGCTGCTGAAGTTGTTGATGATAGCGAAAATGCTTTAGATAATAAAGTATTTACACAAGGTTTGTTTAATCCAAAAGGATTGAAGTTTGTAAAAAAAGCTGAAGAATATGCCGATAATATTAATAATTTAAACACAAAACTTGCAAAATATGAAAAAGCAGTGGATGCTGATTATGACCCTCATACAAGTTTAGATGTTGAAGCATAAACTTAAAATATTATAAATATTAATAAATAGAGGCAGAATAAACTATCCTGCCTCTATTAGTTTCATAAATAAATCTCTGATTTTAATAATTTTGAGCCTTTAAGAAAAAATAAGCCTGAGGGTGCTTACAAACCGGACATAATTGAGGGGCAGATTCTCCTATATGGACATGACCGCAGTTTGAACATTCCCACATATTTTCGCCGACTTTTTTAAATACTTCACCTTTTTCAATATTTGCAAGAAGTTTTCTGTATCTTTCTTCATGGTGTTTTTCAATTTTCCCGACCATTTCAAAAAGTATTGCTAACTCGTCAAATCCTTCTTCTTTTGCTTCTTTTGCAAAAGTAGCATACATATCTGTCCATTCATAGTTTTCACCGTCTGCTGCATCTTTCAAGTTATGGAGAGTTTCAGGAATTTCTCCGCCATGCAGATATTTGAACCAAATTTTTGCATGCTCTTTTTCATTGTTTGCAGTTTCTTCGAAAATTTTACTTATTTGAACAAATCCTTCTTTTTTAGCTTTAGATGCATAATAAGTGTATTTGTTTCTTGCCTGAGATTCCCCTGCAAATGCTGTTTGCAGGTTCTTTTCTGTTTTTGAACCTTTTAACTCCATAAAATAAATCCTTTCTTCTTTTTCATAACCCCATATTTTAATGTATTAATAAACTTTAATGCGTTTTTGTAGAAATGTCAATAATTATTTTAATGGTTAAAAAAAATATTTTACAAGCAAAATTTACTGTTTAAAATAAAGTTGGAGAATAGTAGAAGATGACTACCCCGTTTCAAAAAAATTTTAAGAAATTATGTATGTACCTCGGCAATAATAATAAAGCCCTGTATGGAGCTTTAACTATTGCAGTATCAAAAGGAATTTTACGCCCCACATTTACAATGATGGATAAAAAACAAGATAGAGATTCCAGAGTCTATACTGCCTTCAGGGAAGGTTTAACCGGCGCAGTTGCATTTGTATCTTATCTTGCAACAGATGCTGCGGTTGAAAAATTAGCAACCAAACTGGCTAAAAAAACAAATCATTTAAACGAATTGCCGAAAATGAAATCTACCTTATCTTTAGTCAGTGTAAGCTTGACTGCACTATTTGTAATTCCTGCAATATGTAATGCAATAACCAAACCACTTTTAAATGTTTTCACCGGTCATAAAAATAAACAACCTCAAAAACAAGGGCCGGCACTTATTACAGAAACACAACCAGTAAAAAATGTTAATTTTGGAAATTATAAAAATATGAATGTATACCATTTTAATAGTTTTTATAATTCAGGTATGAAGATAGGAGGTGTATAATGCTTGATAAAGTAGCCAATATCCTCCTTAACCCACAGTTTGTAAATTTTGCAAATAATACAAAATATACGGTTACGACAGAATCTTTTTTCAAAGCAACAGGCAGACCCGTTGCAATTATGATGGATAAAAAGGTTGATCTTGATACCAGAAAATATGCAGCAACAAAAGAATGTTTATATCAAACTTTGTGCACAGTTATTTATTTAACTATGATACCGCTTGTTTTTCAAAAGTACGGATTTAAATTTGCGCAAAAATTAATGAAAGGAGATAAAGATTTTCCTGCGTTTAAAGATGCAAACGAATTTTTAAATTATGCAAGATTAGCCAAAATGGATAAAGAACACAGGCAAAATCACAAACTTATTTCAAAAATCTCGGATACTCTAAAGGCAAACGACGATGATAAATTAACACTAAAAGAACATTTGTTGAAAGATGATAATCCGCCTAAGTTCCCTTTTCCAAAAGGGGTTATAGAATTGAGCAATCTTATAGGAACCGTAATCGGTCTGGCTTGGATAGCATCAGAACTCAGTAACCACATCCTTCATCCACTGATGTATGCTCTTGGATTTAAAACAAAACCTGTTAACCCTGCAAAAGATAATATAACTCTACCTGCAAAAAACAATAAACCCACCGAACAAATAGACGTAAAAGCTTAGTTTTATGAATTAGCAATTCTATTAAATATTTCTGCGGTCTTTGAAATATCAAAATGTAATTTCTGAAACGCAAACCTAATATTTGCCAAGATTTTATCTTTTTTGGGGAAATAATCCTGTTTAAATGGCATAAAATATAAATCCATAGGCAGACCACCTTCAATATTTGGATATATGTAATTAATATCCAAAAGTTTTGCACCAAGTTTTTTATAAAAATTTATTCTTCTTATAGTATTTATATCCTGCGGATTTTCTTTTTCAACCTCAAGATAACATCCCTGATAACTCAATTCTGTTTTTATACATTCAAAAGTTTTTGAGCCGTAACCTTTAGAGTGAAATTCTTTGAAAATCGCAATATAATCGACAAGAATAGTTTTATCAGGCAATTCTAAAAATGTAAAATAACCACAATTTATACCTTCTTCATTAACAATATCAAAAATTTTATAATTCGGAAGTTCTAAAATTTCCGTAAAAATATTTTTTTCTTTTAATTCGGATTGTGGAAATTGTTTTTGAAGTTCGGAATATAAAATATCCAAATTAACATGAGTCTTTTCTATTAGTTGCATTTTTCTTCGTCTTCAGCTGTTAAATTTTTATCTAGTTCTCCAGGTATAAGAGCTATAATTGCAGGCTGAATGAAAATAAAGAAAATTCCAAGGGCAAAAAATGTCAACATTGAAAGCTGTATATCTTTAATCAACTGGCAAACAGCTAAACCTTCAATATCAAAAGTTAAAATAAATCCTAAAATGACAGCAACAGGCAGATTTTTACAAATGTCTAAAACTCGTTTTTTATAATTAAAGGCAATAAGAATTTTTATTAGTAAAAGCGGCCACATATAATATAATGACGGTAGGTTATTTTTATATACATAAATAATTAAAAATAAACCGCAAGCAATATACAATACAGTCAACAATAAATAATAGATAATAAATAAACTTTGATCAATTGAACCTTTTGGACTAAAAATATTTTTATTCACAGCAATACTCCTTAATGCTGATATTATATCATTAACCTTAAAATAATGAAATATTTAACAAAATGTAAAACAAAACAGAGTGAAATTGACTTCACTCTGTTTTAAAATCATGCATTATCAATTAAAATTAGCTTAATCTAACTGTAACTGATTTTGGTTTTTGAGTATAAGAGATTTTATCTTCTCTTGATAACCAACCTAAACCCATGTAAGTGAAATTATCATCTAAATCCATATCTTTTCTTAATTTGTTGATAGTAACTTCACCCTTGTCTGATAGGTAATTGTAAATTTTACCTGCAGATTCAATAATTTGAGCTTGCATTTCTTTTTGTTCTTTTTTGCTTGATGTAAACATGTTCGTAACCTCCTTTAAAATCACAAAATTATCATACTACTTTTTTAAAATTAATGGAATATTAAATTTTTAAATGTTCGAAAAATTAAGATATAGCAAGGTTTTTAGTGCTTAATATTTCTAAACTTTTCTAAATTATATACATAAATTTATAAAAATAATTCATCAAAATAGAGTATTTTTTATAATATTTAGGGTAATTTTGCTATTTTTTAATAAATTTTGATCTGAAAAAGAAAATTTTTTGGGAAAAATTTTTTAAAATTTAAAATGGAAATATCGATAACAATTGAAATTGAAATATTTTTGACATTTAAAATTTTGACATAATTTTAATTTTTAAAAATATTAGAAAAACCAATCAAAAGATTGAAATTTTAATCTCTATTTAAGATAATTTCATTTTTATCGCTGTATATCTGAGTTCTCAAATCCTTAATATATTTGAATAATTCATCTTTTTCAAAAAATGATTTGGAAAAAATTATTTCTCTATCATTATTTTTTAATGTAAAAATAAGCAGGTATTCTGTATATCCGTTAGCGTATCTATTGCCTTTTATTTTTTGTTTAATATAACTGACATCAACAATATCAGAGTATTTTACAAGTTTTTTTCTGGATTTCATATTAAGCATATTAGTTTTTTCGACAAAACATATATCATCTGCTTTTGAACAAACCAAAGTTTCTTGTTTATAATTTGTTAAAAGGCCTATAACAACAACTAAAATTATAAATAATATTATAATAATACTTGTAAAATCATATTTCTGCTGAAACTTCATAAATAACCTTATAAAACTTTAATATATTTTCAAAACTATTGTATAATAAATACGGTGAATAAGATGAAAAGAAATATTATCATTTTTGATTTAGACGGAACATTATTAAATACATTAAATGATTTGGCTGATAGCACAAACATTACACTTGAACATTTTAACTATCCTACAAGAACAGTTGAAGAAGTTAGAAATTTTGTCGGAAACGGTGTCGCAAAACTTATTGAACGTGCAATTCCGGATGGCAGAAGTAACCCTGACTTTGAGAAATGTTTAGAATATTTTAAACAGTCATATTCGCAAAACATGTACAATAAAACCTCACCATATAATGGTATTATTGAAATGCTGGAAAAGCTGCGTACTAAAGGATGTAAAATTGCAGTTGTATCAAATAAATTTGATACTGCAGTAAAAGAATTATGTAACAGATATTTTCATGATTTAATAGATCTTGCCGCAGGAGAAAACGAGAAAATGGGTATTAGGAAAAAACCTGCTCCTGACACTGTTTTAAAAGTTTTAAATAATTTCAATTCAGATAAATCAAATGCAATATACATTGGAGATTCGGAAGTAGATATTATGACTGCAAAAAATGCAGAAATACCATGTATAAGCGTAAGCTGGGGTTTTAAAAATAAAGAATTTTTAATTGAACATGGTGCCGATATTATAGCTGATCATCCTAATGATATTCTAAAGTATTTGGCAGAATAGACTAATCTTATCAGGCAGTAGTATATTTCAAAGTTTTAATTTAATTTACCATAGTACAAATTAAATTATGAGGTAAATTATGTCATCTGCAATCAAAAATATCCATGCGCGCCAAATACTGGATTCAAGAGGAAATCCGACATTAGAAGTTGATATAGAGCTTCACTCAGGAATACTTGGAACGGCATCAGTACCATCAGGTGCTTCAAAAGGTAAATTTGAAGCCATGGAATTACGTGACAATAACCCTGAATTTGACGGCAAAGGAGTTAAAAATGCAGTTGATAATGTTAACACAGTTATTGCAAATGAACTTATAAATAAAGATGCTTCAAATCAATACATTATTGACAAAAGTTTGTTAGAACTTGACGGAACAAAAAGTAAAAGCAATTTAGGCGCAAATGCGATGCTAGGAGTTTCCATGGCATGTGCAAGAGCTTGTGCAAATTATTATAAATTACCATTATATAAATATATGGGTGGAATAAATGCGGTAGTTTTACCTGTTCCAATGATGAATATTATAAATGGCGGGGCACATGCAAATAATAATCTGGATTTTCAGGAATTTATGATAGCACCGACAGGAGCTGAGAGTTTTTCTGAGGCAATTCAAATGGGGGCGGAAGTTTTTTATACATTAAAAAAAATTTTAAATAAAAAAGGATTATCAACATCAGTCGGCGATGAAGGCGGTTTTGCGCCGGATTTGAATACAAATTCTGATGCTATTGAACTTATCATTGATGCAATACAAAAATCAGATTATACCACAGACCAAATAAAAATATGCTTGGATGTAGCATCAAGTGAATTTTACGGTAACGGAAAATATTTTGTAAAAGGTAATTATTATACCTGTGCTGAGTTTGCTGAAATTTTAGATAATCTTGTTTCAGAATACCCGATAATTTCAATTGAAGATGGAATGGCTCAAGAAGATTGGGAAGGATGGCGTATTCTGACTCAAAAACTTGGGAAGAAATGCCAGCTTGTCGGAGATGATTTATTTGTTACAAATATTGACAGGATAAAAAGCGGAATAGAAGATTCTGTTGCGAACTCCGTCTTGATTAAATTAAACCAAATAGGCACGCTTTCAGAAACCATTAACGCAATAAATTATGCAAAAAACTACAGTTATACAACAATTATTTCACACCGCTCAGGTGAAACAGAGGATACCTTTATTGCTGATTTAGCAGTTGCAGTAAACGCAGGACAAATTAAAACTGGTTCACTTTCCAGAACAGAACGTATTGCAAAGTATAACCGTCTTTTAAAAATCGAACAGGAGCTTGGTCCCGCCGCAAAATATTTCGGGATATCGGCTTTTAACCCAAAAATCCTTTAATAACTGTTCTTGGTTTTGGATTATTTTGTTCAACCGTTTTATATACAGGTGTTGCGGAATTTCCTCCAAAACCTTGAACAACAACTCGCTCTTGTGCAAGTTCTATTTTTTTCGGAGCCTGATTACTGGTTGAACTTATTTTCTTAATACTTGGAGCTGCTTGAGCCGCTTCGTTAGTAAAACCTTTGATTTCTACTCTGCTTGAATTTACATCATGAACAATATGTCTTGACATCCTAGGGAGTCTGAAATTTGGAAAAAATCGTACAAATCCACGACCCGGCATACCTGTCATTACTTTGGCAGAATTTTTACCCGTAAAGCCACCGACAATCGGTCTTAAATTTAAAAAATTTCTTTGATTAACCAATTGAAAATATGATTCAGGCTCAAGGTTTCTTCCGCTAAAACCCTCTACAATAACTCGTTTTTAACCATTCCCTTTTGATACTATAGTCCTTCCTACAGTTTTAATCGGCACTGTATTGACAGCTTTTTTCACAACATTCGATACTAATTTCCCTATCATTAAATTTCTCCTTTTACTTTCTTTATTATTCCCCTTGTAAAGATATAAAAACATTTTGTCCATAGAAATTGATTAATTTTAAATTATTTACTATAATCTTAGTAATATTTTTAACGAGGTATACATACACTATGATTATAATAATGGAAAGGGACGCAACAGCTGCGAATATTCAGGCTGTTACGGAATTGTTGAAGGAGCATGGTTTTAAGGTAATTGTACATGAAGGAGATGTACATACAGTTATTGATGCTCTTGGAGATAAAACAACACTGTCCCCCGGCAGAATTGATGCAATGGATGGTGTTAAAAAGATAAAATTTATAAGAGAACCGTTTAGATTAGCTTCACGTGACAGACAAGCCGAAGATACTGTTATTGAATTTGAAAACGGAGTAAAGATAGGAGGTGCAAATCGTCCGGTTTCAATAGTCGGGCCTTGTTCTGTAGAAGATGATTATGACGGGTTATTACAAGTTGCTCTTGCTGCTAAAGAGCTTGGATGCCAATTTTTAAGAGGCGGAGCATTTAAGCCCAGAACTTCTCCATATGATTTTGATGGACTTGGAGAAAAAGCGTTAAAATATTTAGCAAGAGCAAAAGAAGAAACAGGGCTGCTAATTGTAACCGAATTGATGGATTCTGCAGATTTGGATATGGTTTGTGATTACGCAGATGTTATCCAAATTGGTGCAAGAAACATGCAAAATTTTAAATTATTAAAATCTGTCGGGAATTGTAACAAACCTGTAATTCTTAAAAGAGGGCCCGCAAGTACTATAAGAGAATTTTTACTTGCAGCTGAGCATATAATGTACAATGGAAATGAAAAAGTTATATTGTGTGAACGAGGCCTAAAAAGTTTTGACAATGCATTTACAAGGAATTTGCTTGATATTTCTGCAATTCCTGTAATAAAAAAATATTCACACCTGCCAATAATTGTTGACCCAAGCCATGGAACAGGACAAAGGTATCTTATTGAACCTATGGCAAAAGCCGGTTTAGTTGTTGGGGCTGATGGTGTAATGGTTGAAGTCCATCATAATCCGCCTCAGGCTTTGAGTGACGGTAAACAAAGCCTTTCAATACCTCAATTTAAAGAGGTTTTCACCAGATTAAACACACTTATTGATACACTTCATTTAGAAAAAAGTATGGCAATCTCTTGTGTTGATTAAGTGTAGATGCTACTGACCTTATTTATTTGTAAAGAAATATTAAATATATTTTAAACATTTTGTCAATTTTTAATAAAAAAATATCTTTATAAACTTGTAAGGTTGAAAGATAGAAAGGAAAATTATTTTATGTCAGGAATTAATGGTGTAGGAAATTATTACAATCCCTATTCCGCAGCAACTTTCACGTCAAGACGTGAATATAACGGACCAGAGGATTTTAAACCAGGATTATACGATCCTGAACAACGTGAAAAAGCTGCAAAACGGAAAAGAAATGTATTACTTGTAGCTGCAACTGCAGTAGGTATTGCTGCTACATGGTTCTTTACAAAAGGTAAGGGTAAAGGACTTATCAATAAATTAAAAGATTTATGGAAAGGAACAAAATCTGCTGCAGATGATGTAACGAAAGGTACAAAAGAAGTTGTAGATGATATTGCAAAAGGTACAAAAGAAGTTGCAGATGACGTTGCAAAAGGTACAACAACGGCTAAACCTAAGGTTAATACTGGTTCACAAATAGTTGATAAAAATGAAAAAGTTGCAACAATTACAAAAGAAATAGATACTAAAAATGTAAATGCAAATGATAGAAAATTAGTTGATAATGCTGTTAAGAATGAAACAGTGACTGCATCTGAACAGAAAAAATATGATGCAGATATTGCATATAAACCGGTATCTAAAGAAAATAAGCCGGCATATAAAAAGCATCAGGCACAAGTAAAGAAAGATTATAATGAAGCACATCAAATTCAGAATAATATTTCTGATGAAAGCAAAGCTACATTAGAAAAAAGTAAAACTAATATGCCAAAAGTAAATACTAAACTTAATGGAATATTTAATAACGGTAATGCAGAATTTACATTAAAGAACGGCAAGATTATTAAGATTAAAGCTCATGACGGAAGGATAATTACTGATCCTAAAAAACTTGCAAAATATGAATATAAACATAATGTAGATCTTAATAACTTAGCTCAAGGGAAATTAAAACCGGCAAAGGTTGAAACTCCTAAGGTTGAAACTCCTAAGGCTGAAACTCCTAAGGCTGAAACTCCTAAGGCTGAAACTCCTAAGGCTGAAACTCCTAAGGCTGAAACTCCTAAGGCTGAAACTCCTTGAAACTCCTAAAATGACTAAGCCGCAAACTCCAACTGCTCCTCCTCAGAACATTTCAGAGCTAGAAACTAAAATTGCAAATTTAAAAGGACGAATTGAACAACATTCAAAATTCAAAGGTTTTCGTAATGGTCCTCAAATGCAAAAAATGCAAACTGAATTGAAAAACTTGGAAACTCAGTTGGCAGAAATGCAAAAAACCGTAACTGCAGCATAATTCCAGAAAATAATTTATATAAACATCGATTGGCGATTTAATTTAATTTTATTTATCTGATCAAGGTAATCTGAATTAGTTAAATCGCCGATTGATTTGTATAGTTTTAAAATACTCATCTGGATATTATCGGCATTCATATTTATCATATCATTTGCCATTTCGGTATTAGACATTGCAAGGCGGGTCATATCCCGGAAACCTGAAGATGCTATTTCAAGTGCCAATTTATTTTCCTGTGCTGTCTTAAATATTGCCTGAGATATAAGCATTGGCATATGTGAAATTAATGCTACTGCTTCATCGTGTTCTTTTGCAGTTGTTATTACAGGTTTCGCCCCTAACTGTTTAATAATTTCAACAAGATATTCATCTTCTCCAAAAACTGGGGTTATAATCCATTTTGCATCTTTAAAAAGACCCTCCATAGAATTTTCAAATCCTTTATTTTCTGTTCCAGCCATAGGATGTGACGGTACAAATTTATAAGGTCTTTTCTTTTTACAGACAAATGTCTTTATAGAACAAACATCCGTCACTACAGTTTCAGGTGATAAAATATTTTCTAATCTATCCAAAATTTCAAGAGTTTTGTTCATTGCAGAACATACAAAAACAAGATTACATGTTTTAAGGATTTCATAGTCTTTATAAATATTTTCTCCGCTTTGGGAATTTGAAACTCCAATAACATCATAACCAAGCTTTTTTAAATCTTTAAAAATTGATCCGCCTATCAGACCTAAACCTATAACTCCAATTTTCATAATTTTATTATATCATTAATCCTTATTATTAACAAAATTCAAAATATCATCAAAATTTCTAAAATATGAAAAGACATTATGAGCCGAATTTTTCAGAATTATGTATTTTCCCTTAAAATACTCCATTTGATGCGCCGGAATAAAAATTTTATCACTATCTGATAAAATTGCACAATCAAATTTCATTATTTTATTATTGATTTTTGCTAATTGTTCAAGTGCATTTATTTCATCAAAACAGCTTTCAAATGTTCTTTGGGAAGCATGCCGGTTAAAATACTCTAATTCATTATCATCATAGACAAGATAATTTTTTCTAAAATCCATATAATTTTCTAAATTTAAATCCTTGAAAATATGCCTTATATCCGCTGGAATTCCAAAATATACATCCACCAATAAAGGATTTCCGTTTATTGCAATCTTTTTATCCAGTTCAGGAAATTTTTCCTGCAAAATACCCGCTATAAATACACCTGCCGAGTACGCTACCAAATAATATTTTTTATAACCGGGAAAATCAAATTTAAAATCCAAATCAGTATAATCCCAGCAGATTAATACATCTTTTGAAGATGTCATACTTTCAAATTGTATATCATCACATCCCCAACCGCTCAAAAATATTATCAGTTCACTACTGTTGTTGTTAATTAATTTAATTTTCATATTGGTACAAACTCAAAATCAACTACAAAAAATTTATTACAATAATACTGTAACAACCTCACAAGTGTCAATTTTATTATTTCAATTCCCATTCAGATGTGATATATTTTTTTTATGAAAGAAAAAGAGTTTATATCTGAAATAAAAAAAATTACACATTCTGAATATATAGGTGACGATTGTGCCTGTCTTGAAGATTTAGGAATTGTTATAACTCAGGACAGTCTTGTCCAAGGGGTACATTTCTCACTTGATTATACAACGGCAAAACAATTAGGATATAAATCAGTTATGGTTAATCTGTCCGACATAGCAGCCAGCGGAGCTCTACCGCAATACATTACAGTATCACTATCAATGCCGTCTGATATTGACTCAGAATTTGTTAAAGATTTATATAAAGGAATGCAAAAAGCATGCTGCCAATTTTCAAATCCCATCAAAATTGTGGGCGGAGATATCACTGGCGCGGATAAAATTTTCATATCTATATGTGCAGTAGGCTCTATAAAAGATCGAAAAATATCCTCACGAAAAAATGCCAAACCCGGCTATAAAATTATTGTATCAGGTAATCATGGATCTTCAGCAGCAGGTTTAAACTTACTGTCAAGGAAACTGAATACCCATCAAAACTTGATTAAATCCCATTTAGAACCTGCCGCCCAAATAGAATTCAGCCGGGAAATTGCAGAAAATATCAATCAGGATTATGCAATGATGGACACATCAGACGGGCTGATGGATGCATTATCAACAATTTCAAATGAAAGCGGAGTATTATTAGAAATTGATTTTGACAAAATTCCTTATGATAAAGATATAGTACAGTTGGAAAATTGGCAGGATTTAGTTTTATACGGCGGAGAAGATTATCAAATTGTTGCTGCTGTACCGCAAGATTTTGACACCACAGCCACAGTAATAGGATATGTAAAAAAAGGACTTGGAATTAATTTAAAAAAAGGGAATGACATTTCCCACTTTGAAAGAGCAGATATTGAAAAAAAACTATTTAACCATTTTGCATCGGAGAAAACACTATGAAAATAAGTGCTATCATAACAGCAGGAGGAACTTCCTCAAGGTTTGGCAATACAAATAAACTTCTTGAAACAGTAAACAATAAAGAAATTATTAAATATACTGTTGATGCTTTTTTATCAGCAGACATTGACCAAATTGTTATATGCGCTAACAAAACAATTATAGAAACATTACAAAAAATTTTCTTTAATAACCGGCAAATAAAAATTATTGAAGGCGGTTCTACCCGTCAGGAATCGGTTTATAAAGGTTTAAATGCGGTTGAATGTGACTATGTCTTGATACATGACGGAGCAAGACCAATGATTACAAAAGAGGTTATTCAAAATACCATCCAAACAGTTATCGATAAAAAAGCAGTGTCTGTTATGACAAAAACCGTTGATACAATCAAAGAAGTTGATAGCTCAGGGAAAATAATAAAAACAGTCGACCGTACAAAACTATATAATACCCAGACTCCGCAAGCTTTTGAATATAACATAATAAAATCCGCACATGAAAAATTTAAAGGACAAAATTTTACTGATGATGCAGGACTTGCAGAAGCATTTGGATATGAGGTTTATATTGTTCAGGGGGATTATCGAAACATAAAAGTTACTACAAGATCCGACTTAGCATTGGCAA
Organism: uncultured bacterium; assembly: GCA_949300485.1. Taxonomy (GTDB): domain Bacteria; phylum Cyanobacteriota; class Vampirovibrionia; order Gastranaerophilales; family Gastranaerophilaceae; genus Zag111. The sequence goes on from CASGEL010000007.1 coordinate 60,733, forward strand.
AAATTTATTTGGGAGAAATATATGGACAATAAAATATTCAGTTCAATTATTGAAAAATATAAAAACTTTGAAGGAGTTGAAGCAATTGCAATCGGTGGTTCTTCTGCTGCGAATACTGCAGATAATTCATCTGATATAGATATTTATATTTTTACAACAAAAGAAATACCTGTCAGTGAACGTGAAAAACTTGTAAAACCTATATCATCAAAATACGAAGTCGGAGCAGAATACTTTGGTGCAGGGGATGAATATTTTGTTGATACTCTAAACAAACAATTCGATATTATGTACTGGGATAAAAATTGGTTTGACAGTGTTGTTGAAAATGTATGGTTAAAGCATTACCCGTCAAACGGATACACTACATGCTTTTTATATACATTGAAAAATCAGCAGATTTTATTTGATAAAAACGGATGGCTTCTCAGTTTAAAAGAAAAAATTAATACTGGCTACCCTAAAGAATTAAAAAATAACATTATAAAAAGAAACTTAATGCTTTTGAAAGATAAACCATTCGCCTCTTATTATGAACAAATAGAAAAGGCCATCAAAAGAAATGATATTGTCAGTATAAATCATAGAATTGCAGCATTTTTAGCAAGTTATTTCGATATTATTTTTGCTAAAAACGAACTATTGCATCCGGGAGAAAAAAGACTTGTACAATTTGCAAAAAACAATTGCAAAATCTTGCCCGACAATTTTGAAAAAAATATCAACGATCTGCTCATTCAGCCTAATCCAAATATCCTTAATATTTTAGATACTATAATAAATAATTTAAAAAAGATTTTGTAATAAATTATTAACATTTGTTACAAAAATAATTATCCTTGAAATTTTCTTATAATTAAAACCTTTATATTTATATACAAATATAAAATAAGGAGAGATTATAATGGCAGATAATGTAGAAGATATTAAATCAATAGATGAGCTAAGAAAAGCCCAAGCAGCAGCCCAGGCTCAAGGAACCAGCATAACCAACTATTCACAATGGGAACAAATTCTTGAAGATCTGGATACTGCTGGCATTCAATCAACAGGAACTTTTGACGGTGATGTTAAACTGCATGAACAAGTAATGAACAAAATTGAAGCCTTCATCGAACAAGCTCAAGAAATTCAGAAACAACAAGAACTTAATCCTAAAAATGATGAGTCTTCAAAAATGGATAACCAAACATCACAAGATAAAGATCAAGTTGTCAAAGCAAATCTTGCAAATGGAACAAGTTCTGCGATATTGGCTGACTATATGAAATATTATCACATGCTTAGTTAGAAATTTTGTCATCCAATCTATGCAAAATCTTCATCCTTTTCGGCGGCCAAAAAACGGTAACAGCACGACCGACAAATCTGTCACGTTTTAGAGTTCCCCAGTATCTGCTATCTTGGGAATTTCCTCTGTTATCACCCATCATAAAATAACTGTCTTCAGGAATATGAAACGGACCGCATTTAATTACCTGAGGATTTGCAAGCATTTCATCTGTTATTTCACCCTTAGGACAAGGAGTATATTCATAAACACTTTTGACATAGTCTTCTTCATACTTTTTGTCATTGATATAAACATATGCTCTACCGTCTTTGTCTTCTTTAATTTCTATTTTATCACCAGGCATACCGATTACTCGTTTAATATATGCAACATCTTTGCAAAAAATTCCTGTTAATCTGGCAAGTAAAGGAAGCGGTTTTCTTGATAATTGTGTTGACGGCGGATAAAATACCATAATATCACCACGCTTTGGACCTGTAAAAAATCTTGAAAATCTTTCAACAATAATTCTGTCGCCTTCAATTAATGTAGGGTGCATTGAACCTGAAGGAATCCAACGAATTTCACCAATAAAAAAGCGTATTATAATAACCATTACTATGACAAATACAATAGTTTCAATGGTTTCCCCCCAAGCTGTTTCCCTAAACTGTTTATACCACTCTATATATTTATTAAACATTATTTAAAAGCTCCAAAAACTCTACCAATGCCGATTTATATTTGTTATCAGGCAGTTTATCTATTGCCTGTTTGGCACTTTTTATATAATTATTCAACAAATCTTTCGTTTTTTCAATACCCGATAAATACTTGTCAATTCCGCCTCCGTATATTACCGGTGCATTATAAATTCCCTCAGAAATATCACTGTTGACAGGTTTTGAAACATCCGTTTTTAATACATTTAATAAATCATCACGTATTTGAAAAGCAATTCCAAAATTTAAACCAAAATCTCCTACGTTTTTCAAATCATATTTATTATTACAATCAAACATTAAAGGAGTTATTAAAGCTGTTTCAAAAAGATAAGCTGTTTTATTTTTTGTCTTTTCTATATAATTTTCTATTGTCCCAATTTGAAATCTGTCAAAATTTTGATTAATTTCACCAATACACATCTGTCTTATAGTTTTAGCAAATTGTTCAATAACCGGAATACTACCTGTTTTATTAAGCTTATCCATTGATAGAGCTAAAATATAATCTCCTGCAATAACTGCAAGTTTATTATCAAATTCTGCAGATAATGTCTTGTGCCCACGCCTCAAACCGCTTTCATCAATAATATCATCATGAATTAATGAAGCATTATGTACAAGTTCAACGACAGTAAGAATTTCAAGTCTTGTATCTGAGATAATTTCATTATTTGCTTTTAAATATAACAAAGATAACAATGGTCTTATTCGTTTTGAAGGATAAGTTAAAAAATTTTTAAGATATGAATTTAAAGGTTCTCGTATCTTAATTACATTAACCATTTTTTCTTCAATTATATCAAGTTCATCCTGAACAATTTGTTTTATATTATTGTACTTTTCATTAAAATTCATATTATTTAGATTTTTTCAATTTTAAATAATTTACCTTATCCCAGCTCAAATCAATATACCTAATCTGGCCGTCAACATCTGAAATTTGTGGCAAAATTGTATATATTCGCTTTATCCTGTCAAATACCGAACTGTCTAATGTACCTAGTCTTATACTGGTTGTATGAATTTTTACATAAACATCATTTTTATTGCGCATATCAATGTATTCAACTTTTTCATTAGAATATGTTTCAACAGCCTTCACAATCTTTTCTATGTACTGCACTTTTTTAACTGATATATCTTTATTTAAATCAGCAGAACTTGTTAAAATCTTCAAAACAGGCTCTACTTCTGTCATATTCATATACTGTTTATTAGTAACCAAAATTCCGTCTGATGTAAAAAATGCTATAGGTTTAGCTTTTAAATCCTTTTTAATAACAGCAATCGGAATTCTTTCCCTTACAATAATTTGTAATCTGGCAGGGAAACCGTATCTTCTTACATAAATATTTTTGATAACAGGAATTTTAAAGATTTCCTTTTTAATAGGCTCAACTTGAACTAAAAATATTGGCAATTTTGGAGTTTCAAGCTCCTTTAAAGAATTTTTGATAACATAATCCGGTACAATTTTATTATTTACAATATCAATTCTACCATCTACAGTATTTTTAAAAGTATTTTCAGGTAAATACCATCCTGATAATGTAAAAAACTTATACATAAGAAAAATTAACAACACAAGAACGACAAACCTGAGAAAAGCTTTTATACGATTAACTTTTTTCCGCTTCTTTCTAATTCTTCTCTCAGTCTGCTTATGCTTGACAGAATGTTTTGCAAGAGAAAATTCATCTTGCAATTCTTCGTTGTCATTACTATCTAAGCTGTTAAAATCTTCTTCTGTCATTATTTATTTAATCCCGCACTGTTTAATATAATCTGAACAAGATTATCATAACTTATACCCATAACTTTTGACTGAGCAGGTAAATCACTTGTTGCAGTCATTCCAGGAGATGTATTTATCTCAATTACATAAGGAATTCCATCTTTACTTATCATAAAATCAACTCTTGAAACCCCGCGGCATCCCGCAGCCTGATGTGCCTTTACAGCAATTTCTTTTGTTCTGCGTGTTAAATCTTCCTCCAATTTTGCAGGCAAAATAAATTCTGACATACCTGGAGTATATTTTGATTCATAATCATACCATTCATTTTTAGGGATAATTTCAAGAATTTCTGTTGCAAAGTCTCTTCCGTCTTGTTCTAAAACCCCAACAGTCACAAAAATTCCATCAATAAATTCTTCGATTAACACATCATCATTATACTTAACAGCTTCATTATAAGCCGCAGGCAAATCTTCTCTTGAGTTAACTTTTGTCATCCCAAAACTTGAACCTTCACAAACCGGTTTTGTAAATACCGGAAAAGTTAACTCTTTCGTCTTTGCCATCACATCTTCACCTTTTTGGACAAAAACAGACTTTGCAAGAGGAATATCAGGATAAACCGCCAAAACCCTTTTGGTAAATTCTTTGTTCATACATATAGAAGAAGACATAACACCACAGCCTGTATAAGGAATTTGCAAAATTTCTAAAAGACCCTGTATACAACCATCTTCACCATATTTTCCATGGAGTGCATTATATGCATAATCATATTTACCGTCTTTTAATACTTGTGCTATATTTTGATCAACATCTATAAGTTCTGCATTTTTATAGCCCAATCTTTGCAAAGCTTCAAAACAACCTTTCCCTGAACGCCTTGAAATTTCAGCTTCAGATGACATACCGCCGCATAAAACTGCAATTTTTGCATTTTTATCTATTTTTTGTACAATATTTTGCATAATTCATTTTCCTTTTCATTATTTCCGCCCAAAAATCTTATTTCGGGTTCTAATTCTATATTATAATTTACCTTTACTTTTGTGAACATTTCAAACATTAAACTCAAAACATCTAATGACGTACCCGCTCGATCATTTACAATAAAGTTTGCATGATTTTCCCAAATTCGCACACCACCATATGACATCTCTTTGGCCCCTACAGAATCAAGAAGCCTGCCTGCGGAATCGCCTTTTGGATTTTTGAATACACTTCCGCAATTTGGTAACGATAAAGACGGTTGATGTTCTTTTCGGAATTGCAAATTTCCATCCATCTGCTTTTGAATAATATCTTTGCCGGAATTTTCAAGTTCAAAACATGCCTGCAGAACAATCAAATCCTCCTTCTGACAGCGAGAAGATCTATATTCAAAATTCATATCTTTATTAGAAAGTTTTACAATACCATTGCTTTTTGAATAACAAATAGCATAAATCAATTTATCACTTACAGACTGGGAATTAGCCGAAGCATTCATATAAACTTCTCCACCGACAGACCCGGGGAAACCTATCATAAACTCCAAACCTGAAAGATTATTTTCACAGGCAATCTGTGCTAATTTAGGCCCCTTTACTCCGCAATCAGCCGTAACAAAATTACCCTCTATTGTAACTGACTTCATATTTTTAGTAAGTATAATTTTACCGCTGTAACCGTCATCCGAAACAAGAGTATTTGAAAGATTGCCAAAAACTTTGATATCAGAATTATTTTTCAAAATATTTTCAAATTCATCAATATTTTCAGGCAGAAATACTTCATCGATTACCCCGCCTATTTTGAATGAAGTTAACTTCTTAATATCAAAGTTTTTTTCACTGCTAATTGCCAACTCCTATTTTCTCCTTACTCAAAGCCAATAATTCTTTGCCCAAGTTAGTAATAGTTCCTGCTCCCAAACCAATAACAATATCGCCCTGTTTTAATTCGGGATACAATTTTTGTGCAACTTCTTTTATACTGCCTGAAATATATTCACAAGGAATATCTATTTTTTCTTTTAATTCATTCGTAAATGCTAATGAATTTACCCCATCAATAGGATCCTCACTTGCGGCATATACATCAGTAACAACAACTTTATCAACATCATAAAAAGCTTTCATAAAATCATTCCACAAATTTTGCAGCCTTGTATATCTGTGAGGCTGGAAAACAGCAATAACATTTCTGTTTTTAAACGATTTTGATGATGATAAAGTAGCTTTAATCTCTGTCGGATGATGTGCATAATCATCATAAATTGATATTCCGTTAAACTCCCCTACTTTTTGAAACCTTCTGCCCATACCGCAAAACGTTGCAAAATGAGGATTTACTAAGTTCATATCAACACCTGATTGATGTAAACTTGCCCAAACTGCCAATGAGTTATATACATTATGAACACCCTTAAGACATATTTTTAAAGTTGTCTGGAATTCCCCTTTATATAAAATATCAAATGTTGTAAAATCTTCGGCATAATTTATATTCTTAGCACAATAATCAGTATTACCGCCGATTGAATATGTAACAAATTTTGCATTATGTGCAAGAGGTGTAACAGAAAAATATTTTACAAGTCTTTTCACCCCTTCATTATCTGTATTAGCAAGAACTATACCGTTTTCTCTCAAGTTTGAAAGGAATATCTCGAAAGTTTCCAAAATAGATTCCAAGCCGTTTTTATAAAAATCCAAATGATCCGGTTCTAAATTATTTACAACAACAAGATTTGGAGAATATTTAACAATTGTACCGTCACTTTCATCAAGTTCTGCTATAAAAAATTTATCATGCGCTGCATTGGCATTTGTGTCCAATTCCGGAATCATACCGCCTACTACATAAGACGGCTTTAAACCAGCTTTTTCCATTACATAAGAACACAAACCGCTTGTTGTGGTTTTGCCATGAGTTCCAGAATACCCGATAAAGTACTGTTCATCCATTGCAATTTCGGCCAATAAATCCGAACGATGCCATATTGGCAAACCTAATCTCTTTGCTTTCTGAATTTCCGGATTATTATCTCGTATTGCCGTACTTGCAACTACTATACAGTCATCAGGAACATTATCTTCATCATGGCCAATATAAACTTTTGCACCTAATTCCCGAACCTTTTGAACATATTTACTATCATTTATATCTGAGCCGGAAACTTCATACCCTTTTTGTAATAAGTATTTTGCTAATCCGCTCATCCCTACACCGCCAATGGCTATAAAATGGTACTTCTTTTTCAAAATTATAATCCCTACTATTTATATCTACTCTTCTTTTATTAATTATAATACTAAAATAATAATTATGATTGAATTTTATTATTTGTTAACAATAAAATCAGGATAGCAAAAAATATTCTTCAGATGCTTTTATCTATAACATTATGTTAAGATTTTCGCCAATAAAACAACCTAAATTATCAAACTATTTTGCATTGAGAATAAAATCAAAAAACACCGGAGCCTTCATATATAAAATGTTTGACCGCAAAGGAAAACTTGTCGGCGAAATGACAGCTTTTCCTGAAACTATTTATGATTCAAACCGTCAATTTTCACCAAACGCAGATTCATACAGATCATTTTATATCAAAAATCTAATAGCCATTGAACGTAATAAAGGAGTAGGAAAAGCTTTTATAAATATTGCAAAAAAAGAAAGCATAAGAAATTTTTGTTTTGGGAACCTGCATGTAATCTCTTCGGCACGTTTCGATAAAAATAACCCTCCACATATATTCTATAGAAAAATGGGATTTAAATTCAATCAATATTCAAAAGTTACAGAAAAATATATTGATGAATGCATCAAAAACCATACCCAAATTAAAAAAGGGAAATATCCTATAGATATTCCAATGTACATTGAAAAAGATGTTGATTTATCCGGAAAACTTCTATCTACATTCTATAAATTGAAAATAAAATTCCCATATCTTTTTTAATATATGTAAAAAATGTTAATAAACTATCAAAAATACTCTTTATAAGGTTTAATACAAATATGAATATTTCACATTTAAAATTTCCGCCATTAAAATATAATATACAAAAAAAAATACCGGATAAACTTATCTACAAATCATATGCTGATTACCTGGGTGAACCGGTTGATCAATTTATTATGTTTTCCACCAAAAAAGGATCACAAGATCGCGCAATAATGAAATGTTTCCCAGAAATGATAGAACGTGAAGGAAAAGAAAAGGTTCCATCTTTATACGTCTGGTTTTTAGGCTCAAACTGTTCCGGTAAAGGTTTTGGAACCGCAATGCTTGATTTCGCAATAAAATACAGCAAACAAATCGGCTGTAAAGGAAATTTGCACCTTTCTTCAGATGTGAGCTTTATGCCAAACAGAATTCCTCATATTTTCTATAGAAAATTCGGAATGAGCACAAAAAGCGCATCAATTGATAAAAAAATTGATCAATTTATTACAAAAGGCAAAAATGCAACCTACAAAGATTTTGACACAATAGATATGTACTATCCGCCTATAGAACATACAAAAGATAAAATTCAATCCACAATATATAAAGGTTTCTTATTTGGACTAAAAACCGTATTTGGAATTAAAGACTAGAAATAACTATGCAATCAATATTATTTACAAAACCATTAAAACGTTTACCTGAAAAATTGTTTTATAAAACTAAAACAACTATCAATAATTCAATACATGATAAAAACTCCCAACCCAGGACTTATCCGGCATTTCAATATACAGCAATCGATACAAAAACAAATAGATATGCCGGAAAAATGATAGCTGCACCTATGGAATATGCCAATCCGGCACAAAGGTTTTATCCATATAAAAAAAAATACAGATCTTTTTATATTCACTATATAAAATCAGAAGAACAATACCAAGGTTTCGGCCAAGCCTTTATCGAATTGGCGAAAACAGAAAGTAAAAATTATAACTGCGAAGGAAGAGTCCATTTAATTGCAAGCAGAATCTATGATAGAAATAATCCACCTCATATTTTTTATAAAAAATGCGGATTTATATGTAAATCAGCACGAATAAACCAATATTTAGACAGCTGTATAAAACTGCATAAGCAAATAAGTTTTTATATGTCTGACAATTTAGATATGTTTTTACCTGTTGAATCTTCAGCTCACAAATCTATATCAAAACTATCAGCATTACTTAATTACATTAAAAATCTTATATAACTTATATTTCTCCAAGACTGTCAATTTTAAATGAACACCCTACTTCTTCCTGCGATAAAACAGTAATATTATTTAAATAAAGTGACAAGATTGTAAAAAATATTTGCCTGTAATCCATAGGAACGATAAGTTTAGGATTATATATTTTTAATTTCTTTGATTTCTTACTGATTTTATCTGCAAGTTTTTCAGCTAATGCTCCATCAATTTTAATCAAAGAGTCGTCGCTTTCATCACAACTCAATACAATATCTGAGTATGTTTTATCTGAAAGTTCAAATGCACTAATCGTTTCACCATCGTCATTCACATAATTTTTACAAATTTGTCTTGATAAAGATAATCTGAGTTTATTTAATATATCAGCTTTGCTTCCCTCATCTGCAAAATCATTAATTTTTTCAAATATATATGTTATGTTTTTTATTGAAACTCTCTCTTTAATTAAACTTGTTAAAAGATACTTAACATCAGAATAAGTCAACAAATCAGGAATAATATTTTCAATTAAAAACTCATTTTCTTTTTCAACAACTTCCAAATATTTATCTATATCGTCATAATCCATAAGATCATCAACATATTTAACTGCAATATATTCTAAAGACTTTGCAATGTATTCAGAAGGAGTAACACCTTTCTGCCAGAAATCTTTCGTTTTATCCTTTTCAATCCATATAATTTTTCTGCCTGTCATCTCATCAACAGCAGATATTGAATTCTTTATCTTGTTTTCAAGATGCAATTCGTCAGAATAAAACATTAAATAACCGGGACAAACTCCGGCTCTAAAAACTTCCATTCCACGAATTCTTATACTGAATTCACAAGAGTTGAGGTTTTCATCATCTTTAAACACAACTTTAGGAATGACATAACCGCTTTCCTCTGTTAATTTTAATCTCGATTTAACTGTTTCTGCGATTAACTCTTCTCCTGTATTGTTTCTATCAGAATCAATAAAACCTAAAAGTTCCTCACTTAGATAAATTGTCAATTTTTCTTCATGCAGCTTTGAATACATTAAATCCGGAGAAGTTGCTTTATTTAACTGAGCCTTTAAATCTTCCAGTTCTTTCAATCCGGCAGATATTTTATCATTAAGTTTTTTTCTAGAAACAGATGCCGGAGCTTCGCCTTCAAGAGCTGCTTTTATTTTATTAATTTTATCTTTTTCTCTCCTAATTTTTGATTGAATTTCTAAACACTGTTCATACTCTGTCATTTTAGGTGAAAGCATTTTTTCCATCTGGCTTTTAAAATCTGAGATATTAATTATGTCACTTTCAGCATTACTTTCCGATTTAGCCTCACGCATAAAAATACAGTTCAATTGAGAACCGGTATCCTCGTCCCCAACATCATGCATACTATATAAATCCCAACCGTTCATAGACATTTCATTAAGAAGATTTTGCAACTCCTGAGCATCATCACCTGAACAAGTTTTTATAACGTATTCCATTCTGTTTTTTCTATACATAATTATCTATCCTTTTTTAAAATTTTTATTGCTTCAATAGAAGTTTTAATAGCTTTTTCCGTATCATGAACAACAGGATTTTCCAAATTTTGTTTTTCTCTTTCCTGATTTGCAACTGTCAAAAAGACCGAACCAGCCTTAACTTTCAAATAACTTGCAACAACGAACAATGCGGCAGATTCCATTTCAGAAGCCAAACACCCCAATCTTTTCCAAGCTTCCCATTTATTTTGCAACTCATAACTTACAGGCATATTTTCTGCATTATGCTGCCCGTAAAAAGAGTCTTTACACTGGACAACTCCGGTATGATAGGTAAAACCAAGATTTTTAGCAGCTTCAACCAAAGCATTTGTAACATCAAGATTGGCAACTGCGGGAAATTCAAGCGGAGCATATTCTTTGCTTGTACCTTCCATTCGGATTGCACCTGTTGCAATTACAACATCTCCGCCTTTAACATCCAATGACATACCTCCACAAGTGCCGACACGTATAAATACTTCAGCACCTACCTTTACCAGTTCTTCCATTGCAATAGATGCAGATGGTCCGCCAATACCTGTTGAAGTTACACTAACTTTCTCTCCGTCTAAATAGCCTGTATATGTAACAAATTCCCGCTTATCGGCCACAAGTTTTGCATCATCAAAGTATTGTGCTATTTTAACACATCTTTTAGGATCTCCTGGAAGGATAACATACTTACCTACATCGCCTTTTTGTAGCCCAATATGATATTGTGTGCCATCTTGTGAATAATTCATAAATGCCTCTTGATAGTCAAAGTGATTAAGTAATGAAGTGATTAAGTCCATTTGTAAATACTTATTAACTTCATCACTTATCACTTATAATTCTTAATTTTTAATTATTGTCCTTTTAATTTTTGAATAACTAAATCAGTAATATCAACACCGCCAACAAAAATTACCTGATCAGACAAAACTGCATCCAATTTTTGTGCAACCATAACAGCTTTTGCAGCAGTTTGAACCTGATTTAGAATTTGAGTTTCTTTTGAATTTCTCAACTTAAATAGTGCTTCTTGCTTAGCATTAAACTCAGCAGCTGTTTGAGTTTCAAAGTTTTGTTTTTTTAATGGAGTATCAAGCGCTTTATATTGTTTTTCTTTATCAACCATATATTGCTGCAATTCTAAACTCTTAGCATCAATTTCTTTAACAGCTTGCTGAGCCGCAGGATAATTATCTAGAATTTTTTGGTAATTTAAATAACCGACCTCGGCATTTGCTTGTGAACCAATAGAAAGAGTAATTCCCGCGGCTAAAAATAATGCCATTAATCTTAATTTTTTCATAATACCTCCTATGTTTTATACTAATATAATAAATCTCCTACACCGAAAGTAAAGTATCCGTTACTTGAACCGTTATCACCCGGATTGGTAAGCGGAATACCATAATCGATTGACAATGGTCCCATACCTGGGATATATACTTTCAAACCAACACCGGCAGCAACCGCATACATAGGTCTATCATACAATGTATTTGAAACAGTACCATCAAATACCTTACCAGCATCAACCCATACAGTAAATCTTAAGTTATTCAGGAATGCAATTCTTGTTCTGTCAAGGAACGGAATAGGAGTAGCGAATTCAGCAGAACCCATAATGAAAGCATTACCTGTACCAACACCGCTCATCTTGAAACCTCTAATAGTATAAGGACCACCTAAGCGATATGCCATAACTTCAGGAACATCTCCATGGATAGCGCCTCCACCTTTTGCAGTGAATGATAATGAAGATTTCTTACCTACAGGAATGTATTGTTTAATCATACCTGTTAATTTACCGTTAGTCTTATCAAATCCGTTTAATCCAATGTTTTCATCAAATCTCAAACTAGCCATTGTACCATGTCTGGTAACAGTAGCAGAATCTCTTGTATCATAAATTAAAGAAGGGCTCAATGATAAGAACAGACCGCCTTCTAACTGCTTAGCACGTTCTGAAATAGGTACATTGTATCTTTGGTATAATCTGTAAATACCGTTGAAATCACCTTCAGAAACATCAATATTTTCAACACCTAAACTAAATGATGCAGTAGCATGACGATTCTTCTTTAACCTGTGCGCAACAGTAACCTCTCCACCATATCTTCTTTCAATTGCAAGAGGAACCTGATAAGAACCAAAATCTCTAAAGAATATTCTTGTATTTAAAGAAGTATCTGCATTAAAGAAATATGGTTTGAAATAGCTCAATTCAGCCTGAATATTCATATGGTCTTTAACAGATGAATCATTCAAAATTACACCGGTACCAACCAAACCAGTTAAAGACAATCTTTCACATCTGCCTCTAAAGTTATTTTCAGAAATCCCCATTGATCCAAACAAACCAGTTACAGTATCAATACCACCACCGACAGAAATACTTGCTGTTCTTTGTTCCTGAATTTTAATAGTAATATCATAAGCATCAGGAACTTCATCACTCGGCTCAATTTCTCTTGTTACATCTTTGAAAGCTTGGGTCGCATATAATCTTACTAAATCTTCTTTAACAAGATTTTCATTATAAATCATACCCGGTTCAGTTAAGATATTACGTGCAACAATATAATCTTTGGTTTTTTCATTACCTTCAATCATTATCTTGTCAATAATACCTTCTTTTATACTGATATTGATTGTACCGTCAGGATCATCTGTTACTGAATCAACTCTGGCTAAAATATAACCTTTTGAATTGTATAATTCTTGGATCTGCGCAATAGCTGCATTTAATTTTGTGATATTTTGCGGCTTACCTTTCATATCATTCAAAGTCGCCAAAATATCTTCAATCGGAACAACAGTATTACCTTCTACAGTGAAATCTTTTACTGGAATATTCTCTTCCACAACGATTTTAACAGTCACTGTACCATCATCATTTTTAGATGGAATAGCTTTCATTTTTTCCGTAAAATAACCTGTTTCATAAATAGCTTTTAAATCAGACTGCAAAAGCTCACGCGAATACTCAACACCTTCTTTCATCTGCATTTTATCAGCTAATTCCTGAGGAGTAATAGAGTTAAGACCATAGAATTCGACATTTTTAATAGTCCGTTTTTCTTTATCAACAGACTCAGACGGGGTTTTATTAGAACTTAAGTTTGCAGGGTATTGACCTTTAGAATACTCAGGAGTATTAGAGTTTGAATAGTCTGTATATTTATCAAAAACCGTATTAGCGTAATTGCTGTTATACTGTACAGCTTCGTCGGATAAACCCATTCCCCCCCATACATCGTCAACAGCTAAACTAACGGTTTGTGCCATCATAACTAACATTAGTGACAACACCAGTTGCTTTATGATTTTATTAAATTTCAAGAATTATGTTCCTTACAAACTCTCACTATTCTCCTGATAAAATTGTAGCATAAATTAAAAAAAAAGTACAAAAATTTTACAACTATTTACCAACTGTAACCTTATAAATTTTATTTTTATTTACACCATACAATTCAGATAAAATAACAGCTATGTCTTTTGCGCTAAAACCCTTATTCTGTAAGACCTTTATCTTGTCTTCAATATCATATATATCTGCCTGCGCTTTATCTTTAAATATCATTCCTACAAATTCACCCTTAGAAATATTATTTTCCAAATAATTAATTACATTTTCAACTTTATCAACAAGGATTTCTTCAAACATTTTCGTCAATTCTCTTCCAATAGCAATAACAGCATTATTTCTAAGATTTTTTACAATTTTTAAAGTTTGAATAATTCTGTTAGGCGATTCATAAAAAACCATATCATTATATTTATGACGAAGAATAATATCTTCAAGTTGTTTCTGAGTCTTAGGCAAAAATCCTACAAAAGAAAAAGTTTCATCCTCTCGTGAAATTTGAGAAAGAAACGTTGTAACAGCACATGCACCAGGTAAAGAAGTTATTGAAAAACCTCTTTGCCGAAGTTCTTTAACAACTATAGATCCCGGATCGCAAATCAAAGGAGTCCCTGCATCTGAAACAAGCGCCATCTTTTTACCGCTTTGCAACACACTGATTATCTGAGACAAGCGCTCTTTTTCATTATATTTATGATAAGAAACACATTTAGTTTTTATATCAAAATGATTTAACAATTTTTGAGTAACTCTGCTATCTTCACAAGCAATTAAATCAACAGACTTTAAAACATCTAATGCTCTTAAAGTTATATCACCTAGATTTCCGATAGGTGTCGGCACTATATAAAAATCATACTCTTTCATACAAAAATTTTATCACAAAATAAAAGGCCAGTCTGAAAAGACTGACCAATGTATGTGAGTAACCTAATTACCAATCCTATACAAATAATTCGGCAAAAGGTCCTTTTGGATCCTTAACTCCCAATTCCACAGCGTAATCTGCTGCTAACTGCATTCCAGGTAAGACTGTTTCTGTCACACCTTTTGATACGCTTGCCACTTGATTTCCCGTCACTTGATAATTAAATCTAAGACGTTTTAATTCATTATTTGTATTTACTGCTATTTCTTTATCAACAGCACTTACAGAAGTAAATGAAACACCGTATGGATTTATATTATCTAAATCTTTTCTTCCAAAACTTTCTTTAAAATTGATTGGTTGACTAGTTGAAGCTTCAGATGCTTTTGCAACATTACCTGATTGTTTTGCATTACCGACATTGCCGATATTTCCTAAATATCTGAAAGCATCATTACCGCTAATTCCATTTGTTCCCATTGTCGAATCTCCTTTTTATACTCACATACATAAATGATAAAATCATCTATTTTATTTCAGTTTCATAATCATCCTATAAATTTGATTTTCCATCTTGTATATATATAAAGTATTTCACTTTTAAATAATTGCGCTAAATAAATAAAATGTTACAAATTCTTAATATTTTTATAAGGAATAAATAATAACTAACCATATGGCTAATAGTAATGTGGGTTATAGGTGCTAATATTTAAACAGGAAAGGATAGAAGGAAGATGATGAAAAATAAACCAAAAAGGAAAAATTTAACAGACAGAGAACTTGAAGTTTTACAGTATGTTATGCAAGGACTGACTAACAAAGAAATCGCTGACATTCTAATGATTACTCACCATACAGTAAAAGCTCATGTTGCAGCAATTATACGTAAACTGGGAGTAAGAAACAGGCTTGATGCATCTATGCTAGCAAAAGATAAAATATTAACCTAGTCTTCATCAAGACTCAATACCGCCATAAAAGCCTCTTGCGGGACTTCAACACTGCCAACGGATTTCATACGTTTTTTACCCTTCTTCTGTTTTTCAAGAAGTTTTCTTTTACGCGAAATATCACCACCGTAACATTTTGCAAGCACATTTTTACGCATAGCTTTAATCGTTGTTCTTGCAATAACCCTACCACCAACAGCTGCCTGAACAGGAACTTCAAAAAGTTGACGTGGAATAATCTCTTTTAACTTTACTGTTAATTTCTGTCCTATATAAAACGCACTATCTTCATGACAAATTACGGATAATGCATCCACGATTTCGCCTGCAAGCATTATATCTAATTTAACAAGCTTTGAACGCTTATATTCACTAAACTCATAATCCAAACTTGCATAACCTTTTGTGCGCGACTTTAACTGGTCGTAAAAGTCTGTTATAACTTCACTCAATGGAATTTCATATGCCAAATCTACACGAACTTTATCTAAATATGTCATATTTATAAAGATACCGCGTTTGTTTTGCGCCAAATCCATAAGAGTACCGACATATTCATTAGGTGTAATTATTTGAACTTTTACATATGGTTCTTCAATATAATCTCTATACTGTGCAGGAGGTAAATTTGCTGGATTATCAATTTCGACAACTTCACCGTTTGTTTTATGAACTTTATATACAACTGAAGGAGCCGTTGTAACCAATGACAAATTATATTCACGCTCCAACCTTTCCTGAGCAATTTCCATATGCAGCATTCCCAAAAATCCGCACCTGAATCCAAAACCTAAAGCACTTGAAGTTTCGGGTTCAAAAGTAATACTGCTGTCATTTAGTTTTAATTTTTCCAAAGCCTCTTTTAAATCGCCATAATCCTCGTTATCAACCGGATACATACCAGAAAATACCATCGGTAATGCTTCTTTATATCCTGGAAGCGGTTCTGCAGCAGGATTTGCAACGTTTGTAATTGTATCACCCACAAAACGGGTTAATTCTTTAATTGAACCTGCAAAATAACCAACATCACCACAGGTTAACTTTTTAACAGGCACTCTTGCTGGAGTCTGATAACCAAGCTCAACAACTTCATATTCTTTACCGGAAGCCATAAATCTAATTTTATCACCCAAAGAAATACTGCCGTCTACAACTTTAAAATAACAAACAGTACCTAAATACTGGTCATATACACTATCAAAAACCAAGGCCCTCAGTGGCTGATCAGAATTATCAACAGGAGCAGGAATATATGTAACTACAGCTTCCAATACATCGTCGATACCTTCCCCTGTCTTTGCACTAACAGGAATTGCCATTGAAGCATCAATACCTAATATTTCTTCTATTTCTTGTCTAACTCTTTCTACATCAGCAGATGGGAGATCAATTTTATTAATAACAGGGATAATTTCTAAATTTTGTTCAATTGCCAGATAAACATTGGCCAAAGTCTGAGCCTCTACCCCTTGAGTAGCATCAACAATTAATAATGCACCTTCACAAGCCGCTAATGATCTTGAAACCTCATAAGAAAAATCAACATGCCCTGGAGTATCAATTAAATTTAATTCATAATTTTTACCGTCAGCAGCCTTGTAATTCATACGCGCCGCATTCAATTTAATTGTAATCCCACGCTCTCGTTCAATATCCATTGAATCAAGAAGTTGATCCTGCATATCACGCTGAGCAACAGTACCCGTCTTCTCAAGCAATCTATCAGCAAGAGTTGATTTTCCATGATCAATGTGGGCAATTATACAAAAATTTCTTACATTATCTCTAGTTGTCATAACTAAGATTATATATAAAAAATTTTTTATTGTAAAACAGACTCATTACATATTAAAATTCCTCACTACAAAAAACCGACCCTAACCTCCTAAGGCCGGATAGTTTGAAAGTGAGGATAATACCCTGTGCAATTACACAAGCCCAAGAACTTTTTTGTACCAAGAAAATGATTCTAACTCAGTACCGTTAAAAGTTGTTTTAGCACATTGGCTTTTTAAATAATTTTCAAATTCATCATTGAATTTGGATTTTACTTTTTGTGTTTCCTTTTCTGTGATTGATGTTGACATAGAACCTACTCCTTTTACACTTATAATATTCTAACAGAACCCCATTTTATTATAACACATTTTTCATGTTTTTTCTAGTTATAAATCCATATTTTAAAAATTTTTGTTAGTAGTAAAGGATTTTTTATGTAAAATTTTATGAAGCAATTTTGTTTTAATAAATATATATATAATTAGAAAAATTTTTGTTTTATTTTTGCAATTTTTATGATATATTTTTTTTATGCTATTAATAGGCGAAAATATACATATAATCTCAAAAACAGTCCGAGAAGCTCTTGAAAATAGAGATGAAAATTTTGTCAAAAATTTAATAAAAATTCAGAAAAAAATGGACTGCATAGATTTGAATATCGGTCCCTCACGTGGAAAACTTGACAAGATTTTTGAATGGCTTATTCCACTTACGGAAGGCAAAGATATTTCGTTTGATTCAACAAACAGTATTGCTATTGTAGAAGGATTAAAACTTGTTAAAAATCCTCAAAATTGTTTTATCAACAGTACCTCAAACGATATTGAGCGATTAGAAATATTAACAGATTGTGCTATGGCTAACAGCTGCAATATAATTGCACTTACTCTTTCTAAACAAACAGGAATCCCAAAAACCGCAGACGAACGACTTGAAATAGTTTTTGAAATATACGAAAAATGCATTGAGAAAGGGATTGAACATAATAAAATTTACTTCGATCCACTGATTTTACCGGTACAAGCTGACCAATCACAGGGTATTGAAGCTCTTAATACATTAAAAATGATTAAAGAAAGTTTTGACCCGACAGGTAACACTATCATCGGCCTGTCAAATATTTCAAACGGCGCACCTAAAAACTTACGGCCATTAATAAACAAAGTATTTGGAGTATTAGCATACGGAGCCGGATTGGACGCTGTTATAATGGATGCAAAGGATGAAGAATTAGTAAGAATTTTTAAAATGCTTGAAAATAATTCTCCAAATTCACAAATTGATGAATTATATTTAAATCTTACTAATATGATTAAAAACTTTGAAGATTTGGAAGAAATTAAATTTGACAAAAAGAGTATTGATGAGCAAAATATTATTAAAACAGCTGCTGTCCTGTTAAATAAAACAATCTATTCAGACAGCTTTACACAGGTATAAGTTTTATGTTAAAATAAGAAAAAATTTTGAGGAGTAGAAAAATTAGAAAGCATTTATTAACAACTATTTTGGTTTCATCTTTTATATTTTGTACAATGCCTGCTATTGCACAAATGTCACCTGAAGCAAGTGCTTTATATCAGGAAGCATGCAGCGCAGAACATCAACAAGACTTGAAAGGTGCTATAGAAAAGTTAGAACAGGCCGTAAAATTACCAGGGGCCGATGTAATGATATATACAAAGCTAGCAGGACTGTATTCTGAAATCGATAACAGCCAAAAAGCCCTTGAAACTTATAAGAAAGTAATAGAATTAAAACCTGATGATGCTTTTGTATACATAAGCATCGGCAGTATTTATGAAAATCAGGGTAACTATAAAGAAGCCCTAAAATCATATGAAAAAGCTTTAGATATTTATCCTGAATATAAATATAATTATTTTAATATTGCAAATGTTCAATATCAATTAAAAGACTACAACAATGCAATCAAAAGTTATAATACATTTTTAGAAACTTACTCTCAACACTCAGAATCCAGAGAAAATCTTGCAGCGTCTTATTATGCAGTAAAAGATTATGATGATGCAGCAAAACAATATAAAATTTTATATGAGAAAAATCCTGAAACATTCAAAAGTTTTTCACAATACGGACTTGCCCTGTTAAACGATAATAATCCTGAAAAAGCTGTTGAAATGTTAGAAAAAGCAATAAGCCTTGATTCGGAAAATAATTCAGCACATTTAGGTTTAGCACAGGCATATCAGGATCTTGGAAAAAATGATCTGTCATATGAACAGTACCAAATAGTACTTGCAAAGGTACCTAATTTAAACACTGTACGCCTTGATTATGCAAATCTGCTTGCGGATATGAATAAAAATACTGAGGCAATTACTCAGTATAATATGTATATCAAAGCTTTTCCAAATGACATAAATGGCTACAAAAATATTGCAAATGTTTATAAAACCTTGAGCAATTATGATAAAGCTCTTGAAAATTACTTAATTGCAGAAACAAAAGATAGTGCTGACATAAATATCAAAAAAAATATTGCTCTTTGCTACCATAATAAAAAAGATTACGCAAACGCTTTGAAATATTATGATATTATATTAACTTCTCAGCCTGACGACTATAATATGCAAGTTAATAAGGCATTAGCTCTCCATGCCTTGAAAAGATATGATGAAGCTATTGCAATGTATGAAAATCTTTTGCCGGTTAAAAACGATAAAACACTTAAAGATAATTTAAATAATGCACGTGTTGCCAGAGGTCATGAACTTATTGAAGCTAAAAACTACGGCAGTGCTATTGAAAATTTCAAAACAGCAATAAAAGACGGTTATACAGATGGTTTTGTATATTATGGATTAGCAAAAGCTTATAGAGCAACAGGAGATAATACAAAAGCCGCAGAAAATTATGAAAAAGCTATCTCAATTGATCCTGACAAAACTGCATATTCTGCTGAATACAGTGAATTTATTTCTTCGTTATATAAACCTAAAGTTAATGTCCAACAAACTCAGGGTACAAACAAAGAAGATTTACCTTCAATCAATTTAACTATTGATGATGTTGATAAAACACCTGCTGTTAATTCAAATGAAATAAAAACAAATACTCAAGCAACAGAGTCACCGGTTACACCTACAGTATCTGTTGTTTCAAAACAAAATGAAGAACTTATTTCAGAAGGTGATAAAAATTATAAAAATAACAACTATGATGCAGCGGTACAAAATTATCAGGAAGCATTACAGCTGGTACCAAATGATGCCGTTACATTATTAAAATTAGGTAATATATATAAATTAAAAGAAGATAATACAAAAGCAGTTAATTACTATCAAAAATCTATTATAGTTAACCCCGATTATACTGACGGATGGTTTAATTTAGGTCTTGCTTATGCAAATGAAAATAACTTAATCGAATCCCAAAAAAGTTTTGAAAAAGTTATATCGCTTGATTCAAATTATAATTTTGGCTACGCATACTATGCACTTGGTCTAGCATTGGAACAGCAAGGAAAAACTGAAGATGCCATTAAAAATTATAAACTGTTTATCAAATACAATAATGACAAAAATATGATAGACACTGTTGAAACTAAAATCAAACAGCTTCAAAAATCATGAAAAAGACTTTATTACTTATAATTACGTTATTTTTAACGATTTTTACCTGTGCGTGTAATAACGAAAAATCCGTTATACTGTTTAATAAATATCGTTTCACTAAAGAAACTATAAATTCAAACAGTAATACAAACGTTTTCAAGCCAGGAAACACAATAAACTACCTCATAACCCTTCCTGAACCAGTACAATCAAAATTACTTCTGATACAAATTGTCAAAATCGGAGGAGGAAAACAAGAACGATACGGATATGAACTGGTTTGGGGTAAAACAGTTAAAATCAGAGATGAACAAATCTATTATTATACAAATTATATAGTATTAAACCAAGCGGGTGCTTACATCATGAAAGTTTATTCTCGAGATAACCCAACCAAACTTTTGACATCCGCGTATTTTTATGTAAGAAATTAAACTTGAGGTAATAAAATGTTAAAAGATAAAGCTTTAGAATATTTTAAAAATGGCTATTCCTGCTCAGAAGCAGTGATACAGGCATGTATTGATGAAGGATTATGTGCACCTGATCTGTTACCCTGTGCCACAGCCCTTTCTTCCGGAATGTCCTCAGGTTGTGCATGCGGTACGGTTACAGCTTCTCAACTGGTTGCCGGCTACTATTTTGGAAGGAATAACAGATGCGGAAATCCTGTTACTGCAAGAGAAAAAGCAGCCAAAATTGTAGAAGAATTCAAAAAAAGAAATAAAGTTACCTGTTGCAAAGTTCTTTGTGCCGGATTGGAAGGCAGTGCACGAAAAGAACACTGTTCAAAATTTGTTTCTGATGCATGCGAAATCTTAGAAGAAATTATTAAGGTAAAAGTATAACGCTGAACATATTTTCAGTATTTGTAGGAGGATATTGTGCAAAACTTTTATAAACCGGACAAATTAAACTTTTTGACTGCAGGAATGCCTTTATCAACAGGTAAAGGAGGATATAAAAGAGCATTTGAAATCCTTGAGGAAATGAATTTAGATGGAATGGAAGTAGAATTTGTACATGGGGTGCGAATGTCGGATGATACACGTCTATTGCTTAAAGAAACTTCCAAAGAAAAAAACTTCATCTTAACTGCCCATGGTCCTTTTTATATCAACCTTAACTCAAAAGAAGAAGAAAAAGTTGAAGCAAGTGTTCAAAGAATTGTAGATACAGCACAAGCCGCAAGTGACTTTGGCGGCTACAGTATCACTTATCATGCAGCTTTTTATATGGGTGCAGACAAAGAAACCGTTTACCAGCAAGTTAAAACTCAAACTCAAAAAATAATTGATATTCTGGAAAAATACAATTTGAAAATTTGGGTAAGGCCGGAAACAACGGGGAAAGCCACTCAATGGGGTGATTACGAAGAAATTATCAGGCTGTCAAAAGAATTTGAACAAGTTCTACCATGCATTGATTTTTCACACATTCACGCCAGAACAGCAGGGGAATATAACACTTATGATGAATTTTGTAAAATCCTCGAACGCATAGGAACAGAACTGGGTGACTTTGCCTTAAATAATTTTCATGCTCATTTAGCCGGAATTGAATATACACAAAAAGGTGAAAAATGTCATTTAATTTTAGAAGACTCTGATATGAATTATAAAGATTTATTAAAAGCATTGAAAGAATTTAATATTAAAGGTGCTCTCGTTTGCGAAAGCCCTAATATAGAAACTGATACAAAATTATTAAAGGATTATTATATGAGTTTATAAGACTCCTCCAAAAACAGTAATTATTAAAGTTCTTATCAAAGATGCCGATACAAAAAACATATTATTTTAAAGTTAAAGAGGTCATCTATGTTTAATTCTGTAAATAATCCTTTTGGACAAAGAATAGAATCTGCTGTTTCTACAGGGCAAGAACACAAACAGCACCATCAGGAACAACAAAAAGAAGAAGAAAAAAAGTATCTTGAAAATGATGAAAAAGATGAAGTCAAAATAGGCGGCCTGCCAATTTTAACAGAAGATGAAATTCTTGCTATGACCCGTAATTATATAGCAAATTTAAAATCAGAACATGAAGCTAATTCTAAAATTCTTGAAAAATTGGACAAATTTTTAGCAAAATTTGATGTAAAAAAATTTATGAAACAAAATCCCAATATGACAAGTCCTGATTTTCATATGGTAATGTTTAACGAAACAGCAAATCTTGTAAAATAAATTATTCTCTAATTCCGGCAGATTCTTTCATCATCTGTTCAGTAGTTTTACTGGCATCACCGCCCAAATAGTTTTCAGGGTTATCAGGAGGGAAAAGACTTACTGATTTTACAAAGGTTCTGTTACCAATCAAAACAGACTCAGACACTCTTGTAGAAAAAGCAAATATATCTTGACCCCATTTATTAGGACCTTTACGTCCATTAACATCTATAGCAAACAATCTCATATAATTGGTACCATCTGAAATAATTACCATACTATTATCAAGAACATATGCCTTACTATTGGTTACATTAAAATTACCACCAGGAGCAGGTGGGTAATTACCCGGTAAACAACCCTCTGTTACCGCATTATTTTCACATTTTCGTGTAGCACCCATAGCTTTTACAAATGCATCCATAAAAGCTTTACACTCAGTATTTTTTTCAGATGGCGAACCGTTTATGCTCAAGCCGAAATCATCTTCTGCTGCATTATCAGGAATCTTATAACAAGAATAAACTTTACCTTCATCAATTGTAATATTTTTCATTGCCGCTTCCATTTTAGCAAACGCTGTTCTGAACTCAGCAAGTCGTGCTCTTTGTTGAACAGAAGAACCAACCGTAGACAATGTTAATGTTGCCAAAACTCCAATCAATGATAATGTTACCATTACCTCAGACAGTGTAAATCCAAATTTTTTATTATTTAATCTCATACTCATTATAATCTCATCAACCCTATAAACTAATTTTAACATATTTAATTAAGCTCGTCAATTGTAAACCGCCAAAATTTAAGCCCTTGGATGAGTTTCATTATACACTTCTTTCATATGTTGCATAGAAATATGTGTATAAATTTGTGTATTTGAAATACTTGCATGCCCCAGCAATTCTTGTACCACCCTCAAATCCGCTCCGTTTTCTATCAAATGTGTCGCAAAACTATGTCTGAACATATGCGGTGTAACCTTTTTAGGCAGTTGAATTTTCTCAACAATATCATTTATTACATTTCGTATCATCCTTGTCTGAAGGCGATATCCAGTTTTATTTATAAAGACAGGAGTTGTATCTGTTATTGGATCTAAAATGTATCCTTTAGCAATTAATGGCCTTGCATAGTCAATATACCCCTGCAAATAGCGTTTTGCTCTGTCCGTAATAAGAATTATACGCTCTTTAGCCCCTTTACCAAAAACCGTAATTTCATTATTTTCAAGGTTTAAATTCCCAAAATTCAACCCACTTAATTCAGAAACGCGCATCCCGCTTGCCCATAATAATTCTAATATTGCACGATTTCTATATCCAGCCGGAGTTTCTATGTTAATATTATTTAAAATTTGCTCAATCTCCTCCATTGTAAGGAATTTTGGTAAAGATTTCGGTCGTTTGGGGGATATTAAACTCTCAGCAGGGTTATTTTCAATCTTTTTTTCCCTGTGTAAATACTTATAAAATGTACGTATTGACGCTATTTTACGGGCTATTGTCGTCTTCTTATAATTGAAGATTTGAATAAAGTGTAAATACTCCCGAACTTTAGAAAAATTAACATCTTCACATGCCTGATTATCAAGCCAAATCAAATAGGCCAAAATATCAGCATAGTAAGCTTTTGCAGTATGTTCAGAAAAGTTTTTTTCTACCAAAATATACGATTTAAAATCTTCTAAATCATGTTTAGATTCTAAGTTCAATACCATCCATTTACCTTATTGCTTTTTTCTATTAACTATTATACAATATTTTTAGAATATTTAGAATAGTTAAAAGTTAAAAAGTAGGTGAAAACATGAATTGTAAAAAATTATTAGTTACGTCAATGTTATTGACAGTTTCTATATTCTGTGTAAATTCTTCGTTTGCTGCCCAACCTATGAAAGCTCAAGTATCTAAAAGTTATATTGATATTAATCGCATGATTGAATATAACAATTATGAAACTGCTGATGCAAGATTAAAAGAGATTTTAAATAAAAACCCTAATGATTTAGAGGCTAAAGGTTTACAGCTTGTATCTATGGCGAAACAATACAAATTGGCACCTGCACAATCAGAATTAGATAAATTGTTAAAAAAATATCCTAACAATGCTCAATTACATTACGCACAAGGTTTAGTATACTTAATGCGCCAGACATCTTCCGATGTTGAGTATATCAAAAATATTAACAATCTTTCAAATGCAGCTATTCAGGAATTTGTAAAAGCTGTAGGCATTGACAGTACATATTACCAAGCATACAATGCGATGGGTGTTGCAACATTAAAATTAGGCAATAAAAAAGATGCTCAGGATTTATTTAAAGTTGCACTTAAAAATAATCCTCAATTTGCACCTGCTTATGATAACTTAGGCAATATTGCAATGTTAGACGGAGATTTGGATCAAGCAGAAAAATACTATCTGCAATCTATAAAATGCAATTCACACAACCCTACTTCTATGTATCATATGGGACAAGTTGAAGCAAGACGTGGTGATTATACAAAAGCATTAACTTGGTTAAACCACTCACTGCACATAAATCCTAATTCTTCACCTGCGTGGAATCTGCAAGGAGAATTATATCTAAAACAAGGCAACCAGCCAGCAGCTATTAATTCATTCAAAAAAGCAATCCGCGTAAAACCTGAAAATTCCCGTCCATATATTAACTTGGCAGGAGTTTATGAAAGAAGAGCAGATCATGAATTTGCAATGGAAGAATTAAAAACTGCCATTATATTAAATCCTAACTATAAAGAAGGAATTTACAGAGTTGCAAACATGTCTTTGGAAACAAGAAAATACCAACAGGCTCTTGAATACTATTCAAGATTGTTAGGCGATGCAAATTATAATAACAAAGCCATAATAGGTTTAGCCAATACTTATTATGAAATGGCAAAAGATACTGCAGATAGTAACTCCTTCACAACAAACAAAGATGTTTATTTGGCTTATGATTATGTAAATGAAGCTATCCAAAGAACACCAAATGATTTAAAACTTCATTTGGCAAAAATCAAATTAGGTAGAATTACTCACCAGATGGCTCTAACGGAAGAAAACTTAAATTATATTGTGCAATCTGCAAGCAATAGTTTAATGGATACAGTCATTAAAGGTGAAGCATATCTTTCTTTAGGTAGAGAAAAGGATGCAGTATATACATTTGAAAATGCCATAAATTTTGCAAACAGTATTGATGATGAACTATACTTAGCAGAAATTCTTGTTCAACATAAACAATTCAGAACAGCAAGAAAAGCTTTGCAAAAAGTATTGATGACAGATCCTGATAATAGAATCGCTGCTAATGGTATTCATTATATAGATTTATGCGAAATGAAATCAAACGAATTCTTTGAAATCGCTTTACGAGAATACAAAGAAGGCAACTATGCAACAACTATTGAATACTGCAACAGAGCAATTGATTTCTACCATAATGCTCCGTCAATTGCTAAATTGAAAGCCCAAGCATACGAAGCAGAAGGTAACTATCAAGGTGCTGTTAAATACTATACACAATATTTGGCATTGTCACCTAATGCAAATGATAAAAATGCCGTTATGCAAAGAATCAATGCATTCCAGCAGAAAATTTAATCATAACCTGACTGGACTTCACTCGCCGGAAGATGTATAGACAACAGATAAATATTATAAATATTATCATGAAGAAAAAATTTGATATAAGAAAAACATTCGAAACATTTTTGAAAGAGCCTCTTAGTATTTTAACTGAGGGGCTGTTTCAAATAGTAAATATTCAAGCGAATATTTTTAACCAAGAATCTTCATTTAATGTAGATTTTGTTAATAATAAAACACAATTGACAGTTGTTAACAATGAAAAAATGTATAATTTATTCCAAACAGTTTTATATAAAAAGAGGGTAAAAGAAGCAAAAGAAAAGGCTTTGTCAAAATGAAAACAAAACCATACATGAATGCAAAATTTATTATCAGTGCGGAAAAACTAAGCCAATGTCCGGAATTTAATTTACCGGAATACCCTTTGCTTGGAAGATCTAATGTAGGAAAATCCTCATTTATCAATGGATTAAGCAACAATAAAAAACTTGCAAAAACATCAAACACTCCTGGCAAAACTCGACTAATTAATTTTTTTAATTTCTCTGATAAATTTATGATAGCAGATTTACCGGGATACGGTTATGCAAAAGTTTCAAAAGAAGCCCAGAACAAATGGCAAAAATACCTTGAAGAATACTTATTAAAACGAAAGCAAATAAAATATCTTGTGCAATTGATTGATGCAAGACACGAAATTCAAAAAAATGACTATCAAATGCGACAATGGGTTACAGCATACAATTTGCCAATAATTACAGTAGTCACAAAAACAGACTGCATTTCAAAAAATAAAATCCAAACTGTACTTTCATACATAAAAAAAGAACTTGACGGAGAAGTTTTCCCATTCAGTGCCATTGATAATAGGTACAATGATAGAATTTTAGAATTTTTTATACAGTCTTCCAATAATGTTTAAAAAAAGAGATACTTTCTATCTGTTTAGAAACAAAAAATTTCAATAGTAATCAAGATTTAAATCAATTATTATGCTTATATTTTAAAAGGTCTATTATATTTACCCGTTAACAGGGAACACGAACAGTGGTCTTTGTTTCTAAATCTGTGTGACAGAAAGTATCGTCAATAAAAAAGAGTAAAATATACTTTTTCATACTAAATCACACCCTAAAACATTTTTTATATTGTCAAGAAATCCTTGTATTTCTATCTTTATAATATAAAAAATTATAATCCTTTTTCATTTAGCCTCCTTGTTTTATAAGGATATTAAAATTTTAAAAATAATACTATTACCCGGTCGGGTATTTTATAATACTAATTAGCATTGAACAAAATTTTTAAGATGCCAATAGGTCACTTCAATAAATACCCATAATAAAAAAGCCGCTCATACGGCTAATTTTGGTAAAAGGTTTGTGTGTGTAGGAGAAAATAAAGAAAAAGAAAATGGTCTGTGTACATGATATATATTCCCAATTTTTTTTCAAAAGTAACATATTTCGAGAGAAAGTTTTACAATTCTTAATGTTTTTATAAAAATAAAGATTTTTATAAGAGAAACAATGGATGAAAATAATCGAAAATTTGCATTATCGTTTTTTTTTCAGTAAAATATTGCTAAGAATGTAAGGGGAAGAAATGAGAATTGAGGCAAAAAATTTAATCAAAATCTATGGTGATAGAAGTGTTGTAAATGATGTTTCCTTCAGCATAAATAAGGGTGAAGTTGTATGTTTGCTGGGCCCGAATGGTGCAGGAAAAACAACCACATTTTATATGGTTGTCGGACTTGTAAAACCTAATAAGGGAAGTATAACACTTGACGGGCAGGAGATTTCTTCATGGCCTATGCATATTCGTGCAAAAGCAGGCATCGGCTATTTGCCTCAAGAAGCCTCCAGTTTCAGAAGCTTGTCAGTCGAGGATAATATCAAATTAGTTCTTCAAATGAACGACAAACTGACAGAAGATGAAAAAAAGAGAAAATTAGAAGAATTATTAGCAGAATTTGGTGTTGCGCGATTGCGCAGTGCATCAGCAATATCATTATCCGGTGGTGAAAGAAGACGTGTTGAATTAGCAAGAGCACTGGCAGCTAGTCCTGACTTTATTCTGCTTGATGAACCTTTTACCGGTATTGACCCTATTGCAATAGGAGAAATCAAAGACAATATCAGAAAATTATCTGAAGATAAAGGTTTAGGAGTTTTGATTACAGACCATAACCCTAAAGCTACACTATCTATTACCGATAGAGCATATGTAATTTTTGACGGTAAAATTAAAATACAGGGTAAAAGTGAAGAAGTTGCAGTTAACCCTGTTGCTAAAGAATTTTATTTAGGAAAGGATTTCTCTTTATAATGAGTTTTAAATTTCCCAAAATAACAATCTACGACAGATATATGTTTAAACAGGTAACATTAGCATCATTAGTTGCTATTTTACTGTTTACTATTGTTTGGATTGCTCCGGAAATCCTTTTAAATACTATTAAAGGGGCTCTAGCTGGCGACTACGGAATTAAAACTGCAGTATTATTGTTATTTTATGAACTGCCTAAAATTTTAGATAAGGCTTTCCCTGTAGGATTGCTACTGGGAACTTTATTTACCTTCGATAAAATGAGTAAAGACTCTGAAATAACAATATTTAGAGCCGTAGGCATGTCTTTCCCAAGAATTATTGCACCAGTTATTGTTTTAAGCTTAATATTTACATACTTATGCTTTCTAACAGGCGACAAAGGAACTCCAATGGCAGCCGAAAAAATGCGTGCTATAAGAGGCTCTGTTAGATCAACGCAATATATTTATACTCAGAAGGATAAAACCGGTCATCCTTTAGCAGCTGTTGTCGTTTCAAAATCTTATGATAGAAAACTGAAAAATGTAATTGTGCTTGATTTTTCAAATAAAGTTTATCAGGATGTTCATCAACTATCTAATATTTATTCTGCCAAAATAGGGTATGCCTATGATGATCGCTGGGAATTAAATGATGTTACAAACTATAAAATTTCAAGTGATGGGATATATATAGATATAAAACATATAAATAAAATGAATGTCCTGGAGGGAGAAACCGCTAAAAATGCTTTAACCCTTATGACCTATTCAACAATGAAAGAACGTGATATCACTAATCATGATCTTAAAAATTATGTAAAACTTTTAAAAGAAGAAAAACTGTCAGAAGAATACAATTTTATTCTTAATAAATACCTTCAACGCTACTTCCATCCCCTGGTTTGCATATTATTAGCAATCTTAGGATGTTTACTCGGTTTCAGCAAGCCAAGAGAACAAAGATTAGTCGGATTCACAATAGCAGTTGGATGTATATTTATTTATTATATTACTCTACCATTTTTTGACCTACTGGCAGAAAAAGAAATTCTATCACCATACATTACAGCAACGTTCCCAACTATAGCATTTTTAGTTGCTATTTTTGCGTTCTACAAGTCAAAGGATCTATAAATATGAAACATTTAAAATTATTATTAATCTTATTCGTTAGTCTAGTATTTTGTACTAATCCTGTGTTTGCAGGTGACATCTCAATTAAAAAAGATAATGGTATTTACCACATCATTTTAAAGGGTGAAAAAATAAAAAAGAAAATCAAGTTTGTTGCTTCCGAAGATTTGATAACAAACAGAGAAGCTCATACAAAAGCAAGAGCAACTCTAACCATTAATGCCGGATTTTTTGATCCAAAAAACGGAAAAACAACATCTTATATAGTCACTGACAGAATGACATCTGCGGATCCAATGTTCAATCATTCATTATTAGCAAATCCTTTCTTCAGAAGAAATATGAATACAATATTAAACCGTACTGAATTCAGAGTAATGCAATGTGGTAATAAATTTGAATATGCTATAGTATCTCATAAATCAGAAGTTCCGTTTAACTGTGCAGTAGTAACATCCGCACAAGCCGGCCCACTAATTTTACCTGAATTGCATCTTGAAGAAGAAGGTTTTATTGTTAAAAATGAGCAAGGAGAAGTAGTCAGAGAAGCGGCCAATGTATTGCACAAAACGGCTAGAACAATTATTGGATTAAAAGGAACTGATGAATGCCACATCCTTATTATCACTGACGAAAATCCAATGGATATGTATGAAGTACAAAAGCTATGTAATGACCTGAAACTTGATAGGGCAATGGCATTTGACGGAGGTACATCTACATCTCTAAATTATAAAAACAATCTGGAAGTAGTTTCTCAGGAAGGAAATAACCTTGGTCGAATGCTGAAGTCGTTTATGATTGTTTATTAAATAAAAGCTTTTCAAATAAAAAACAGTTTCTTAAAGAAACTGTTTTTTATTAGGCGACACCCAGATTCGAACTGGGGAATAAAAGCTTTGCAGGCTTCTGCCTTACCACTTGGCCATGTCGCCAGATCATATTGTATATATAATATACGCAAGACAAAGTATGATGTCAAGTTTAGGATTACTTTGAAGAAGAGATCATCTTTGACATAATATCCTTTGCTAATTCCAACTGTGTATCTTTTTTGGCCAAAATATCCGATTTCTTCAAATGATATTCAATATCTGGTTTTATACCTGTTTTATTTATATCAGTACCCTGTGGAGTAAGATATTTTGCTATAGTCAAATTCAATCCTGTTTCATTAGGCATTGGTATAATCTTTTGCACCATACCTTTCCCGTATGTTTTAGTACCTATAAGCTTTGCTTTATGATAATCCTTCATTGCCCCCGAAAAAATTTCGCTTGCACTGGCACTTGCACCATTTATCAACAATATTATAGGTTTATCAATATTTACATTAGTATCTTGTGCCATAACATCATAATGGTAGCCATTTCTACCGACAATACTAACTATTTTGCCTTTTTGAACAAACATATTTGTGATAAAAATAGCGTTCTGAAGCAGACCTCCTGTATTTCCGCGTAAATCAATAATAAGTCCCTTTGATTTATCAGTGTTTTCTAAAGCTTCAAGAAATTCATTCGGAGTAGAATTACTAATAAAGCTAGAGATTTGAATATAACCTATATTCTTATCAACAGAACTTTTAACAGTTTTTATTGAAATTTCTTTCCTAATAATTCTTTTTTTAATATATTCATTATTCCTTAAGACATCTATACTTACAAAAGTATTCACCGGTCCTTTCACAAGATTTGCAACTTCTGCTAAAGACATACCGCTTACTTTTTTATCATCAATAGCAAGAATGATATCATCTGCCCTCAAATCCGCAAACTGAGCAGGAGTATTTTCAATGACACTAATAATTTTAATTTTACCTGATTCATTAATTATATTTACACCAATACCCGAAATTTTTGAAACAATTGAATTATTTTGTTCAGCGAATTCATCTTTTGTAAGGAATCTTGAATATGGATCATTCAAACTTACAAGCATAGAATCTATTGCAACTTTTGCATCATCTATGGTTTTTATTTTACCGCGATAATGATTTTTCCAACGTACCCAATATTGGTGGTTGAAATTAGGGTCATAATATTCATTTTTTACTTTTTGCCAAGTATAATCAAATAATTTTTGAGGTGTTAATTTAGTTTTATTAACATCTTGTTTATCCACTTCCAACATTGGATTATGGCTATTGAGATAAAAGGAATTCACAGCAAACAATGTTATAATCATTGCAATAAAGAGTATACCTGCTTTTATCCTTCTTCTCATAGTTTTATTTAACATCAAGGATTTTTTATAATCAATAGACTTTTTAAGTAAAACATGTATTTATTCAAAAATCTTTATAAATTATCAAATCCTGGAGAATATGAAGGGAGATTTTTATATCCTGAATTTTGCAATACAGCTTTTTTTATATATTTATTTGTATAATTTCCCTTTTCTAAGAGTTTTTTCAATGTATTTTCTCTTTTTACAAGAGGATGAGATTCTTGATTACTTTCTGGATAAACTTTTAAAATATCATCCCACACAAATGCCTCCATTGTCCAGGCATAAGTTTCTTCAGCCAGAGAGTTAAACTCATCCTGATGCAAGGCTTCATGTGATAATAACGCAGCCAAAGCGCCTGCAGGTGCATCTTTATGTTTATTACTTATATAAATATACAAATTTTTGCCTTTTTTCCAACCTAACGCATCAAATGTTGCATATTCTTCATTAATTTGTCCTAAATCCCTAAATTCAATCTTAACAGGACGTTGTGATAAATTATTTCCTAAAATAGCATTTCTGGAAAACATTCCCTCTGTTTCTTTAAGCATATCTAGTGCAACATAAAATACTTCATCTTTTCCTACATCTTTATAAGCAGGTGTAATTTGTTTAATATATTCAGGTGTATACTTTGCAGGATATTGATGAGGCACAGTTGTATCCGGGGCACTTGCCGCAAAAACTCCTCCCTGGACAAGTATAAACATTGCTGCAATACTAATTATATTCTTTGTAAATCTTCTTCTTATTTCCATTTTTACTCTCCAGTTAAATCCATAATATGTATTATATTTATCTTTTTTTCAAAATCAAAAAATTTGGGATCTAACTTATCATTTATTTACTTTTCTATTTAACTTGGCAAGTTCAGAATATAAAAGCTTATATTCATTCGACTCATCAATACTCTCCGCTTCAGAAATATATTCCAAAGCTGCTTTATAATCTCCTTTATTTTTATAGAATTCACTCATTTTTGTATAATATTGCGGATTATTCAAATCATACAGAATAGCCCGTTTCATACATTCAATAGCTTCTTCAACATCATCCATTTTTTCTCTGACTAATGAAAGGTAATAATATCCCTGAGCACAGTTTATATCAAGTGAAATGGCTTCTTGAGCATAATTTTTTGCCAAATCATAATCACCTTTTAGAAAAGCTGTCTTTGCTCCTAACAAATCTCCGGCAATATAATTAGGATTTATTTCAAGGATTTTATCAGCAATTTCCAAAGCTTTTTCATACTGCTTTTCTTTAATATAAATTTCTGCAAGATCACTTAAATAATTCAAATTATCAGGATTATTTTCAATAACCTCATTAATAAGTTTTTCAGCTTTGTTAAACATATTCAATTCTGTATAAATTTTACTTAGTGAAATTTTTGTAAAATCATCATCAAAACCTTTTTTAATATTCGCTTCCAAAATATTTTCCGCACCTAAAAAATCTTTTTTAACAGCAAGCAACAAAGCCCTCAAAACTCTAGCCTGAGCATGATTTGGTTCAACATCCAAAACCGCATCTGTTTCTTTTTTAGCTTTTGCATAATCCTTTTTATCAAAATATAAATATGCAAGAGAATATCTGTAGTCAAGATTATCAGGAGAAATATACAAAGCTTTAGAATATGCCTTTTGAGCTTCTTCTATCCAACCATTATAAAAGTATGCATTTGCCAAATTGTAATAATACTTTGCATTTGATTTATCTAAATTTGAAGCCTTTGAAAAGTTCTTTATTGCTTCAATAAAATTCATATTTTCCAAATCAAATAAACCCAAATAATTTAATATTTCAGGATTTTGAGAATTCTTACCTATTCTTTCGAAAATTTGTTTTGCTTCTTCAAAATCATTTTTATCAAACTTAATCTTACCTTTTAATAATAAAACCTTTTCATCATCATTTACACATTCTGCCAGCAAAGTTTCTGCTTTTTCGACTTCTCCGTTATCATAAAATGCATTTGCACATTCCAGTTTAACCTCATCATTAAAATACGGAGAGGTTTTATACTTATCAATTTCACAAAATAACTTTAACTTTACAAAGACTCTAATTAATTCTTTAAGATTATCTTCATTTGGAGAATCATTAAAAAGTTTTTGAGAAATCTCTAAAACACTGTTCCAATTTTCTTCACGCTCCTTTATTTTACGAATAAGTTTCAGAGTATTTATATGGTTAGGGTCTATTTGTAATACTTTTTCCAAATACTGTAAAGCCCTTGAATAATTATTCAAAAGAAAATATAATTCTCCAATTTGACACAGAATTTCGACATTATCATTTTCAAGCTCCAAAGCTTTATAAAGCATTTCTATAGCAGGTTTATATAACTGTGATTCTTTTAATTCAAAAGCCTGTTTAATATATTCTATACTCTGCGTATTTTCCATAATTTGCCCATTTCTACTCTTCTACAACTTCTTGCGGAATATATATTTTTCCTGTTGGTTCAGCAGGTTTTTCTTCTTTTTTAAAGAAAGGAAGCTTTTTTATAAAATCAAATTTTGACTTTTTCTTCTTTGGTTCTTCAACTTTTTTATTGATAATAATCAGAACTTCGTCTTCCCCTGCCATTTTTAAATTATTTCTTGCAATTCCTTCAAGACTATTATCTGATGTAATAACTTTTTTTTCGGTTTTTAAATCCTGATTACGTACCTGTGCTTTTTTTAATGCATTTTCAAGTGTAACCTTTTTACCCTGATATGAAATAATTTTTGTTATATTCAAAATCGCACCGTATCCTATCTGGATTAAACAAAAAACCAGCACTATCGTCAAAAAAGAATAATAAAATCCCGTTTTTCTACCAGATTTTTTCCTTCTTATTTTCTGACTCTCATTATTTATTTCATTTTCAGAATGTTCCGGTGTCAAGATTTTTATCCCTCTTTTTAAATTATAAACAAAACTTGTTTAACAGACAAAAATATTTTTATAAATTTACAATTTCAGATTTGTCTGAATTTTAAACTGATTTTTTAACAAAGTATTTGTTCCGTCAAATATAGAATTTGTTCCTAATTCAAATTTCAAACGATCAAGATCTTTTCGCCCAAAAGGATTTATTGAAATAGTAAATTCTGCTTGTCTGATATTTTTAACAATATCCGCAGATAACGTTTCACGTAAAGTAAAATACTGATTAATTTTAATCTCAGGAGCAAAATAAAACTTATCATTATAGTTATTATTTGTAGAATTGATAGTCTTTTTATATGCAGAACTGACAGCAAAATATTTTGTATCATATCTGGAAAAAATTCCTGTAGTTTGTTCAAATTCAGCATAATCTATACCCTGATCATACATCGTACCGATAGAAAAGTTTCCCTTCTTTGCACAGTTTGTATTTGAAACAGGAGCAATACTATACTCAACTTTATTATATTTAGTAAATAACTCAGGAGTATCTAAAAATGATTGTTTTCCCCCTGTATATTTTCCTGCTTCGATTTTTGAAGGCTGTTTTATATTTATTGACAAAAAATTATCAAAATCGTCTTCCAAAGAAATAGCTTCTTCTTCCTCTTCGTTATACTCTGCATAGCCTTTTAATACATCAGAATACATATCCCCAAGTTCATAATTTTCAACAACATCATCTTCTAAAGACACTGTATCATCATCACTAAATTTAACCCCTGAAGTATCAGCCGTTATATCATCACTAGTAATAATTTCCGGTGCCTGATTTTCTTCCGGATTTGTCACTTCAGAAATGCCTTTTGTAATATCACTCTCATCCGGAATATGATAAATAAATATTTTAGGCACATTCTCCCCCGCATCTATCTCTAATGTTGATTTTGCATTGCAGGGTAAAAACGTTAGTAAAAGAGATATTAAAAGTAAGCTAACCTTCTTCATAAAGATATTTTACACTATTTTAAGACATTGTTCAATAAATATAGATTAAGAAATCTTTAAAATTTGACCTGTAATATAAATACAAGACTTGACAATAAAAATTTTATATGATAATATACAGGTGGGGTAAATGTATATTTATAAGTCTTATCATTTGATGAGACTTTCTTTTTCTCTATAGGAGATATGCTGGTTATATATTAAATATTAAAATGTTAACAGTAAACATTTTAATTTTGACTTCTGCAAAAAATTCATTAAATACATGTCAATCACTCATCTATATGGAGGATTTTTGTCAAAATAATTGAGGAAAACCTGACAAAAACCGATAATATAGCTGAATAACATGTAGAAGGTGGTACCATGAGATTAAATAGCGGAATTCATTATAATGACAGCGGATTGACAATGTCTATACGTGCAATGCACTTAGACAGCGAACTTGTAGGGATTACAAATGAAAACATCAGCGGTTTTGATAAAGTAGGTTATCAAAGGAAAGAGGCCGTTGTATCTTCGTTTGCCGAGTTTTTGGGAGTACATGCTCTGTCAACAACAAAAGACGATAAAGTCGGACGTATTGCAGTTTCTCCTAATCCATTGGATATTGCTATCGCAAATAAAGGATACTTCCAAACAAGAAATGAAAACGGTATAAAATTAACCCGCGACGGAAGATTTCAAATCGGAAAAGACGGCACCTTACTAACATTAGAAAATGCTCAAGTTCTTTCAAATGCAGGAACTCCGATTAAATTTCCATTTATTCCGCAGGATTTAAAACAGGTGAAAATTGATAAAGCCGGCAAAATAACAATGTTTAATCCCAACACCAATAAAATAACACTTATAGGACAGCTTGGTGTTGTTGATACAAACGGCATCAATGTCATGGATCCGAATATCAAGCAAGGATACAATGAATATTCAAATGTATCTTTACAACAGGAATTTTTAGCTCTCATGCCTGTTATTAAAAATTTTGATGCAAACAGACAAATGTTCATGCTTCAAAACTCAGTATTAGGCAAAACTATCTCACAATTAAGTTCATCTTCATAAGAATAGAGGTTTTATAAATGTATAATTTACAAGGAATAATTTCAAAAGGTACAAATAACGCACTGCTTCAATTTGAAAAATTCGGTCAAATTGCAAATAACCTTGCAAACTTTCAAACAACAGGCTACAAAAATGTAACCTTTGAGCAGGTCTTAAGAGAAGACGGATACCTGACAGGTTCTGTAAGAACTGATTATCAACAAGGCTCAATCAGGATTACAAGCAATCCTTATGATGTTGCGATTGACGGTGCAGGATATATCCCTGTAGTTTCTCCTTCAGGAGAAGTTCAATATACACGTGACGGAGCATTTGTTCAAGGTAAAAACGGTTTCTTAACAACAAGGGATGGCTGGCTTGTCGGTGAGGGAATCCAAATTCCTACAAACTGTTTCAAGTTTGAAATTAAGAAAAACGGTGATGTTATGGCTTATGATTCAAGAGGAGCAAAAGCCAAAAAAGTCGGAACCATTCCATTAATCCGTTTCGACAATCCTGCAGGCATGGAATCTGCCGATATGAACAGGTTAAAACCGACAGATGATGCGGGCGAAGCAAGACTTGTCAAAGACCATGACTGTTTCAGGCAAAACAACCTGGAAGCATCCAATGTCAGTATATATAGATCTGCTAATGATCTATTAAGATTGAATGCTTCAATGCTTGCAAGTATGCAGATGATGAAACTTGCAGATTCAATGTACAACAAAGCGATAAATATCAGAGAAGCTTAATAACTAAAAGAAAGGCATAAACAAATATGTTCACTTCATTAGACAGTATGGGTAAAGTAACATTGATGATGGACTTAATAGCTCAAAGACAAAGAGCTTTAGGTTCTAATATTGCTAACGTTGATACTCCGGGCTATATCAGACAGGATATAGATTTTGGTCAATACTTAAGTACAATGAACAGTCCTTTGGAAACTAAATTATCAGAAAAATTAGGGCCTTCAGGTATTGCCCCTGACAGATCGGAAGAACCCGTTAATGCAGCAAATGAATTACTGCAAATGCAGGAAAATTCAATTATGTACACTATGGCAACACGCAGAATGTCAAATATCATTACAGAAATGAAAACCGTAATAAATGTCGGTAAATAATTAAGGCAGGTGATTTAAATGGGTATAATGGAAACAATTGATATGGGTGCAAAAGCACTGC
Organism: uncultured bacterium; assembly: GCA_949300485.1. Classification (GTDB taxonomy): domain Bacteria; phylum Cyanobacteriota; class Vampirovibrionia; order Gastranaerophilales; family Gastranaerophilaceae; genus Zag111. Next base: position 99,287 of record CASGEL010000007.1, read on the forward strand.
AAGTACATGGCAAAAGAATAGATGTCCATGCAAAAAACATTGCAAACCTTGATACACCTAATTATGTAAGGAAAATCCCTGTTTTAACAGCAGTAGATGATATGTCATTCCATGGCTTGATGAATGTTATGAAAGAAGATGTCTTCGGAGTCGGTACATTACCATATCTTCAAGGCGGAGTTAATTTTTCAGGTGTTGTAGAAGATCCGACACTCGGTGAAAAAATCTACAAACCCGGGCATCCTGATGCAGATGAAAACGGTTATATAAGAGCTTCAAACGTTAATGCCATGGTCGATATAGCAGATGCTTTAGTTGCCCAAAGAGCTTACGAAGCTAACCTTGCACTGGTAAATATTTCGAAAGCAATGGCACAAAGGGCGGTTGAAATCGGCAGATAAGAATAAGTAAAACCTTGATTAAATCAGCTTTGTATATAATAGGAAAAGGAATAAGACATGCCTGCAGATTGTATGGATAAGTATAAAAACGATTTTGCAATAAAGTTTGCAAAAACTATGCAGCAGCAACTTGATATATGGAAAGATGTCCAAAATTCAAACAGACTCAGTTTACTAAGCTTACAGTCATTTGGGTTTTACTTTTTTATTGCCGCATTAGGAATGGTACCGGGGAAAAACGAACATAATTATAATCTTAAATTCCATTTGATACTTGCAGCAGTATGTTTTATTGCTGCTGTTATCAGTAATATACACTCTACTAATAAAACATATCAGGATACAATCAAAGCAACTCTGTTTCCCGAATTGTTAAAAATTTTCGGTAATCTTCAATACCGCTCAAGCAGCTCCTTAACAAGTAAGCTAAATGCAAGCAGCATTATTCTTGATGATGAAACCGATAATGCAGCATCACTTGCAAGAAAGACTACAGATAACAATATAATATATGATATCAAAAGTTCCGTATTTCAAAACTCTCAACTTTACGACAAAAAAATAACAGAACGTACTGATGATGATGCTTTCTACGGAACATATAATGATGTTGCTCTGACAATGGTAGAAACGGATTTCGGATGGAATGCTAAAGACAGATATAGAACTTACCATCGTATGTTCAAAGGTCTTGCAATGCGGTTTAAAATGAATAAGAAAATCAAGTCGCGCGTATTGATTTTAACCAAATTTTCAATGACTAAAATTCCGAAGGGTTTTGAAAAAGTTGAATTGGAATCCGTAAAATTTAATAAAAAATATAATGTTTGGGTTGACAGCCAGTCTGCTAAAGGAGAAGGACAAATTGAAGCGCGGTATCTTTTGAATACCGCATTTTTAGAAAGACTAATGCAAATCCAGACAAGTTTTAGGGTACATCAGATGTGCTGTTCTATTTTTGGAAATTCTATGCTTGTCATGCTCCACACAAGAAAGGATTTATTTGAAATGAATCATTTGTTTGGCAGAATTGATGATACAACCCAATACAGGCATTTGTTTAACGAGTTTGCATCTGTTTTATCTTTTATTGATGTACTAAATCTCTCAAGCAAAACAAAGTTATAAAATAACCGGAGAACCCAGATGAGCCAAAACTGCATGGATAAATATAAAAGTGATTTCACTGCTAAATTTAAAGAAATAATGGATAAAGATGCACATAAATGGAAAGAAATTCAAAAGGCAATAGTGCTAGAATTATTTAATAGGTTTTCTCTCTCAATATATGTTATATATTCCATTTTTGGATTTTCAATTCCTTATATTGCAAAAGTAGAAAATAATACTTTCCAATGGGCATTATTATGGGGTGGGACTTTCTTTTTATGGGCCTTTATTATGATTATTCAAGATAAAAATAAGGATTATCAAGCAGAAATTAAACACAAAATTTTTCCGGAGTTGCTTAGTATTTTTGGTAATCTTGCCCATAAAGATGGGGATGTATTAAGAGGTCTTACATCCGAATTAGACGACTTGGACAAAAAATCAAAAAATATAGATAACTCTGTATTTAATAACTCAGAATTATATCCCATTGATATAGAAGTTCGAACTAATGATGATATTTTTTACGGTCAATATAATAATGTTTCCTTAACAATGGTAGAAACTGATTTCGGCTGGAAAACACGAATTCTAAAATTCATAAAATATAATCGCATGTTTAAAGGTCTTGCAATGCAATTCAAAATGAATAAGGAAATCAAATCACGAGTATTAATTTTAACTAAGTTTTCAATGACTCAAATTCCAAGGGGTTTTGAAAAAGTTGAATTGGAATCTGCAAAGTTTAATAAAAAATATGATATTTGGGTAGACACCCAATCTGATAAAAGCCAAGGACAGATTGAGGCTAGATATCTTCTGAATACTGCTTTTATGGAAAGATTAATGCAGATACAAACGAGTTTTAAAGTATCTAAGATGTGCTGCTCAATTTATAATGATACAATGCTTATTATGCTTAGCACAAGAAAGGATTTATTTGAAATGAACCACCTGTTCGGCAGAATTGATGATGTAAATCAATATAAGCATTTGTTCAACGAGTTTGCTTCTGTTTTATCTTTTATTGATGTATTAAATCTTTCAAGCAAAACAAAGTTATAAATTTTAGTATATAATACAAATATGAAAATATCAGCATTAAAAAAATATATAAGTTGGAACATCATTTCAGTAATAGGTTATCTGGGACTTATTTTATTTGCAGTTTTTTCAATGATAAAAACCATAGGCGCATCTACCTTAAATATGCGTGCAGATTTAAACGAATACTATGCAGAATATTTAATGAAACATATAATAAGCCCGTATTATGCAGTATACAAATTTCAGACTTTTATGATAATAATGCTTTTTATATGCTTTATCCTTGAACGAAACCATTATAATGAAAATAATCTAGAAGGATTTCGACCATTTGAAAATAAAGAAACAGAAAAACTATATTCAATAATATTTTGTACAGGATTGATATTAAATTTTATCCCATTATATATTCCTTTTTTGAATATAATAAGTACAATTATAAAATTTTGTAGTATAATAATAGTCGCATAATAGCTACGATATAATATAGCTAAGATTATTATGTCGATGTCGATATGGCACTCTGCCGAAAAAAATGATTGAGTATCATTTTTTGAGAGGGTTGTCGAAGACAACGTCCGACATAAATGGTCATGTTATAATGTAGCTAGGACTATTATGTCGATGTCGATATGGCGGAATGGTAGACGTGCACGTTTGAGGGGCGTGTGGAGAAATCCGTGGGGGTTCAAGTCCCCCTATCGACACCATTTAAAAGAGAGGTATTAACCTCTCTTTTTATTTGTTTATTGGGTTGAAACATTAATAGAATAAGACACGTATTTTAAAGTCCTAAGATTATTTAAGTTTTTTTATTACATGTTTAACTTTATCAAATATGGCATGGAATATAGTCTTGTATTTTGCACACTCAGGATCTAATAGATACAGCTTTCCATCTTTGGATATCCCAATTTGTTGAATATCATAATCATAAAAGTCAAAAGTTTTGTATCCTTTTTGCTTGATTGCTTGTTTTACAACATCAACAAAGCCCTGAGACAATCCATGCTGGTATAACTTTTCTTCTATGTAAAAATGCATTTTTCCGACTTTTCCTTTTGCGTATAAAGGTACATCAAAACTCTCGTGCGGACGGTTCATCGGAAAATGATTTCCTATAGATAATTTATTTTGCCTTCCGGAGTTTCAAATGCTGCTGCAGTAGAGCCTCTACCTGTTAAACAACACACCTTTTGAGATGATAATTCTGTATTTTTAGACGTTTCTTTAATAAAAATATCAAAAATTTCACAATTATCAGTTTCTCTGAGTTTACGCAAAGCATCAATAAGCGGCATATTGTCTGAAGATGCTTTTAAATTAATGCAGGATAAATGTGAATTTGTATTAGCTCTATTAAAACTATTTATAATCATATATTCTTAACAACACAGCTAAAAATAAAATTTGCTATTAAATAAATATCTCAAAAAATAATAAGCAGACGCAAAATTTTTTTTGTTCTAATTTAATAAATTATATAAAGGAGAAATAAAAATGATTTCAAAAATAGGTTACAAACCAACAATTCATACAAAACCCCATCAAACATCACACCAAATCTCATTCACTTCGAGATATGAAAATATGTCTTCCGATATATACGTTAATAACAAAAACATTGATTCACACATTTCTACTATGTCTGGTGATATTGATATAACTAATTCTATACTAAAACAAGGTGCATCAACTATGAGCGGAGACATTGATGTCTCAAATTGCAAGGTTAAGAATGGTTTGGATGCAATAAGCGGCGATATTTCAGTGTATGAATCTAATATTAATGGAGATGTAAAAGCTGTAAGCGGAGATATCCGTATATCAGATAATTCCTCTGTATATGGAAATATATCAACAACAACTGGTAATGTAAGAATTGAAAAATCAAATGTAAAAGGTGATATATCAACAACAACCGGCAAAATTATGCTCAAAGACAGTGTTATTGCTGGAAAGATTACTACAGAATCAGAGAATTTACTATTGAAAGGTAAAAATACTATCAAAGATTTGATTCTTAATGCTCAAAATAAAAGTGGTCTAACAATACATACAGGAAATTGTATATTACATATAGGCAGTGTAGGTCAGATTATTACAGAAAATGGTGCTGTTATAAATTACTCGTTTAAAGAAGCAGCAAAAAATTCTGAACCTGCAAAGCCTATAAAATTTACACTTCCTGCCGGAAATAAAATAACAAACAATGTAGAATTTATATCTAAAGTTCCAGGGGTATTATATTTGGAAAAAGGAGCAAAATTATTGGGCAAGGTTATTAACGGAACTGTTAAGTATTTAAAATAATAAATCGTTAAATATTATACAAAACTGGTTAAAGTATATACTTTAACCAGTTTTGTATTACTTTCTTATTTTGGTATAATATAAGTATGAAGAAAAAAGTTTTATATTCTGTAATCTATTTATTTGTATTTACATCTGCTGTTTTCGGTTACGGATATATACCTGATTTTTCCAAAATGCGTGAACTTCGCTGCGATTTTGAAGAAACAATTTATAACCAGGATAATAGCATTGTAACCCAAAATGACAGGTTTAAAATATTTAAAATAGATGATTTAAATAAAAAGATTTTTATTAACAAAGAACCGATTGACAAAATACTATATTTTGAAAACGACAAAATAGAATTTACTCTACAATCAATGACAGACGAATTTATTGAAATGTCCAAGACAACTATTAACAGAACAAATCTTCAATACAGTTCAACATCCACTATTACTTATGATAATCAAATATTCGGAACAAGATATACAAAATCAACAGGTACCTGCCGATTTATAAAGTAACATTACCGTTACACTTTTTTGAGACCCTGGCAATTTTCTAACATAAAAATCCTTTATTATAATATAGGGGAAAATAAAGCATGGGAAAAATATTAACAGGACACAATAACTGTGATATTTTTGATGAAATACTTTCAGAGAATGAAAGTATTATAAACGGTGTTATTGATTTCAACAGAAAAAAATCAAAACAAAATAACACCCTTTCTTCTTGTGTTAAATATATGGATAGTGCAATTGAAAATGAAAATGCAATAGGAATATCATTTGGTTTCCATAATATAAAATTTAACGAAGAACTTTCAAATACAAAAATCCGCTATATTACAACAGAATTAGCAAAAGCAATCGATAACAATTCCGTTGACGATGTTCGAAAAATAAAAAAGGAATACGGTAATACTAAAGAATTTGCCAAAGCCAAAGACTTTTTAAACAAAAAATGCAAAGATGTTTGGAATGTATTTGATAACAAAAACAATAGATTAAAAATACCGGCTGAAGCTATGAAAACATTGGGCATTACAAATCAGCCTTCACTTGATTTTCTACTTAATGACAGTCTGAGATTTTATGAAAAAGATAACGGAACAACAACTGTTGATATTATTAATTCTATTCTTGATAATATAAATATTTATTATACTTTTTCAGACATTTATTCATACCTGAAGATATCAAATAAAAAAAACAATTATAAATTAAATTTTAAAACAACAAAATACTTTATAAAAAAATTAGACTTTGATGAAAAAAAACTACTTGATTTAGGTATAAAACAAGAAACTATCTCACAAGCTTTAAATAATTTATCTGTATTAGACAAATTAAAATATTTATTCAAAAATAAAGTTTGTTGTAAGCTTAATATAAGTTAATATTTTATAGATTTAATTGCAAAAAATCTCATGTTTGGATTTAATACATGATATGAGTTTTGCAATTGGTTCAAATACAATAAAATTTGTAGAAAAGAAGGGTATTCAATTTTTTGAGGGGTTTAATGCAACCATAAAAAATCAAAAACCCGTTCGTGTATTCTTTGATGGTGAAATGGACAAAGTTGCATCTATACATGTCAATGACCAAAAAGGGAACCGCTTAGGTTTTTATGATTTGGAATTTCACAAACCAAACAAAGCTTCTATGGAAGGGGTACAACTATATGCAGATACTCCAAATGAAAATGTTGGAGAAGTTTTATCACTAGCCTCACTTATAGAATTTTCCAAAAACAGATTAAATAATTTCAGACTGTTTTCATTTAAAGAAACATTACCTTTTTATGCTCGTTTCGGATTTATTCTTGATAATGATAATCCTGACTTTATATTAAAAGCATTAAATTACATTAAAAAATCAAAACTCAACCATATCGATGAAATTAAATATAAAGCAAATTTTTTCTACCCTAAAATAGAACATAGTGAAGAATATTTAAAGCAAGACAAATTTTTATTAGAAAGAGGCTGTAAAGTTATCAGCGACTATTTAAAATATTTATCAAGAAACCGTATCAGAAAAAATGTTCCCCCTTTTGAAAACGGTACCTTTGTAAAATTCACTGACTGGGAATTCGAGACAAATCGTATCTATTTAAATCCATTGTTAAAATCACATAACATTGATTATAAGTTTTAACAGGTTCTCATTATGCGCATAGATAAGTTTAAAGTAGAAGAGTGGTTTAACAAGTATGAAAAAAATGCCGTTTATGATTTGGCAGATACTTGTGTAGAATCTTTATCTATAGACGAGTTATTAACAATAACCGGTGATAAAGATATTCTTCTTAAAGAAATATTCCACCAAAAACTGAACTATGGAGCAATCCATGGAAGTTTAAGATTAAAAACTGCAGTTACAAGTTTATATGAACATCAATCACTCGAAAATATTACAATAACACATGGTGCAATAGGAGCAAATCATTTGGTTTATCTTACACTTATAGAACCAAATGATAAAGTAATTTCAATCGTTCCCACATATCAACAACACTATTCTATCCCAAAATCTTTTGGAGCAGATGTAAAAATGTTTTTCCTAAAAGAAGAAAACAAATGGCTTCCTGATCTGAAAGAATTGGAGTATACAGTTGGAGACGATACAAAACTAATCTGTTTAAATAACCCTAATAACCCTACAGGAGCAGTTATTCCTGATGATATGATGTTAAAAATAGTTGAAATTGCAAAAAAATCGAACGCTTATATTTTATGCGATGAAGTTTACAGGGGTTTAAACCATAATAATAATCCTTTCTCTGTTTCAGTTGCCGATATTTATGACAGAGGAATTTCTACAGGCAGTATGTCAAAAGTTTTTTCACTTGCAGGATTAAGACTTGGCTGGGTTGCTGCAAATGAAAATATAATCAAGCAAATTAACTCCCAAAGAGAATATAACACAATAAGTGTCGGCATATTAGATGATTATTTTGCATCATTGGCAATTGAAAACAAAGACAAAATAATTAAACGAAATATTGAAAAAATCCTAACAGGAAAAGACATTCTTACAAGATGGGTTAATTCAGAACCGCTTGTTAATATGGTGAGCCCGAACGGAGGAACAACAGCATTTATAAAATACAATAAACAAATACCTTCAGCCGAACTATGCAAAAAACTTCAACAAGATACAGGAGTAATGATTTTACCAGGTGAAACTCTAGAAATAGATGGGTATTTAAGAATTGGTTATGGAAATAATTTTGAAAATCTAAAAAAAGCCTTATATATTTTTTCTGAGTGGCTCAACAAAAATTAAAATATCTTATTTCTAGGATATCTTCTTATCCTGTTCTCTATATTGAGCTGTTCCCGGAAATTCGTTAGAACCAGTACGCCATTTAGTTATTTGATATTGGAGTTTTGGAATAATTGTGGATAAGAATAATGCAGAAACCACAAAACCTGAACCCCAGTTAATTGCATTCATCTTCAAATTATGGCTGGAAGCTTTTTTCAATAGTTTAGAAGTAACTTCTTTCGTATCTGATTTTCTTGCGGTATCTATTATTGAATTTACATAATCAATTAATTCTTTCTTAATAGCATCAAGATCGTTTTGAGCAACATATTTATATTTATCCATAAATTTACTGCCAAACCTGTTTTTATAAAATTCTTTTAAGAACTCAGGATTATTGATATGACCACCATTAAGAATATCTTTAACCTGTCCTTGAGTTAAAATCGATATACCTTTAACTTGTGGCTGCAATTGAGACATCTTTTCAGCAATCTGTTCATAATTTTTAATTTCTGATTCAGGTACAAGATGCTTTAATTCTTCTTTAAATGTATCTAAATTGATAATCTTGATCTTTTCACCTGAGAATTTATCTTTAAGAATTTCAGGAACTTCTGCATTTTTACCTAAAAATTCTCTTGCAAATTCTTCTACATTAACTTTATCAACACCTTTATCTTCAAAGTAGCCTTGCATATATTTTGTAGCAAATTCTGCAGATACAGGATCCAGTCTTGAGCCGTTTCCGTTTTGTTCAAGTTTGTTCAACCAATTATTCAGGTTAGCCATATTGAACATATAGAAATAAATTGAACTTAAATCTCTAAACAAAATCTCAATTCTTTCATCATTATTTCTTGCAGAATATGCTCTGCCAGAAGCCGTACCCGCATCAACAGCAAGAAGTTTATAATTTCTATCGCTTTCAAATTTATTTGCTATAGATAATAAATTTAGACCAAATGATACATCTTTTTTATCATCCTTCTTATCTGTGTGTGAGCCTGTAAATGTATCCATTGTAGGACGTTTGTTAAATTGATCTATTTTAACAGTATTTGTATTCAAATTATTATCGGCATTTTGAGCTTGAGGTTTTTGTTTATGATATGAACGTGTAATTGCCTGATTTATTTTTGGAAGGATAAAACCAATAAAAGCATTAGCAATTAAAACACTGGAAATAACCTTGGCAAATTTAAATTTAGCCATTGTTTTTTCAAGAATTTTAGCACCATCTTTTGTCTTTTCAAACTGTAAATAATTGTCTAACGGCTTACGAACATCATCACTTGCAATATCAACAACTGTTTTAGGCAGTTTGAGCATCTTCTGCCCTAACTTTTCAAACAACCAGTTTAAGGCAGTAACACCACCTAACCAGAATACTGCACCTGAAAATTCTTCTGTTATTCTTTCTCTTGCTTCATCAAATCCGCCTCGTTGATAAGCTTGATAAGTTCTACCGGCTTCAACAAATGCTTCCAATGCAATAACAGGTAAAAACCCATCACTTGCCATTTGTTTAACCAGGTTTCTTGACATTACATTATTTGTATTTGCTAGTGGAATTCTTATAGACATAATAATTAAGCTTTCAATTTGGCTAAATATCTAATACTTGTGAATATATTTTTTTGCTTTGTAATATTTTATTTTTAATAATTTGTTACATGTATAAATTTATTATACACTCTGTCAGAAAATTTATGTTACAAAATATGTAAAGGTTAAAATATAAATAGCAATATTTTTTATGTTCGGTTTTTGCTAATATAAAATCAAAAGGGATTTTACCATGAATAGCAGCTTAATAATAAATAATGCATATAATACAAATCAATATACAGGTATAAAAAACAATAATCCATCATTTACACACCATATCTCTAAAAGTGATTTATCAAAAAAACAAAAATCAGTAATATTAACAACATCTATACTCGGCATGACTCCTGTCTTGGCAGTAATGGCAAAAAGAAAGGGATTTAATTTAAACCCTGCAAGATTACTAAAAACAAATATAAAGGATTGGGCAATTTTTAAATCACAACCAAAGGAAAGATCCATCCAATTTAAAGCCCCACAAATAATGGCTGTAGCTGCAGGTTCTGTTGCCGGAGGTTTTATCGGCGGAACTTTAGTTGATAAAAAATCCAATATAAAAGCTAAACAAAGAGAACTTTTAAATCAAATGCTTGGTAACGTTGCAGTTCCTGTAGCATGTGTTGGTTCTGGTGCATATTTTTACGAAAAATATGCAGATAAAATAGAAAATTTTATGCCACAAATAAAAAGTGAGAAAAAACCTGTGAAAATATTAAATCAGGTAATTAAAAAAGTACCGAATGCAGTAACAACACTCGGTTTATTAGGTGTTGGAATTTATTTGGGCAACAAGGTTTCAAACTTTATTAATGAAATAATTTATAACAAAAAAGTTGAAAGAAACATCAAAGCAAGTGACTTTGCTCCACACGTAGACGATTTATGTATGGCAATGACTATGATGAACGAAGATTCAATATTTGCATCAAGAATTGCAAGAATAATTCCTTTGGCTCTTTTGGTTCCTGGGTACCAGACAGGGATTGCTCAGGAGCACTAATTAGAATTCTTTTTAATATTTAGTCTATCTATATGACAAATTCTTAAGACTTATTTCCTATAATAATAGAATGGACGAAGCAGTTTCTATTGATAAAAAATATACGGATTTTATTGAAGAGTTAATAAATCAGGTTTCATCTGTTGTTCCTGATGATGTTAACGAACTGCAAAAAAATTATCTTGTAACTAACATGCGCAAATCAGCCCATCTTTTAGCATCCTCAATGCAGGATACAGAAGAATTTAAAGAGCTTGATTTTGATCATCAGTGTTTTTATATTCAAGTAATGGCAGAATGGTCTTTTCATAAAGAAATAGACTTGTTTCGTTCCGGAATTCCTGCGAAATACTGGAAAGTTGTAATGCAAAAAATCTGGTATGCTATGTGGGAAGTTATGTATGCTTGTGCAAAAAATGAAGCTCCGGAACCTGTTGTACTCTCCCTTGTAGAGAGATTTGTAAACAGAACATATAATGATGCGGTTGATGAGTTAAAAGAAGAATCTGTTATTGATGAGGCAACAGAAGTTCTAGCAAAAGGACAGTCAAATATAGAAAAAATGGCACAAGAATTAAGGCTGGAACGTAAAATTACAGGAGATATAAAAAGACTTATTCTTAGAGTTTTTTTGGCAATTATAATAGCTGCTATTGTATCCTTTATGATAATAAAATTTAAAATGACTGGTTTAATAATAATTTTAACAATTCTTTTAGTATATCAATTTATCCCAATAAATAAAAACTGATTAAAATATTAACAAATGTTACAATAATACTGCTGAATTAGATAAATTTCTAAAGATTATTAAAATACATGCCGTAACTTATTTTGTGAGTAAAAGATAAGGAGAACCGACATGGCAATCAAATTTAATGATTTCAACAACAGTTATAACAATTATAACATTGCAATCGGTCAAGGTGCATCAAAAGAAGCAAAGAAAGCAGAAGAAACAAAAGAGGTTGCAAATGCTAATACAGCAGCATTTAAGGGTTTGGAAAATGAAACAGATCTATTAACCCAAAACACTCAATACTTGTATGGAGCAAAATTAGGCAAATTCTCTTTAGAAGACAAAGAAATAGCAGATAAAACCAATGCTATTTTAGCAAGCCTTGGTTATACAAACTACAAAGTATCGGCCGCACAAGTTGCAAGTGTTACAAATGGTGTTAATACAGTAGTTATGCCTGGTATGAAAACAGCAGAAGATGGAGCTGTAGCCGCAAATATTCAAGATCCTGACGGACCTTTTGCAGATTTATTCGTTTAAGACTTATAAATATATATTTACTCACACATTTTCAGACAGATTTATAAATAATCTGTCTTTTAATTTTATATATAATCTTTTTATAACTGACAAACTCCCTATGACACATATACTCTTATTTCTTCCGGATAATTGCCTGTCCGATTTATAAGACTATTTATAATCCAAAAATATGAATTTCATTTAAAATATCTCCTCTAAAATACATGTTAATGCTACAATTTTATTATGGCAGGCACGTGGGATGAATTAGTACAACAAATAAAAGAACGCTTGGATATTGTGGAAGTAATATCAGAACAGGTTGTTTTAAAAAAAAGAGGAAACAACTACTGGGGGCTTTGTCCTTTCCACAAAGACAAAAATCCATCATTTTGTGTAACACCACACTTAGGAATTTATAAATGTTTTAGCTGTGGTGAAGCAGGAGATGCTCTTAAATTCATCATGAAAACCAGAAATATTGAATTTAAGGATTTAATAATAGAACTTGCAGACAGATTTGGTTTAGAAGTTCCTATTTCACACAGAAAAGGCGATTCCACAATAAAAGAAACAAAGGATCAAATGTCCGCAGCAACTATGGTTGCAGCAGAGTTCTATCACGATCTGTTAATAAGAAATAAAGATTCAAATGCAGAAATAGCATTAAATTATTTAACAAAACGAGGCATTGGTAATGACATTATTAAAAAATTTCATATCGGTGTTGCTCCAAAATCATATACAACATTATATGATGAATTAAGAAAAGATTTTTCAAATGATATCTTAGAAAAAGCCGGTCTTATATTAAAAAGTGAAAAAGGCGGATATATAGATAGATTCCGTAATCGTGTAATTATTCCTATTCAAAATGAAAATGGAGATTTCGTAGCGTTCGGAGCAAGAGCCCTGGAAAAAGACCAAAATCCTAAATACCTAAATTCATCAGATTCTTTAATATATAATAAAAGCCGTCTTTTATACGGTTTATATACAGCAAAAGAAGCCATAAAAAAAGAAGATTCCGTTATATTAATGGAAGGTTATTTTGATGTAATCTCATCTCAAGCACATGGTATTGAAAACTGTGTTGCTTCCTGCGGAACTTCACTAACTCCGGATCATGTAAAATTATTGTCACGTTACACTAAATCAAGAAGAATATATCTTTCTTTTGATACGGATTCTGCAGGACAAAAAGCAACTACAAGAGGTGCTGAAATAATCAAAGAAGTTTTTGCCGGTTTAGGTGATATAAAACAGTTTGATGAAAGTTATGTATCATCAGATAAAGATAAATATGCCTGTGAAATAAGAGTTATTGCTCCGCCTGAAGGTAAGGATCCTGATGAATTTGTACGCTCAGTAGGCGCAGATGCTTATAAAATGTATATGCAAAATGCACCCTTGTTTATAGATTTCCAACTTAACAGTATTCTGCAGGACAAGGATAAATATTCAACCCCTCAGGAAAAAGCACAACTTATAAAACAAATTATACCAATATTGTCAGAAATCAAAAATAAAATTATCAGATCAGAATATATTGATATGGTAGCTCAAACTCTTTCAACAGATCCTGATGCCATCAGATCGGAAATTCGTATATTTGAACGTGCAAACCTGCCTCAAGTAGAAAGAATTGTTAAGAATGTAACAAAAAATGATTCCGTTTTAAAAAAAGCGCAAAAAAATTTATTGAGCGTTTTTCTTGTACCTGACAGTCCTTTCACATTTACCCAAATTAATGAAATGATTGGAGATACAACATTTGATGATGAAATATTAATAAATGTAAAATCTACAATTGACAAATTAATATATACCGTAAATAATGTGAAAGAATTAATCGAACATTTATATACTGAATTTGTTGATAACGCAGATGCTCAAACTCTTTTACCCGAGTTGATAGCAATATCAGAAGTGTATAGAGGCTTAAGTGATGAAGATTTTAGAAGTGTAATAAAAGAAACCATAAATAAAATCAATCATTGCAGGCAGATTAAGGAAACCGAACAAATTAAAAAGTTATATAAAGGGATTGATGATGATGATCCCGAGGCCCTTAAAATTCAAATACAACTAAGAGATAAAATAAAGAAAAACAGACAAAAAATCGGAGAAATTTAGATGACAAGAAAAAGAAATTCAAGCTCCTCTGTAGTCAGTGTAATGGAAGATGAATCACTTGATTTGCAAGATATTAGCGAAGATTCAGTTTTGGATACTGATAACGATGCTATTAATTACATGAATGTTGATATTTCAACTGATAATATTGAGGATATCGTTACATCAAAAATGGGTGACAAAGTTAATCCGGATGACATTTATATGCTCCATAACATTGAAGAACCTGATCCGAATGATATGGAATTGCCGAAAAATGTTGCGATTGACGACCCTGTAAGACTATATTTACGCGAAATCGGCAGAATTAAACTATTATCTGCTAATGAAGAAATAGAATTAGCAAGAAAAATCTTAGAAGGCGGCACACCAGGTGCTATTGCAAAAAGAAAATTAGTTCAGGCAAACTTACGTTTGGTTGTAAGTATTGCAAAAAAATATGTAGGCCGCGGAATGTTATTCTTAGACCTTATTCAAGAAGGTAACTTGGGTCTTATTAGAGCAGCAGAAAAATTTGACCACGAAAGAGGTTTTAAATTTTCAACTTATGCAACATGGTGGATAAGACAAGCAATTACTCGTGCTATTGCTGATCAGGCAAGAACTATCAGAATTCCTGTTCACATGGTTGAAACTATCAACAAGTTGAAAAAAGTAACAAGAAAATTAGCACAAGACTTATCAAGAAAACCAACCGAAGATGAATTAGCTGCAGAAATGAATGTTTCTATACCAAAACTTCGTGAAATTATTAAAATTGCCCAAGAACCTTTGTCTTTAGAAACTCCTATAGGTAAAGAAGAAGATTCTCGTTTAGGTGATTTTATTGAAGATAAAGAAGCAGATGCACCTGTTAAAATGGTTGCTTCTGAATTATTGAAAGAAGATTTGGCAGAAGTTTTATGCACACTTTCTCCTCGTGAACGTGACGTTTTAAGATTACGTTTCGGTATGGATGACGGACGCCAAAGAACTTTGGAAGAAGTAGGACAACTTTTTGGTGTTACTCGTGAACGTATCAGACAAATTGAAGCTAAAGCTTTAAGAAAATTACGTCACCCTAATCGTAAAAAACGTTTAGAAGAATACGTTGAGTAATTTATAAAAATTATATTGAAACCCCGTTAATTTGATTAACGGGGTTTTTAAATATTCATAATTTTAATAAAAATAAAACCGGCACTTGAGTGCCGGGAATTTAGTAAGTAAAAATATGATTAAGATTTTGAGTTAGTATGCTTTTCTATAACTGACTTCCAACTGCCTTGTATAAACCTATATAATCTACAAGACAATTGATTTTATCATTAACTACCTGTTGATCGGTAAATAATACATTTTCTCTAACTTGCACAAGATCTAATTTTGATATAGTACCTTCATTATATCTGTTTGTACTGTATCCAAAATCTTCTCTTTCCAATTTCGCCTGAGTTGCTGTATCATTGTATCTTTCACTATCAAGCTTAATAGAAACTAATGCATCGTTAACTTCCTGTATGGCAGTTAAATTTGTTTGATAATAATTATTTAAAACTCTTTCATATACATCTTTTTTCAATCTTAGATTTGCTAATCTTCTTCCACCTGTAAATATAGGAAGATTAACTCCTGCAGCAAGAGCAGCTAATGCATTTTTTGTTGACCAGGCACTGCCTATATCACCTGCTAAAAATAAAGCCAACCCTGTTATATTTATTGACGGTAAAAACTCTTTTTTAGCAACTCTTACATCAATACCTGCTTTCTCAATCATTTTCTCAGCCTTTATGTAATCCGGACGCTGAGAAATTATTTCTGATTGAATTTCAGTTGGGATTACTCCTGAAAAATTTAATTCATCAAAAGATTTTCTTTCCAAAGATTCAATATTATTTGGATTTTCTCCAATTAAAACACTTAACTGGTTTAATAATTTAGTTCTTTGTTTTTTATATTCTGTTAAGTTTGTATTACCTGCAATATAAGATTTATTAGCTTTAACCGTATCTGCTGTTGATGTTAAACCTTCTTTATTTCTTGCAAGCATTAATTCATAAATTAATTTTCTATCTTTTACAATATCTTCCTGCAATTCTATCATTTTATCCAGTTTGACAATATTTAAATATGTTGTACCCACAGCTGAAGCTATTGATATATATGCAGCTCTTTCATCTTGCAAAGATGCTTCATATTCCCTTTCTGAAGCCTTTATTTTATCCCTGTTTTTTAAGAATAAATCTACTTCATAATTTGCAATAGCCGGAGTTGCAAACATCCAATCTGAAGATACAGAATTAGGCATTTTTGATAAAGCCGGAGAAAAACCTACTCCAGCCATAGGTAATTCATTTGCAAATTGTATTTTTACAGCTTGATAATATTCATCTACGGCTATTGTTGCTGATTTTAAATCATAATTATTTTTAATAGCTTTATCAATGTATCCATTTAAAATATCATCATTAAAATTTTTCCACCAATCATAATTTATATATTCATATTTAAATTCATCACTTTTCTGTCTTTGCTTATGTGTTTTTGTAATAGATACTTTTTTAGGTTCGTTTGACGATTTTTTACCTATTGCAAAGCATGACATTGGAGCAATGTTAGTTAAAATGAAACTTGCCAATAATAGTACTACTATCTTCTTTTTCAATGTTTTATATCCTCTTCAAAATAATTACTTGCATTTTCTATACCAGTATGATAACATAATATTGTTGCAAATGCAACACATTATTTTTACAACATAAAGAAAAATATTAATATAAATCTATGCACAAATGTGAACACTATACAGATTCTATATATTACCTGTTAGAACAAACTGCAAAATACTGCAGATACCTTGGTATACAAATGTTCCAAAAATTAAATATACATATAACAATGGATGAATTTGCAGCTTTAGATGTTATCCAAGTAAATGATGGAATCTGTCAAAGAGAATTAGCTAAATTGATATTAAAAGACAGACCGAGCACAGGGAGAATTTTAAACTCTTTAGAAGAAAAGGGTTATATAAAAAGATTTGTTGATACTAAAAACAACAGACTTGTAAGAAGAATGACCCTAACAGAAAAAGGGAAACAAACAACACAAGAAATTACTAGAATTATAAAAAGTCATATGGAAAAATTACCGAAAGTTTTTTCAGATGAAGATAAAGAAAATTTAATGTCTTCATTGAAGCAATTTAGAGAAAGTTTAGAAAAAGAAGTAGCAATGAATATATAAAAGAGGTTATAACATGGAAGAAAAAAATCAAAATATTGAAAATACTGAAAATAAAGAGAGTACTGAAGTAAAAGAAAAACCAAAAGGGGTAAAAAGAAGGATTGCAGCAATTGTTGGTGTTATTGTTGTTATAATAGTAGCTTTTTATATTGCTCATGAACTTCATTTTCAATCTACAGATGATGCTTATGTTGAAACAACAACAGTAAATGTTTCTCCAAGAATTTCAGGTCAGATTGAAGAAGTATTCATTACAGATAACCAACATGTTAAAGCAGGTGATTTAATTGCAATTATTGATGATGATGATTATAAAATAAAACTTGAACAAGCTGAATCTAATTATGAAAAAATTAAACTTGATCAATCAAATGCAAAAGCAAATTTGGTTGCTGCACAATCAAATATAGAATTAGCAAAAAGAGATTTAGACAGATATAGAAACTTATATGAACAAGGAGCTGTATCAAAACAAACTTTCGATTCTGCTCAAGTTAACTATGATAATGCCCAGGCTGGATTAACTCAAGCAAAACAAGCTCTTTTCTCAGATAAAAATGGGCAAACTGTTGCAGATACTAATTTAAGATCTGCAAAAGCAGCAAGAGATCAAGCAGCATTAGATTTATCTTATACAAAGATTTACGCACCACAATCAGGAACAGTTTCTTCCAGAAGAGTTGAAAAGGGAATGTGGGTTTCAGCTGGTTCACCTTTATTCACTTTAGTACCGGAAGAAGTTTGGGTTGTTGCTAATTTCAAAGAAAATCAATTAAGATATATGAAACCTGGTCAACCTGTTGAAATAAAAGTGGATACTTATCCAAATAAAAGATTTAAAGGTAAAGTCGATAGTATTCAAAGAGCTTCTGGAGCAAAATCAAGCTTATTCCCACCTGAAAATGCTGTTGGTTCATTTGTAAAAATAGTACAAAGAATACCTGTTAAAATAGTATTTACAGAAAAAATTAATCCGGACGAATATAATATAGTTCCAGGAATGTCAGTCGTTCCAAAAGTTAAGGTAAAATAATTTAAAATTTTTAGTACAAAAGAATATCGGCATGTATTTGTCGGTATTCTTTCATAAAGAGGGAAAAATGTCAGAAGAAATAAAAGAAAATGTTGCACAACTAGATGATGACACAAAGTATTTGCCTGAAAATCCTTGGATTTCGGCTGTACCAACATTATTAGCAGTTTTTATATATGTAATAGACGGTACAATTGCTAATGTTGCATTACCATATATGGCCGGCAGTTTTTCAGCAACAAGAGATGAAAGTATTTGGATATTAACAAGTTATTTAATTGCCAGTGGTATAATAATCCCATCTGTTGGTTTTTTCTCTAAATTTTTAGGAAGAAAAAACTTTTACGTAATAAGTATTTTACTATTCACAATAGCATCAATGCTCTGCGGCATGGCAAGAAATTTGGGAGAAATGGTTGTCTTCAGATTTTTACAGGGTGCCGGCGGAGGAGGAATTTTACCTATATCTCAAGCTATCATGATGGAAAGTTTTCCAAAAGAAAAACGTGGAATGGCAATGTCAGTATTTGGTATGGGAATAATTATAGCTCCTATTACAGGACCTGTTTTAGGAGGTTGGATTACAGATAATTGGTCATGGCCTTGGATCTTTTTTATAAACGTTCCTTTCGGATGTATAGCAGCAATTTTAGCACATAAATTATTATTTAATCCGCCTTATGCGCAAAGACAAAAAGGTGTTAAATTAGATGGTTTAGGTTTTTTCTTTCTAACAATTTGGCTTTTGTGTTTACAAATATTTTTTGATAAAGGTAATAATGCGGATTGGTTTAATGCAACTTGGATATGCTGGTTATTCGGAGTATCTTGTGTTTCTGGTATATGTTTTTTCATATCACAAATTGTTAGAAAAGATACTTTAGTTGATTTAAGTGTATTTAAAGATAGAAATTTTGTAATAGGAACTTTTATTCAAGTTGTTATGCAAGCTGTATTATACGCATCATTAGCTATCCTACCTCAATTTTTACAGAGTATGATGGGATATACAGCATTTTTAAGCGGTTTTTCAATGATGCCGAGAGGTTTCGGCAGTTTAACAGCTATGATCATATGTGCATTAATTGCAGATAAAGTAGATAAACGAATATTAGTATGCCTTGGGTTAACTTTTCTTGGAGGAGCAGGTTTATTTTTCGGATTTTTAAATTTACAAATATCAAATATTAATATTATGATACCTAATTATTTTATGGGATTAGGAATGGGACTTGCAGGTGTTCCTATTATCAATTTGTCATTGGAAACACTATCAAATTTACAAATGACAAATGCCAGTGGGTTACAAAACCTGCTTAAAAATATTGGTAGTGCTATAGGCACATCTCTTGTGGCAACAATGCTTACAAGATTCAGCCAAGTTCACCAATATATGATGGTAGGAAAATTAACAGAATTAAACCCTGCATTTACTGAAAGAGTTCAATCTACAGCTGCAATGTTATCTCAATATACTCATATTTCAGTAGCAAACTACATGGCACAATATTCACAATATGCAACGTTATTAAAACAATCAAGCTTATGGGCATATATGGATTCATTCAGAATCTTCGGATTAGCATGTTTGGTATTAATACCTTTATTGTTATTATTTAAACGAAGTAAAACTACATAAGATTATAAAAAGACCGGATAATAAATCCGGTCTTTTTTGAAATAATATAATTTATTCAATTACTTTTATCCAACCCTTTGGCGCTTCTATTTTACCAAATTGAATACCTGTTAAGGTTTCATATAACTTTTTAGAAACTGGCCCCATTTCATTCATTCCTGAAGGAAAGCAAATCTCTTTCCCATGATCTACAATTTTTCCAACTGGAGAAATAACAGCAGCTGTACCACACAATCCGCATTCACTAAAATCTTTTAATTCATCAAGCATTATTTCTCTTTCTTCTGTTTCTAATCCTAAATACTCTTTTGCAACATACATTAATGAACGACGGGTTATTGAAGGTAAAATAGACTCAGATTTAGGTGTTATAACTTTATTATCTTTGGTAACAAAGAAGAAATTAGCACCACCTGTTTCTTCAACTTTTGTACGAGTTTTTGCATCAGGATATAAATTTTCATCATAACCTTCTTTATGAGCAGTTACAATTGCATGCAAACTCATTGCATAATTCAAACCTGCTTTAACATGACCTGTACCATTTGGCGCAGCTCTGTCAAAATCACTGACTTTTAATGTAATAGGTTTCGCTCCGCCCTTGAAATATGGTCCTACAGGAGATGCAAAAATTCTAAACTGATATTCTGAAGAAGGTTTAACACCCATAACAGGAGCTGAACCAAACATAAAAGGTCTTAAATATAACGTAGCTCCCGTTCCATATGGCGGAACATATTTTAAATTAGCTTTTACTACTTGAACTACAGCATCTACAAACCTGTCAACAGGATATGGAGGCATTTCAAGACGTTTGGCTGTATCAAACATTCTTTGAGCATTTAAATCAGGCCTAAAGATTACAACATGACCATCAACTGTTGTATAAGCTTTCATTCCTTCAAAACATGTTTGAGCATATTGTAAAACTCCTGCGCTTTCATTCAAAATAATAGTTTCATCAGAAGTTAAACAACCTTCATCCCATTTTCCGTCTTTAAAATTTGAAACAAATCTTTTATCTGTTTTGTAATAACCAAAACCAAGATTTTTCCAATCTATATCAGCTTTTACCATTGTAGTCACCATAACAATTTCCTTTCCGAGAATATATAAATATTCTCAAAATCAGTCTATATATTTTTTATTACTCTATCTTATTTGAACAGGCATTATCAAACAGATAAAATCATCTTCACTGTTTGGTTTTAAAACAGTAGCAGATAAACTAGCATTTAAACCTATTATAACTTCATCACTTTCAATAATTCTCAATGCATCTAATACAAATTTATAATTAAAAGCAATTAATAATTCTTCAGCAGTATATTGAATATCAATTTTATCTTCAGACTTACCTGAATCAGGAGTATCAGCAGACAAAGTTAATTCATTATCTGCAAACAACATTTTAACAATACTTGTTTTATCGTTTACCATTACAGAAACTCTTTCTAAAGCTGCAATAAGCTGAGAAACATTAACTATAGCCTGTTTTGGACTTTCTGACGGTATTAATTGATTATATTTAGGGAACTGACCTTCTAATAATCTTGAAATTGTTAATGTTTTTTCTGTTTTTAATACTATTGTTGATTTATCTTTACAGATTTTTATTGTTTCATCATCAATAAAAGCTCCCATTTTCATAAATTCATTCAATGTTCTTGAAGGAATTATTAATTGAGTTTGCTCAGTTATATCACTATTTATTTTTTCTCTGACTCTTGCTAATCTATTCCCATCAGTTGATGCTATTTCTAAAATACCGTTTGAAAAATCACAAACAATACCTGATAACAAATTGCTGACTTCATAACTTGCAGCAGCAAAGCCTGCTTGTCTTATAGCTTTTAAAAACGGTTTTAACTCAACATCAAAACATTTAGATTCATCTAATTCATAATTAGAAACTTCTGGCGGAAATTCACTTGCTGAAATTCCTATTATATCAAATTTTGATTTATTACAAGTTATAGTTACACTTGTTTCACCATCTTCAAGCTCGAAAGTAACTAAATCATTGCCTAATTTTGATACTATTTCATTTAATTTTCTGGCAGGAAGAGTAATTTTTCCAGACTGTTCAACTTGGGCATCTACAGTTGTAATAACAGTTAAAACTAAATCTGTTGCAGTCAATTTTACTGTATTATTATCCAAAGCTTCAATCAATATATTATATAAAACAGGTTGTACAGCTTTTTGAGAAGTTGCTCGTTCTACTATTTTTATACCGTTATATAAATCCTCTTTCCTGATAATAAATTTCATACCCAATACTCCTTAATCAAATTCTATTATAAATATTATAAGATAAATACAGTGAAAAATAAAATAATATCAATATATATTACAAAAAATACACAACTTTGCCGGAATTAAAAACTTAAATTTTACAGGATAGATAAAATTAGTTCAAAAAACTTTATCTCTGTATAATCAAGGAAAATGTAAAAAATCAGGAATGAGAATAAGCGGAGTTTTCGAAAATACTGAATGTTCATTTTTATATGATGAAAAAGGGAAAGTAGTACTAGGATATATTTTTCCCACTGGTAAAACAGGAGAAGCTTGTTTAAGATCTTTAGCAAAAGTGCTTAAGAATAAATATCCAAATATAACGGCACCTTTACCTGAATTAACAAAATACGGTTTTTTGAAAACTAACATTATACTAACAATATATTTATATATTTATATTAATAAAATATACTTCATGATAATAAGGAATAAATATTTGTAGAAAACTTCTGAAAGTATGATTATACAAGGTTTTTAAAATGTAGAAAATTTGTAGAAAATCTTTTAGAAAAATTTATAAAATGTAGAAAACTTTTTCATAAATAAAATATAAACAAAATTTATGTTCAAAACTTTAAGTTTTCTACATTAATTCTACAAAGTTTTCTACAAATAAATTTTTATATTATAATTAGAGAGAAGGTAATCGGAGAGGGATATGGAATTAAAGTCAAAGTTATTAAATTTTTGGGATAAAATATTGCAATTTTCAGATAAATATGCAGATATTTTAACCTTTTTGGGATTAGCAGTACTTTTTTATTTTATATTCTTTCACGATATAGGAACATATTCATTAATGGATGTTGATGAAACTAGATATGTAGCTATGGCAAGGGATATGTTTCATTCAAAAGATTTTATGACACTTTATTTAAATGGTGAGTATTTCTTTGAAAAACCTCCTTTATATTTTTGGCAGGAATGTTTATCTTTTGCTTTGTGGGGTAAAATTAATGAATGGACTGCAAGATTTCCTGTAGCCTTATTAGGTTTTACTTTTTCAATGGTTGTCTATTTTATTTCAAGGTATTTTATGAATAGGAGATGCGGTGTCTTTACTTCATTAATTCTTGCAACATCTTTAGAATTCATTATGCTTGCTAAATATGCTATATTAGATATCGTGTTGACTTTTTATATAGGTATGGCATTAATTTCTTATTTTTCTGTATATTTTTGCAAAGAAAATCATAAGAAATTTTTCTGGTGGGCATTTTATATCTTTTCCGGATTAGCAGTTATGGCAAAAGGTGTTCCCGGATTTATAGTTCCTTTTGGAACAGTATTTTTTACATCCATTATGGCTAAGAAGTTTAAAGAAATTTTTAGACCTATATATATGATTCCTGGGATTATATTATTTTTATTGATAGTTTTACCTTGGCACATATATATGCTTTATAAATACAATCCTTTATTTTTCAATGAATATATTATAAAACATCATATTGAGAGATTTTTTAATACAGCACATAACGAAATAGGAAGAAAACAGCCGTTTTATTATTATTTTATAGTAGTCTTGTGGGGGTTTATTCCTTGGATATTTTCAATGATTGCTGTGTTTATTGATAAGATTAAAAATTGGAATAAATTGCATTATATTGAAAAAATAGAAAATTTTGATTTTAATAAACAGGATAATACTCATAAAATAATTGCATTATGCTGGGTTACAATTATTTGGATAATGTTTTTCTTCTCCGCATCAAGTACAAAGCTTGTAACATATATATTGCCTATATATTTTCCATTATCAATAATTGTTGGTTTGATGTGGATGGATTATGTAGATAAGAAAAAACATGAAAAGCCGATAAATATATCAGTTAAAATATTTGGTTGGTTTTGTACAATCTTTGGATTTGCAGCAATGTTTACTCCACTATATCTGCCTGAGCAGTTAAACCATGATATTGCGGAAATAAGATGGTTTAGTTTGATATGCCTTTTGGTATTCGGTATAGGAACTTTGCTGTTTGTAAAATTCAAAAAATATATGGGTGTATTTATATTCTATGTTTTGTTTATGACAGTAGTTTCAGCATTTGCAACAGAAGAATTTTTTGAAGTGGATTATAAATTCGGTCAGCAGGATCTTGTTGAGTTTGCAAAATATGCTAAAGATTATGATTATACAATTTCAGCAAACGGTATGGACAGAAAATATTCACTTTTATATTATAATGATGAAGAAGTTGATTTTAATCCTGAAGATGTTGATATAAAAGTAATAAAAAAAGATTTGGCAAAACCTAAAAATGTAGTTATCATAAAAAATAAAGTTTTAGAACAAGCAGATAAAAGTCTGGATTTTGAAATAGTCAAAAAAGGCAGACGCTATACTATGATAAAAGGAAAGAGTCATAAATAATTATATCGGAGAGTAATTTTGATATCACGTTATAGAGAGTTTTTAAAAGAATTTGATAACATATTAAAAGTAATATACGAAGAACAAAAACAGTATATTCATTGTGCAAAAGGCTGCTCTAAATGTTGTGAGAAAGGTGAATATCCATATTCTCAGATGGAATTTGCATATTTAACTCAAGGATATATAAATCTGCCTCAAAATACAAAAATTCTTGTTCAGCAAAATATTAGAAATCTATTAATGGATAAAAAAGAATTTAAAGGTAAAAGATTTGAACATAAATGTCCGTTTTTAATAAATGGCGAATGCAGCGTATATGATTATAGAGGTATAATTTGCAGGACATTCGGGCTTTGTTATTATGATGATAAAAATGGTTATGTCAGATTACCTGATTGTGTTCATGACGGATTGAATTATTCTGATTTTTATGATGAAGAAACTAATACTTTAAATATAGAAAATGTACCTAAAGTTAATCTTAGAATAGACAGAGTTTTGGATAGTACGCTTGCAAACAGTTATGATTTAGATTGCGGTGAAATCAGACCTATGGTTGAGTGGTTTGGCGGTAGATAGAAAAATTTTTATATAAAAATAAAAGACCGAAATTTTCGGTCTTTGAAATATGCTTTTATTATGTAAATGTAAATTTTATAGTTTATTTTTTTACATCATCTTTTATAACAATTAAATTATTCATAATTTTCATTGCACATGTAGGAAGAACAACGTGTTCTAAACCGTCAGCAATACCTATTATTTTACCTGCGCCTAAAACAACTTCTTCACCTTTGTACATGAATTTGTAGTCTGTATCTCTGTCTGAACGAATAGTAATTTTTTCTGCCATAAGTAATATACCCCTTCAATACTGGTTACAGTACAGTATTATACTCTATTTGAGAATAAAAATCAAGCTTTTATCCTGAAAATCTTGATTTATAAGGCTTTTTAATATAATTATTTATTGAGTATATAAGAACGATAAAAAGCGTACAAATATTTAGGATGTATGAAACATAACGGACGTTTTTTCCAAAACCTAATAAATGTAGCTTTTTTATTTTCTTTATACCATTTTAATTTTTCGTCATCTGATAGTGCCCATGGTGTTAATTGGAGATATTTAAAATATAAATTTTTAAAGAAAGTGAGGGATGCAAATATCCATGGTTTATCAGGACCTATATAGTGAACGATTTTTGGATATCTAGTGAAATTTGTTCTGCTGGCAAAACCTGAAACTTGAACATTCCAAATATCAGGCAGTATTTGAATATTATCTTTAAGTGTAAAGTTTATAATATCTTGATCGCCTGTATCAATATTTTTTATATTATTTTTTGTATATTCAATAAATTTATCTTCAATTTTTTCCTGTCTTATTTTATTTAAATCAAAAACAATCATTCCAGAATTTATATATTTAGTATGTTTCCATTTCTTTTTTCGTTTTACTCTGGCATCCAGCACTGCTCCAATAGGTTTATTCTGCAGATCATAGTTATAGATGTCTTTCAATGTAGAATTTACGACCATATCACAATCAAGATATATAACCTTTTTTAGCATTGATAGCAACTCTGCCATTTTTAAAATATAAAAAGATGCTAAAGTTATATAATCATGAGTGTTTATTTGTTTGTATATATCAAACATACTTTCATCAATTGGAACAAAATTAATTTCACAATTTTTTATATGTTTAAGAGATAGAAGTTTTTCTTTATTTTCTTGTGAAATTTTTCCATCCAGTATATAAAAATGCAGATTATCTTCGGCATCAGCATTATAGAGAATAGAAGCAATAACAACCCCTGCATACTTTGAATAGTTATCATCGCAAGATAGGCAAACGTTTATATCTTTTGTTTTTTGGTTATTGTCATTTTTTATAATATCTAACACTTGAGGATATTCTTTTAACATAATTTCATATGCTTTTTGATTTGGCATACCTACAGAATTATTGTTATTTTGTTTGCATAGTCCAAATTTCTGAGTTCCTTCAATACAATAAACATTAGCCTCAAAACCTTTTACTATTTGAATTTTTTTATGATTTAATATCAACATAAACCAAAAATAAATATCATCATGAGTTGGTATAATTGATAAAAATTTTATATTATAAATATCTTTGTAAAAGCATCCTGGTGGGTATAAACATCCTCCGCAACCAACCAGTTGGTTTAGGTAGCTTGGTTCTAAAAAATTTTTATAATCTGTTTGTCTATCTGATAATCTTATTAAATTATTTCCATCATATTTTACACGTATAGCTCTTCTTACATAGACATATTCAGGATTTTTTAAATATTGGCTGTATAAACTTTCAATCCAATCTTCTTCATAATAAATATCATCATCTGCTGTAATGATTATGTCATTAGGATATAATCGTAAGGTAGGAATTAATTTTTTATATGATAGTAAATTTTCACACCAGTCTATAGTCAAGCCAAGTTTTTCAAGTTTTAATAAATCCTCGGGAAGTTCTGATTTACCTTTAGGAAATTCTTCTTTTGCAAGCCATAAAATTATTTTATCAGGTTTTACGGATTGTCTAAGTATAGTGTTGATAGTTTTTGAAACAGTGTTTATTCTTTTTGGAAAGGATGTTAATGTCACTATAATTTTTTGGGATCTTTCTTTTGTTGTTAAACCATATTCTACAGCATCATTATATAAAAATTTTGACTTATGCTTTAGTCTAATACGTATATTAAAAATTTTTATAATGAAATGAGAGTCTATATCTTTAAAGTAAATATAGTTTGATAATCCAGTAACCATTTTATCCTCAATAATGATATATAAACATCACTTTTATTATCAAATGTTATAACAACAAGGTTTAAAAGTAAACACTATTGTCCTATTTTTATCAAAGGGGAATGTATGCATATTGATAAAAGGTTTATAGGTCAAAAAATAAAAGAATATAGGAAAAAGGAAAAACTTTCTCAAGCAGAACTTGCTGAAAAAGTTGGATTGTCAGATAAACATATTGGTAGAATTGAAGCAGGTAAATATTTTCCAAATTTTATAAACTTTTTAAACATTCTTCAAGTTTTAAAAATTAACTTGTCAGATTTAGGTTTAAATATTGATCAAGTAAATAATCAAAATAAAGTTGAGTTATTAAAACTTATATATACATCATCTGATAAGGAAATAAATTTATATTTAAAGCTTATAAAGACACTGAAAGAGGAAATTTAATAAAATGAATATCTGTTTATCCTGTGATGATAAATACAGTCAATATGCAGGGGTTGTTATTGCGTCTGTATTGTTA
Source organism: uncultured bacterium (assembly GCA_949300485.1). Lineage (GTDB taxonomy): Bacteria > Cyanobacteriota > Vampirovibrionia > Gastranaerophilales > Gastranaerophilaceae > Zag111. The sequence goes on from CASGEL010000007.1 coordinate 127,314, forward strand.
AATTCTAAACAAAATGATATTTTTAATTTTTATATTTTGGACGGGAATATCTCTCAAGAAAATAAAGATAAAATTTTATCTTTAAAGTCTATTAAGGACTTTGATATTAGTTTTGTTAAAATAGATGATACATTGTTTGAAACATACAAAAATATTGGTACTCATTCGTATTTATCCTTACCCGCTTTTTACAGGTTAAAACTTCCGTCAATATTGAAGGATATAGATAAGGTTTTATACTTGGACTGTGATATCATTGTAAACTCTTCTCTTCAAGAACTGTATAATACTGATATAAAAAAGTTTTATGCAGCAGCTGTTGTAGATATTGCAACAAAATCATCAGGTTATGTTCCAAAATTAGATAAAGGCAATTTATATTTTAATGCAGGAGTTTTGCTGTTGAATCTTGAAAAAATGCGAACAGATAATGTGGAAGAAAAATTTGAAAAATATACTATAGACAACATTGCAACAATACGAGTTGGCGATCAGGAAATTTTAAATCAAGTTTGCCAGGGAAAAATAAAGCCATTAGATTCGTGCTGGAATGTACAATCCAGCAATTTTGTAAATCGTTCTGACTATACAAATAATCCAAAGATAGTTCATTATATCGGCAGACAAAAGCCTTGGATATTCGGTTCTATGAATTATTGGAAAAATTTGTATTTTTCTGTATTACAAAAAACCGCTTGGGCTTACCCTGAAAATGAAAAATTTAAATGGACAGTACAAAATGAAATTGTTTCCATCTTTAATTATGTAAAATATAGACCTTTATTTTTCTTAAGACCTAGATTTTATATAGCTCTTTATTATATAATATAAGTAATATTTTTGAGATAAAGGGTTTTGGGAGTATGTTAAAGAATATATTTTCTATAGATACATCAAATTCTAATAATATAATAATACATATTTTTGGCATAAAAATAAGGCATGTGAAATCTGATATAAAACAGAAGGGTAAAGAAATTTCGGAAAAATATTCTTCTCCTGATGCAATTCCTCAAGCAACAGGTCTTTTGAGAGATATTCAATTAGCCGAGTTAAAATTATTGAAAATTTTCGACAAAATTTGTTTTGAAAATAATTTTCAATACTGGTTGGATTTTGGTAACCTTCTCGGTGCTATTCGTCATAAGGGTTTTATTCCTTGGGACGATGATATTGATGTAGGTATGCTGAGAGATGATTATGAAGAATTTATAAAACGCTTTGAAAAAGGAATACCTGGATTTGAAGATTTATATCTTGAATTTAACAACAACGGAAAAGATAAGTGTTTTTTAAAGATTTTGCACAAAAATCTTTCAAATCTGTGTATAGATATTTTCCCTTATGATTACTATTACAAAAAGACAAATGATCAGGAAAAACAAGAATTATCAAATAAAATCTTCAAGATTATAAAAAATAAATGGAATGTTTTATTTATACCGTTTTTTATAAATTCACCGGATAAAATGCGAAAAAGATTTGAACGCTTACGTAATAATAAAATCTTGCAAAATAAAATACCGGATAAATCATCTCATCCGTCGTTATTTTACGGCTTAGATTATCCCCATATGCATGGAAATTATGTTTTTGATTATGAGGATATTTTCCCGTTAAAAAAGGTTAAATATGAAGATGGCGAGTTTCCTGTTCCGAATCGTGCAGAATTGGTTTTAAAGAAAACTTTCGGCAATTATATGGAAATTCCTCAAAAAGACTGTTACCCAAGGCATACGAATACAGATGAAGCATTAGCAAAACAATTAGCAGATAAAATGAATAATTTTATAAATCAAGCATTTTAGTGCAAGTTGCTCTGTCTGCAGTTATTTGTTTACCGTTATCAAGATTTTTAATAGAAACCTGATGTTTTAATATTTCATCTTCGCCCAAAATAAATGCGTATTTTGCAACTTTTGAAGCTTTTTCAAGTTGTTTTGTGAATTTTCTGTTTGTCAGATCAAATTCTACATTCAACCCTTGATGTCTTAATTCTTCTGCTAAAACAAAAGCATCTACAGGGAAATTAGAAACAATATAACCATCCAGCTTTTTAGGTTCTTTAGGAGTTATAAGTGAAATTAATCTTTCCATTCCCATAGCAAAACCAACTGCAGGAGTATCTTCTCCGCCAAGCTGTGCTACAAGGCTGTCGTATCTTCCGCCTCCGCAAACAGCATTTTGTGAGCCAAGATTGTTTGATTTTATTTCGAAAACTGTTCTGTTATAATAATCCAAACCTCTTACAAGAAGTTTATTTTCGGTATAATTAACACCCATTTTATTCAGATATAATTTTAATTCCGTATAGTGTTCAGCGCATTCATCACAAATAAAATCAGAATTAATAACTTCTTGAACTTCAGATTTTTCAAATATTTTTTTACATGATTCAACTTTACAATCTAACAGTCTTAACAGATTTTTTTCGTATCTGTTTTTACAATCCTCGCATAAATCGTTAAAATATGGTTTTAAAACTTCTTTTAATTTGTTTTTAAATTCCTGACGGCATTTTGGGCAACCCAAAGAATTTATTTCAACATCTAAGTCATTAAGTCCTAAAGCTTTAAGATAATTTACCGCTGTTAAAATAACTTCAGCATCAGCCGTTGGCTGTTTAACTCCGAACATTTCAACACCAACCTGGTGGAATTGTCTTTGACGTCCTGCCTGCGGTCTTTCGTAACGGAACATAGGGCCATGATACCAGAGTTTTACCGGTGCAGGGAGTCTTGTCATTCCGTTTTCAATGTAAGATCTGACAACACCTGCTGTGTTTTCAGGACGTAAAGTGATAGATCTGTCACTTTTTTCAAAAGTGTACATTTCTTTATTAACAATATCTGTGGTATCACCTACGCCTCTTGAAAAAAGTTCGGTGTATTCGATAATAGGTGTACGGATTTCTTTAAATCCATATTTTGAAAATATCTGGTCGGCTTTCTTTTCCAAAAATTGCCACATATTAACTTCCTGTGGAAGTATGTCCTTTGTTCCTTTTAATACTTTAATAATCTCAGCCATACAAGAATTATATAATTTAAACACTTAATGTCAAAGGGTATTTTAGATTAATTCATTATTCGATTGCCGTATCTTTTTATAAAAAGATACAGTTTGAAATATACTTTGATATTTTTGCTAATCTTTTTTATACCTTTTTATGTTATAATTCTATCCAAATAAGGAGATATAAAATGAAATTATTACATACAATGATTAGGGTAAAAGATGCAGAAAAAAGTTTAAAATTTTATACAGAAGTTTTGAATATGAAATTAGATCATAAAAAAAGACTTGAAGATTGCTGGTTATATTTTTTGAATGATGAAGAAGGTAGTGTACAGTTAGAATTAACCGCTAATGATGAAACTCCAGAAGAGGGATATAATTTAGGCAATGGTTTCGGGCATTTGGCATTTTCTGTTGATTCTTTAGATAAATTCAGCGAAAAAATTCATTCCTTAGGTTATGAATATTTATATGAACCGTTTGATTTGAATGGGAAAGGTTCAAGAATTGCATTTTTAAAAGACCCTGACGGTTATGAAATTGAAATGATAGAGAAAGTTGTTTGGTAAAAACAGCACAAATAAAGTATATACAATCTTTACATAATTTAATTTATTTACAACAATACAGCGAGATTGTATTATTATGTATAGTGAAGATATGATAAAGATTTCTTTCGGAGGCAAAATTGGTAGAAAGATATTATATAAAAGGCGGAACCCCATTAAAAGGTGAAGTATCTATAGGCGGCGCTAAAAATTCTGTATTAAAATTGATGGCCGCAGCACTTTTAGTAAAAGGTGAATCTAAAATATATAATGTTCCGGCATTAACGGATGTTGAAATTATGCTTAGTGTAATTGAACAATTGGGTGCCAAAACAAGTTATAATAAAGAAGAAAAGTCTTTAACAATAGATGCTACTGATATTACAAGTATTACTGCAAGTTACGAACTTGTAAGTAAGATGAGAGCATCTTTTATTGTTTTAGGAGCATTAGTATCAAGATGTAAAGAGGCAAAGGTAGCTTTACCAGGTGGCTGTGCAATAGGTGAAAGAAGAGTTGATTTCCATATTAGAGGTTTAGAGGCACTTGGTGCAAAAATAAAAATTGAAAACGGTTATGTTCATGCAAAAACTAACAGACTAATTGGTGCGGATGTTTATTTGGATATACCGTCTGTTGGTGCTACTGAAAATATTATGCTGGCATCTGTTTTGGCAGAAGGCTCCACAAGAATTCAAAATGCTGCTCAGGAACCTGAGATTGTTGATTTGGCAAACTTTTTAAATGCTATGGGCGCAGATGTAAACGGAGCTGGAACCTCTGAAATTATTATAAATGGTGTTAAACAATCTGATTTACATCCGATAGAATATACAACAATTCCGGATAGAATTGAGGCCGGAACTTTTATGACAGCTATTATTGCAACTAAAGGTAAAGGTATTATTAGAGATATTTACCCTGCACATTTAACATTCTTTACTGATAAATTATTGAAGATGGGTGCAAATATCAAATTACTGGATCCGACTTCAATGGAAGTCAGCTGTAAAAACAGGCTAAATTCAATAAATTTTGTAACCCAGCCTTATCCAGGTTTTCCTACAGATTTGCAGTCAATGGCTATGACTCTTTTAACGACGGCAAACGGTGTTGGTATTATAACCGAGAGTCTTTATGAAAACAGGTTTATGCAAGTTCCTGATTTAAACAGAATGGGTGCAGATATTCATCAAGATCGTAATCATGCTATTGTAAAAGGTGTTAAAAAACTTACAGGAGCTACATTAACAGCCAGTGATTTAAGAGCTGGAGCTTCTTTGGTTGTTGCCGCATTGATGGCAGAAGGTAATTCTGTTGTTGAAAAACTACATCATATAGATAGAGGATACGAAAATTTTGAAAATAAGATAAGATTGTTAGGAGGGAAAATTGAACGAAGAAATGACGATTCCCCGATAAACCTAACGGAGGGTACACATAATGAGTCCTACTTATAAACGTTGGTACGATCATGACCCGTTATTATTAGAAGTTATTGAGCTTTTAAGAAACTATCAAACAGAATTAAGAGCTCAGGCAGAAATTTTCTTACAAAAAATCGAAGAAAAAGTTTCAAAAGAAACAATTGATAAATTCTATGCTATGGTAAAACCAGTTAATGCAAATAATCGTTGGTATGATAAAGATCCTGTAATTTCCAGAACAGTTGAGATTTTAAGAATCGTACCTCCGGAAGCTCAAAGAATTTGTGCACAAAATTTTATTAAAACATTAAGAGAAATGGGTATAGAATACGAAAGTAAAAATGTTCATATAGAAAAATAGAAGGTAGTTTAGTGGTAGGTTAGAACTCCATCAATGGAGTTCTTTTTTATTTTTATTTTGGTTGAAATCGTTATAATTTTGTCATAAATTAGTTTTATGTACAATGAATATAAAAATTTTCTTGATGAATTAAAGAAAAAATCACATCTTAGGGATTTAAAAAATTTTGAGGATAAGGATGAAAAGAATATTTATTATAGAGGAAAGAAGCTTTTAAATTTATCTTCAAATAATTATTTGAATTTTGCTGATAATGAAAAAATTACCAAGGAGTTTTTAGACACTGTTGGGTACAAATATTCTTTAGGTAGTGCTTCATCACGTCTTTTGACAGGGACTTTGCCTGTTTATAAGGAGCTGGAAAGTTTATTGTCAGGATTGTATAAAAAAGAGGCTGCTTTAATATTTAACAGTGGATACCATGCAAATGTCGGTATTTCAAGTGCTTTAAATCAAAAAGGTGATGTTATATTTTCCGATAAATTAAATCATGCAAGTATTATTGACGGTATGCGTTTATCTGAGGGTAAATTTTTCAGATTTCCGCATAATAACATGGAAGCTTTAGAGCATCTTATAAAAAGAGAACGTGAAAATTATAATAACGCATTTATTATTACCGAGAGTGTATTTTCAATGGATGGTGATATTGCGGATTTGGAAAAAATTGTTGAATTAAAGAAAAAATATAACTGTTATTTAATAATAGATGAAGCGCATGCCTTTGGAGTCTTTGGAGAAAACGGGCTTGGTATTGCCGAGAGTCTTGGTATAATTGACGATATTGATTTGATTGTAGGAACTTTTGGAAAATCTGTTGGATCTATGGGAGCTTTTGTTGTTGGTTCTAAAGTTTTTATCGATTTTTTAATAAACAAATCCCGTCCGTTTATTTTTTCAACAGCATTACCGCCTATATGTATAGCTTTTAGCAAATGGGTTATTGAACATAAATTCCCTGAAACAAGGCAAAAATGTCAGAGAATGCTTTCTATTGCTAAAAAATTCGGCAGTGAAAGTCATATAATTCCTGTTATTGTGGGAGGGAATAAAGAAACTGTTGATTTGTGTGAGATTTTATTTCATAATGGCTATTTCACACTTCCTATAAGACCTCCTACTGTTCCTACAGGTACATCCAGAATACGATTATCTCTTACATGTGAAATAGAAGAAGAAGAAGTAAATTTATTGATGGAGAAAATTAATGCAAGCTTATTGGTTAAACAAAAATAATAATAAAAATTTGATAGTATTTTTTGCAGGCTGGAGTTTTGATTATTATCCGTTTATCAGCCTTGGAAAAAATGATTATGATATTCTTTTTGTGTATGATTATAACGAGTTATCAATACCAAAAGAGTTTGACGATTTTAAGTTCTATGAAAATAAAAATCTCATTACCTGGTCAATGGGAGTTTTTGTTGCATATTTGCTAAAAGATCACTTTAAAGATTTTAATTATAAACTTGCAATAAACGGAACTGTTACTCCGGTTGATGATAATTTTGGAATTCCTGTTCGCATGTTTGAATTAACATTAAAACATGCGGCCAAAGGATTGGAAGGGAAATTCTATCAAAATCTGTTTTTAACAGAAGAAGAATTTAGTTTATATAGTAGTTATCCTATACGCAGGACAATAGAAAACCGAGCTTCAGAACTGGAAAATCTTTACAAATTGATTAAAAATACAAATATTGAGTATGAAAGGTTTTATGATTTAGCTATAGTAAGTGATTATGACAAAATTATTCCTCCGAAAAATCAAATTGCAAGTCATAAAAACAATAATGTATCTTTAATAACTGTTCCGTATGGACATTATTTATATTATTATTTTGCAAGCTGGGATGAAATTTTAAAATGCAGACAGACTATAAACACATAAAAAAACAATTTGAAAAAAGTATGGAAAGTTATAATAAGAATGCTGTAGTTCAAGATTTAATGGCATCTAAAATGATTATTGAACTGGTTAAATTTTCAAACCATTTTGATAGTATTTTGGAATTGGGTTCAGGAACAGGACTTTTGACAAAACGTGTTATAAAGGATATTTCATTTAAGAATTATTGTGCAAATGACTTGGTTGAAAAATCAAAAATTTATGTTCAAAAATTAATCCCGAATGCTCAATTTTTCTGTGGTAATGCATTAAAAATTAAACCTTCAAAAAAAGCAGATTTGGTTGTTTCGAATGCAATGTTTCAGTGGTTTGAGAATTTAGATAAAGCAATTGATATTTTAAAACGGCATATGGCTAAAGAAGCGATTTTAGCTTTCTCCAGTTTTACTCCTGATAATTTTAAAGAAATTAAAGAAATCACCGGTCTTTCTTTAAAATATAAATCTCAGGAAGATATTGAAGCTATATTAAAAAATAAAGGTTTTGATATTTTGTATTGTGAAACTTTTTATGAAGAGATGAAATTTAAATCTCCGTTAGAGCTGCTTGCACATTTGAAACATACCGGAGTCAATTCTTTATCTGAAAGGACTTGGACAATAGTTAAAGTTAAAGAATTTTGTGACAGGTTTTCAAAAAAATATCCTGATACTGTTCTTACTTATTCTCCGATAATAGTTATTGCAAGACGAAAATTTTAAGTATTTAAGTGGCCCAATATCACTCTGTCAATGTTTGCAAGATCTTTGACCACCTGAATATCGTCAAATCCAGTGTTATTCATTATTTGAGCAACGTCATGGCTTTGTCCCAACCCAAGTTCAAATATAATATATCCGCCGGGATTTAAAAACTTTGGTGCATCTTTTATAATTTTTTCATAAAATTCAAGACCTTTTTCATCTTTGGTATAAAGAGCTAAATCAGGTTCAAATGAAACCTCTTTTTGTATATCTTTTTTCATTATTGGTGGGATATATGGTGGGTTGGAAATTATTATATCAAATTTTTCTTCAGGCCGTATTTTTGAATATATATCTGATTTTCTGAATGTAGCTTTGTTAAATAGTTCTAAGCGTTCCATATTTGAAAAGGCAGTATGTATGGCTTCTGTTGAAATATCAATTCCTATTATCTGGCATGCGGTTAATTTTGCAATCATGCAGGCAATACATCCTGAGCCTGTTCCTATATCTAAAGCCCATTTGAAGTTATTATTATTGATTATTTCAATGGCTTTTCTCACTAAAATTTCAGTTTCATCTCTGGGGATTAGCACTGAAGGATTTACTAAAAATTTTTCACCCATAAAATCAGCAGACCCTATAATATATTGGATAGGTTTTTGTGTTGCGGCTCTGTATTTTGCTTTTTCTTCAACAATTTTCAATTTCTCTTCATCAAGCTTTTTTCCCATCAATATGTCAACAAGTGAATAACCTGCAAAATGTTCAATAAGAAGTTTGACTTCAATGTTTGCTTCGTTTTGTTCAATACCAGAATCGGTCAGGATTTTTACAATATCAGGAATTAACATAATCTATTCTTCATTACCTTCCAAGTTTATTTTGTAATCTGTTTGATGTTCTGTTATTATTTTATCAATTTCATTTTTTGCTTCAAGTTTTGAAGTTAATTCTTTTTTTTCTATTCCGTATTTTTTGCAAAGTCTGTCATAGTAATAAAGCTGTTTTTTTGTAGGCGATTCTTTTGACATTTTTACTTCTTGCAAAAATTTTCGTTTTTGTTTTTCATAAGCTTTATTAGCTTCGATAATAGGACGTTGTTTCTCTTTATATTCATAATATTTTTTGCATTCTTGTAAATATTTCATTGTATCTGATTTAAATGCATCATCATCAATAATATCTCCAAGGAATTCAAATCTAGAGCAATGCAATTCAAGATAGTATTTTTCATCAGCAACAAAACTTTCAAAAATTTCGTCAACAGTTAAATCCATTGATTTTTTTACTAAAGCACGTAAAAAGTTACATAATGCAGACTTTTGATTTTTTGTTAAATCTAAATATATTTGTTTTTTTACTTCATACATAACTGCCAACAAATATTTAAACTACCTGACTGTAACTTCGCCCCTTTTGGGGAAACGAAGTATAATTATTTTCAGTTCCTCACAAACCGCAAGAATTACCCAGCGTGTCGATCCTCATAAAACCGTGCTACGCGAACCTATCTTTTGAACAAATCCTTTACCGAAAATTTGCAGGTTTTGTCAGACAGGCTGAAGTCCAACAACTTTCTTACAATAGGATTTGTTTGGTGAGTCAACTGATTTTTATCAATAACTTCCTGTTCTCTCACCTTTGGAGCATCTCTTCTAATTACTTTTAAGTTTTGTTCAGTTTTCTCGACCATGATTATAATTATACCTCGTTATAATATAATAAACAATTTGTGAAATCTAAAATTGCCTATTTTTATATAAAAAATATATATCATTTACATATTGTTACATATATTAAAACGATTGTTAAAATTTAAACACGACCGTATATATCTTCATATCTGATAATGTCGTCTTCAGAAAGGATGTCGCCTTTTTGGACTTCTATTATTTCAAGGTCATTTTCAAACGGATTTTGTAAAGAATGTATAGCTTTTACAGGGATATCAATGCTATGTCCCGGAGATAATATGTGATCTTTTCCCTCAAGCACAACTTTTGCCATACCTGAGAGTATAACCCAATGTTCGCTTCTATAATTATGAGATTGTACAGATAATTGTTGACCCGGATTAACGTGTATAATTTTAGTTTGAAATCCTTTTCCTTCTGCTATAACAGTGTAAAATCCCCATGGTCTGTAAACAGTTTTATGGACTTTTTGAGTATCGTCGTGCTGTTGTTTCAGAGTTTCATAAATTTGTTTAACTTCTTCAGTTTTGTCTTTTTTACAAGCTAAAATTGCATCTTCAGTTTCAATAACAACAGTATCTTCCAATCCTATTGTAGCAACAAGTTTAGAAGATGCGTATACAAATGAATTCTTTGAATCTTTATCAAGAACATGACCCACAAAAACATTATTATTTTTATCTTTAGGGCTTACTTCATAGATTGATTTCCAAGATCCTAAATCTTTCCAATCAGATTTTAATTCAACCATTGCTATGTTCTTACTTTTTTCCATAACAGCATAGTCTATTGAGATTGAAGGCATTTTGTCAAATTCCGTAAAGGGGATTTGATTATTAGAGCATTTAATATTTTTGATGATAGAATCAATTTCAGGGCAGTATTGTTTAAGTTCTTGTACCATAGCAGAAGCTTTAAACATAAATATTCCGCTGTTCCAATAATAATTATTATTTTTTATATAGTTTTCAGCAGTTTGCTTATCAGGTTTTTCAGTGAAACTTTTTACAATATTATTTTCTGCATAGATATACCCAAAACCTGTTTCAGGATAATTCGGTTTAATTCCAAAGGTTACTATGTAGCCTTTATCAACAAATGTTTGAGCATCGCTTATTGTTTGAATAAAATTTTCATTATTTTCAATCAATAAATCTGATGGTACAACTAAGATGGTTTCATCTTCATTATTATTTTCAATAATATATTTTATTCCAAGAGCAATAGCCGGAGCTGTATTTTTTGAAATAGGTTCTGATATTATAATTGAATTTTCACTCAATTTTCCAAGCTGCATTTTTACGTTAGCCAAATGCTTTGTATTGGTGATGCTTATTATATTTTCAGCCGGAATAAATTTGTTGAGTCTTTCAAATGTAGATTGCAGTAAACTTTTTTCAGCATATAAATTTAAAAGCTGTTTTGGATACAGTTCTCTTGATAATGGCCATAATCTGCTGCCTGATCCTCCTGCTAGTATTACTCCAAACATTCTTGCTCCTTTTTTCCAAATATAATCCCTCTCAGATTTATTATACTATAAAAATACCTAAGTATCAAATATTTCAGACTTTACTCTGAAAAGATGGCCAGGTATTCAACAGAAGAACCTCTTACAAGTTACGTTGGTACTGATAAAGATGGAAACAGAATTTTAATGAATTGTGATAAACAAGGCAATTTATATAATATTTCTTAGTACGGCAATCTTTTTATAAATTCTCTTGCTGTATGTTCAGGAATTCTTGCATACATTATTGCATTGGTTACAACAATCTTATTTGTGCCGGTTTGTGCAAGTTCATCTACATTCGTCAACGATATATCTCCTGTTAAAAAAATTGGGATATCAATATTTTCATTAACCCATTGTATTGTTGAAAAATCTATATACTGATTGTTTTTTGTTAATGAAGTGAATATAGGACCAAATGTAACATAATCAGCACCTTCATTGACCGCATTAATAATCTCATCAGTATTGCTACAGGTTTTTCCGATAATAGAATTATTTCCCAAAATCTCTCTGGCATCAGGTACTTTTATATCGTCCTGTCCCAAATGAACACCATCGGCTTCAACAATTTTAGCGATATCGGGTCTGTCGTTAACAACAAAAGTTGCTCCATATTCATCACATAAAGTTCTTATTTTATGTCCGATTTCTACAATTACACAGTCAGGCATTGTTTTTTCTCGCAGTTGTACAATATCTACCCCACCTTGTAGGGCAGATGCTATTGCATCTAAAAAATTGTCCTTTGATAAAAATTTTTCAGAATCGGTTATGAGATAGAGTCTTTTTTTCTCAAGTTTTAAAAGGTTAAATTGTTCTTTTAATTTGTCCCACATAAAACAGCTCCGATGCTTACATTTTACAAATACCTGTTTGTCAAGTCAAGTATTGAGATAATAAGAAAAGCTTATGAATGTCTTTGAAAATATATTTGAAAGATTAATATTGATTTTCACTCTTTTTTTCGATAAAATACATGTACAAAAAAGGAGATAAGTATGGTACAACAATTTAATCCGCAGGGCATGAACGCTCAAAATATCAAAAAACGCTATGCAGTATTAGTTTTTATTAAAAGCTCAACTGCTCCGTTAGTATTGTATGTTAAAGATGCTCAGGCTTTGTATCAGGAATTGGTTGAGAAAATGCAATCTCCAAACGCTTCCTTGATTGAGAAAGAAACAGAAGGTCCTTTGAAAAAAGTTTGTTTCTTATCTAATCAAATAGCCTCAGTTGCTATTCAAGAAGAACAATATGTATAAAAATGGAAAAAGTATTATTTATTGAAGATTTAGAAAAAGCCGAAAATAAAACACTATATTGTACCTTTAATGAGAAAATTGAAGGAATTGATTGTGTTACCCCTATCCATGCAGATTTATGTATAAAATCTCTAGGTGATTTCATTGAAATAACAGGAAATATAAGTGGCACTATTACATTAGAATGTGATTTATGTTTAGATAAATATGAATATAATTTAGATTTTAATATAGATGAGCTATATTCAAAAGGCTCACTATTAGGGGATTATCAAGAGTCAGGACAAGAGTTTGAGATAAAAGACGGACAATTTGTTACTGATTTAAACGGAGCAAAAGAGATTGATATTTATGACTTATTGTATCAATCTGTAATATTAAATCTTCCAAATAAAAAAGTTTGTGGTATTAATTGTAAAGGGAAGGATTTTCTTTCAGAAGAAAATATTCCTGATCCGAGACTGGAAGTCTTTAAAAATATCCAAATTAACCCAAAAGATTAGTTAGCAGAAAATAAAAAAGGAAAGACAAAAATGGCAGTACCTAAGAAAAGAACAGGACATTCCGCTCAAGGCAGCAGAAGAGCCAACTGGAAAGCTACAAAGCCTGAAACAACAAAATGTCCTAATTGCGGAGAAACAGTTTTAACACATACAGTATGTACAGCATGCGGCACATATAAAGGCCAACCTGTAAAATTAGCTGATAAAGCAGCTGCAGCTGCAACCGCAGCTCCGGCTAAAAAGACTGCGAAAAAATCAACAAAAAAAGCAGCTCCTAAAGCTGAAGCTAAGAAAGCAGACGAAACAGCTGTAGAAGAAGCTAAGACTGAAGAAGTTAAAGCTGAAGAAGCAAAAGAAGAAAAAACAGAAGAATAATAAGTTAATCAGAGGCGACAAGAATAATTGCCGCTTCTGATTTTCATACCAAACTTTGGAGAGAGAAGGATATGGCAAGAATAGCAATAGATGCAATGGGCGGCGATTATGCACCGAGAGCAATTGTTGAAGGGTCAATATGGGCGGCACAGGAATATGGTGTCGGTCTTGAGCTTGTCGGCAGAGAAGATGAAATTAAAGCTGTACTTGAGAAAGTAAGAAAAAGAGGTTTTATTCTTTCTGATTGTGGGACAAAAGGTCATAAACGCAAAATAAAAATTGATCTTGATAAAATTGATTATACAATTACTCATGCTTCAGAAGTGATTGGTATGGGAGAGGCTGTTGGACAGTCTATTCGTAAGAAAAAAGATTCTTCAATTGTAGCATCAGTAAGAGCTGTTGCTGAAGGTAGATGTGAAGCTGTTGTATCTGCAGGTTCTACAGGTGCAGCAATGGCTGCTAGTTTATTTGGGTTAGGAAGAATTCATGGGGTTACAAGACCGGCAATTGCAGTTACGATTCCTACTATGAAAGACCCTGTTGTTTTAATTGACGGAGGCGCAAACAGCGATTGTACTGCAGAAATGCTGACTCAATTTGCAGAGATGGGTGTTGCATATTCTAAACATATTGTGGGTATTGAAAATCCTAAAGTTGGAATTTTAAGTATTGGAGAAGAAGAAGGTAAAGGTAATGCTTTGGTAAAGGAAACTTATCCTTTATTAAAGGAAATGCACGAACAAGGTAGAATTACTTTTGTAGGAAATATTGAAGGTAAAGAACTTTTTGTTAATAAATGTGATGTTGTTGTTTGTGATGGTTTTGCAGGAAATGTTGCATTAAAAGTTACAGAAGGTACGGCATCAATGCTTTTGAAAATGATTTCAAGCGAATTTAAATCTGATATAGTTGGTTGTATTATCGGATTAATGGCAAAACCTTTCTTAAGACGTATTCTGAAAAAAATTAATTGGGAAGTTTTTGGTGGTATGCTATTATTAGGAGTAAAGGGTATTTCTGTAATTGCTCATGGACGCAGTTCAACTTATGCAATGAAAAACGCTGTTAGAGCTGCCGTTAGAGTACTTAATAAAGATATTAACTCTAAAATAGCAGAAAATATTAATAGATAGGAAACAGATATTATGACTAATAACGTAAAACCACTTAGAATAGCCGGCATGGGATATAGTGTTCCGGATACGATTATAACTAATGACGATTTAACAAAATTATATGAAACTTCTGACGAATGGATATATACACGTACAGGGATAAAAGAAAGGCGTGTTGTTTCAGGCAATGAAAGTGCTATAGACTTAGGTGTTGATGCAGCTAAGAAAGCGATAGAAAAATCTGGTTTTAAACCGGAAGATATTGATTGTGTTATTGCTGCAGCGTCTGCTCCGCCTCAATTATATCCTGCATTAGCGTGTGATATTCAGTACAGATTAGGTATTCCAAATCATATACCGTCTTTTGATTTAACAGCTGCTTGCACCGGAACAATTTATGCTCTACAGGTCGCAAGAGGTTTGATTGGAGCAGGATTGTATAAAACTGTTTTAATTGTTGCGGCAGACAATAATTCCCGTTTGGTTGACTGGAAAGATAGAGGAACTTCTATTCTATTTGGTGACGGTGCAGGAGCTATGGTTGTTACTGAAGCTGAAGATGGTGTTGATGATGTTTTATCATTAATAATTAAAGCAGATGGGGAAATAGGCCAGTATATTTATATGAATATGCCGGGAGAAAACTGTCCGCTTGTTGAACCTTGTGATGCAGTTGATTCAAAAATTCATATGGCAGGACGTGATGTTTATAAATTTGTTGTAAGCACTTTGCCAAAATATGTTGATATTGCAATAGAAGAGGCTGGAATGACTGCTGATGATATAGATTATTTAATTCCTCATCAGGCAAATCAAAGAATTGTAGAAGCTTTGCAGCAAAGATTGGGATATTCTGACGATAAGGTTATTTCAAATATTAAATATTATGGTAATACTTCAGCTGCTTCAATACCTATTGCTTTAGTCGAAGGTGTCGAAAAAGGTAATATAAAACTCGGTTCAACTGCAATTTTATGCGGCTTTGGTGCTGGTATGACCTGGGGTGCTGCGGTTGTTAGACTGCGTGAAGGCATTTGTTAGGTATTATTGACTTTGGATATTTAAAATAAGTTTTTATTTTGTTTGTTGTATAATTTCTATTATCAGAGAGATATTTTAATATTTAGGGAGTAATAGTATGACAAAAAAGATTGCATTTATTTTTCCGGGTCAGGGTTCACAGTCTGTAGGAATGGGGAAAGACTTGTACGAAAACTTTGAAGCTTCAAAAAATGTTTTTGATACAGCTGATAAAGTTTTAGGAAAAAGTATTACAAAGTTATGTTTTGAAGGTCCTGAGGATGATTTAAAACAAACTGTTAACACTCAGCCTTCAATTGTTACAATGTCAATCGCTGCATTAGAAGCTTTGAAATCTCAAATGGATATAACTCCATATTGTACAGCAGGTCACAGTTTAGGTGAATATTGTGCGATGTATGCTTCAGGTGTTATGAATTTGGAAACAACCTTAAAAGCTATACAAAAAAGAGCAGATTTGATGGGACAAACAAAAGGCGGCGCTATGGCAGCTATTTTGAATGCTCCTGAAGGTAGTTTGGAAAAAGCTTTAAAAGAGGCTTCAAATATTGGTTATGTTGATGTTGCAAATTATAATTCTCCTGCACAGGTTGTAATTACCGGTGATGAAGCTGCTGTTGCTAAAGCAGGAGAACTGTTGACTCAAGCAGGTGCAAGAAGGGTTGTTCCGCTTGCTGTTTCAGGTGCTTTTCATTCTAAATTTATGGAAAATGCCGGTCATGAATTTGCATCTTTTGTTGCAGATCTTGGTATAGAAAATGCTGAGGTTCCTGTATTTACAAATGTTGATGCAAAGGCAACATTCTTGGCATCTGAATTCAAACACAAAATGCCTCGTCAGATTTATTCATCTGTACACTGGACACAGACTATCCAGAATATGATAAATGAAGATGTGGATGTGTTTATCGAAATCGGACCGGGTAAAGTTTTGGCAGGTTTGAATAAAAAAATTGATCCGACTGTTAAAACATACAATATTTATGATAAAGAATCTTTAGAAGCAACAATTACTGCTTTAAAAGAAGAAATGGCTATAGCATAAAAGGAAATTTATTAAACATAAGGAGATAATTATGACAGATAAAAAAGTTGCGTTGGTAACAGGCGGTTCAAGAGGTATCGGTAAAGCTTGTGCTTTAGAATTAGCTAAAGCTGGTTGTGATGTTGTTATCAATTATGCAGGAAATTCTGAAGCTGCAGAAAAAACTGTTGAAGAATTGAAAGCGTTGGGTTCAAATTCTGAAAGTTACAAGTTCGATGTTTCTAATCAAGCTGAAGTTGATGAAAATATCGCTAAAATTATTGAAAAATACGGCAGAATCGATGTATTGGTAAATAATGCAGGTATTACCAGAGATGATTTATTTATCAGAATGGGCGAAGATAAATGGAATGCAGTTATTAATACCAATTTATCAAGTGCATTTTATGTTTCAAAACCTGTTGTTAAATTAATGATGAAACAAAGAAGCGGTGCTATTGTTAATATGTCATCTGTTGTAGGTTTATACGGCAATCCTGGTCAGGCAAATTATTCAGCCGCAAAAGCAGGTTTGGTTGGATTTACCAAATCATTGGCAAAGGAATTGGGTTCTCGCGGGATTAGAGTTAACGCTGTTGCTCCAGGATTTATAGCTACAGATATGACAAAAGATCTTGGTAATGTTGATGAATATATGAAAATGATTCCGTTGAAGAGAATGGGTGAAGCTGTTGATATCGCAAAAACCGTTAAATTCTTAGCTCTTGATGCTGATTATATTACAGGTCAAGCAATTCAGGTTGATGGCGGATTGATTATATAATTTAGTTTCTTAAGTTATAAATTATAAGCAGAACGGAAACATTTATGTTTCCGTTCTGTATGTTTATTGGCATATTGTATTGTAATGTATTTTTAGTATTTTCTAGGTAAAGATTTTTAACAAAATGCTTGTGTATTTGTAAATACCTTGCAAAAAATTATTCAACGGTTTATAATAAAGCAAGAAAAGTATTAGTAAACAAAAATAATAATGAGGAAAAAGAAGATGAGTACATTAGACACAGTAAAAAAAGTTGTAGTAGATCAATTAAGTGTTGACGAAAAATTAGTTACACCAGAAGCTCGTTTCACAGATGATTTAGGTGCTGATTCTTTAGACACAGTTGAATTAGTTATGGCTTTGGAAGAAGAATTCAAATGCGAAATTCCTGACGAAGACGCAGAAAAAATTCAAACAGTTCAAGATGCAGTTAACTACATTGACAGCAAATTAGGTAAGTAATTATCTCACTAATTGAATTTTGAATTTTTCAAACTGGATTTTATATTTGCGAGAGTGAGATACCAAGGTATTTCATTCTCGCATTATTTATACTAAAGGGGATATCTTAAATGGATAAAAGAAGAGTAGTAATTACAGGATTGGGAGCTGTTACACCGTTTGGTGTCGGTGTTGATAAATTCTGGGAAAGTTTAAAAGCCGGCAAAAGCGGTATTTCAACATCTGAATCGATTGATATAGAAAAACATGTTGTTAAAATTTCGGGCGAAGTTAAAGATTTTAATCCTGAAGATTATATGGACGGCAAAGAAGCTAAAAAGATGGATAGATTTATCCAATTTGCTATGGTTGCTGCAGATGAAGCAATTAAGGATTCTAAAATTCAGGAAATTGAAGATCTTGATCCGTATAGAGTCGGAGTTATTGTTAGTTCTGCTGCAGGCGGTTTCAGAACATTTGAAGAAAACCATATCAGAATTATTGAGAAAGGGCCGAACAAATGTTCTCCGTTTACTGTACCTATGATGATTGTAAATATGCCTTCAGGTAGAATTTCAATAAAATATGGATTTAAAGGTATAAATAAAGTTGTTGTGTCAGCTTGTGCTACAGGTTCTCATTCAATAGGAGATGCATTCCGTTCAATTCAATATGGTGATGCTGATATTATGGTTGCCGGCGGAGCTGAAGCTACAATTTGTGATGTAGGTGTAGGGGCTTTCTCTGCAGCAAGAACTTTATCAAAAAGAAATGATGAACCTCAAAGAGCATCTCGTCCTTATGACAAAGACAGAGATGGTTTTGTTATGTCTGAAGGAGCTGCTGTTTTGGTTCTTGAAGAATATGAGCATGCTAAAAAACGTGGTGCAAAAATTTACGCTGAAATAGTCGGTTATGGTCAGACAGGTGATGCTTATGATATTGTTGCTCCAGCTCCTGACGGTGCCGGTGCAATTCATTCAATGGAGTTTGCTTTGCGTGATGCAGGTATGAAACCGTCTGACATTCAATATATTAATACTCACGGTACAAGTACCGGTTTGGGAGATAAGGCAGAATCTGATGCTGTTGCTAAAGTATTCGGAGATAGAAAACAAAATCCTGGACTTTATGTAACTTCAACTAAGAGTATGCATGGACATATGCTTGGTGCAACAGGTGCTGCAGAGGCTATTGTTTGTGTCAAGGCGCTTAATGATAATGTTGTTCCGCCTACAATCAACTTGGATAATCAGGATGAAGAAGTGGCTGATTTGAACTATGTTCCTTATAAGGCAGTGAAAGCTGATCTTCATGCAGCTTTATCTAATTCATTTGGTTTTGGCGGTCAAAATGCTTCTTTGATATTTAAAGAAGTTTAAGAATAAAATTTTAAATAGTTTTAAAAGTCTTGTATTAAAAAATGCAAGACTTTTTATTTTGCTAATTAGCAAAAAGCTTTATTTTTTGTTTTAATATGAATATGAATTTAATAAATGCAACTTCATTCAGTCAAAATTTATCATTATTTTCTAACTGGGTTGACTCCACACCTGTACATCAGGTGATAGATACTGTTACTTATGATGTTTATGAGAGTAATAATCCTTTTAGATACAAGTTTAGTGATGATAAAATTAAAAATGATTTGTTAAGAAAGACTGCAAATGCAACTACAACTGTTGGGGCTGAAGTATTTTCAGCTTTTATGAATCCGTATTATTTAACACATAAAATTGTAAAACTTCCTTCTATGTATCAAGGTGTTGTTAATACTTATAAAAAATATTCTATATCCGGAAATAAAGAAGCATGAACTGTTATTGATTGAATTTTAATAAGTTTTCAATATCTGTATTAAGGGCATTTGCAAGTTCAAGAATTTTTCCTAAAGACATGTTTTGTCTTCCGTTTTCTACGCAGGCCAAATAATTTGCACTTACTCCCAGAATTTCTGAAAATTTTCTTGTGTTAAATCCTTTTTAATACGTTCTATTTTAACATTTTTGCCAAATTTTTTCAGTAATTCTTTCTTATTCATAACTTATAATTATACAATCTTTGACAAATAACTCATATTTGGTTATAGTTTATATAAGTATAAGTTATAAGTTATAGTGCATTATGGAAAAAATTAAAAATATTGAAATTTTGAGGTTTGTTTTTTCGTTAATTATTGTTTATTCTCATTTACATTTGGGAATTATAAATAATTTTGGAGATCTTATTCCTGTATATAAAACTTTAATTGAGAATAGCCATTGGGCTCATTTACCTGTTGATTTTTTCTTTATAATTTCCGGATTTTTCCTTTTTTTAACGACAAATTTTAACCAAAATTTTATAGATTTTGCAAAGAAAAAACTCATACGGTTTATGCCGACAATAGTATTTGCATTAATTCTTACATTTATATTTTCATTATTTACGCCAATTTCATATGCAAAGTTTAATAATATTTTTGTTTTATTAAATCTTCAAAATGTTGGATTGACTTTTAAGAATGGAAATGTCGGAACGGCTTGGTTTGTTTCGTCATTATTTTGGACGTTATGTTTCTATTTTTATTTATATAAGTGTGTTGAAAGAAAAATTTTTAATTTAATTACGGCTTGTATTATTTTCTTTTGTTATTCATTATGGATACATACTGATGGTGTTCAATATATAAATATAGCGTATGTATTTAATAGAGGGATGATAAGAGCATTTGCAGGAGTCGGAACAGGATATTTTCTTTCAATGATTTATAAAGATAATATTGAATCTATAAAAAATACAGTTTTTAATATTTGGCAGAAATTATTATTGACGGCTGCGGAAATATATTTATTTGCTTTTATTATATATTATTTGTGTTTGCATAAGACAAGCTATAATAATCCTATGATAATGATACTGGCATTTGTTGGTTTGTTTTCTTTGTTTATAATCAAAAAAGGTTATTTTTCAAAACTATTGGAGAATAATTTTTCAGTATTTTTGGGGCAATTTGCATTTGCTATATTTTTAATGCATCCTTTAGTAAAAAATGTTTGGAAATATTTAGTTTGTATTGATCATAGAAATTTTGTAATTAGTCATCCTTATATGAATTTAATAATGTTTTTTATAGTTGTAATAATAATAGGAATATTCACATATTATTTTGTGGAAAGACCCTGTACAAGATATTTGAAAAATAAGATTAATAACTAGACTAAATAAAAAGGTTGAATACAATAATATTCAACCCTTTTATTTTATAATTATTTATTATCTTATAGTAATTCTTTTAAGTAATTTGGAAGTGCAAAGCGTGCATTGTGATATTCTTTATTGTAAATTTTGCAGGTTGGAATAATTTCTGCTGCACGTTCATCGTTGTAGTATTCCAAAGGTTTAACATCTACTGAGCAAAATGCCCAAGCCCAATATCCGCCGGGGTATGTCGGAATATTTGATGTATATGTTGCGACATTCGGGAAGACTTTTTTCAAAAGTTTATACATTTTTTCAACCGCATCGGCTTGTGCAAAAGGTGATTCTGATTGTGCAACCATTATACCGCCTTTTTTCAAAGCATTTTTGACGTTGGTATAAAATTCTTCGGTAAATAAACCTTCACCTGGTCCCATTGGATCTGTTGAATCTATAAGAATAATGTCAAATTCATCTTTTTTATCTTTAATATATTCAATAGCATCTTTGACGAGTATTTCTACTTTTGGGTTATCGAGTTCACAGGATATTGTCGGAAGATATTTTTTGCAAGCATCAATTACCATTCCGTCAATTTCGCATAGAACAGCACGTTCAACAGTTTTATGTTTTAATACTTCACGGATTGTACCTCCGTCACCTCCGCCTATAACTAAGACTGATTTAGGATTTGGGTGCTGCATCATTGGAATATGAGCGATCATTTCATGGTAATGGTATTCATCGCCTTCTGTTGTCATCATTAAATCATCAAGTGTCAAAACCCTTCCAAGTTTAGAATCTGTTTCAAATATTTCTACTTTTTGAAATGGTGAATTATCAGAAAATAAAACATTACCTGCTTTTATTGCTATACCGTAGCCATCAGGGGTAATTTCATGATAATAACCGTTTTCTATTCCGTTTTTCATTCTTCCTATTATCCTTTCTTTTCATAAACAATTAGGTTACACAAATTTTGTGTAACCTAATGCTATCATATAAAGATTTCTTTTCAAATTTTATGCAAAATTTGTTCCTTCATAAGGATCAATTCCCGGATAGTTAAAGTCTCTTTTAGGTTCGTTTGGATCATCTACTGTTTCATTATGAGTATTTTGGAATTGATTGTTTTCCATTTCATCTACGGCACTGCTTATTTGATTAAGAATATCAAAAGATTTCTTTTCTAATTCTTCTCTTGAAATAGTACCATCTTGCTGTACGCTGTCAAGTGATGCAAAACTTGATTCAATTAAATTATCAAGTTTTATTCTGTTAGCACCGGAAATATTTGTACCGAGCTGGCTTATTATAAAATCTCTGAATTCTGATTTATCAAGAGATTGATTCTCATTTTGATCACCTGTTTGTAGAATTTCTGCAGCCAATTTGTCAGGATTTGCTTTTGCGTTGGCCATTTGTGTCAGATTCGGTACTTCTTCTCCGTTTTTATTCAGAATTTTGATTTGTCCGTCATCTGTATAATTTATATCATATTGATCGCCGTATTGTTGTCGAAATTCTCTGCCTACTTTAGCAACATTTTCGGGGAGTTTATTAGCTGTAATAGTTACTTCGGCTAATTCTATGCCTTCTATTGCTCCGTCAGAGGTATTTGTTGATTGTGTTGCATCAAGTGTTTGTGTATCTCCTCCGAATTTGAACTTAGGCATTTTAATTTCTGCTCCTGAAAGGAAGTATTGATTACCTTTGTATTTACCTTCTTTCATTGTATGAACCTGATTAGCATTTGCGTCAACAAGTTGTTTTGCTGCTTCTTTTATTTGTTCTTTTGTCGGATTTTCAATACCTTGTTGTTTTAAATTGTCTGTTACTATTTTTGTTATGCTGTGTCCATTTGGAACGGTATAACTGTAAGATTCTTCTTTAGGAGCATTAAATTCTTCAGGTTTAATTTCTTCACCGTTTGCATTCTTATATGTTCTTGTACTTTCTCCGGCTAAATTAACTGCATCAGCTTGAACATTTCCATTAGAATCATATTTGTATACAATATGCGTTTCAGTTGCCAGTCCTCTGTTTCTTACTTCTGAAGAAGGTCGATTATTCTGCATGTCTGCTTCTGAAGTAAATTTCATTTCTGAAGTATATGTATTATCGCCGTCTTTACCTCTACCTGCAACGGTAATAGATGTCACATTACCATCAGCTCCAAATTCTTTGGTTATTTCTTTACCATTGCTGCTTTGTACTGTTTTAATTGTTTTTCCGTCTTTTGTCCAAACTGCTGTATCATTATCAGGGAATGTAATTTCTGTACCATCTGGGGCTATAGTTCCTGTTTGTTTACCTGCTTTATCATATTGTATGATTGTACCATCATTTTTTATGAAATTTTGTGATCCATCTGCGTTTTTGACTAAAACGGTTCCGTCCTGATAAGTTGTAACTGTGCTGCCATCAGAATTTTTTGTTACATCTTCTCTTTGAGATCCTTCGATGCCAAAATTACTATTATAGAATGATGTTGTTGTATTACCGTTAACCTCGGTATATTTTTCACCTTTTGCTGTTGCTTGTTGATCTGCAAGTTTTGATAATGCTTCAAATGCAGATTTGCTATTATCTCCAAATAAAGCTTTCATTTCTCGCTGAGAAATTTTTCCGTTACCGTTTGACAAGGAGTATAAATTTTTTTGCATTACGGCTGCTTCTTTGTCACTAATAACCCCATCATTATCTTTATCATACATTTTGAATAGGGCTTCATTACCTTTGGTTTTTTGTAAACCTTTCAGATTTTCTAAGTTAATACTTTTACCGTCTTTGCCTTTTAATTTTAATGTTTGATTTTGTTGCGGATTATTACCAACTCCATCTACCATAACGCATATCTCCTTTATTTTTCATAATTGTACGTTATGGTATAAAACGGCTGTTGAAATTAAAATCTTTAATATTTCTTGAGACTTGTAACAACTTGTAACAATCACTTTTTATTTCCAAGAACATGTATATGCAGATGAAAAACTTCTTGTCCGGCTTCTTTGCCTGTATTAATCTGTGTTTTGTATGATTTTAGTCCTATTTTTTTTGTTACGTCTTTGACTGTTTGTAAAAGTTCTGCCATTAAATTTTTATCTTCTAGTTCATTCAAGGATGCAATATGTTTTTTGGGACATACCAGCATATGAATAGGTGCTTTTGGATTGATGTCATTAAAAACTACGGTGTTTTCTGTTTCGTAAACAAATTCTGTTCCAAAGTCTCCGTTTATAATTTTACAAAAAATACAATCTTCACTCATAATATATTCTCCTATCTTATTTTTTTTGCTAATGAAAGTCCTGCTGGAAGCGGTAAAACGACATTTTCGTAATCAGGATTTGCGTTTATATCGTCAATAAAAGTTTGAACTTTGGCTGCATGAGAAATTACATTATCGCAGGCAATATATCCTCCTATTGTCAAATGCGGTGCAATTAGATGGAAAAATTTTATATATTGCGCTTTGTTTGCGTCAATAAATGCAAAGTCCACTTTGAAATCCTCCGGAAGATATTCTAAAATCGTTGCAGCATCACCCTTTTTGGTTTCAATAATATCGGATACTGCGCATTTTTCGAAATTTTTTTTAGCTATATCAAGTCTTTTATC
This sequence comes from uncultured bacterium, assembly GCA_949300485.1. Classification (GTDB taxonomy): domain Bacteria; phylum Cyanobacteriota; class Vampirovibrionia; order Gastranaerophilales; family Gastranaerophilaceae; genus Zag111. The sequence continues at coordinate 151,822 of CASGEL010000007.1, forward strand.
ATAAAATTCGATAGTTGTAAGTTTTCCGCCTGTTTTTTTCAGCGCTTTTGCAATCCAAATTCCTGAATATCCGTTTGATGTCCCTACTTCAATTACATTTTTTGATTTGGAATCAACAATCAAGTTGTATAAAAATTCGGCTGTTGTTCTTGAAATATTCCAAAATTGTTTTTGAGTTTTTTCCAATTCTTTTAAAGTTTCTTGAGTAGTATTGTCAAATGTTTCTATCATTATTTTATTGTTTTTACCTTATTTGTAATCACTATTGTTCTAACAGGAACGTCTATAGGACTTGTTTTAACTATTTCTTTTGTATCGGTATCAATTACTGAGTATAATCCTGATCTTGCATTTGTGATCATTATCAAGTTACTGTTGTCGATTGGTGTAATTTTTGTAGCAAATGCATTTGTATTTAAGAATAATTTGTCTGTAACAATATCATCTTGGGTATTTAAAACTTCGACAATATTATCTTGCGCTCCAAGAATAAACAGCTCTCCATTATGAGCATATAAATCAACCGGTTTTTCACAAACTTCAAGTTCTGAAAGGAAACCTAATGTTTCATAATCTACTATTGCAAGTCTGTTTTTAGTTCTGCTTATTATGTAAATTTTGCCGTTATCATAGGCGATTTTTGAAACATTTGGAAAACTTCCGATATTTCTTAAAAGAAAATCGTTATCAAGTTCTATTGCCCAGATGTCATTTGTATTTCTGTCAACATAGAACAATTTTGTTCCGTCTTCGCTTAGTGTAAATTTCTCACACATACCGTTAATTTTTAATTGTTTTTTTAAAGTCATTGTTTCAAGACTTAAAATATATATACTTGCATTTGAACCGGACGTTATATATGCAATCTTTTTAGGTGTATCAATTATTATTTGTTCGGGGCAAATTTCAAAATTAACTTGTTTAATAATTTTTTCATCCATCAAGGATATAATATTCATTGTTTTGGAATCAAAATATGTTACCAATAAAAATTCATTATTGTATGCCTTCATGTCATTTATAACATGTTCTTGTTCAAGTGCATATTCCGGATTTTTGCTGTCAGTTTGAATTACCTGAATATTTTTATTGGAACCTGTAGAGATATAAAAAGTTTTTCCTTTAAGAGGTTCAACAGGTGCAGTCGTTGTTTTTTTACCTTTATTTCTGGTATTATTTATTCTTAAACCGGTATCTTGGGTAACCATAACATCGATATTGCCGATTATTCCTTTTAAGGATTCAGGTATAACAAGACCTTTGGGTAGAAGAATATCTTGCGGTAATAGGCCTGTTTGCAATTCTTCAGGTGGTGCAGCCATATTTATAACTGTTTTTTTGCCGTTTGTATTGATAACTTTTAATAATACGTAATTGTTATTCAAAATAATCATATCCGGCTTTTGCTTCATTGTAGTGTTTACCGGATAACTTGATTTTATGCTTACCTCTTTTAAATCTTGGGTCTTTGCCGGAAATACAGGAAGATACATCGTGTTATCAGGCAAAATAATTGCTCCGTCAAACCGGAAATTCGTATTAGGAAAATCTTTGTTCACAAAGTTTTGTACCGACTCAGGAACTTGCGCTCCAAAAGCTGTTGTACAAATCATGAAACATAAGCAAATTGCTGTTAAGATTTTCCGCATTATCTGAATACTCCCTTAACTTTTGACATAATTGATTTTTGCGGCTTTTTTCCGCCATTAATTTCATATAGTCGCTGGTACAATTGTTTTTCTTCTTCAGTGAGCTTTGTAGGTATGTTAATTTTTACAACTACAATATGATCTCCCCTTTGAGAAGGTTTGGTTATAACAGGGATGCCTGCTCCTTTAATTTTAACAATATTAGAATGTTGAATACCTGCAGGTATTTGTACTTCTTTATCTCCGTCAAGAGTTTTGATGGTGACAACATCACCCATAACAGCTTGAGCCGGAGAAATTTCAAGTTCTGTGAAAACATTTATACCATCTCTTTTATAATAATTAGAAGGTTCAACATGAATCACCACGAATAAATCTCCGTTAGGTCCGCCGTTTTTGCCGCAGTCACCTTGGGAAGAAACTCGTATTTTTGACATATTGTCAACACCGGCAGGAATTTTTATTTCAACTTTCTTTTCTTTGTTGATTTGTCCTTGTCCTTGGCATGTTTTGCAAGGTTTATCTATTACTTGTCCTGAACCATTGCAGTGCGGGCATGTGGTAATTTGTGCAAAACTTCCTAAAGGTGTTCTTGTCACCGTTTTGACTTGTCCTGAACCTCCGCATTGAGGACAGGTTTTCTTTTGGGTTCCTTTTTCAGCGCCTGATCCGTTACAATCAGGACATATCTCAAGATGGTCAAATCTGATTTCTTTATTTATTCCAAAAGCAGCTTCTTCAAATTTTAATTTGATATCATATCTTAAATCATCTCCACGTTGAGGGGCGTTAGGATCAGGTCTTCCGCCAAATCCAAATCCGCCGAATCCGCCAAAGAAGGTTTCAAAAATATCATTTAAATCTCCAAATCCTCCGGCAAACGGTCCACCTGTATCAAATCCGGCATTTTTTAGACCGTCTTCGCCGTACCTGTCATAAGTTGCACGTTTATTATCATCTGACAGGGTTTCATATGCTTTTCCAAGTTCTTTAAATTTTTCCTCAGCATCCGGAGCTTTGTTAACATCGGGGTGTAACTCTCTTGCTTTCCTGCGGAAAGCTGATTTTATTTCATCTTTTGAAGCATCTTTTGATATCCCTAATATTTCATAGTAATCTGCCATTGTTCTTTTTTACTTCCTCTACATCCTCAAGTCTTTCAAATAATGTTATTCGGCAGTAGCAACGTTAACAAGTGTAGGTCTTAGTACTTTGTCACCCAATTTGTAGCCTTTTTGTAGTTCGTTGATTATTGTATGTTCAGGGTGTTCACTTGTTGGAGTTTGCATAACTGCTTCGTGGAAATTAGGGTCAAATTCTTCTCCGATAGCTTTGATTTCTTCAAGCCCAAGTTTTGTTAATGCATCATATACTTGCTTATGAACAAGATTGAAGCTTTCTTTAACCTTTTCGCAATCTTCTACATTTTCAAGAGCTTTTTGTCCTCTTTCAAAATTGTCAAGAACTTCAAGCAGGCTTTTTAGAGCATTTTCAGTTCCAAATTTGATAAGGTTTTCTCTTTCTTGAGCTTGACGTTTTCTGTAGTTGTCAAAATCTGCAGCAAGACGAATATATTGTTGATTTAGTTTATCATATTCTTCTTGTAATTTTTTTAGTTCATCATTTTGTTTGTCTTCAACAGTTTCTGTTTCTTGAGAGTCTTCAGTGTTTGTATCTTCAGTTTCTTCTTCTGTTGAAGTTTGGTCTTGTTTATCATTTTCTTCGTCTTTAACGATGTTTTCGTTTTTAAACGGATTTGAATTTTTATTAAACATAAATATTTCCCTTCACAACATTATATATAATACATTATAAATTATCAAAACGATTTCACAAGTTAAATTTATTATTTTTTAATATTTATATCAAATGGAATTTTTATAAGTATTATTTGTTGATATCTTATCAAGTGTAAAAATTTCACTTTATATGTTTTTGTTGTAGAATGTTGTATGTAAATACTGTTACAAAAGGAAAGGATATTTTAAATGACAAAACTTTCACCATTACAAATTGAAAGATTAAAGTACCAGCCAAAACTTCCTTCAAGTTTACAAAACGGAGTAAACTCTTTGGAAATGGTTGAAGGATCTGCAACAGAATCTGTTAGAGATCGTGAACAAATTAAAGCTTTGTTTGCTAATACTTACGGCAAACCAACTGTTACATTTAAATCATCTTCTTCAGTTTCAACTTCTGAAGTGAGAAATGTCGGAGTTATTTTATCAGGCGGTCAGGCTCCTGGCGGTCACAATGTTATTGCAGGTTTGTATGATGCATTAAAAAGTGCTAATTCTGCAAATAAATTGTACGGTTTCTTAGGCGGACCTTCAGGTATTATTGACGGTAAATATGTTGAATTTACAGATGAATTTATTGATGCTTACAGAAATACCGGAGGTTTTGATATTATTGGTTCCGGCAGAACTAAATTAGAAACTGAAGAACAATTCCAAAAATCTTTGGCTGTTTGTAAAAAGTTAAATATTTCAGCTGTTGTAATTATCGGCGGTGATGATTCAAATACAAACGCTGCATTACTTGCTGAATGGTTTGTTAAAAATAATACAGGTATTCAGGTTATCGGATGTCCTAAAACAATTGACGGTGATTTGAAAAATGAGCAAATCGAAATTTCTTTCGGTTTTGATACAGCAACTAAAACTTATGCTGAACTTATCGGTAACATCCAAAGAGATGCAAATTCAGCTAAAAAATATTGGCACTTTATTAAAATTATGGGAAGAAGTGCATCACACGTTGCTTTGGAAGCAGCTTTGCAAACTCAACCTAACATTACTTTGATATCAGAAGAAGTTCAAGAAAAGAAAATGTCATTGGCTTCAATCATTGATTATATGACAGATATTATCGTAAAACGTTCTGATATGGGTAAAAACTTTGGTATTGCCGTTATTCCTGAAGGTTTGATTGAATTTATTCCTGAAATGGGTTCTATGATTTCAAATCTTAACGATATTATGGCATCTTTAGAATCTGATCCTAACTTTGTTAATGCAACAACTATCAGAGAAAAATTTGATATTGTTGAAAACAGATTAGATACAGAAAATGCTAAAGTTTATAATTCATTACCTGCTTTGATTAAAGGTCAGTTATTGGCTGATCGCGACCCTCATGGTAATGTTCAGGTTTCTAAAATTGAAACTGAAAAATTGTTAATCGAAATGATTTCAACTCGTTTGGATGAATTAAAAGATCAAGGTGAATATATTGGTAAATTCTCAGCACAATCACACTTCTTCGGATATGAAGGCCGTTGTGCATTCCCATCAAACTTTGATGCTGATTACTGCTATTCACTTGGTTATAATGCATTTGCATTGATTAACTTCGGTTTAACAGGTTACTTATCTTCAGTAAGAAACTTGACTCAACCTGCAGATCAATGGATTGCAGGCGGTGTTCCTCTTACTATGATGATGAATATGGAAAAACGTCATGGTGAAATGAAACCGGTTATTCAAAAAGCACTTGTCAGACTTGACGGTCCTGTATTTAAACAATTACAAGACAACAGAGATGACTGGGCTATGAATGACAGATATTTATTCCCTGGTGCTATTCAATACTTTGGACCAAGTTCAGTTTGTGATATTACAACAATTACATTACAATTGGAAAGAAGTAAAGAATTAGCTTCTGTATAATAATTAAATAATTATGCAAAAGGACTGCTTTAAATTATAAAGCAGTCCTTTTTGATGTTTAAATTTTTATGTTATACTTAAATCGAGGAATATGGAGTAAGAAGAAATATGAAAGAAAGTTATTTTCCGCAGGAAATAGAAAAAAAGTGGCAAAAAGTTTGGGAAGAAACAAAAGCATTTAAAACCCCGGACGAATCTGATAAACCTAAGTATTATGCACTTTCGATGTTCCCGTATCCGTCAGGTAAACTGCATATGGGACATGTTAGAAATTATACAATAACAGATGTTATAGCAAGATTTAAAAAAGCAAACGGATTTAATGTTTTACATCCGATAGGCTGGGACAGTTTCGGGCTTCCTGCTGAAAATGCAGCTATGCAGCATAATGCAGATCCTGAAACTTGGACTGATGAAAATATTGCTTATATGACAAAACAACTAAAAATGCTCGGGTTATCTTATGATTGGGACAGAGAAGTTACGACTTGCAAGCCTGATTATTATAAATGGACTCAGTGGTTATTTTTACAGCTTTATAAAAAAGGGCTTGTATATAAAAAAGAGGCTGCTGTAAACTGGTGTGACAAATGCGGAACAGTTCTTGCAAATGAACAGGTAATAGATGGAAAATGCTGGAGATGTGACAGTGTTGTTGAGAAAAAATATTTGTCACAATGGTTTATAAAAATTACTGATTATGCCGAAGTTTTATTAGAAGATTTAGATAAATTACCGGGCTGGGGTGACAATGTAAAGACAATGCAGGCAAATTGGATTGGTAAATCTAACGGTGCAATTTTTAAATTCCCTGTTGTAGATGCTCCAAACGGTGAAAAAATAGAAGTTCCGGTTTATACAACAAGACCTGATACTGTTTTTGGTATAACATATCTTGTTGTTGCTCCCGAATATAAAGATATAGAAAAACTTACAACACCTGAAAATAAACAGGCTGTTGAAGAATACAGAGCAAATGCTCGTAAAATGACTGAAATTGAAAGATTATCTACAGAACGGGTTAAAACAGGTGTTCCCCTTGGTACTCACTGTAAAAATCCGTTCAATGGCGAGATTTTCCCGTTATGGACAGCGGATTACGCTCTTGTTGAATATGGTACCGGTGCTGTAATGGCTGTTCCTACACATGATACAAGAGATTTTGATTTTGCTAAAAAGTATAACCTTCCAATGAAAGTTGTTATAGAAAATCCGCAGAATCCTAGTGATTGTTCTTCTGAAGCATATATTGAACCTGGTGTTCTGGTTAATTCTGGTGAATTTAACGGAATGAAAAATGATGAAGCTAAAAAATCTATTACGCAATGGGCCGTGGATAAAGGATTTGGTGAATTTAAGACTCAATACAGGCTGCGTGACTGGCTGATTTCCCGTCAGAGATACTGGGGTGCTCCGATTCCTGTTGTATATTGTGACAAATGTGGTATACAGCCTGTACCGGAAGAGCAGCTTCCTGTTTTATTGCCTAAGGATGTTGACTTTACGGTTGTCGGAAAATCTCCTATAACAACTTCTAAAACATTTAAAGATACGGTTTGTCCTGTTTGCGGCGCTCATGCAACCAGAGAAACCGATACGATGGATACTTTTGTATGTTCAAGTTGGTATTATTTGAGATATTCAGATGCCAAAAATTCACAAAAATGTTTTGACAGAGATAAGGTAAATCACTGGCTTCCTGTTGATCAATATGTCGGCGGTATTGAACATGCAATTTTACACTTGTTGTATTCAAGATTTTTTACAAAAGCGTTAAGGGATTGCGGTTTGCTTGATTTTGACGAGCCGTTTAAAAATCTTTTGACTCAAGGAATGGTCTTGAAAGACGGTTCTAAAATGTCAAAATCTAAGGGTAATACGGTTGATCCTGATGAAATATTCGAAAATTACGGTGCAGACACTGCAAGATTGTTTATCTTGTCTGATTCACCTCCGGCCAGAGATTTTGACTGGTCTGACGCCGGTGTCGAGGGATGTTACAAATTTTTAAATCGCGTTTGGAGATTGATTTCATCTAATCAGGATAATATTAAACTTGATTATAAATTGAATTTTCCGTTATCAAAAGAAAATGATGATCTGGTAAGAAATGTTCATATTTCTATCAAGGGTATTACTAATGATATCTCTAATGATTTCCAATTCAATACGGTTATTTCCAAGTATAGAGAATTGACTAATGCAATATACGATTGGCAGGCTAAAAAATCTGATTTGAATGATGAAGATAAAAATGTTTTGAGCTTTGCCATTGTATCACTTATCAAATTGATGTCACCGGTTGCGGTTCATTTAACTGAAGAAGCATGGCATGATTTGGGCGGTGAGGGTTCAATTCATGAACAGCCTTGGTGTGAATGGGATGAAAATCTTGCTAAATCAAGTTCAATTACTTTAGTTGTTCAGGTTAACGGTAAAGTAAAAGATAAAATTGAAGTTGATGAAGGTTTAGATCAGGAAGAAATGAAACAAGTTGCTTTAAACAGCGAAAAAATAAAAGCACAAACTGATGGTAAAACAGTTGTTAAAGTTATTGTTGTTCCTAAGAAACTTGTTAATATTGTTGTGAAGTAAGTAAAATATGATATATAATAAAATGTCCTCCTTTTGGGAGGACATTTTTAATATGTTTTATTAGTTTAAAAGATTTATTGAATTAGCCGATTACAGGAGCAACAAATGTTCTTGTTGCAAGTTCTTTATCCAGCATAAATAAAGCTTTTTTGTCATCTCCGATAAGTTTTAAGTTAGCTAAAACTCCGCCGACATTTGATTCTTCTTCAACCTGTTCTTTCAAGTACCAGTCTAAGAAAGATAATGCAGCTCTGTCTTTAACTTCTTCGGCTACATCCATTAAGGCATTGATTCTTGAAGTTACATATTCTTCATGTTCTAATATTTGTTCAAATATTTCCAATGGTGTTGAGCCTTTTACCTCAGGTTTATCAATAGCTTCAAGTCTTACCTGAGCATTGCGTTCAAATACATAATCAAACATTCCCATAGCATGAGCTCTTTCTTCCTGAACTTGTACGTCTAACCAGTTTACAAATCCCGGAAGATTCATTTCTGCAAACTTAGCTTTCATTGCTAAATATAAATATTCAGAATATAGTTCTTTGTTAATTTGATCGTTAAATGCATTTTCTAGTTTTTTATCTAACATAATTCTCTCCTTTTATCTTTTCACGCTTGATTTAACTATAAAGACATTGTATCAACAATAGCTTTTGCTAATGCTTCTAACTCTTCAATTTGATTTTCTTTTAAAGTCGATTTTAGAGAAACTTTGTTACCGATAATTTCAACATTTTTTAATTGAGAAACCAAATCGGTCATTAATTTTCCTGAAACAGGAGCCCAAGAACCATTTTCAATAATTGCAATTTTGCGGTTTTGAAGATTGTGGGCAACTATATCATGTAACAGGTTTTCCATTGAAACAAATATTCCGTTATTATATGTTGTTGAAGCAAATACAATATGAGAATATTTAAAAGCATCTGCAATTATGTATGATGCATCTGTTACTGAGGTATCACATATTTTGATATCTTTAACGCCTAATTCTGCTAACTTGGCACCTAATATTTCTGCTGCATTTTGGGTACCTCCGTATACTGAAGCATAAGGTATCAAGACTGATTGGATTTCAGGTGTATAAGTTGACCATTTCATATATTTATCAATGTATTTGTCTAAATCTTTTCTCCAAATAAAACCATGAAGCGGACAAATCATTTTTATATCAAGTCCTGAAGCTTTTTTTAATAGTGCTTGAACTTGTGGTCCGTATTTACCAACGATATTTGTATAATAGCGTCTTGCTTCATCCATATATCTGTGGTCAAAATCAACTTCATCAGCATAAATATTTCCGTCAATAGCTCCGAATGTTCCAAAGGCATCTGCTGAGAATAAAATTTTATCTGTAGTATCATAAGTTACCATAACTTCAGGCCAGTGAACCATCGGTGCAAATACAAATGTTAAATTGTGTCTGCCTGTATTTAATGTGTCACCTTCTTTAACAAGTATTATCTGATCTTCTGCAATTTCAAAATCAAAGAATTGTTTAAGCATTGTTTGAATTTTTGTGTTGCAAACAAGTTTTACATTTGGAAATTTTTTTAATAAAGAAGGAATTTCTGCGCAATGATCAGGTTCCATATGATTAATAATAAGGTAATCCAAATTTCTTCCGTTCAATGCTTTTATAACATTTTCCATAAATTGATGATGAACTGCTTTATCTGCAGTATCAAGTAAAACTGTTTTTTCATCCAGTAATAAGTAAGAATTATAAGATACTCCGATTGGAACAGGGTAAACACCTTCAAATAAAGATAATCTTCTGTCATTTGCTCCGACTAGAAATAAATCTTCAGTAATTTTTCTTATATTATACATTTTCCTCTCCTATTTTTTGATTTTATAATACCACAAAGGGGTAAATGTTACTATAAATTGTCTTTATTTCATTGTAGTGTTTATTTACAAGACTAAAGATATATTTAAGTTTAGTTTTGTAAATAAAATGTAAAATTATTAAAGTCATCAGTATAAATTGTCGATTATATTATTACGATAGAAAGAGAGTTTATCAAACTTTATGATAAAATAATTATAAGAGGAGCTTTATGGTTGAAAATATTGCAGAACTATCTTTTGATATTCCTGATAGTGTTTTAGATGAAATTCAGCAGAATATTCAGAATATTATCAGAACTTTTGATGTTCCCGAAGAAAATAAATTGGAAGTTATTAATCAGATAAATTATATTTACACAAGAACAAAATATCTTTCTATAACTGATGAATTAACAGGGCTGGCAAACAGAAGATGTTTTGATACTACTTTGGAAAAAGAATTTCTGCGTGCTAAAAGATATAAAAATAAGTTAACTCTTGTAATGTTTGATATAGACTTTTTTAAACAGGTAAATGATACATATGGGCATCAATGCGGCGATTATATTCTTAAACAAGTTGCCAATGCTGCATTGCAGACATTTAGAAAAACGGATACGGTTTTCCGTTTTGGAGGTGAAGAATTTGCGGTTATCTTGACAGAAACAGATATAAATCAATCAATTATACCTTTGGAAAGATTTAGAAAGACTATAGAAACATTAAATTCATTTTATCAAAATCAATCGATCCATATTACTGTCAGTATAGGCGCGTACCAGTTTGAAGATAGTCTTGAGTCTAAGGAAGCATTTATCCAAAAGACTGACGAGGCTTTATATGAAGCAAAAAATTCAGGGAGAAATAAAACAGTTCTTTTTAATAATTTCCGGTAATTTTTATAATATTTTGGAATTTTAGCCAGCCTGTCACAACATGTTGAACATTATCTATTCTTATAACACTTGCGTTTGGTGAAACCCCGGGTTTTACCCAGTTTGCAGAATTTGGCAAGCCTCCGGCCTGCTCTCCTGTTTTAACTTGAACCTTGCTTAGGAATATGCATCCGATTGAGAGTGATTTGAATATTATCTTTTTCAGATTTTCACTATCTGTACAAAAATATATTGAGGATAAACCTTCCATAATTGTACCGAGGCTACATGGTCTTATATTATCTTTAAATGCTCCAAAATAACTGTTATTTGTATTTGTAATTTGACTGCTTAATGTTGGAATAGCCATTTGTTCTGCATAGTTTCTTAACACGATTTTTTCTTCCGGAGTAACAAGATTGTTTTGGAATAGTTTTTCAATGGTTAGTACTGACCAATGATCAAACGGAATATCTGCGTCAAGAGATTTTCTGGATTTTGCCAAGTATAAAACTGCTTTTTTTGCTGCATTTAACCATTTTTCCTGAGGATCAATTTCATATAAATACATTAATCCTGCTGCTGCTTCTCCAGGGTAAAATATGGCTTCTGCCTCTTTATTTATTGTTTTTGATTTTAAATCGTAATATGCATAAATATTTCCTTCTTCATTTTGGAGATACAGTAAAAATTCTCCTAATCCTTGTAGAATTTTTAAATCGATTTCATTATCTTTATACAGATTTGATAATGCGCATAAGGCAACTCCTGCTGCGCCTGATTTTGCAATAGGAAATTTTATCTGTTCTTCTTCAGGAATTGACAGAACTATATATTTATCTGTGCCAAGTTTTTTTACGTATCTGTCTATAAAATATTTTGATGATTTTATACGTGCTTCTTTATATTTTTGTACTAAACCATACTGCTCATACATATACATTGAATATAAAGTGCCGGCATGGCGTAGGGAATTATAAATATTGTTATTATAGGTTATTTCCGGGTCAATATTTTTTCTATATTGAAATCTTCCATCTTCCAATATATTTCGGTTTATATAATTCATTGACAGTGCAATTTCAGAAAAATACGGCAAATCTTTTGTATTTTCATGAGTATTTTTTTTTGCATCTTTATAAAGTATAGATACAAAAATTGCTACCAGCGTTAAAAATATTATAGGTATATATACTGTTGGAGATGATATATCAAACATACACTAATTATAACAGAGTAAATAAAATATATAATAAAGCATTTGTATGATTTTTATATAAAAAAGAACCTCCTATTTTTAGGAGGTTCTCTGTTACTTAATTATTTTTTTGACTTATCTGTTTGATTCTTTTTAGTCTGTTCTTTTATTTTAGTGGCAGCTCCGCCGGTTGCATCATCAACTTGTTTGCTTAATTTCTTTTGGATTTCTTCTGGATTATATTTGTCATCCATATATTCAATTTTGGCTTTTTTCTTGGCTGATGAAGTCAATTTGTCTAAAGCTTGAATTTGTTTTTCATTTGTTAAGTAATCTTTAATTCCTGATTTTGCTTTTTCATATGGTGTAACCATTGGTTCTCTTCTGTCTTGAACAAAGATAATGTGATACCCATATGGAGTTTTAACAACATCTGACACAGTATTTGGTTTTAAGCTGAATGCAACTTTTGAAAATTCAGGAACCATTTGTTCTTTTGCAAAGAAGCCTAAATCTCCGCCAATTTTGGCGCTACCCGGATCTTCTGAATATTTTTTAGCATATTCTGCAAATTTTGAACTGTCAGCTTTTAGTTCTTTATCTAATTTGTCAGCTAAAGCTTTCTTTTCAGTCATAATTTTTTCAACTTGAGCCTTTAAATCTTCATTTGAAATTTCTTTTTTAGATTTAGATTTAATATCTTCACCGAGTTGATATTCATTTGCTGAGATTAAAATGTGAGATGCTCTTACCTGTTGCGGATTTTTAAAGTTATCTGGATTTTTTTTGTAAAAATCTTCGCATTCTTTATCGCTTACTGTAATTTTACCGACAGAGTTTGCAAGTTTTTGCATTTTTACTTGATTTTTGACATCATTTCTAAAATCATTAACACTTATACCATTTTGTTTTAGAACATTCATAAGCTGTTCTTTACCGCCCATTTGATCCATAATTTCTTTCAGGGCTTGGTCAACATCTTTGTTTGTAACTTTAATACCACGAGCATCAGCTTCCTGATTCAACAATTCTTGTATAATTAATTGGTTAATAACTTGTTGTTCCATCATTAAATATAAGAAACCATCTTGATTACCCTTTAAATCACCAATTTTGCCAAATGGAGATTGTGCAATACTTTTGTTTATTAATTCATCATACTGAGCTTGAGTAATTGCTTTGTCATTAATTTTGATAATTGCATTTTGGTCTTTAATACCGCAACCGGTGAATAACAATGCTGATACAGCCAGTGTTACCAGTAATTTTGATCCTTTCATTTACTAAATCCCTCTCTTTTTAGTATTCATGACTAACTTTATATATATAATAAAACAAATCTGTTAAAATGTTAAAAACTTCATTAAAATTTACATACGACGTATCCAAAATTAAGATAGAAACTCCTTCTGTACATGTTTTTGGAGCCTGTGTAAACTGTATTTTTTTTGAAAGGTTATGCGGCAGAACTTTTTGAATCATATTCCATTCCGGTTTTGAATATGGTGTGTAAATTCTTATACAATTTTGAACTTCACGTATTGCTGAAATTTTAACTTCTGTAGCAGAAAGTCTTAGCCTTATCAATTTTATCAAATTTTCTACACTTTCCGGTGGTTTGGCAAATCTATCTACCCATTCTTCTACAATATAATCCAGTTCAACTGAGGTTTTTACATCCGCCAGCCGTTTATATTCAATCATTTTTTGTTCGGCTGAACCGACCCATTCATCAGGAATATAAGCTGTTACGTTTATATCAACTATTGTCGGGTTTGTTTTGTTGACTTTTTCTCCTTGAAGTTCATGTACAGTTTCTTCTAATAGTTCGCAATATGTATCAAAACCTACATTTATCATATGTCCATGTTGTTTTGTACCTAAAATATTTCCAACACCTCTTATTTCAACATCCCTTAATGCTATTTGGTATCCGCTTCCGAGTGTTGTAAATTCTTTTATTGCTTTCAGACGGTTAACTGCATCTTCAGTTATTTCTTTACATTTTTTGTAGAAACAGTAGCAATAGGCCTGACGTTGAGAGCGGCCTACACGTCCTCTCAATTGATAAAGCTGAGCCAGACCGAATCTGTCTGCATCATGGATAATCATTGTATTTGCATTAGGTATATCTATACCGTTTTCAATAATTGTAGTGGCAAGAAGAATATCATATTCATGGTTTGAAAAATCAATAATAACCTCTTCCAATTGTTTATCGTCCATTTGGCCATGACCAACAGCAATACGAGCATTTGGAACTATTTTTTGTAATTGATTTTTAAATTCCTGAATGGTTTCGACCCTGTTATATAAGTAGAAAACCTGTCCTTCTCTATCAAGTTCATGGGTTATGGCATTTTTGACCATATTTTCATTCCATTCGCCGACATAAGTTTTTATTGGCAGTCTGTTTTTAGGCGGAGTATTTATTACAGACATATCTTTAATCCCAGATAAAGACATATAAAGAGTTCTTGGGATAGGTGTTGCAGACATTGAAATTATATCAATATTTTCTCTTAGTTGCTTTAGTTTTTCTTTATGCCTTACTCCAAAACGGTGTTCTTCATCAATTACTAATAAACCCAAATCTTTGAATACAATATCTGATTGTAAGAGTCTGTGAGTTCCTATTACAACGTCACATTTGCCTGTTGCAAGATTTTTCACTGTTTCATGCTGTTCTTTTTTTGTTCTGAATCGTGATAATAATTCTACGTCAACCCCGAAAGGTTTAAATCGTTCTGTAATTGTTTGAAAATGCTGAAATGCTAAAATAGTTGTAGGTACAACAACTGCAACTTGTTTTCCGGAGGTTACTGCTTTAAAAATTGCTCTCATTGCAACTTCTGTCTTTCCAAAACCTACATCTCCGCATATAAGTCTATCCATAGGATATTCGGATTCCATATCCGTTTTAACCTGTTCGATTGCTTTTAATTGATCAGGAGTTTCTACAAATTCAAATGCTTCTTCCATCTCAATTTGCCAATTGGTGTCGGGCAAAAATTGGATACCTTTTTGCATTTTTCGTCTTGCATATAATCTAAGTAAATCATATGCTACAACCTCAACCTCTTTTTTTACTCTAGCTTTTGTGTTTTCCCAATCTCTTCCGCCCATTTTTGAAAGTTTTGGTTTAATATTGCCTGAGCCTCTGTATCTGCATAAAAGGTTTATTTGTTCTGCCGGGATGTGAAGTTTATCTTTATTGGCATATTCTATTGTCAGATAATCTTTTAACTGGCCGTCAATTTCCTGTTTTGTAAGTCCTTTATATATCCCTAATCCATGAATTGTATGAACAACAAATTCTCCGGGTTTTATGTCATTTATGTTTTCTATATATTCAGGTTTTTCTTTAAAGTAAGATTTTTTGGTTGTTGTAATTTCTTTAGAACGTTTGTTAAACAGTTCCCTATCTGTCATTATAATTGTTTTAAAATCTTCCAGAATACAGCCGCCAAGAACAATACTTTCTGAAAATTCAACTGTGAAAATGTCTTTTTCTTTTAAAATTTCTTTGACTCGTTCAGGATAATCTGTTGCAATGATAATATTGTAATTTTTATGTTCAAGTATGAAATTTGTGATTAAATCTATATCCGCTTCAAAATTTCTTAACGGCTGAGAATCAAATTCAACGAGGTTTTCCATATATCCGTCAATAAAATTATTTAAACCTATTTTGATAAAATAAGAGGTCTTTCGTATGAATTCTTCATACGTGTAATGATTGTTCCCGTCTATTCTTTTTATCAGTCCGAGTTTTAAATTTTCTTCAAGCTGTTTGTTAAAATTATCATCTATAAATTCGTATTTTGAAAAGATTTCCGCAGTTTCGTCAAATACTAAAATATAATCTTCAAGATAATCAAGAATGCTTACAAGGTTACTGTTGAAATAATTCTGGTAAACTTCTATTCCTTCAAAGTATGAAGCATCAGGAACGGCATCTTCATTATTTTCAAGAATTTCTTTTTGCAGTTGCTGGAGAATTTGTTGTTTTCCATCAAGAGAGAATTTATATATAGGTAAAATACTTGCTTCTTTTATTTTTTCAATTGATTTTTGGGTTTCATTATTAAAGTATCTGATATCAACAACTTCATCTCCCCAGAGTTCTATTCTCACAGGATTGTCATCAAGTGAAAAGATATCAGCAATATCTCCTCTTATACTAAATTCTGCAATATCATTTACCATTGTTGATTTTTTGTATCCTAAATCAACAAGTTTTTGTGCAAGTTCTTTTAAATCCAGAGTGTCGCCGATTTTGATTTTAATACTGTGTTGTTTTAAAAATTCTTCGTTTGGGAATTTTTCCAGCAGAGATTTGACGGGACTGATAACAATATCAGGCCGAGTTTTCAATATTTTTAATTGTTCGGCATAATCATACAGGTTAGGTGTGATTGTTTCATACATTGAAATGTTTTGAAACGGGAAAATTTCAGATTTTATATTGAATGCACTCATTAAATCACTTTGGTATTTTAAGGCATTTTGTTCTGAGGAGGTTATAAAAAGGATTTTTTTCTTTGAATATTGTTTAATTTTAGTTATGAGAAAAATACGCAATAAAGAAGTTAATCCTGTAATTGCGAAAGATTTTCCTTGTTTGACATTAAGTCTGAAATCCTCAAAACTTGTTGAAATATCATCAGTGTTTATTGTAAACATATATAATATTATAGCCAAAAAGAGAATTTATGCTATCTTTTGATTTTTTTCATGTATTACTTCAATCATGTCTTTAAGTACTTGATTGTACGGAGTTGGAATGTTATGTTTTTCTCCGAATTTAATAATTGTGCCTGCAAACATCTCAACTTCGGTTTTTCTGCCTGCTTCTACATCTTGAAGCATTGATGTTTTGCCTTCCGGAATCATTTTGTCAAAAATACTTAAAGCTTCATCTATCATTTTGTCTGTATTTTGAACACCTTCCGCTTTTGCTATTGCTTGAACTTCTTTCATAATTTTTTGAGAAAATTCCATAAACTTTTTGTTTGATTGCATATCGCCAAAGGTCATTTTTAGGATTGCTGAAGGTTGATTAGAACTTACATTTAACATATATTTGAGCCAATAAGCATGAAGCATATCTTCGGGTATTTTGTAATCAATTCCTACTTTATCAAAAAATTTTTTTACGATTTCAATATCTTCAATATCTGTTTTTGTTTTATCTTTAATTCCGTAAACGATTGTTCCGTTTCCGTCATGAATGATACTATTTCCTTCTCTCATTGCACTGTGTCCGATAAAGTATGAAATCAAAACATGTTTCCATCCGTATTTTTCTGCAATAATTTCTTCACTGGTTACTCCGTTTAAAAGAGAAATAATAATAGTATCATTTTTCACAAAATTTTTAATATTTTTAATTGCGTCTGATAATCCATCAAATTTAGTTGCTATAATTATCAGATCGGCTTTAAAATTTTTATTGTCAGGTAATATGTAATTTAGATTAAGAGGTTTTTTGTTAAAAATTTTGGGATTTTTTGTATATTTTTCTAACCTGTCTGGATCAACTAATACTCTTAGTTTTTCACTATTATATTCGTTAATTTTATTTGCATAT
The DNA here is from genome assembly GCA_949300485.1 of uncultured bacterium. Lineage (GTDB taxonomy): Bacteria > Cyanobacteriota > Vampirovibrionia > Gastranaerophilales > Gastranaerophilaceae > Zag111. The sequence continues at coordinate 169,239 of CASGEL010000007.1, forward strand.
ATTGCCCCGATTGCCCCTATCCCACATATTATAACATTTTCTATATCTCTCATAACATTTTAATTTTAGCACAATATATTTTTTATATTAATATTTTTTACATTTTCTTAATTCGAAAGCAATTTTGTATAAAATAAACTTTTTATATAAATATATAGTAGTGTGTGTAAATATAGTAGTGTGGTTTAAGGTGGAATGGAAATTTTTCGTGTAAATTATACCCCTGTTATAGATAAAGTACAACAGAATAGTTTTAATAAAAATATTTATTTTAGGCAAAATAATCAACAGGATAAGTTTCAATTAGCTTCACCTGTAAGATTTTTTGATGAAAATGTAATTAAAGATCAAATTAAATATAATCCTGAAATAAAAAATATATTGAATGCAAATAAAATTCCTCTGAAATTGAATATGACTGAATTGAAAAATTTGATGACTGATCATTGTGCGGATACCCAAAATACAGCCTGTGCGATTGTTTCAAATTTACCGGCTGCGTTAAAGCAAAAGGTTAATATAAAAGACTTGAAAGATGCTTCAATGCTTCATGATTTTGGTAAGGTTTTGATTCCTGCGGAAATTTTAAATAAAAAAGACCGATTAACTCCTGAAGAGCATAGAATTATGGATTTGCATTCAGAATTAGGGTATCAACTTCTGAAAAATACAGGAGTTAATAATGAAGTATTAAATATGGTGAGGTATCATCATAACAATATTCAAAATTCTGATTTTATTCCTGATATTAACCTGCAGATTTTAAATCTTGCGGATAAATATTCTGCTTTGACTGAAAAACGTGTATATAAAGAGGCTTATTCTCCTCAAAAAGCTTTGACGATTATTTATGCAGATGTTAAACGTGGGGAAGTTCATCCATTTTTATTTAATGCATTGGTTAAAGCTGTTAATAATAATTCCATCTCTCAAAATGTAAACAAATGTTAAAATGTATATAAAAAATATGGCAATTTTTTATAAGAAAAATTTTTTATATATATGTAAGGGATATTAAAGAAAAAGAAAATGGGGAAAACAAAAGTAAATTCAGCAAAGGCTGTGATACAATACATTTCGTGAATTGGGGAAAATTTTAGGGGAAAATAAAATCGAATCATCCATCATAATCAATCATTTTGGGTGCTGAATGTATTTCAGTGCCTTTTTTCTTGTGATTATACAAAACTTTCTGTTTATTGTACAATTTTTTTATGAATTTAGATAGCCGGATTGATAGTATCTTATCTCCCGTTGCAAACAAAATTTCGGGATTAATTTTTTCACATGTAACCATTAATGGTGTTCGTGTGGAATTTTTAATTGTACTTTTGATGATTGCGGCTTTATATTTTACTTTTAAGACAAAATTTATAGGTTTTTGGGGATTTAAACATGCAATAAATCTCATCACTAAAAAATATAAACATGATGATGCTATAGTTCGTAAAAAACAAGGTGAGGTATCATCTTTCCAAGCTTTGACTGCTACAATTTCAGCATCTGCCGGCATGGGTAATGTTGTCGGGTCAGCATTAGCAGTTTCTGTCGGCGGCCCAGGTGTAATTTTTTGGATGATTGTTGCAGGTATTTTTTCTATGGCTTTAAAGTTCGCCGAAGTTTTATTGGGTATAAAATTCAGGCAGATAAATAAAGACGGCTCTTCCTCAGGCGGTCCTATGTATTATATAGCAAACGGATTAAGAGCACCTTGGATTAAGCCTTTTGCACCTTATCTTTCAAAAATTTATGCTGTATGTTGTGTTTTTGCTATGATTGGCGGCTGGAATTTGTTTCAGATTAATGCAATCACAACACAAATCACAAATGTAACCGGATTATTTACCGGTCAGCGTTGGATTTTTGGCTTAATAGTTGCAGTTATAACGTATATTACTGTTATTGGCGGAATTAAGTCAATCGGTAAATTTACATCAAAGGTTACTCCTGTAATGTGTAGCTTGTATGTTTTTTCAGCTTTTATAATATGTTTATTAAATATTCATCATGTACCTGAAACTGTTTGTTTAATTGTTAAAGAAGCATTTAAACCTACGGCAGTTACTGGTGGTGCTTTTGCTTGTATGCTGTGGGGGTTTCGTCGTGCAATGTTTGCAAACGAAGCGGGATTAGGTACTGCACCGATTGCGTTTTCGGCTGTTAAAACAAATAAACCTGTTGCACAGGCTTTTATTGCAATGTTGCAGCCGTTTGTTGATACTGTTATTGTTGGTTCTGCTACAGCTTTTATTATTGTTGTAACCGGTGCATACTTAAATTCAAGCGGAATTGAGGGGATTGAATTAACATCAAAAGCTTTTGCTTCTGTGTGTCCGTTTTTTCCTATTTTATTAACTTTTATGGCATGTTGTTTTGTTTTATCAACTATGTTATGCGGATCTTATTACGGAACAAAAAGCTGGACATTTTTATTTGGCGAGTCTAAGTTTACAACGAGAACTTTTCAAATAATTTACTGTTTGTTTATTATTATTGGTTCTGCTATGAATTTAAAAAGTGTTGTAAATTTGTCTGATGCGTTTACTCTATTTTTGGCAGTTCCTAACTTATTTGCAGTATTTTTATTATCTGGTATAATAATGAAAGAATTAAAAAGATACTGCCGAAAATATAATATCGGAGTTTTTAAAAACGAATAAAAATAAATTGAGGGAGAAAGTATTAAATGATTAAAAAGGGTTGTTTGGACATAGTTCAATCAAAATGTGAAAATTGTCAGGATTGCGTTTTAGGAAGAACTCGTAAAAATGTAGTTTTCTCTGATGGTAATCCTGAAACTGCAAAAATTGTTTTAATCGGTGAAGCTCCGGGTGAAACCGAAGATGAAACCGGTAAACCGTTTGTTGGACGTGCAGGGCAATTGCTGGATAAATTTTTAATGGAAGCCGGTATTTCAAGACATGATGATTTGTATATTATAAATACGGTAAAATGCAGACCTCCGGAAAACAGGGTTCCTACTGATGTTGAAAAATCAATGTGTGAAAAATATTTGACAGCTCAAATTGATATTATGAATCCAAAGGCAATAATTTTTTGCGGAGCAACATCTCTAAAATCATTCTGGGAAGATAAAAAAGTTCAAATATCAAAGGTAAGAGGCAAATGGTTTAACGTTACTGTTAATGGAAAAGAATATAAGGCTATGGCTATATTCCATCCGTCTTATTTGTTGAGAAATCATTCAATGGAAGAAGGGTCACCAAGAAGATTGATGCAGCAAGATTTAGCTGAAATTAAATCAACAGTTCTTGGGGATAATATGGTGTGTCCCCCCTCCGCTAACCCTTTCAATAAGGAAATGGCACTGGTTTAGCGGAATGACATTTATTGGAAATAATAATTATTCTTCCCAATACAATCTTGTTACTAGAAGATAAAAGGTATAATAAACGGCTGGAAAATTCCAGTCGTTTTTTATATAAAATCTATCACTACAATATCAGGTTTACAATTAAATCTGATTGGTAAAATGCTTGTTCCAATACCTTTTGTAACAATCATTTTTTGTTTATCTTCAGATATATAACCTTGAGAATATTTATTTCCATATTTTGACGGGATAATAACAGCACCGATAAAAGGTATTCTTATTTGTCCTCCATGGACATGGCCTGCTAATGTTAAATTTATATCCTGCCAAATATCAGGAAAAATATCAGGTGAATGAGTCAATAAGATTATTGGATTTTTTGCGTTTTCTATTGCTTTATCAATGTCTGGTTTGCCTGTTTGGAGATCTTCTACTCCTGCGATATAAATAGTTTTATCTTTTAGTTTAATTTTTTCGTTGCTGTTTGATAGTACGGTTATTTTGTTTTTTCCCAATTCCTTTTTTATTTTTTCATTTCCAACGTGGTAATCGTGGTTGCCAAGGACAGAAAAGGTTTTCGCATTAATCCTGCCTAAATTTTTTGCAATTTGAACTATTGGCATTGACGAAGACTCTTTGTGTCCGTTAACGAAATCACCTGTTAATAATACCAAATCAGGGTTTTGTTTATTGATTAAGTCTACGATTTTATCGGCTCTTTTTTGCTGGTATTTTTTAAAATGGAAATCTCCTGCAAATACAATTTTTATCCCGCTTAATTGAGAATCCTTTATTGTAAAATGCTTTATTTCTACCATATTTGGTTCTATAAAAACAGACCAGATGATAAGGGTAAGACTAATCAGGAAAATAGTTATTATAATAATATTATTGCGCATAGTTTAAATATTATCCGGCATTATTTAATGATTGAAGCTGTTTCATTTTAGTGTTAATTTCGTTCATAAGATTTATATTTTCGGTTTGTCGTGCATATTTTTGAGCTTTTGATAACAAATTGTATGCTTTGTTCAGACTATTAAATTCCACCATAATATCAGCTGCTGCAAGATAATTTTGGGCAGTCTTGGCGGGGGATTCTGCAGAAGTATAATTTTTAACGGCTTGAGAATATGCTTTTAAAGCTTTTTCAGGTTCGTCAAATTTTGTATAGGCCTTGCCTGTATTAGATGCTACAAAGCCTTTTAAATGATAATTATCGGTTTCATTTGCAATATCAGATGCTATATCATAATAGTCAAAAGCTTCTTTTTCATACATATCGGTGTAAATATTGCCTAATTTTGTTAATGAAGCAGATTGAGCAGGCAGATTTTCAGCTTCTCCGGCATGAGAAACCGTACTGAAATAATGATCAATGGCCGGAGTAATTTGATTTACATCATCATAAATTTGAGCCATTGAGTAATGAGCTTTTGTTTTAACATTTTCATCACTTGATAGTTTTATGGCTTGGTTGTAACTTTTCAGAGCCTGAGGAATGTAATCATGATCATCATAAATTTTTCCGACTTCATAATAAATTTTACCTGAAGTTTCCGTATCATCAATTTCAAGTGCTCTGTTTAGAGCTTGTTCAAAAGATTTTATTGCATTTTCAGGGTCATTTGCATAAGCATATTTTTTTGCCTGGATAAACAATGATTTTAACTGTTTATCTTGCGGAATTTTTGTTGATTTTGTTTGTCCTGCAACAGAAATTGGGATAACGTCAGGATTTTGAGCTGCTTTTGCAGTTTGTTCCGCTTGGTCAGCTTGGTCTGCAGCTGCGCTTTCTGTTTGACGTTTGCTTACGCTTGTTGAACCGTCAGGGAATTTTACCAAAAACCTTTCGTTAATGTTGTCTTCGTTATATGTAAAGTCAATCTTTTGCAGGAATAAGGCATCAACCCATTTTTCTACAACTTGGGAATCTTTGTTTAAGGTTTCTGAGATATATTTATCAAGAACTGTTGCGGCAGTTTTTAATGTTGTTTTTACAAGTTTCGGGTCTGCATTACCTGTCTTGACCTGCTTTTCAACTACTGTTAAATATCCTGTCACAATATCATCTAAATTTTCAGGTGTTCCTATTGCTAAAGAGGTATTTCTAAAATCTTTTAAAATTTGGGCAATATTTATTTTGTTATCAATGGCATTTTGGTTTGGAGAAGAAACTGCGGCTGTTTGTGCAGTATTATTTGTGTGTGCCTGTTGGTAAGTCGGGGTTTGATTTATATTGACATTAACATTGCTGTAAGCGTTATTTGCAGGCATTGCAAAACGCTGCTCGTAAGCAGGAGTATAGGAAGGTTTTTTCTGTTCTACATATTGTAAACCTTTACTTTTTGCATCCTGATTTGACTGCTCTTCTCTTTGGGTATTGGCGGCTGCAGATTTTTCATTTTCCTCGCGTTTCTTTACGGGAGTTTTTCTCTCCTGTTGAACGTAAGGTCGTTGATATATATTGTTTAAGCTCAATCCCATATCTGATTTATTACCTTCAAGCCTGATATTATACACTATATTTTTAGCATAATTTCAATAGAAAAAGGTCATACTTTCGTATGATTTATGCCATGATAGATTTAAGTTTTTTAAAGTGAAAGTCAATTAAAATCATGGAAAATTTTACATGTTTTTATATCTTTTTTAACTGTTATTGCTGGCTTTTTAGTTTTGTAGAATTATTTTTCTATTCTGTATCTTAACAAATGTAAAAAATTTGACAAAACATCATGACAAAAATTTTCTGTTATTTTAATATCAATATATACTGTGGAGGCAGAATGATAGACGAAATGGTAGAAAAGAAATCTGATTTTGACTTAACTTCAAAAAGTGCGTTTTCAAGCGAAAATGAAACCTTTACATCACGTTCATTTGCTGCATTGTTGGCAAAAAATAATGTTCCTGCATCTCATAAAAGAATTGCAGATAATTACATGATTATTAAAAAAGTTTTTAAATTCCAAGCTTGTATGAGCAGAATTTCTAATGTGGAAAAGGCTCTTTTAGAAAAATATGATTTTAATATTTTGGAATTTACTACAACAAAACAAATGTATGATGAATTGGCACTTTTACAGAAATGGTCAGCTTCTGAAGACAAAAATCTAAGAGATACTGCTGATAATATTCTTTTAATTCGTGTAAAAGAATTGAAATTCTTGGAAGCAAGCCGTTATGCATCTATTTCTAACGAAATTTATAACGGATATATTGCTCTTGAGCAGTATTTAAGAGAAATAAGTAAATTTCAAACGGTTCATACTTTAAAAACGCTGAACTTTTAAATAAAACAATACATACGATACGCAATAAAAAAGAAACCTTTTTGGGTTTCTTTTTTATTTATCAGCTCCAATGAAATTTCTCGTCAAATTTATAGAAATCTTCCGGCTGTATATGCCATAGTTTGAAGATTTTTATTAAAACTTTATTACTGATTAACCTTTCACAGCGTTCAACATGACCTATATATTTAGGATTAAGATCTAAAATTTCAGAAAGTTTTTCTTGAGTTAATCCTTTTTGTTGTCTGTAAAATCGGATTTTTTGACCAATATTCTTATAAAAATATTTTTCAAAATCTGACATATTTATTTCTCCTGCTGTTGATAGCCGAAATTTTTCAGGATTTTTTCTTTTTTACGCCAATCTTTTTCGACTTTCACCTGCAATTCAAGGTAAACTTTCTTTTCTGTTATTTTTTCAAGTTCTAATCTGGCTTCTGTTCCGATTTTTTTTAATAAATTCCCGCCTTTACCGATAAGGATACCTTTTTGGCTTTTGTGTTCGCAATAAATTGTTGCATAAATTTTGTCGATATTTTCTTCTTCTTTATAGTTATCAACTTTAACGGCAACAGAATGCGGAATTTCGTCAGATGTGTTGAGTAATATTTTTTCTCTTATTACTTCCTCTGTTACGTCTCTCATAGTTTCTTCGGTTACAATTTCTTCGGGATAAAGCGGGTCGCCTTGCGGGAGTTTTTTGTAAATATTTTTGATTAGTGTATCAATATTTCTTCCGGTTTTTGCTGAAATTCTTACTACAGGAAGGTTTTTGTCAAACAAAGTTTTGTATGTTAAGAGATTTTCTTCAACTTTTTCGGTTTTTTTGATTTTATCAACTTTATTCATTACAATAATTATCGGTATTTCTGTTTGCAAAAGATTATTTGCAATCCATTTATCGCCTTTGCCGGCAGGTTCCGAGCCGTCAACTAAAAATAAAATTACATCAGCATCAGGCACTGCAATTTTTGCCTCGTCAAGCAAAAATTCTCCGAGTTTATTTAAAGGTTTGTGAACTCCCGGTGTATCGATAAAAACAATTTGTCCGGCATCAGATGTATAAATGCCTTTTATTCTTTTTCTGGTAGTTTGTGCTTTATCTGTGGTTATTACGATTTTTTGTCCCAAAATTTGGTTTAATAATGTTGATTTGCCTACATTTGGGCGCCCTATTATTGCAACGAATCCGCTTTTCATAAAGATATTGTAACATAAATCTTATTTTTTTTTAATAAAGTAGCAAATTTTTTAACTCTCGAGTATTATATAATTAGTAATGTGTAGTTGTTAGATTTAAATGGGAAACATGAATAATAAAAAATATATAGTTATTGCAGCAATATTAGCAATGTTATCTACAGGGTTTGTTGCGGCTAATGCTGATAATTCAAACAGTTTGTTACAAATGGATGTTAAAAGATCATCTATTGCTAATACTGTTGATGTAACTTTTTATACAACAGGTGATTCCTCAAATTCTGTTGTAACAAGAAAGTCTAACAACAGATATGTTGTTTTACTTCCTAATATTGATAGTAACGCATCTGTCACTCCGAGTATAGGCGGAGTAAAGGATATGATTAACAATGTTGAAGTAAAACATGTTAATGACGGCATTGGCGGTTATACAAAAATAACTTTTGAAACGACAAAGCCTATCAATATAAAAACCTATATGAGAAAAACTGCACCGTTAACACAGGCGCAAAAGGATTATAAAGCTCTTATTGCACAAAATAATATTAATAATAAACCTGTTCAAACTTCTGCACAGGCGGTTAACAAACAGCCTCAATCTGCAGCACATAAACAGCAGGCAGTAAAACCTGTTTCTAACACAACACAATCTGCATCTAAGACCGTTACCCCTTCAAAAACTGCACAGACGCAACCAAAAGAAGTTCAAAAGGCTTCTTCTCCAAAGTTGGTGCTTGTTGATATTCCGAAACCAAAGGTTCAAGATATCAAACCTAAAAATGTTCAACCTGCTAAAGTTAAAGATGTAAAACCAAAAGCGGTTCAACAACTAAAAACAGACCAAAAGAAAATAACTCAGAAAACGGCATCAACTAATCCATTATTAACAACTGATGGTTATGTTCCAAAAATGAAGTTTGATGAAAACGGAAAACGTATGATTGATCTTGAACCAAGGGTTTCTCATGCAATTACTCCAGAACCGCCTTCTAATGCTCCGGCTGTGGATCCGTTATTTGCACTGAATCAAAATGATACTGCTCTTGATTCTCAAGTGCAGTCCCAGCAACCAACTCAAACTGATTCTTTATTACAAACCGAAGGTCAGCCCGTTGATGGAACTTCTACTGCAGTTGAAACTCCGAATGAAGGCGAAACTTCATCCAGTAATTTTCCTGTATGGATAGTAATTGCCGGTGGGGCGGTGTTAGCTTTAGGTGTTATGTATCTTGTATTTGATGCAATGTCTCACTCTACAGAAAAAGACCAAGAAAGAATTAAATCTTTCTTTAGTTTATCTTCTAAAAATCAAGCAAGACGTCGTAGACGTGAATATTATGACATTGTTAACAATGAAGAACTTTCTTGGCAGGAAAAATACAAGCTTTATACAGAAAAAGAAGAAAGTCGTAAACCTAAAAAATCTTCTATGGATATGTCATATGTTACTGATATGTCGGGTATGAAAAAAGCAATTGTTACTCCTGATAATCAAGATTTAAATTCAAATAAAGAGTCAGTTGTTTCATCATTGCAACAATCTTCAAGAAAGGCTGCAGAATTGAGTTTAGATACGATTAAGGATAGTATCCAAAATATACCTGATAGTCATAAAGAGAAATTACAGGAAAAATTACAAGCTAAAATTTCTCAAATGGAGCATGCTTTAGCGCAGACACCAAGTATGCAAGAACCTGAAGAACAAAATATGGGTGTTCGTTCAGAAGATGATGCGATTATGAAAAATATGTCTAACATTAAGTTAAAATCGTTCTCAAAACCTTTGACACTAAAAGAAACAAGCAGAAGTCTTGTAGAAGAAGATAAAAAGATTTCAAGAAATAAGGCATATAAAGAAGGTCGCTTTGTTAAACTGAAAAATTCACCATTGAGTGTAAGCAGACGTAAATCAACATCTTCAAGTCTTGAAGTGAACGATTTAATTACGACAGGAGATAAGTATTTAACAAATAATAATGGGGAAATGAAAATGAACAAGGAAAATGAAAATTACTTATTGTCTTCATTGGATGAGTATTTGTCAATTCTGGACAATGAAGAAAAAACAAGTACTGCAACTGTTGCTAAATCTTCTGTAGCAGACAGTTTATCTCAGATGAGATCTTCATCTGTTGCAATGAGCCGATCAGGAGTTACTAACCCTATATCAAGAGGGTCAAATCCTATGAATAAATCCGGTGAACCTACTCCTTATATGAATGGTCTTATTGTAAAATCAGGATATAATATTGATTCCGAAAAGGGATTTTATTTGGTTAACATAGATGGTGTTTCAGCGTTGGTCGGCAGAATTAAAGACAGCATTTTTATCTTGAAAAAATTTGACCATGTAATCGATAAACCGCTTCAGGTAAGACCGGATGATGCTAATGTATATATTGTCAGAGTTGGCAAATTCAAATGTCTTGTAGATGTTTCAAAAGATAAAATGGGAACACTGATTGAAATATAGTCTTTAAATAATGTATAAAAAAATAATTTTACTTGTTTGTTTAATAATTGGAGCGAGCTTTTTTTGCTGTCTTAAATTATACAGTAATAGTCATTTCCCCGACAAAACTACTGTACAGTTTGCATCTTGGGGTTCTGAATCTGAGATTAATATTTTAAAACCTTTGATTGTGCAATTTGAAAAAGAAAATCCTAATATAAAGATAGATTTTATGCACATTCCGCAGAATTATTTTCAAAAAATTCATTTGCTTTTCGCTTCAAATACTGCCCCTGATGTTATTTTTATTAATAATCAGTATCTTCCGATATATGCTAACGCAGGAGTCTTGGAGGATTTATCTGTTTATACAGATGAATTTAATACAGAAGATTTTTATAATAAATCTATAGAAGCGTTGAGCTGGAATAAAAAGTTATACGCTATTCCTAGAGATATTTCTACGTTGGTCATTTTTTATAATAAAGATATTTTTAATAAATATCATGTTAAGTATCCTGATAAAAGTTGGACATTTCATGATTTTTTGAATATATGTCAAAATTTAACACATTATCCTGATATTTTTGCTATTTCTTTTGAGGAAGATCCGTTATTTTACCTTCCATATTTAACAAGTAATGGCGGAGGATTTGAGCATTTATTTATAGATAATTCGAAATCAAAAATTTTTGAGGATAAAAATAGTCAAAGTGCTTTGGAATTTTATGCTGATTTACGTAATAGATACCACGTTGCACCAAGAAAAAATGAGTCTGCAAGTGCAACTATGGCTCAAATGTTTCTTCAAGGACGATTAGCTATGCATTTATCAGGAAGATGGCTTGTTCCAAAATATAGGCAAGATGCGGATTTTGATTGGGATGTTGTAGAGTTCCCAAAAGGAACTAAAGGGAGTATTGTACCGTTAGATTCATCCGGCTGGGCTGTTGCAAAATCTTCAAAACATAAAAAAGAGGCTATTAAATTGATTAAATATTTGTCTTCGAAAAAAAGTTCTGAACAGTTTACAAAAAGCGGTTTAATTGTTCCTGCAAGAATTGATGTTGCAAATTCTTATGTATTTATTGACAATCAAAAACCTAAAAATTCAAAAGTATTTTTAGATGTTATAGAAACATCAATCCCTACAAAAGTTTCTGTTAATTACAGGGAAGTTTTAGATAACATAAAAACAAAAACGGAATATATTTTTAATACAGTAAAGCCTGAATAATTGTTATTTGTATTTTGCGTGAAAAATATAATTAAAGTTTGGAAGAGATTACTACCTCAATAAAATTATCCTTACAGAATAAAAAAAAAACGACTTGTAAATAAGTCGTTGGAAAATCAATAGGAAAAAGGGAAAGGAAAAATTATATATATCTTACTCCTTGCGGAGCTTAATCGTCTT
>CASGEL010000008.1 GCA_949300485.1 uncultured bacterium
AATTGAAGATTATAATAAAGCTATTGAGTTAAAGCACGATTTTGTAAATGCTTATAATAATAGAGGGGCAGCAAAAGCTGAACTAGGTAAGTTTCAAGACGCTATTGAAGATTATAATAAAGCCATTGAGTTAAAGCCTGATTGCGCAATAGTATATTTACTCAGAGGTGCTACAAATTTAGAGATGCACAACTATATCAAAGCAATAAAAGATTTTTGGTTGTTTTTGATGTTTAAAATAGGTTTCAAAAGACAGCTCAAACACTAGCGTATACACTTTTTGCATTACAATAATAGAAGATACCAATGGGGGTTAAACAAAATGACACCTTGTGAATACAGAAAACACCTTGCAATGTCCTACTGACCGATTACGTTTTTAGGGGGACATTTCATACCTGCCCAACTGACTTTTTATTATTGTGGCAAGAAACTGGACTTTAAATGTAAACTACATATAATATTAAAAGCCCGAAACCATAAGGTTTCGGGCTTTTTAAATGGAGGAGGAGGTGGGATTCGAACCCACGGTACGCTCGCACGTACGACGGTTTTCAAGACCGCTCCAATCAACCGCTCTGGCACTCCTCCAGACAATTGTTTGTCGTACTTATATTCTACCAACTCAATATCAATTGTCAAGTAGACATTTAGTTTTTACACTCACTATTTTAATTTTAAATTTAAATGATATTATTTATACTACAGTGGTACTTAAGGAGAATAAAATGAGCGAAATTAATTTTCAGGTTGATAAAAACAAATGCATTCATTGCGGACTATGCGAAAAAGACTGCATTGCACAAATTATACATCTAAATTCAGACAAACATCCATCAATATCACAAGAGGACGAATCTCGTTGTATAAAATGCCAGCATTGTTTAGCCATTTGCCCGGCCGGAGCAATATCAATCCTTGGAAAAAATCCTGAAAATTCCGAAAATTGCAATAATTTCCCGGAATCTGATAAAATGCTAAATCTTATCAAATCTAGAAAAAGTTTCAGACACTACAAACACGAAAACTTATCACCTGAAATAATGCAAAAATTAAAAGATATGTTTAAATATTCTCCGACAGGCTGCAATTTCCATAAACTTCATATATCTATTATTGATGACATTGAAGTTATGGACAGATTTAGAAACAGAACAAACAATAAAATAAAATCACTATTTCTCACTAGAACTTTTAATGCCATAACAAAAAAATTTGAAAAATACAAAAGCGCATTCTTAAACGGCGATGATGTTATCTTTAGAAAAGCACCACATATGATTGTAGTGTCGGTTCCTATCAACGCACCTTGCGCAAATGAAGACCCCATAATTGCCCTAAGCTATTTTGAACTGTATGCTCAGAGCCTTGGTGTAGGTACTTTATGGTGCGGATTTGCTCAAATTTGTCTGAAAGTATTTCCGGATCTTTGTGCATTTTTAGAAATTCCGGACGGTTATAAGCCGGGATATGTTATGTTATTTGGACCTACTGACATCAAATACGTAAGAACAGCTCAACCTGAAGAAATTACAATAACATCTGTAAAAGGCAACAAAAACATTGATAATATGTCCGGATTTGATAAATTAAAACGATACTTTTGGAATACTATAAGATAAATTTAATCACTTTTTTTAACTCTAAACGCAAAGTACTTAAATAAAACATAGGTAACAACCGATACCAAAAAGATTGATATGAATTGTGAAATATAAACATTCTTAATCGCAAACCTTACAAGCAGCTCCAAAATAATAACATTTATAAAGTAGCTTACAGCCCAGGTTGAACAACATTTCAAGTATTCCTTCAGATAGTTTCCCTTGGTACAGAATACAAAAAATTTTTGATTAAAATAAGAAAATACTGAAGATATTGTCCACTGCAAAATTACACAAATCTGATAATGCTCCTGTCCCAAGATATACACTGCAATAGCAAATATTACATATGATATTGCTGCATTTACACCGCCGATAAATAAAAATCTTATTTTATCAGGTATTTTACACCAAAACTCATAGATATGTTTTAAAACTTCCATAAATCAAGTCTATCACTAAAAACAAGTATTACAATTCTTTATCAGTCTGCTTTATAGGAGCACCTATTACACGCTCTAATTCAGCAGCATTTATATTATATTGTAATACTGTTGAATAATAACTTAACTGTGCATTTAAATATGTATTTTCTGAATCCTTTAAAACTATTGCGTCTTCAAGACCAACCTGATAACGTCTTGTCGCTTGATAATGCTGTTCTTTAGCCTGTTGAAGAGCAAGTTTTGCTACAGCAATACTGTCCTGTGAATTCATTAAATTTATATAAGCACTTTTAACTTCCAAGTAAACATTCTGTCTTGCCTGTTCATAATCTGCGACATACTTCTTATATGTTGCAGTAGCTTCATCAACTTGTTTTTTCAATAGCATTAAATTTATAGCAGAATACTGTAATTGAACTCCAAACTGGTAGCCATAATCTGCATTTATCTTTCTTCCGCCATAATTATAAGATCCAAATGCACTAATATCAGGAGTAAATGCCCTTTTAGCGCTTCTGACATTTAACTCAGCAGCATCCATTAATTTTTTTGCAGATAATAATGATGGTCTTGTAGATTCTGCAACCTGAATTAAATCAGCAAAATTAACATCATATATCTTAGTATTTAAACTATCCTTCAAGATAACATCAGCAAGCTCCGGAATACCTACAGCATTAGCAAGCTGAACAGATGCCAATTCCAATGTGTTTTTTGCCTTAATTAAATTCAAATTAGCATTACCCAAATTATACTCAGCATACGTAACATCAATTTTTGCTTTTTTACCAATATCATAATAAGCTCTCGCTTGTTTTAACTGTAATTCAAAATCTTTAACTGTTTCCTCATAAACAGATTTTTGGATTTTTGCAAAAACTAAATTGTAATACGCAACTTTCACATTATAAATTACGGTTTCTATACTTGTTTCTGCATCATATCTTGAAGATTCATAACTTTTTTTAGCAGAATCCGCATATGCTTTTGTTTTTCCAAAGTCAAACAATAGCATATTAGCAGAAAGCGTCGGAACATAATACATATCATACTTTGAAGCCATCATTCTTGAAAAATTAGACCCCATTGTATTAAACATGTCATTCCTTGAATAGCTAACGCCTGCTGATAATGTCGGAAAATAATTTGACCAAGCCTGACCTATTCTTGATTTATATATTTCCGAATTACTAATAGCTGACATAATTGCAGGATGATGGGTAATAGCCAACTTTATACAATCCTCCAATGTAACTTCACCATTCATATCAGCATATTCAATTTTACTGTTTATAACAGGGAATTTAGTTTCGTACATTCCTTCTGCTTCTTTTGAAGATTCAACTTTCGTTTTTTCATTTCTTATTCGTTTTTTTATTTCTTTTTTATGATTAACCTTAACTTCTTCAGGTTCTACAATATGAACCTTTTCATCCTTATTTTTTTTCGCAATACGATCTTGCTTTTCTGCAACTTTAGCTGCTTTTTTGGCTTCTTTTTTAGCCTCCTTCTGAGCAAGTCTATCTACATCAGGAGTTAAACTACCCTTATCTTTTGCCATAGAAAAAGAGGTTCCTGCAATCAATACTGAAGCTATTAAAAATACATTAAAAATCTTTTTCATTATACTTCTATCTCCAAATCTTTATCAGTAATTTCTTTTTTAGGGAATTTATCAACAAATTCCTGAACAATAACATAAAATGCAGGTGTCATAACAGCACCTAATGTACAGGCAGCAACCATACCGCCAAATACAGTAGAACCAACAGAAATTCTTGAATTAGCACCTGCTCCTGATGCAAATATCATTGGTAAAACACCGATAATAAAAGCTAATTCAGTCATCATAATTGCTCTGAACCTTAGTTTTGCAGCTTTTACAGCTGCCTCTTTTACTGATAAACCGTTCTTTTCATGTTCTTCTTTAGCAAACTCAACAATCAAAATAGACTGTTTAGCTGCCAAACCTATCAATGTAATCATACCAACTTGAGAATATATATCAAAAGATTGGTTAATCATCATCTGGAATATTAGTGCACCTAAAGCTGCAATAGGAGAAACTAACAATACTGCAATAGGAATTGTATAACTTTCATATAATGCAACCAAAAATAGATATACAAAAACTAATGCCATAGATATAATCATTGCGGTTTGCCCGGAAGCTTCTCTTTCCTGGGCTGATGTTCCTGACCAGTCAAATGTCATATCTGCTGGAAGAACTCTATTAGCAACAGCCTCCATAGCATTCATCGCATCCCCGGAACTCTTCCCAGGAGCTTGTTGTCCTTGGATTTGTACAGATTCATATTGGTTATAACGAGTAATAGATGCCGTACCAACAGTTTGCCGTAATTTCATTATAGATAAAACCGGAACTTGAACGCCATTATTATTTTTTACATAAATACCTGACAAATCACTTGCCTTATCTCTAAATCTACTTTCTGCCTGTAATTGAACTTTGAAAACTCTGCCATACTTATTAAAATCATTAACATAATAAGTCCCAAGCATTGAAGATAATGTTGAATAAAGTTCCTGTAAATCAACGTTTTGAGCCAATGCTTTTGCATAATCTATATCAACAATATATTGTGGAACATTTGCCTGAAAAGAAGTATACACATTAGACAGTGTTGGATCTTGATTTGCCTCAGTTATTAATTTATTGGCCCAAGATTCTAAATTTTGAGCAGTATACTCACCTTTTGATAGCATTTGGAATTCAAAACCGCCCATCATACTCATACCCATAATAGCAGGAGGTGAAAATGACTGAATTTGAGCTTCCTTTATACTTGATGCAATTGTTCTGATCTTTGATAAAATTGCGGTGTGAGATAAATTCGTTTCTCTGCCTTGAATTTTTCTGATAACCCAATCCCAAGGTCTTACTTTTCTATCTTTATAATCATTTAATCTAATAATAGCAGTTGCAGAGTTTGTAGCACCATCTCCACCAAATACCATCAATCTTTCAGCATCAACACCTTCTAATACCTTTACCTGATCGACAAAACGTCTTGCAACTTCTTCAGTACGAGATAATGAGGCTCCGTCTGGTAAAGTAATACTTGCAAGTAAAACACCTTGATCTTCATCAGGAATAAATCCTGTTGATATTGTTTTAAAACCTACAAAAGTTAAGAGAAGGATTACCACATAAAAAATTATAAGTAATTTCTTGTCATATACGAATTTTTCAACATATTCTATATAAAAATCTTCCAGTTTTGTAAACATTCCATTAAATTTTTCTACAATTCTAGAAGTCCTTTTACCAATTCTTTCTTTTATATGTTCAAGATGTACTACAAAAGAAGGTGCATTTTCATCAATCTTATTTTCTTTTTCATGCCCCAAGAAATGAGAACACATAGCAGGTGACAAAGTCAATGCACAAACTGCAGAAATCGCAATTGATACAGCAATACAAACAGCAAACTGCTTATACATAACACCGGTCATTCCACCCATAAAAACAATTGGTACAAATACTGCCATTAGTACCATTGCCATTGCTACAAGAGCAAAGCCGACTTCTTCCATTGTAATCTGTGTTGCCATAATTGCAGATTTACCTTCATCTATATGTCGTTTTACATTTTCTATAACAACAATAGCATCATCAACAACTACACCTACTGCAAGAACTAATGCAAATAAAGATAACAGGTTTATAGACATATTTAGGGCTTTCAATGCAGCAAAAGTACCAACCAATGAAACAGGAATTGTTGCGCAAGGAACTAATGTTGCCATTCCATCGCCCAAAAATAAATAAATAATCAATACAACAATTATCGCCGTTAATAAAATGGTAAATTCAACTTCCTTCATTGATTCATGAATATAATCAGCATCATCCTTAAGAGTCAATATTTTAATACCGTTTGATAATCTTGAATTCAATTCATCAACTTTTTTATGAACAGCCTTTGACAGGTTTATAACGTTAGCATCCGGTAGTTGAGAAACCATTATAACGGCAGCAGGCTTCCCATTTACCAAACCTAAACTTGAATATGATTGAGCTCCTAATTCAACTCTTCCTATATCTTTTATTCTGACATTTGAACCATCCATATTAGAACGTATAATTATATTTTCAAATTCTTTAACATCAGATAATCTACCCTTTGTTTTAAGAGTTAATTGAAGCGCCTGAGCCTCATCCGTAGGTAATTGACCTAATGCACCAGCAGTTACCTGAGTATTTTGAGCGGATATTGCAGCTTTCACTTCACTAGTTGAAATATTTAATCCGGCCATCTTCTGAGGATCAAGCCAAATTCTCATAGAATAGTCACCTGCACCATAAACATTTACATCGGCAACACCTTCTACACGTTTCAATTCATCTTTAATATATATAGACCCGTAATTGGTTAAATCTAACTGAGACCAGTTACCTGATTCTGGATATAAAGTCAAGATAACAGCACCAGAACCTGAAGATCGGCTGATTGCAGTAACCCCGGTTCTTTGAACATCTTCAGGTAGTTGGGATTGAACCTGTTGAATTCTGTTTTGTACATTCATCAGATTTATGTTTTTATCTGTACCTACCTTAAAATATATTGTTAAAGAATAACTGCCATCATATGATGTAGATACCATATATGACATATCTTCAACACCATTAAGTTTATTTTCCAATACAGTAGCAACAGATGATTCTATAACTTCAGCACTGGCACCTTGATATGAAGCTGATACTCTAACTTGAGGAGGAGTTACATCAGGATAACTTTCCTGTTTCAATGTAACCATAGAGATCAAACCTACAATAACAATACATATTGATATTACAAGTGCAAACCTCGGTTTTCTTATAAAGAAGAATAATTTGTCTTTATCAAATATCTTTTTCATTATTTCTTACCTGCTGCTTCCAATCGTTTGTCATATGTTTTTGCATCAAGAATTTTAACTTTTTGACCTTCGGTTGTAATATTTTGAATACCTGCGATGACAACACTATCAGACGGAGATAAACCACTATCTACAACCCAATTATTATCTATATTTTCAGATACTTTAATATCCTTTTTCACTGATTTATTATTTTCAACTGTCCAAACATAATAACCACTCATAGCATCTCCCTTTGTACAAGCCTGCGGAACAGTCATATATGTAACCTTTTTCGGGGCAGTTAAAGAAACTTTCATATAATCTCCAGGAACCAAATATCCTTTTGAATTATCAAACACTGCTCGCATTTGAACAGACCCTGAATTTTGGTCAACCTTATTATCTACAAAATTAACCCTACCTATTTTATCGTACCAAACACCACTGTTAAACTGAACTTTTACCTCTACATCTTTAAATTTATCACTTGCTTTTAACAGTTTCACAAAATCATCTGTTTTTAAACTAAATGAAACATATACTGGATCTGTACTGGATATATTAACCAAAGAGCCGGATGAAGCTGTTACATAATTGCCCTCAGTTATATTAACCTTTCCGATTCTTCCATTTATAGGAGATTTTATTGTTGTATAACTCAAATTAACTTTTGCTAATTCAAGCTGTTGTCTTGCAGCATCTAATAATGCACTGTTCTGGTTTCTTGTAGCTAAACTCTGATCAGCTTCAGAACGACTTATTAAATCTTCCTTTACTAAAGCGTTTGCTCTGTTTAATTCCTGTTGAGCATTTTTTAATAATGCACTATATTGATTTACTGAAGCTCTGGAATTATTAACTTCCAACTGAAATTCCTTTGGATCAATCTGGAATAAAACCTGACCTTCTTTAACAAAATCACCTTCATTAAAATATTTCTTTAATAAAAACCCTGAAACTCTTGCAATTACATCAACTGAATACTTTGCCTCAACCCTGCCTGTAGCTTCAGCAGAAATATTAACCTTTTCTTTATGAGGATAATCTACAACAACTTCTTTTGGCAATAACATTGCCTGTCTTTGCAAAAAGCCTAAAATAGCTCCAGATACTTTATTATATATAATTGGCACAATAATTACTAATAGAACAACTATTGCCATTTGCTTTCTAGTCATTTTTATCTTCATAGTTCTCTCCATATTACCTGCTATTCAAGGTAGAATTTTCTACAGTAATGATACCTTATAGAAAATAAAACTGTCAATGCTGATATTGCAATAATACTATATATGGAGTATAATAAATTTGTACTGGTTGAAAAGGATACGAGTATGAAAAAGAACTTGCGCAGATTCGAGCATCTTGAGGAAAATTTAGCTTACCAAATTGATTACACATCAAATTTTAATAAGTCATTTCGTAGGGAATACCAGTCTAAATATATTAATAATAAGATTACACCTGATGAATTTTCTATATTATATTATATCTTTTTCATTCCAGATATATCTCAATCAGAACTTGCCAGTCTTTTATTTAAGGGAAAAGCTCATGTTGGGAAAATACTTAATGATATGGAAGAAATGGGCCTAATAAAAAGAACTGCGGAAACTAGAGGAAATATCATAATAAAACGAAATGAACTTACCAAGAAAGGAATTACAATCTTTAATCAGGGACATAAAGAATTTGAAAAAATTAAAATCATTATGGATGAAAATTTTACAAAAGATGAACTTCTACAATTTATTAACTATTTAAAAAAATACAGAACCATACTTAACAGTTTAGTCGATGTAAAATTAAAATAGCTGACAATAAAAAAGCCCTTGCTATAAATCAAGGGCTTTTTATTATTATTCATCATTCTTTTGCAATTCTTTTATTACTTTCTTTTGTTTTACCGAAGCTTCCGGGTTTTTAGAAGACTTATTCTTCGAAAACCAATTCTTAAAACTGAATTTTGATTTTTCTTTTACCTTTTTAGGTTGATCCTTTTTATCTTTCTTCCACCACCAGGTGAACTTTTTCTTTTTCGGCTTATCTGAAACTTGGATGTCGTCTGCTTCTATATCAGCTTTTTCTGTTCGAATTATTGGAGCTACATCCAACATTTCATTAACTTTTTCTACTTTCTCTTCCTGATTAATATTATCATTATCATTTACAGATGGATCATTCTGTTCTTGCTTAAGGTTTATCTGATTTATATCATCTTCGGATATAGCCTTATCTGACTTAGCTTTTTTCGAAAAAATCTTTTTATACCAAGGAGTCTTTTTCTGTTCCTGCTGAGTATCTGTATCATCTTCCGGCTCAGACCCAGAAGCTTTAATTTCATTACTTTCAGTTTGAATATCTGAAGCTTCTGAATATTCAGTTTGCTGTTCTTCAGCAACAGAAGTTGAAGTTTCTATAGATTTAGATTTCTCTCCATCTTCTATTTCAATTTTGTCGTTTTGTTCAGATTCGCCCAAGAATGTTGATTGTACTATTGAACTTATAGACTTTTCAGCATCAGACATTGATTTAGAATCTTCGGAAGATGATATTGAATTTTCATCCGATCTTTCAACTTTTTCTTTTACATTTTCAGATATTTCAGAGGTTGCTACAGAAGCCTTATTGACATTATCTTCTTTATTTAATGTTTTTTCCTTCTTGAATAATGAAGTGAACCAATTACCTTTTTCTGTTTTAACACTCTCATCTTTTGTATCCTGGCCTGAAATAACCTCTTGAATCTCATTCTTATCCTGCTCAATCTGAATCTCAGGTTGTTCGACACCTTGCTGTTCAACTACAGCTTTACCATCTTCCTCTGATTTAATTAAATCATCCTTTATAATATCCGTTTTATCATTATCACATAATTGATTTTGCTGAACATTTTTATCATCTTCTACTGCAGCAACCGATATATCCTTTTGCGTGTTTTCTTTTGCCAGAGGTTTAAGGCTTTTCTCAGTAACTAATGACGGAGTTAAAACTTTTGCTTCAGAAACCTGTTTTTCATTTGAAGATTTTACCGTATTCTGTTCAGATAACATATTATTAGAACGCATCCTTGCAGATGCAAAATTATCTGTTACCTTATTCGGATTTTGGAATGTTGTATTTGATGAACCAATTTTCTTTTCGGCTTCTGTTATAAAATTACCGGGTTCATATAATACAACTTCATCACCATCAGGTAGTTGTGTTATTGTTTTTGAATCAGTATCAAAATCTTTTAAATTCACTTTTGCATGCTTTTCGACAATATTAGTATCAGACTTATTATTTTTAATGACATCCGGAAGTTCTTTTTCAGATTCGATAACATTATCCTCAGAAGATTTTTCTACAGGTTCAACAACCTCAGAAGAAATTACATCTTTTGACTCAGAATCTACAGCCTGCTTAGAAGCAGAGATATCTTTTAGATCTTCTGTATTTCTGATTACAGGAGGGGCATCCGTTTGTTCAGTTTTAATATGGACCTGAGATTTTTTTGAAGTATCAACTTCTTCCTCTGATTTTGTCACCAAAGAAGGTGCATTTTCAATTTGTTTATCAGAAATATTTTCTTCTTGTTTACTGTTGATTGTTTCTTTAGTATTTACATCATTAGTTTGAACCTTAACAGGAAGATCTTTCTTCAGTGAAGATCCAGCATTATTAACAACAGGAGTGTGAACAATTTCAAAAGATTCCACAGACTTCTGTACTGGAGCCTCAATTATTATCGGTTCGGATTTATCTTCAACCATTTTATCATCATCTGAATCAGAATTTGTGTTTGCAACAACTTCTGTACTCTCATGTTGCTCAGGATCTGTATGTTCAGTGACATCTTTAGCCTCCGGCCTTAATACAGGAAGCTCTGTTTGATTTTGGACAAGCTTATCCAAGTTATTGTCTTCTGATACCTGATTTTTTTGCATTTCATCAGAGGTAGCATCAATTATATCAGAACTGTTTTGATTAGTTTCCTCATCAGCTTGGGAGTTCACAAGAGAATGGGATGCAAGCATCAATGCAATAGAACTCTTATCACCAGCTAAAGTTTCTGCAGGATCAGTAGATTTTTTTAAGGTTTGATTTTCTTCTTCATTAATATTATTTGATGACTCATTTGTTAAAGAAGAATTATTATCTTCCTTAAGTAATTTTGATCCGTATTTTTTATATGCATAATTATCTATTGTTGTTAATTTATAATTTGGATCTGTATATTCGAAAGTTAACCCTAAACTATCAAATGTAGTTCTTATATAATCATATTGATTCTCAACATCCTCAGCTGATATAACTAAATTTTTATCAAGCATACTTTGGATTTGAGTATCGTAAAACTTCTTATACTTGTTATAATCATCCAAAGAAACTGAACTGTCAGCTAAATTTTTTGTATATTGAGCCACAGTTTTTTCAATTTTAGACAAATTAGCTATTATAGGATTTTGTAATGCTTTTTGGAAATCTGCCTTCGCCCCAAAACCTTTTTGATTCATTATTTGAGATTTCAAATAATATAAATAATTGTCCAGAGTTTTTTCTTTGGTAGATACCTTTTTAACATCTGCATTATATATGTCATTCATATTAATATGAATTTTTTCAATATCTTCTAATGCATCATCAAAATACCCCTGCTTATATTCTGCTAATGCACGCAAATATAATACAGAATTATAATTTGAAACATGCCTGTATAATAACCTTGTTGCACCATCGATTACAGAAGAATAATCGCCTAAAATATATTGAGCTATCAACTTATAATATTTGCTGTTATAATCATTAGGCTTATACTTTATTGCCGTATTAAAATTTTCTATAGCTAAATCATAATCTCCTAATTGAAGATAATTTAAACCTGTATAGTAATAGTATATATAACAATTAGGATTATATTTTAAAGCCTGTTTAAAGTAATCTATAGATTTATTTGCAGATTCAGGAGAAAAAGTTTTCTCTGCCTCCTGATAATAAATTTGCCCTAAACTGGCCAAAGATTCAAAATCCTGAGGATTATATTTTAAAGCCGTATCGAACGCAGCTTCCGCTTCCGGAATTTTATCCATTCCGGCTAAAGATATCCCGGAAAGATAATATCCCATATAATATTCGGGATAATTTGAAGTAACATATTGAGCCTTATAAATTGCTTCATTATAATGACCCTTTTCTATATCATCAATAGCACCATATATATATTTATCAACCCCTTGAGGATCTAATGGTTTGCCGTACTTTTGCGGACAATTTATTTTAGCTATATCTTCCTTCTTAGGTTTAGGAAGATAAATATGCGAATTATACTCTACAGCCTTTTGATACGAAGATTCATATGTCATACTATTCAAAGCTTTTTGAGCATACATTAATC
Organism: uncultured bacterium; assembly: GCA_949300485.1. GTDB lineage: Bacteria > Cyanobacteriota > Vampirovibrionia > Gastranaerophilales > Gastranaerophilaceae > Zag111. Next base: position 12,294 of record CASGEL010000008.1, read on the forward strand.
GTCCGTACAAATTTCCAAGCTCTGGATTTTGGTACTGCTCATCTTTATCTGCACCTAAAACTAAAGCTCCCAGGACTTTTGTTCCGGTATAAAACTTATCATCTGAAGCTTTTAATTCAATCGCTTTTTGATAGTCTAATTTTGCATTCTTATACTGACGGAGAGCATAATAAGAATCACCACGCAGCTTATATGCTTCATATTTCTTAGGTTTAGAATTTATATACGCACTTAATACCGAAATAGCGGATTTATAATCTTTTTTAGACATCAGATCCGCAGCACTATCCAGAGTATCTTTATTAACTTTTATTTCAGAATCCTCAGATACAACTTCTTGTTGACCACTTTGTTCAGATACCTTCTGAACAGGCTTAAGGTCTTTATCATTTTTGGTTTCATTTGCAACCGCATTATTAATAGATATACTGCATACCCCTAATAGCATTAACATTATATACACGCATATTTTCTTCTTATTATTCATACTCACCCCATAATCATACGTCCTTAATCAATCATACCAGTATTATACTATAGAAATCCAAATAAATGAAGACATTTGAAGAAATTTATATTTTAAATATAATATAACTATGAAAAGATGCTTTTGGGTTGATGAAAAATCTGAAATATATATAAAATATCATGACGAAGAATGGGGAGTTCCCAAACATGATGACCACGAACTTTTTGAACTGCTTATACTTGAGTCCTTTCAAGCCGGATTATCATGGATTACAGTACTAAAAAAAAGAGAAGCGTTTAGAGTAGCTTTTGATAATTTCGATATAGATAAAATAATAAATTATGATAATAAAAAAATTCACCAACTTATGCAAAACCCTGAAATAATACGGTGCAAAAATAAAATTTTAGCAGCAATTAATAACGCAAAAATATTTAAAGAAATACAAAAAGAATTTGGAAGTTTTTCAAAATATATATGGGGTTACACTGAAAATAAAGTTATAAAAAATACTTCAGGGATTATCCCGGCATCAACTCCATTATCTGATAAAATTTCTAAAGACCTTAAAAAGAGAGGTATGAAATATGTTGGCTCAGTTATAATATACTCTTACCTCCAAGCTATCGGAATTTTTGATGACCACGATATACAATGTTTTAAATATTAAAATTAAACGATTTATTAATTTAAAAAATTTTGTAAATTTTTATAATATTTATAGCAAATTATTTTTTCCTTTGATTTAAAATAAATGATGATAGAAAATACATTAGTAGTAAATATAAATTTTTAAATTCGGCGGATAAATAAATGACATTAACCAATGTAATAAAAAAAGCTTGCGAATCTATCGGAAAAGATAACAATCCTGCTTACGTAGTTGTTGCAATAGCTACTGCCAAAGGGATTTTCAGACCTTTATTTACTATGATGGACAAAAAAGAATCCCCGGAAACCAAAAAATATACAGCACTAAGAGAAGGCTTAACCGAAGTTATTGCAATCCCAACATATCTTGCATGTGGAGCTCTTGCAGGTAAAGGAGCCGCATTAATTAAAGATCCTGAAAAAGCAAAAATGGCAAAACACAATTTAAGATTTGTCGGGGTATGCGCAGCTGCCCTTATTGCCATTCCGGGATTATGCTCACTTGTAATAAAGCCATTTACTGATATGATATTTCACAAAAAAGATCAAAAAAATGAACCGGCAAGACTTGACGTAACCTCGAAGTCTCCTGAAATAGAAAAAACTACGCAAGTTGAAAATTTAAACCAAAAGCCGATGGTAAATACAAGTATATATACATACAACATTGCATCTTTTACAAATAACAGAATGAGGGTAGGTTAATATGATAGGCGGAATTCAAAATTTAATATCAAATCCTACATTATACAATATGACCCAAAGTACTGTTACTCAGGTTACAACTGAAACTTGTTTAAAAGCTATCGGACGTCCTGCATTTATTTTAGGAGATAAACAGATAGATTCTCAGACTAAGAAATTCTCCGCAACAAAAGAACTTTTATACCAATTAACCTGCCTTGGTATATATCTTTCAATGATTCATCAATTTAAAAGAGCCTCTTTTTCTATAGGTAGAAAATTATTTAAAAATGAATCTGTATTCAAAGCATTTAAACATCCTGGAGAGTTCATGGAATACTACAAAATGGATGAAGTTGCAAAAGCTAAAAAACTGGATGAAATAAACAAAAATCTACAATCCGGTGATAAATTTGTCAAAGAAAATTTAAATATCAATTTGGGGAAAGGTATTATTGAAACAAGTTCAATTGTGGGAACTGTTCTAGGATTGGCTATATTAGCTCCGATTGTTTCTCATCCGCTTATCCACCCAATACTTAAAGTTATGGGACTTGATGAACATAAAGGAAATGAAAAGAAAGCGGACAAAGCTTAATTCTTAAGATTTCGAAAACCTTTATTTGATGAAATTTCCCGACCTATACAATGAAGCTTTTCTTCAATTTCAGATATTATACCTGACTTTGAAGCATTAATCCCAGATTTTTCAGGATATATTTCATATTTTGAAGCATACTCTTCTCCCGATAAATTCGGCATAAAAACATTAGCACCGCTCTTAAGTGCGATTAACCGTCCATTTGGACTTATAGTCTCCATAGCAGTAGTTGCAGGAATATTTATATCAGGTAATAATAACCTTGTTATCGCCATAACCTTCAGTGCTAAATCAAAGCTTCCACTTTGACAATCCTTTAACGGTGTCTGCGAATGAGGTAAAAATGGTCCAACTCCAACCATATCCGAATCTAAGGATTTAAAAAATAAAATATCATCAGCTAATGATTCAATAGTCTGAGCTGGCAAGCCTATTAAACATCCTGTACCTGTCTCATAACCAAGACGTTTTAAATCATATAAACACCTCAATCTGTTATCAAAATCCATATTAGGATGAAGATTTTTATATAAAGATCTGTCAGTTGTTTCAATTCTCAAAAGATAACGATCAGCTCCGGCATCTTTAAAGGCTTTATAATCTTCAAAAGATCTTTCACCAATGCTCAAAGTCACAGCAACATCAAACTTCTTAATCTCCTTGATAATATTACACATTATATCTTTGGTATAAAAAGCATCCTCTCCGCCCTGCAAAACTATTGTTCTAAAACCTGATTTACTACCTTTTTTGGCCAGAGAAATAATCTCTTCCGGACTCATTCGATAGCGAGAAACTTCTTTATTTTCGACTCTTATACCACAATATTTACAAGTACATCTACAAATATTTGTAAATTCTATCAATCCTCTTAAATGCACTGCATTCCCAACATATTTTTGACGAACTTTATCAGCCGCAGCAAATAATGATTGTCCGTCAGAATTTAGCAGAATAATAATCTCTTCTTTAGTTAAATTGTGAGTTTCTATTGCTTTGTTTAAAATATATTCCATAATTTACCTAAAATAAAGGCAAGGCTTTAAATCCTTGCCCTCATATTATATAATTTTAAAGATTAATAACAAGCCATTGTTTCATCTTTTACAACATTACGTTTTACTTTACGTGTTGCAGTCCTTGGCAGAGGCTCTTTTCTGACAACAATATTAACAGGACGTTTGTATGGTGCCAACTGAACAGAAAGATTTTTAACTTCATGAACTATAAATGCCTGAAGCTCATCCTCATTTGGATATTTTTTCAAAACGTCTTCTGTTGGAACAATAACAGTCATTATCTCTTCTGTACCGTCTTTTGCTCCAGAAGTTCTAATTGCACCAAATACACAAATCTCTGCAAAATTAGGATTTTGCTCTAAAACTGCCTCAACTTCTTCCGGAAAGACTTTTTTACCACCTGATAGAACAATCATATTCTTAATACGCCCTGTAATATACAATCTGTTATCAGAACCAAATTCGGCTATATCACCAGTATGCAGCCACCCATCCGGCTCTAAAACTTCTGCCGTTTTTTCAGGATTATTATAATAGCCTTTCATAACTGATGGTCCTTTTACTAACAGTTCTCCGGTTTCAGAATCAATCTTCGCATCATAAGAATCTAAAACCAAACCTACTGATAATAATTTTCTGTCATCACCCCTGTCTACTGAAATAATAGGACTTGTTTCTGACAAACCATAGCACTGGAAGACTTTTATACCAATTCTTTCAAAAAACTCGCCTACACTGGGATCCAATGGAGCACCACCTGAAATAAATCCATAGAAATTTCCGCCGAATTTAGCAAGAATACTTCTAAATAACTGACGTCTTATTGAATAATCAGTAATATATTCAGCTGCGGCATAGGATTTTTCAAACAACAATTTTTCTTCCGCAGGAAGTGCATTTATATCAGCTTCTATTGTATTTTTCAATAATTTCATAAATGCAGGTACAACAATCATAAAATCAATTTTCTTTTCTCTCATGTCACCTAATACATCTTTAGGTTTCAAACTCTGAGGATAAAATATTGAAGAACCGCGATTTAAAAATGTTGAAAAACCAACGGTTAATTCAAATAAATGATTCATAGGCAAAATAGAAAGTAAATTAACATTTTCATGCGGAAGTATATCAGGTAAAACCTTTGCCATCCCCCAAACCTGAGATGTCATATTACCAAAAGTTGTCTGAACACCTTTTGGAGCTCCGGTTGTCCCTGAAGTATAAATAATTAAAGCTGTATCTCTTAATGATCTGTGACGCCATTTGCATTCTCGACCTGAAGGTAAACTGTATAAACTAGGATACTTAGATTCGTATCTTGGTTCATCCATTATAATAATATGCTTAATAGATGGAATTCTTTTCTGCAGTTCTAAGGCTTTTTCCAGATTTGCCTGAGAAACAGCAAATACCGTAGGTTGGCAGCTTGTCAAAATAGATTCCAATTCGTATATAGTTAATTTATTATCCAGAGGAACAGTTACCATTCCAGAAATGACTGCCGCAAAAAGACAAGCACCAATTTCAGGCATTGATTCAGATAATATTGCCATTTTTTCGCCTTTTTGTATCTGCAAATCTGTTATTAAATAACTTGCAAACTGTTTTGTTAATAGGCTTAAACCTTTATATGTAAGTTCTTTCCAGCCATATTTATTTCTTTTACCAAGAGCAATTCTTTCTCCATATAATTTTGTGTTTTTATCTAAAAGCGATAAAATATTCTCTTTCATACAATTCATTCTCCCCTGATAGTAACATTTTACATCCTTGGTGCTATTGTATCATAAATATCACCAATTGACTAGAGGGTTGTATACTCAGCTTTAATCAAGCATAATTCCTCTCCTGAAGCTGCATTTTTAATTATATGCTCAGTAATTAAATTTTCTTTGTCATACCTGACCTGCGAAATGATATCGTCACCATATTTTACTTCATGCTTAAAATATATATCCATATTTTTCAACTTATGTGACACTCTAAAATCATAATCCAAAACTTCCATCGCCCAGGTTATATATACCGTATTATTTACATGATTATTAAAATCTAAATCATCATATCTTACATGAAACATCTTCTCTGCATCAACTGAATCTATAGATTTGAGTTTTCTTAATTGCAAATCGTCTTCCCTTGGGGTAAAACTAAAAAATTCCGAATATTCCTGTTTTAGATTTATCACAGATTTTGAGTTCAAATCAACAATAAACCAAGAACTCGTAGCCCTCATTAAACGGTTTCCAGTTTTATCATCAAACAGTTCAAAATCACGATATGCATGCATCCTGTTACAGCCTCGATTTTCAGTTTGAATTTTAATTTTCTCAACATTAACAGGATATTCATCAAATTCAACCCTGTATCTAATCAAAAACCAACCTCTACCCCTTTTATATAATTCATCCCAACAATACTGATGTCCAAGTCTATCAATAGATTTTGCAGCTATATCTTGCATATAATTAAATATTACTGCAGGTTTTATGGCATGAAGCCTATCCGTTTCAGATATTGAAACAGGATAAATTAATTCCATTGTATATTTTTCAGATGCTTTATCTACTGTTATTGACATATAAAATATTCTCCTATATTTAAAAATTTATTATCCAAATATCCGGACTATTTTATTTTTTTCAAAGAGGAAATAAAGTTATTACGTTCAACATCACCATCAACTTTAGTTAAGAATATCTGGCAATCTTTTTCATCAGCATCTATAGGCGGAAGCTGAGAAATTTCTGAAGCATAGTAATTACTGTCATTTCTGCTGCTTAAAGGAATTCTGTTAGCTAAAGAATTTAATGAAATATTCCTCAAAAAGCCCAAAGCTCCGCGCCCCCTATTTGCAAATTTAGTATATATCCTTAATGATGCATCTTTATTTTCTAAATCATAACGTCCTACAATAAAAGAACTTAATTCAGGGGCGGAAGATTTTATCATCATTCTCTGGACAACATTATCTTTTAATACAATATGACCGTCAATTTTATCAAAACGACCCTCAGGAATATTTACCAGGTCTGAAATTACAGAAGGACTAATCATCGTAAGAGGATTTCTAAATAATGCAGCAACTTTCATTACATATTCAACAAGCCCAACCTTAGCAATTGTTCCATTATTAACAACAAATCCTATCTTCCCGTTTAATTTTAGTGAATCATCTGTGTTCAAATCAATGACTCCACTGGCCTTGCCATCAATCTCTTTTGGAAGATTTAATAAAGAAGTAGCCATAATATCAGAGTTAACATCTCTTGCGCCTAAAAGTACAGAATACTTATGTTTTTTTAAATCACATTCTATTTTAGCCGAAGATGTACCCTCTGCAATATTAAATTTATTTGATGTAATTTTTAAGAAACTATTTTTATCAAGAGTCAACACTGCTGCAACATCGGAAAATTTAATATCTTTATAAAATCCATCTTTTGCTACCAGAACACATTTTTCAATAATTAAATTTGCTAAGTCAAAAGTTTGAACATCATCATCAGTATCCTCATCCCCACCAACAGATGCAGTTTCCGCAATCACCTGGTCTACATTTGTTGCGGCATGCTCACTTGGTTTTTGATTATTAAAAATTCTCAAATATTTTTCAACATCTATATTATCAACTACTAAATGAACATCTTTTACTACAATAGGAAACTTAATTTCATTTAAAATAGCACCGCTAAAATCATAAGCTGAACGCCTGTATCTGCCATCTGCAGTAATATGCATAATATTTTTTACTGTCTTAAACTGACCTTTATTAATAAACAGTCTTTGGCTAGGTATTGCAACTTTATCAGCTCTCAAATCAGCATCTAAAACCGGGTATTTCCCTGTATTTACCAAATGTATTCTACCAGTAAAGTTACCTTTTTTAAAGAACCTTTGTCTCATCAATATATTAAGAAATCCGCTAGGCATAGGTTTTGGTAACTCTAATCCAAAATCTTTAACAAAAGTTTTACCATCAGCCAAATCTATATTTCCCTTCATACTAACAATCGGAATTCTTACATAATCCCTGTCCATAGAAGGGGTACCAACATAATAATTTATGGACTTGATATTGAGGAGCATATCTTCAAAATGAATATCAGCAGTTAGCGCCCGGCCTGTTTTTTCCGTCATCATAGAATCAGATTGACCATCTATAACAAAACCGCTTCCCTGTTTGAATATATACAACCACTTCAAATCAATTTTATTATATTTAGATTTTAGAGCAACCATTGTATCTGCTTTACCTCTTATCTCAATAGGATAAGAAAGCATTTTAGATAAATATTTTTTAGCAAAATCATTTGTTACAACAGCCTTGCCCTTTAAATCAGTATCTATAGATTTCATATAATCTTTAACTGATCCGTCAAAATTCATTGTATTGTAAGGTTTATTATCATAATAACCTTTAAAATCTTTCAATGTAACTTTATTCATATCAAGAGAAATTTTACCGCTGTTTAACATGATCGGTAAATCTGCAATAGGAACAAGTTTAAATGCCAATTTATTTAAGACAATATCTCCTTGTAAATCTTTATTTGAAACGTTAAAATTAAAATCAAAATTACCGTCAATATCTTTAAAATATACAAGAAGCTCAGGCAAATTATTTTCAACAATCTGAGAATTTATCAAATACAAAACTTCAGATATAGGAAACTTTTTTGAATGTACTGTTATATCGAAATTAGATTTTGCATCCGCAAGCCCATCAATAAATACATTTGATCGATTAACCGAAATATTTGCATTTTTAACAATTAACTTTTCTTGATTTTCTATATAAACATTATCATTGTCAGTAGTTACAATATGTAAATTTTCTTTTCCTTTGGTTATATCTACCACAACATCATAATTAACATGTTTTTGTTTAATATCACCATCTATACCCAAATTTTTAGCATCAATTTGAATCTTTGTATCTTTATCAAGACTATATACAACAACTGCATTTTTTACTGCCATATAGGAATGAAATATATCAACAATAAAATCACTTTTTTGAGATTTTTCCTGCTTTTCTTGATTTAGAACAGGTAATTCAAGAATTTTATTAACATCTGCAAACAAATAATCAAGTACAATTTTATTTATTATAAGCTTTTTATTAAAAATTTCATTAAAAGAAAAACTCGTATCTAAATTCACAATATCCAAAAGATTGGTCGTTTTATTTTTTAATGAAATTTTTGCAACCTTAAATTGAATTTCAGGCTTCAAATGAGTTATTAAAACAGGTTTTTCTATATCAAGCTCTGCTCCAGCCATATCTGAAACAGTATTTTCAACATAATTTATGAACTTTTCATTTGAAACTACATACGGCAGGCCTTTTAAATAAAGGCAAATAACCAAACCCGCCAAAACTACAAAAACACCAATCACTGATGCGCTATATAAAATAAATTTTTTTGTTCCGCTTCTCAACATAATAATTTCCCTTAATAAAATTATACCATAATAAATTTTATGCTATCATAATGATATGAGAAAACTTTTTATAATATTAAGTTTACTATTACTAACGACTTCAATAACTTACGCTGCAGAAGAAGAAATCGCTTCTGAAACTGCAGCTCCGGTTGATGCTGTTACTTTTACACAAGATTCTTTATGGGGATTGAAAGATAAAAATAACGATACTGTACTTGTTGAACCGATATATAAAAAATTAATTCCGGTAGGTTCCCATGCGTGGATTGTTCAAAACAAAAAAAATAAATTTGGATTAATAGACAATAACGGTGAAATTCTTGTTCCTATAAAATATAACCACACTGACCGCTTAGCTGGCAGATTTGCTAAATTTGGAAACAGTCATGACTTTGGAATTTATGATGAATACGGAAAAACAATTGTTCAACCTGAATATTCTAAAGTAGATATTTTATACGGAAAAATGTTCCTAACATATAAAAATTACAAATACGGCATAGTAGGTTATAATGGAGAAATAATTCTTGAAAATAAATACGAAGATATCTACATGCCAAAACCTAACATTATGAGAATAAAACATAATGGTGAATGGTATGAGCTAGAACAGGTAAATGCAGAAACTCTTACTCTTCCTGAAGATGCTGCACATAAATACAAAGATGCAGAAGGCTTAAATGTATACAATATTGTTATGAATACAGGAGTAGGCGCAGGGTATTCTGTTTTAACATTTTCTGATTATCTAATAAAAATATTTTCATCTATTTCACCTGCTCACGAAGATACTATTGATGAACTTATGCTATCACAAGGTGCTGAAACAGTTTCAATCCTTATGAAACTAACTTGGATTCCAAAATATCCTGTAGTCTATGTAAAAAAATACTATGACAATTTCAGAAATCCTAATAACGGCCCGTTATCAGAAGTTAGAGAAGAATTAAGAAAACAAATTAAGTAAAATCCAACAGTATTTTTGTTGATGATTTTATCAAGTCTATAGCCCATTTTGCAATAATTATACCGCCTAAAATACCAATTACAGGATCTAAAAATACCAATCCAAAATATTTACCAAGCAGCAAAGCTCCTATTGCAAGAATAGATGTAAACGCATCTGCTAAAATGTGTAAATATGCAGCCTTATAATTCAAATTTTCATTCTTTTTATCATTATTGTCGTTATTCTCTACACATATTTCTGAATGTTCATGATTATGATGATGGTTATGAGAATTTCCCATAATCAACACGCAAACCATATTAACAATTAAGCCTATAACAGCAACTAATATAGCATCACCAAACGAAATAGCCAGTGGTTTAAAAAATCTTTCAATTGATTCATATATTATACCAAGAGACGTAAATCCCAACAATATTGCACTTGTATACCCACCAAGAGCATTGATTTTATCTGTTTTATCCTGATATCTGAGCGCAAAAATACAAACAAAAAAGGTAATAGCTAATGCCAGAGCATGAGTTCCCATATGGAATCCGTCCGCAGTCAATGCCATTGAATGAGAAATTATCCCAAAATAAATTTCTGCAATCATTGTCAGAAGAGTAATAACAATAACAACTAATGTTTTTGTTTTTAACAACTTATTATCCATAATATACCTATCCTTATCTTAGCTTATCAATGTGGTCGACTAAATCGTCAATAATTTGATCTCCATTTTTATTTTGTTTTAGAGCTTCTGAAACACAGTGCTGTAAATGACCTCTTACAACCTGCTTCCAAACACCTCGCAAAGCAGCTTGAGTCGAAACTATCTGATTTAAAACCTCCATACATTCCCTATCTTCAGATATCATTCTGCTTAAACCGTTGACTTGTCCTGCTATTCTATTTAATCTAACAATAAGTTTTTTCTTATCTTCCTCTGTATAACACGTCATTCGTTATCTCCTCAGGTTTATTCAATAATTCTATATAGGGTATACCCCCATATACTATAATAAACTACATTTTTAATTTATTCAAGGGGCAGCTTAACATATTTAAATAATTTGCAACATAAAAAATAGGGTACTAATATATTGCATGGGAATTTTGAATAATGATAGATAATTATGCAGCTTATCTAAATATGATAACTGAGAAGATTAACGGATTCTTTAAAAAACAACAGCCGTACATTTTTTGTAAAAAAGGCTGTGCAAAATGCTGTAAGAATGCCCAGTATCCATTTACAGAAATTGAATACAAATATTTGATGACAGGATATAATACTCTTCCTTTTGATACTCAAAAAGAAATTTATAACAATATTCAAAATACAATTAAAGAAAAACAAAAATCAAAAGAGAAAAATTTCACATATAAATGTCCCTTTTTACTGAATGATAAATGCTCTGTATACAACTACAGAGGAATAATATGCAGAACATTCGGACTTTTAGTGGCAGATGACAATGGTTCGGATATTCCTTTTTGCGCTTTAGAAGGACTTAATTATTCAAATGTATATGACCAGAATAAACATTTAATTTCCTCTGCAATGTACAGTAAATTAGGAGTAAATGAAGAACCTTTGGCATTTAATGTTCAATATGATTTTTTAACTTCTAAAGAATTTGCAAAGGGATACGGGTTTGAGTTTGGTAAAACAAAACCTCTTATTGAATGGTTTGAAAATAAAAAAAATTTTATGACTAATAATATTAAACAATAAGCTTTGCTCCATAAGGGAATTTTATAAAACTTAATAACCTGGTATTTAATAACTATGAATTACATAAATAAATTATTGAATGCCTTGTGTGCAAATAGCCAACTTATCCCTGATCAATGGAGTATTGAACATCAATATATATCAGGTAAAAAGAAATGGATAGCTAATATAGTCCCGTCTGAATTGCTGAAACGTTCAGTCAAACAAGCCGTTGAATCTCTGGTTACACTATGCGAATGCGATGAATTTTATAAAACATTTCCCGATAACATCCAAACTCCCAATTACGGCGACAAATGGGGTGTCAGGGCAAATTATATAGAAATAAATAATCGTGCTATAGCGGAAATGAAAGGTAATCTTACAAGAAACGGGATTTTAAGCACAATTAAATTATTACCGGCTATACCGCCTTCAGCAAAAAGCTGGGCTAATTGCATTATTTTATCCCAAATTTTTCCCAATATATATGGCGACGGATATAACAAAGGACCAAATGAAGAAAATTCAATCTATGGAATTCGGCTGAATGCAGGGTATAGTCAGAATATTATAGACATTGATATTACAGATAAAATATCTCCGGAAGAACAATTTATGGCATTTAATGATCTTGCACATTTTCATGGATTGAAAACGGGATTTAGAACTGTTATATCAGCAGATCAAATAAAAGTAGCCAAACCTTATAAAGATGATGTAACATTTGACTGGAATAATTCAGAGCATCAGGAACTTTTTATCAATGAACATGTAAAACTTATTAATTTAGGTTTTGAATCGATATTTATAGACTCTGCAAAGCATATCGGCGGATATGATATGGAAAATTACACAGGAGTAGGCGCTCTGCCAAGTTATGAACAAATGCAGTATATTTTATATGAAATACGCTCAAGATCAGGTAAAACAACATTAAGCTTTGTTGGAGAAAAAAGCAGCGGAGATTTCAAAAGATACGAAGAATTAGGTTTAACTTCCGGAACTGCATTTTTAGAACCCGACAACTTTGAAGAAGTTAAACACTGGTCAGAAAAATTAAAATACAAACAAGAATATACACCGGGCATTGAAATTTCAAACGACAATGATGAAGGGGGCAGAACATATGAAGATCGATTAAACCGCATTAACAACTCTCTGTTTGGCTATGAATATCCGAGCGATAAGCTGCCGAGTTTTATGCAGATGGAAGATTTATTTCCGCTAAGATATGACACAAGCACTCACCATCTTATGATGACAAACCCGTCTTACTCAACAGACGGAACACCAGAAAGCCATTGGGAAAACTTATTTGCAAAAATAGACGGACAAGAATATAACAGAAAAGTTGCAAATCTATTTATTTATGCTCAAAATCTATAAATAATTAACAACTTCTTTTTTATAAGTTTTTATAATAATATCCCTGGCTTCTATTGCTTCTTCTTTTGTCAAAGGTTTAACTCCTTTTAGCGGATACTCCAACCCTAAATTCTCATATTTAGAAACTGCCATATCATGATATGGAAGAACATCTAACGCTTTTATATTTTTCAGTGAAGCTAAAAATTTTCCCAAAGCAGAAAGATATTTCTCATCAAAAGTAATCCCCGGAACTACAACATGACGTATCCAAACAGGAATATTTTTATCTGAAAGATATTTTGCAAATTCTAAAATATTTTTATTTGTATGTCCGGTCAAAATTTTATGCTCTTCATCATCTATATGTTTAATATCTAATAAAATAAGATCTGTATATTTTAACAATTCATCAATTTTATGAGTATTATCTTTATTAAAAGTCACACCTGACGTATCAAGAGCCGTATGAATAGTTTTGTTTTTTGCATCTTTAAACAGTTCTGTTACAAAATCTGTCTGCAACAAGGGTTCTCCGCCGGTCACAGTAATTCCGCCATTTTGAACAAACTCTTTAACCCCGTCATATTTAGCCATAATTTCAGAAACAGTGTAATTTGTGCCCTCATTTACCCCCCAGCTGTCAGGATTGTGACAGTATTTGCAGCGCATAGGACAGCCCTGCATAAAAATAACAAACCTTATACCTGGCCCGTCAACCGTCCCGCAGCTTTCTATTGAATGTATATTGCCTATAATTTCTCCCATAAAAATATTATACGATTAATTATGAAAAATTAAATAACCTGAAAAGAAAAATCAGGAGCCATTATAACTCCTGATTTTATAAGTAATTTTATCCTTCAAGAAATTGTAAAATTTTCAAAAGGTTCTCTTTAGTTATAGAATCTTTTGAGAGCTCATCAAGAAATGCAAACTTAGCAAATATTTCAGGAGTCATTAGACTGTGTTTAGTATAGTAATCTTTCAATTCCTGTGCAATCTTAGCATCTTCACTGCCTGGTTCAAACTTAGCATTCATCTTATTTTTAAATTTTGTGGCAGTTTGATTTATATAAGAATCTAACTTTTTAACTTCATCAGCAGATAAATCCAAATTTTCTTTTAAACCTGCAACTACTTCATCATAAGTTTTATTAACAAGTCCAATAGATTTAGCATCATCCGCATTGAAAACAGAGGCAGCTATTGTAGATTTTCTATGTAGTGAAGAAAGAGGATTTGCTTTGCCGGCTGCTTGACCAGCTTTGCCTGCGGCCTCACCGGCTTTTTCTGCAGCTTCTTCTCCTGCTTTGCCTGCGCCTTCACCGGCTGCTTCTGCAACTTCTTCTCCTGCTTTACCTGCTGCTTCACCGGCTGCTTCTGCAACTTCTTCTGCTCCTTTTCCTGCTGCCTCGCCAGCTTTGCCAGCAGCTTCTGCAACTTCTTCTGCAGCTTTGCCTGCTGCCTCACCAGCCTTTTCTGCGGCTTCGCCTGCAGCTTTACTTGCAGCATTTGCTTTACCGCGCATACCATAATAAACAACTGTACCTAAAAGAGCAAGTGCAGCCAAACCTGTAACAACTTTTGTAGTTGTTGATAAACCTTTTTTCTCACCTTCGTTCATTGGCTGTTGAGAAACTTCTCCATTACCAAATGTAACACCTTTAGCTACTCCTAAATTAACTGAATTCACACCTAATGACATATTTACACTACCTTTCTGAATATTTTGCCATATAATAAGTAAAACAAAAAAAATAGTAAATATTGCCTTAAAAATAAATTAATCCTTCACAATACTTAATAAAAAGTTCTAAAGATCCACATTATTTAGCATAAACGGAGCCTTAAAGCAGACCAAGTTTTATACCCTGATAACCTAAATATGTTCCTCCTACAACCTGTGCAGTACTAAAATATCTTGTTTATCCATAAATAATTTCTACCTACCATCTTTAAGGATACAAAAACTTCTCCAGATTAAAATTTTACTCTGAGAAAACGCTACATTACAAAATTTTACAAAATATAAATATCCTGGGTTAAACTCAGGATATTTATATAAAATATTCAAATTTAACTATTATACTTTACATAGATTTATGAAAAGTTCTTGAAATAACATCATCCTGTTGTTCTTTTGTTAATTTTATAAAATTAACTGCATATCCAGAAACCCTAACAGTTAACTGAGGATATTTTTCAGGATGAGCCTGAGCATCAAGTAAGGTTTCTCTGTTAAAAACATTGACATTCAAATGATGTCCGCCTTTTTCCACATATCCGTCCAATAAATTTATTAAATTTTCTTCCTGCATTGTAGCCATAATTATTTCCTTTCACTTGTTTATTTTAATTTGCAATATAAATCCATTTGTAGAATAAATTCTGGTCAGGGATATATTAATTAAGATTAGTTTCACAGCAACCCGGATCAAAACTTACAGTCAGATCACCGACAAAAATTTCATCTTTTCCCAATGCATTAGGAATAATAGAGAAAGTATTTGAAATTCCGTCCTGAGCATCATCAAACGGAAGTTTTGCAACAGAAGCCAATGATGCTGCAGCACCGTTCATATCACGTCCATGCATTGGATTGGCTCCAGGTGCCAGTGGAATACCTGCCTTTCTACCGTCAGGGGTATTGCCTGTTTTCTTGCCGTAAACAACATTCGATGTAATTGTCAGAATTGACATTGTAGGAATTGAATTTCTGTATGTATAATGTTTTCTGATTTTTGCCATAAAATTCTTAATTAAATCAACGGCAATTTGGTCAACCCTGTCATCGTTGTTGCCATATTTAGGGAAATCACCTTCAACCTCATAATCAACAACAATTCCGTTTTCATCTCTTATTGTTTTAACTTTTGCATATTTTATTGCAGACAATGAATCAGCAACAACTGATAATCCTGCAATACCTGTTGCAAAATACCTTTTTACATCTCTGTCATGAAGGGCCATTTGCGCTCTTTCATAACAATATTTGTCATGCATATAATGAATAATATTCAAAGTATTAACATACAAACCGGCAAGCCATTCCATCATATCATCATAACGCTCCATAACTTCATCATAATTAAGATACTCAGAAGTTACCGGACGATATTTTGGACCTACTTGAAGTTTTGATTTTTCATCAATACCGCCGTTTATTGCATACAACAAACATTTTGCCAAATTTGCCCTTGCTCCGAAAAACTGCATTTCTTTTCCGACAACCATAGATGATACACAGCAGGCAATTGCATAATCATCTCCATGAGATACCCTCATCAAATCATCATTTTCATATTGAACTGATGATGTCGTAATAGAAATATGAGCACAATATTCTTTAAATTTATGCGGCAATCTCTTTGACCACAGAACAGTCATATTAGGCTCAGGAGCTGTACCAAGATTTTCTAATGTATGTAAATACCTGAATGAATTTTTTGTAACAAGTGGTCTACCGTCAACTCCAACTCCGCCAATAGATTCTGTTACCCAGGTAGGATCGCCAGAAAACAGTTCATTATATTCAGGAGTTCTTGCAAATTTTACAAGCCTTAATTTCATTATAAAATGATCAATCATTTCTTGAGCTTGAGCTTCTGTTATTATACCTTCCCTCAAATCTCTTTCAATATAAATATCAAGAAATGTAGAAGTTCTACCCAGACTCATTGCTGCACCGTTTTGCTCTTTTATTGCCGCAAGATATCCGAAATAAAGCCATTGTATTGCTTCTTTTGCATTTCTTGCAGGTTTAGAAATATCAAAGCCGTAAATTTTGCCAAGTTCAATCATTTCGCCCAAAGCTCTTATTTGCTCTGAAATTTCTTCTCTTAATTGAATTCGTTCAGGTGTCATCTCGCCTTCTAAGGATTTAAACTGCTCTTTTTTATCCTCAATAAGCCTATCAATACCATACAGAGCTACTCTGCGGTAATCACCTATAATACGTCCTCTGCCGTATGCATCAGGAAGACCTGTAATAATACCTGAATGTCTTGCAGCTTTCATTTCAGGAGTGTAAACATCAAATACGCCCTGATTATGAGTTTTTCTGTATTTTGTAAAAATTTCTGAAACTTCAGGGTCGACCTGATAACCATAAGATTTACAAGAGGCTTCAGCCATTCTAATTCCTCCAAACGGCTGCATAGAACGTTTTAACGGCTTGTCCGTTTGTAATCCTACAATTGTCTCCAAATCTTTATCTATATAACCTGCACCATGAGAAGTTATTGACGATACAACTTTTGTATCCATATCAAGAACTCCACCGTTTTCACGCTCTTTTTTTAGTAAATCACAACACTCTTGCCATAAAATTTTAGTAGCTTCTGTAGGACCTTCAAGAAAACTTGAATCGCCCTCATATAATGTATAATTACGCTGAATGAAATCTCTTACATTTATTTCACTCTGCCATTTTCCCGGCACAAAAGCAGTCTCCGGGTAAAGTTTTTTATCCAGTAGTGTTTCTGCCATAATTATTTCTCCCATATTTTATTATTAATTGTATTTATTACACATAATTATTCCTAATCACAGAATATTATACAACATTAAATAAAAAAAACTACACTTGTAACGAAAAACTTATTATTTCGTTACTAATTTTCATTTTCAGGATATATTTCTTTAACTATGCTGCTTTTGGCTTCTTTGAAAAATACTTATATGCTGAAAATAAAACAACAACTGCAGCACTTATAATCAGAGCCGGCTTCAAATATTTATTACTTTTAACAGCTTTTTCTACTGCTTCAGTTGCAGGTTTTTCAACTTCCGGTTCATTTATTTGATTTATTACCGGAGGCTCAGGAATGTCTGAAGAAATATTTTCAACAACTTTTGACGGATCAATTCCATATAATTTATTTTTGAATTCAACAATTTTTGCAAATAATTCAGGATGTTGTTTATCATAACCTTTTGCTTTAAAAACTTTTTCAAATGCATCCATAAGATTATATGCATGACCTTCTTTTACCGCATCATAATAAGCTTGTTCAGGATTAGCAGGAATTTTTACCCTAAAATTTTCAGAATTAGTTTTACTCAAATCATTAAATCTTCTTTCTGAGCCGAAAAATTCAGTAAAGAACATAAAATTGTTCTTTGCCAAAAGAGGTTCGGCATTTTTGGCTCTTATAAATTCATCTGTTGATTCTAATGCTGATGCATCCATATGAAGAATACTTGATAATTCTTTAACCTGCTGTTCTTTACGCTGCTCATATATTCCATGCGTAGCTAATTCTCTTAATGGAGTTGTATCAACATTAGAAGCTCCGTATATGAATTCTGAAGGATTCATCTTAAATTTTTCGGGATATGCACGTGATGATCCCCAACCATCACTCATATAATCGGATGAGTATATTTTTACCCTATCTTTTAATGGTTCTATCAATGTTCCATCATCATTAAATGCTCTGAAGTCTTTTTCCCCGGCTTCTATTTCATAGAACAAATCATTTTTATTAAAATTATCACCTTTAACTTCTTTTACTGCATTTTCAATTAACTCTAAAACTTGAGAACCCATATATTTTTGTTCATGATATAAACCAGAAGAATTACTTAATATAGGTGTAACATATCCCCACCCCATACCGACTCGCAGGGTATCATATCTTTGAGCGGCTAGACGGAACTTTTGGGAAAGCATTTTTGCTGCTGCACTGTTTGGATCAGATATCTGATAAAAATTCAATGCAGGAATTTTTAAATCAGCAGGTCCCATAAAGACATCATAAGAAAAAGCTTTAGGATTTGAAAATACATCACTTAAAGAAAATTGATAAGCAACATCTCCGCCAAACTTTAAACCTTTTTCATGAGCTTTATCTTTTGCTAAGCCCAAGAATTTATCTGATAAAAACTTCTTAAAATTATAAAATTCAATATCTTCTGAATTCTCTTTTAAAATTTCTGCCTTACGTGCAGTTCTTGATTCTTCTGGAAATTCAGGATCATATAATCTCTTATCAACTTCTTGCTCCCAATTATCAAATAACGGTGTTTTATATTTATTTGATAAGACATTATAAATAGCGTGAGGTTCTAACCATTCTGTATTTTTTACTTTATAATCATTAAATTCAGTTCGAAGAGCTTCCAGTTGTTCTCCTTCGCCTATTTTAAAGCGTTCATAAGCCTTTTTAAGCATATTTTCAAATGGACTGTCTGCTTCAACGACATTTTCAAAATTTGCTAAAATATTTTTACTTTCCCCATTGTTAGCATCAACAACAGCCTTTAATTCTTCAGGTGTAATAATTTTACCAAAACTTTCATCCATTAATAATTCAGGTTCTATCAAATGAGAACTTAATGCTTGAGATGAAGTTTCATAGGCTCCGTAATAACCATGGGCAGGTTTTGGCATAAACTCTCCTGATGGAACATCCTGAATAGTATCTGCTGTAGTAAACGTTTTAACAACATCTAAAAATTCTTCACCTTGTTTAGATAAAAGAGTCCCTGTTCCGGTATTGTTTTCTGCAGACTGAGGAAGACAGGCACTTGAATATATAAAAACGGATTTTTCTGGACGCCCTATTACATCCAATGCTTCTTTTTTAGTTTGTTTGAATGCCTCTTTCTCTTCCTTAGACAAATTCCCAAAAGATAAATTACTATTTCTGTAATTTTGAACAATACCTACACGCATGTCACATCCCCCATTTTATTACTGATATTTATAAATCTCTGAATATTATTTTTTGCCAGATACATATAAAAAATTTCTAAATTCGTAACATAAATTTATAAAATATACTTAACTCTTTATATAGAATATCACAAGATATTTTTGTGTAAATAGTTAGAAATAATAATTTTTATACAATAAATCATTTATACAAAAGGCCTTTGCTTTTAAAAGCAAAGGCCTTTATTACTATTTAATTAATTTATTTTTCTTTGCCCAACGCTCAATTTCAGAATCCGAAGAATCTAAATCTTTGTGAAAAACAGATAATTCACTACCAAGTTTTGCCTTAGGGCAAATCTTGGCTATTTCAGAATTACTGTTTGCAGAACCTGAGCCGCCATGAGTATAAAACGGAATAATCTCCTTACCATCAAAATTGTATTCATTCAAAAATGTTCTAACCGGAGGCGCCATTGTGTACCACCAAACAGGTGTACCTAAAACTATTTTATCATACTGAGAGATATTATCGATTTTGGTTTTAAGCTCAGGTTTATATTTTTTGTCAACTTCATCTTTTGCCAAGGTTACAACAGCTCGATAATTAACAGTATAAGGAATTTTAGTTTCAAGTTCAATAATATCTCCGCCAACTAAATTATGAATTTTATTTGCGATTTTTTTAGTATTACCTGTATACGAATAATATACAATTAAAACTTTACTCTGATTCTCTGAATTTACAAGCTTCTGCACTGGTACAAGATTTTTCTTAACCGCAGGAAACATTTTATCCACATACACAAAAACCGTAGCTACAATTGCAACCAATAAAATACTCAATAAAATAAGAATCCTCTTATTCATAACTCTCCTTTCTATTTATATATAATTAAAATATGTTACACCTTAGAGTCCACTCTCAGTCAATACCTAAGTCTTAATAAAATTAAGAAATATTAAAATTTCAGCAAAAATACTGATAAACTCTTTATACAATAGAAATATTTAAATAATATCACATATTATTAATGAATTTGCAGTAAATTTTTCAAATTTTGCGGAAACTCACTGTTTTCAAACATCTCAAATTGAAAATATCCAATTTTTCTCAATTTTCTTATAAATCCCATATCCTTTTTATCCTGAACAGAAACGAGAGCAAAAGAATCCTGCCCTTTTCCACAGATTTTGCCCGCATAAGAACTTACTAAAGATTTCAACTGTATTTTTTTTGTATTATTAATTCCCCATTGTGATACCGGGATTTTATAACTTGAGCCAAAAGATATTTCTGACATAAATACTCCTTTTTTATCTTTGTCATTATTTCTTTGTTTCCATTGTAATCCAATTAAAGTCTAGAGATCTATAACTTCAGTAGGTTCAAAACCCCAATATGGATATATAGATTTTTTTATTGGTATTCCCTGTTCATTGTACTCTATTTTATATCCGCCACATTTACTTTTATCATAATGCATAACACTTTTTGGCTTACCTGTTTCAATATTATAGTCGATTATTTTATCAATTTTACAACAACTTGATATGTTGTTTTCCATATCACAATATTTTTCAAAATCTGCAGAAGTGTCATCATATTTAAATTTCATAACTCTTCGAGGTTTATTTGTAGCGGCATCAATTAATGATAGGTTTTTCAAAATATTTCCAAATTGATAATCCCAAGTTATATATGTTGGAGTTCCGTCAGGTAAATATATTATTGTTTTATTACTATCATAAGCTCCTATTTTTCTATTAAATGGAGTTTCTGTTTTTATTCCACTGGACATTTCAGAATCTAAAAGTATAGATGCATAGAACGTTATTACAGGAGAATCAGATACATCATTAAGATTTCCAGAGTGAACCTTTGATAATGGTGCTCCTGTCAATGGATCATATATAATTTTTGCTCTACCTTTACCAAATCTTTCAATTTTGGTTATTTGGCTTGTCTCAGGGTCATAAATTATTTTTTCCATTTTTTTATTTATATGAGGATTTTCGTTATCCATATATAGGATACTTTCAACAGGTTTTCCCTCACTGTTATATTTTGTTTCATACTCCTTATGATTTATATGTTGCGGCCACTGATAAAATGTGGTTCTTAATTTAAGTTTATTGGTTTTAGCATCATATCTGCTTATCTCTTGAGGATTCCAAGACTCATAAGAATCATATGTTGTTCTAACAATATCTCCTTTATCAACACTTATCTTAATAGGGTTTGGAGAGTCCCAGCTAGAAAAACCGTAGTTATTAGAAAAAAATTTTTTATTAAAATATTTTCCAGATTTAGAATTTACTTCTGCTATTGCACTAAGTTCTCCTGTTTTTGGGTCAATAAATCTTACTTTTGTCTCTCTTCCTGTGTTTGGATCTATATCGGAAATGCTACACACATCTCCATTATCTGTATATGTCGTACGTATATTATTAACATAATCATTTATGTATTTTAAATGTATTCTATCTTTTGAATAATATTCTTTTATTATATTTCCGGAGTCATCTCTTTGAACTTTTCTATATGGATCTATATAGCCATATGGAAGGTTAGAAAATTTTTGCGTTCCTGTAGGATTTATTCGACGATTAACATAAACAGCTATAGAATCTGATAAAGTTTTAGCACCAATTAGGTCATCTATATTCTGAAATTCATTTGTTTCACTGATATTTTAGCCAATAATCATTTTAACCGTACACGATTGAAATGTCTGCTCAAATACAAACAAGTTGGACATTAAAGTACAATAAAGTTACATACAACAAGACAAAAGTTGCCAACAATAAAAAACAGAGAGGATGGGATTCGAACCCACGGTGAAGTTACCCTCACACAACCTTTCCAAGATTGCACCTTAAGCCACTCGGACACCTCTCTATGTATTCTAATTATCTGCGAAATGTTATTTTTCGTCAAGTACAGTTCGCTAAAGATTATAATTTCTTTCTGTAGCCTGCTCATCCAATGTTAAAACTTCTTGCTGATAATACTCTTCCGTCTTTTCCATACTTGAAATCTTTGCATCTGCAAGACGCTCCAACACTTTGGCATAATCCATACATCTTTTACCCTTTATGCCTTCAGTTTCCATTTGTATTGTACCATCAGGATACAGCCGTATTTTCATCTTGCCCATATTTTTGCCTACACCTCTATTGTTAAAACTATTGAATTATCTTCCATTACGGTCTCACTTTCAAGACGCATATTTTCCTGCTCTAGACGCTCTTTAATTTTATTATATGTAATTTCCTGAATATTTAATCCGTACTCATCATTTAAATCATCTATTAAATCCTGACAAACATTTTTATCCGAAATTTGCGTTATATCCAACGTGTAACCGTTCGAACCATTCTTTTTATAATAAACCATTTCCATTCCGAAAAGTTTGCAAGAAATCTCTCCGTCATTTTCTGAAATCTCTTCTGCGCCATGCTCTGTTAGAGTATTTAACAGGACTCCTTTATCCGTATAATTTGTTTGATACGTATACACTGCAGTCGAAATATCATTTATAAATCTTAAATCTCTGCCTGCTGCTTTATTTAATTTTCTAAATAATATCTCGGCTTCCTTTGTAATTGCATTGTTATTACTGCCTGCAAATTCTGCAGTATAATATCCGTCTTTTAACACCCAATTCAAAGTAGCATTACTATTTTTTAAAGGCGTTTGTGCATCTGCATCATAATATAAATAATTCGCTAATTTTAATAATCTTTTTAATTCGCCTATTTTTATATTCGTTTTAATCTTTAAATTTGTAAGGCCGTAAGAAACATTTGCACCCTCATAATCGCCGCTTAAACCTATATTTAAAATCGTAACCTTCTGTTCAACTTCTAACATAAAGTTCTTTTCATCAGGCTGTTTATAATATTTCACGTTTTGACCGTTTAAACTGGCTGAAACTTCATTATCAGAAGATGCATAAATTTGAACTGCACCTTCCTTTTTTAAATTTGCATATATTTCAGTAATTTTTGTATAACCTGTATCGTAAATATAATAGAAAAATTCATTTGATTCGATCAACCTGACATTTCTTTGAGCAATCTTATCCAATTCGGCAAAAAACTGTTCGCCAAAAGCTTGCAACTCTTCAGGATTTGAACAACCATATAACTTTGCAATTTGATATTTTCCTCTTGTTATCCAATTTACTTTTAAACCATTTGTAAGAGTGCATATATTTCCTTCTTTAGAACAATCTACATAACATAATATATTAGGCAATTCATCATAAGTAATATTTGTCAAAACTTTTATGGCACGTAATTTTTCTCGAGATACAGACATGTCAACATCGATATCTCTTGAGGCTGGCTTTAATACTTCTTTTTTGGCCTCATTAGGATCAATCAAAAATGCCATAGGATATGCCATTAATGTAATAGACATTTATATCAAACCCTTTCGTTTTATACATCCAAAGCTCTTCCACCACGCGAATTATTAACATCACTATTTTCATCTGCATCAGATGAATATTGAGCCATATCATCACGTTTTGTTGCTGCAACAGCCCTAATATTAGCCCACTGACGAAGAGCTAAAATTTGTTCTTTCTGAGTTACAGACAGCGGAACTACATTTTTTATAGTTGTTTCCAGATCAGAAAACTCCAATGGGCGTTTATTAAAGAAAGCCTCATACAACGCAGTTATAACAACTTGCTCAATTTCAGCACCGACAAAGCCCTCCGTCATATCTGCCAATTTTTCATACAGAGATTCATCCACAATCAACTTACTAGCAACTTCTTTATCTTTTAACCTTTTTGCCAAATGAAGTTTAAATATTTCTTTTCTTTCTCGATGAGTAGGCAAATCAACAAAGAATATTTCATCAAAACGACCTTTTCTTAAAAGTTCAGCAGGAAGATTACTAATATTATTAGCTGTTGCAATTACGAAAACAGGAGCGGTCTTCTCCTGCATCCATGTCAAAAAGGTACCAAAAATTCTTGAAGAAGTTCCACTGTCTCCGTTAGAATTCATACCGCTTAAACTTTTTTCGATTTCATCGACCCATAAAATAGAAGGAGAAACAGCTTCTGCAGTTTTAATTGCTCGACGCATATTCTCTTCAGAACTGCCGACAATTCCTGAAAATATTTTTCCAAAATCAAGCTTCAACAAAGGAAGCTGCCACGCAGCACTCATTGCTTTAGCAGTCAAACTTTTACCGCAACCTGGGACACCTGTTATTAAAACGCCCTTTGGAGCAGGAAGACAGTATTTTTTAGCAGATTCAGACCAGGAATTATTACGTTTATTCAGCCAATTTTTTAAATTTTCCAAACCTCCGACATCTGAAATTTTTATATCTGTATTTATAAACTCCAAAATTCCTGTTTTTTTAATTACCTGCATCTTTTCACTAAGGATTATTGATAAATCTTTTCCATCAATTTTTCCATCATTAACCATTGCAAGAGCAAAAGCATTTTCTGCCTCTTGCAGGGTTAAACCCAATGCAGCCTTACAAAGACGTTCTTTACCTTCATCATTTAAATCGGAGGTATCTATTTGATTGTTTTGCTTAACCATTTTTTCCAGTTTCGCTTTAATTTCATCTAAAGTCGGTAAAGGCATATCAACAATAGTAATTTCTTTTTGCATTGTCTCAGGAATTATGAGTTCCGAAGCGATAAATATAACATTCTTCCTGAATTTACTCGTTTTTAATTCTCCGATAATATCTCTTAATCTTCTTACTACGTTATAATCAACCTGGCGACCTTTGACGCCAAAATATACATGAAAATCACACAAAATAAAAACTGCATTTTTATTACATTCTTTAATAAAAGTTATAGCTTTATCCGGACTTGTTGTACCATCAATTTTTTGCCCATTAAGAATAAATCCGTTTGTCTGAGTCCAAGTATAAACATCTCTTGTAACTCTTATCAATTTTTCTGCTTGTGCAAGTTTTTTTATAAGTGCAATGGCTCTTTCTTCTTCCCAAGTTGTTAAATATATATATGGAAACCTTGCTCGAAATAATCTTGACAGTTGAAGAATTATTTTATTATTCATCTTTGGATCCTCTTTTTTACTTATTTTACTCTATTCTTGCCAAGTTGTAAATATAAACTTTCCTTTATCTTTTTAAAATCACCCATTCCGTTGATTTCTATACTTCCATCTGTTTTGATTTTAGCTTCAATTTTATTTTTATATTTGTCTATATCATCTTGACTATAAAAATCACTCAGAAAAATATATCTTTGATTTGAAGACCCAACCCACGGTCGAGATAAATCAAAATTATCTTTTTCAAATCCTCCGTCTATTAACAAATCTATATATGATAAAAGACTATTTACAGACATATCGTTTTTAGTTCTTAATTCTTCTATCGTATAACCTGTAAAACAAACAATAGACAAGCCTTTTGATTTCACTTTTTCAGCTAACAAAGACAAATCATAAGCCTGCTCAAAAGGTTCTCCGCCTAAGAAAGTCACACCATCTATATTATCAATCTGGATTAATATCTGATTAAATATGTCATCGACATTATACTTTTTACCGCAGCCAAAAGCCCAAGTATCCTTTGCCCAACAATCGGGACAATGCTTTTTACAACCTTGAGTCCATATACAAAACCTATTTCCCGGACCTTCAACTGTCGTATTTACAATAATCTTATACACGTCAAGCATTAAAAATCAACAACCCGTCCTTCAAAGTTATCATCATCCGGCTTATTATCCTGTGGTTGTCCTGCAACAATCATACTTTTAATTTTTGGAACAAAATGATCTTTTACATTTGCAGCTTTTATAAAGTCATCAATATTTTTAAACAAGCCGTTTGTATCTCTATACTCTACAATCTTTTTTGCCATAATGATATTTATTCCAGGCAAAATAGACAATTCACTTGAAGTAGCAACATTGACATCAATCTTATTTGAAGAATTTGACAAAATTTCGCCCATCTCAACAAATTCCGGAGCTTTTTCTTCTCTTTGCTTAACTGGTTCTTGCTCTTTCATTTTATCGATATCAACAAAATTTTCTTTAACTTCTCTTGGCTTTTCAGTTCCTTTCGAATATGAATCAGGATGAATTTCGTCCATAGCAACAAAAGAAGGACCTATCTTTGAAACATCTATATCTACCTGTTGTTTTTCTATATGTTTAACCTTAGCTTCGAGAGTAACAATCTCAATTTTAGTATCATAACTAAAAAATGAAGCAAGAGAATCTAAAGTAATAAATCCGTCAAAGACTCGACAAAGCCTGTTCCATGATTTATTTATGTTAACTTTACCTTTATTAAGAGTAAACATCCTTTTTGCATGATTTCTATCCGCAACATTATCCATTACAACAATTTTTTCATCCGGAGTATACATAACAGTACAATGTTCATTATTTATTGCATTATTACCGATTATAAAACGCTTTGGGACAATATAAATACTGTTACGATATATTTTATCAAGAAAAATATGCCTTAAAATCAAAAACGGAATCATTAAAACTACAAATACAGCCAATGAAAAATTTGCAAGCTGCGGAGAAAAATACAACAGAACAAAATACCCTGCGGCAACTGATATAAAAAAATTTCTTAATCGTCTACTCATACAATAATAAAATAACATATACATCAAATTATGAATGATATAAATAGAGGATTTTCAATATTATTGATTATAAATCGACAATCCTTCCGTCACTATCATTAATATTAGACTCCGGCAGATTTTCAGATTGACAAATCTCAATCATTGATTCTATTTCAGGAATAAAATGTTCTTTTACACCCGAGACCTTAATAAATTCTCCTACAGAATTAAATAATCCGTTGAGATTTCTATATTCTACAAGTTTTTTAGCACCGATTATATTTATACCTGGCAGCAGGGCTAACTCCTCTGCTGATGCAGAATTAACATTAATTTTATCTGTTACATCCACAGAAGAAGCAACCTCCTCTTCCTTCATATTTACAGATCCTGAAATATCCTTAGATTTATCATAAGTTTTTTGTACTGAATCTATTTTTGCATTTTGAATGATTTTGTCTTGCTCTGGTTTTACTTTTTTATCAAACGTAACAATATTTACATTCATATCAATACTATAAAAAGCCGCCAGCATATCTAAATTAGTATCACTATTAAAGTTCTTACACAGTCTACACCACGTTTTATTAACTTTCATATCTTTCCTTGCAATACTAAACATTCTTTTTGCATTATCAACATTGTAATCATTATCCATAATAACAATTTGTTTTCCTGGAGTTAAAATAATGGTACAAAAATCATTCCGCAAAGTATTTGTATTAATAACAAACTGTTTTTGAGCAAATTTAACTCCGTATTTCGCATAACAAAAATCTAATAAAAAAACTATAAAAATAACATAACCAACCAAAAGAATTCCAACAGAAAGCAATAATAGCTTACCCATAGGTGTTGTTAAAAAACGTATTATAAAAAATACTAAAACCATCAAAGCAAAACAAACAAATGAAATTATTTGAAATCTGATACGTTCTCTCCAAAACATATATATAATATACAATAAAATTACTTATTTATCTAATAAATAATTTATGTTAATATCAATCTATGATTAAAAAGGTAACTAAAGACTTCAAAAATTTGAATGGAGAAATAATAATTCCCCCTGATAAATCTATTTCTCACAGAGCTGTCATATTTGCATCTTTAGCTAACGGTAAATCCATAATAAAAAATTTTTCAGACGGACAGGATCCAAAATCAACACTTAATATATTTAAACACTTAGGAGTTGATATTGAAATTCAAAAAAATGCAACCATCATAATAAATTCAAAAGCAAAATTACTTCCGCCTACACAAAATCTTGATTGCGGAAACTCCGGCACCAGCATGAGATTAATAGCAGGAGTACTTGCCAGACAAAAATTTAATTCTGTCCTGATCGGGGATCAAAGTCTTTCCAAGCGCCCTATGAAACGCATAATTGAACCACTAACTCTTATGGGAGCACACATAGAATCCCCAAATTATACAGCACCGCTCAAAATAAAAGGACAAAAACTACATGCAATACATTATAACTCACCTAAAGCCTCTGCTCAGGTAAAATCCTGCATTCTTCTTGCCGGATTAGGTGCAGAAGGTGGAAAAACAATTATCTCTGAACCGTTTTTATCAAGAAACCATACCGAAATTATGCTTAAATACATGGGGGCAAATATTGAAGTTTCAGAAAATACTGTTTCGATAGAAAAATCCGAACTTACTCCTATAGATATAGAGATTTGCGGCGATATATCTTCTGCAGCATATTTTATAGCAGCAGCACTAATCGTTCCAAAATCTAACATAATATTAAAAAAAGTAGGACTAAACCCAACAAGAACCGGAATTCTTGATATTCTGAAGCAAATGGGTGCTGATATAAAAATTATAGATGAATATGAAATTTGCGGCGAAAAAGTCGGAACATTACAAATAAAATACTCTCAACTAAACGGGTGTGAAATTTCCGGAGAGATTATACCAAGACTTATTGATGAAATACCTATACTTGCAGTAATTGCAACACAAGCAAACGGAAAAACATTGATTAAAGATGCATTAGAACTTAGAAACAAAGAATCCGATAGAATTACCAGTGTTGTAACAGAATTAAAAAAACTCGGCGCTAATATAGAAGAAACCCAAGATGGAATGATTATAGAAGGAAAAACTCCACTTATGGGAGATTGTGAGGTTAAAACATACCATGATCACAGACTTGCAATGAGTTTATATGTTGCAGGGTTAATTTGCAAAAAAGAAATCTTAATAAAGAACTTTCAATGGGTAAATATATCTTTTCCTACTTTTGAAAAACTCTTTGAATCACTAAAAAAATAGGATATCAGCTTTCTTTAACTCCGCCCTGCAAGATATCATTTATAAAATATTTTCTACCAAACAAAAACACACCAACTACCGGAATAGTACAAATAACAGAACAGGCCAGTAAATCTCCCCACAAAGTTAGTTCTCTGAAACTCCCTTTAAAAATCGCAAGTCCAACAGGCAGAGTCCGCATTGACTCTGTATTAGTAACTATCAACGGCCACATAAAGCTATTCCAGGTTGTAACAAATGTAAATATTGAAAGTGTTGCCACCGCAGGAACGGCAAGCGGCAAAGCAATCTTGAAAAAAGTTGTTATGATATTACAGCCATCAATTTTAGCAGATTCTTCAAGATCTTTAGGTAAAGTAAGAAAATACTGCCTCATCATAAATATTCCAAGCCCTCCAAACATTCCCGGTAAAATTAATGCCTGATAAGTATTTATCCAATGCAGTTGGCGCATTAAAAAAAATAAAGGAATAATATTTACCTGTGGAGGAACCAGCATAGTAATAAGAATTATCAAAAATAAAACATCTCTTCCTCTAAATTTTAATCTAGCAAAAGCATATCCTGCCAAAGCCGAGATTATTACCTGTCCTATTGTTGTCACCACAGCCACAAAAAGACTATTTATAAAATATTTCCACAATGGAATTTTTTCAAAAACACTCTTATAATTGTCCAATGTTAATGGAGAATATAATAACTTACCTCCTTGATTAAATATTTCACCATTAGGAACCAAAGACAAATTCAACATGGCAAAAAACGGATATATCATACTGACAGCAGTTACAATTAAACAAAAATATCCAAAAATTTTACGCCAATCCTTCATAAAATAATTATATCATAGCAAATAAAATCAATAGAAAAATTTAAAAAAGTTAAGACACACAATCTTTAAAATCTTTCCAATTTTTCTTATTCAAATTTGAAAAAGTTGTTTTATATGAAACATTTAATTTTTTAGCAGCCTTCTTCATTGCAATGTGAACCGCATAAATACCTATTTTGGTAGCAAAATCTTCCTTTGTGTTTTCGCTAGATAACCCTTTAACAAATTTATCAAAGAGGGTATTATCGGCAGATAAATTTTCAAAAATACGAGTTCCGATATTAAAAAATTCATTTGATGTTTGTCTATAACTTTAAGAGCTTTCTCATTTTTTGAACGAATAACATTTAAGCTTTCATCAGAAAATCCCATTGTTCTAGTAATAGAAGCTCCTAACTTTTTCATAATAGAAACTTCGCCTACTGAATTATAAACCTTAATAGTTCTAAACATATCATACGGATTTAAAAATAATGTTCGCACATCATTATCACTAAATGAACTTGCTATACCTTTACCAAGCAAATCAGGATGACCATGCACAATGGTATCACAGAGAATTGTAGCTTGATCTAATTTTGTTCTAACTTCCTTACCATTACCATCAATTTGTTTTATTACACGTCTACCTTGAAGCATAACTAATCGTTCAAAAGGGTTTTCTTGATTTAGAGCTTTAACAACAACTGATTTAGCATATTGATGAGCACTTTTCACATTTTAAAAATTTATTGATCCGTCTTGGCAAACATAGCCGAGTTTTTTAACATGAATTTTCTTTGGTAGAACTTGAGGTTTTAGAATTAAGGATGATATCATATTCCACTTCCTATAATATTCTACTACTAAGTACTCATATAAAAAACTAACAAAAAAAATTTGCTAACCAAAAATTTTTCATTCCAAAATAATTAAATAAAAATTAATTTACAATGACTTTATTCAAAATAACGTTAAAATAAAAATATAGAAAATTATTTGAATGGAGTTGATGTATATGTTAGATTTTGACAAATTTACCAATTACTCCCAGGAAATTTTATCAAGCGCAAGCTCTTTAATGAATTCCTATCAAAATTCCCAGATGGAACCAGAGCATATAATGCTTGCAATGATAAAAGATGACGGGATCATAAAAGATTACCTTACCGAGTTGAAATTACTGAACCAAAATTTTATAAATAAAATTGTTTCAACTATAGAAGGGTTTCCAAAAGTTTCAGGCCCGATAAATCCGCAGAGTTTGTATCTGTCAAATAATACAAACAGATTGCTGACTATTGCAATAGAAGAAGCAAAAACACTTAAAGATGAATTTGTAGGAATAGAATCAATTTTGTTAGCAATGACAAAACTTGAAAACAGTAATATTAAAACATTATTAGAGAATAACAACGTAACAACAAATTCAATACTTAATGTAATGAAAAAAATAAGAGGTAATAAAAAAGTGGATACTAAAAATGCCGAAGAAAATATGAAAGCTCTTGAAAAATACTCTACAGACCTTACAGAGCTTGCAAGAAAAGGAAAACTTGATCCTGTCATCGGAAGAGATGAAGAAGTCAGAAGAATAATTCAAGTTTTAAACAGACGTACAAAAAACAACCCTGTATTAATAGGTGAACCGGGTGTGGGTAAAACAGCAATTATAGAAGGATTAGCTCAACGTATCGTAAGAGGTGATGTTCCTGAAAGTTTGAAAGATGTTAAACTGATTTCACTTGATTTGGGGGCATTGGTTGCAGGTGCAAAATTCAGAGGGGAATTTGAAGAACGTTTAAAAGCTGTCTTAAAAGAAGTCGAAGATTCTAACGGTGAAATTGTAATGTTCATTGATGAATTGCATACGGTAGTTGGTGCAGGGGCAACAGAAGGCTCTATGGATGCAGGTAATTTATTAAAACCAATGCTTGCAAGAGGCGTTTTAAGAACTATAGGAGCAACAACAATAAATGAATACCGAAAGTATATAGAAAAAGACCCGGCTTTAGAAAGAAGATTTCAGCCTGTTATGGTTAATGAACCGTCAGTTGAAGATACAATCAGTATTTTAAGAGGTTTAAAGGAAAAATATGAAGTTCACCATGGTGTCAGAATATTAGACAGCGCCATAATTGAGGCTGCAAAATTATCTGACAGATATATAACTGACAGGTTTCTTCCTGATAAAGCTATTGACTTGATTGATGAAGCTGCAAGTTCACTTCGTATTGAAATAGATTCTATGCCTGAAGAAATAGATTCTATGATGCGTCAAAAAATTCAATTAGAAATTGAAAGAGAAGCTTTGAAAAAAGAAGACTCTGATGAAGCCAAAGAAAAATGCGAAGACATAACAAAACAAGTTAATGAATTAGAAGAAAAAATCAATGTAATGAAGGCCCAATGGGAAAAAGAAAAAGCATCAATTACATCCGAAGCCGACATTAAAGATGAAATCAATAATGTTAAAAATAAAATTGAAGAAGCGGAAAGAAATACCGATCTTCAAACAGCTGCAGAATTAAAATACGGCAAACTTCTTGAATTGGAAAAGCAATTAAAGGCCTGCCAAAATAAAGAACACACCGAAAATAAACTTTTGAAAGAAGAAATCGATGGTTCTGATATAGCAGAAGTTGTTTCAAAGTGGACAGGTATTCCTGTTACTAAACTGGTTGAATCAGAAATGCAAAAATTGTTAAAAATGGAAGATATCTTACACAAAAGACTTGTTGGACAAGATGAAGCGGTTGATACCGTATCAGATGCCATAAGACGTGCAAGATCCGGATTAAAGGATCCTAAACGTCCTATTGGAACATTTTTATTCTTAGGACCTACAGGTGTAGGTAAAACAGAACTTGCAAAATCACTTGCTGAATTTATGTTCAATGATGAAGATGCTCTGATTCGTATTGATATGTCTGAATATATGGAAAAACACAATGTTGCAAGACTTGTTGGTGCTCCTCCGGGATATGTCGGATACGAAGAAGGCGGTCAACTGACAGAAGCAGTAAGAAGAAAACCATATTCTGTTGTTTTGTTTGATGAAATTGAAAAAGCTCACCCTGATGTATTTAACATCATGCTGCAAATTTTTGATGACGGACGGCTTACCGATTCTAAAGGAAGAACAATTGATTTTAAGAATACACTTATTATTATGACAAGTAATATAGGAAGTGATATTATCCTTGAAAACACTCTTAATTCAATGGTTTCACCTGAACAATTTAATGATACAAAAGAAAAAGTCCTTGCAGTTTTAAGACAACACTTTAAACCTGAATTCTTAAACAGAATTGATGAAACAATTTTCTTCAAAGCATTGAATTTACAACAATTGAGCAAAATTGTTGATATCCAGATGGATTATTTGAGAACTCTTTTAAAAGATCAGGAACTTGATTTTGTTATCACTGATGATGCTAAAGAATTTCTAGCAACTCAGGGCTTTAATCCGGTATACGGAGCAAGACCATTAAAACGTGTAATTCGTCAAATGGTTGAAAATCCGTTATCAAAATTAATTCTTGCTCAGAAATTCAAAAAAGGTGATACGATTACAATTGACCTTGAAGATGATAAATTAAAATTTGAAAAAGTATAATATAAATAACTCAAACTCTAAATATTGCGCTTCGGTAAAATTGACCGAAGCGTTTTTATATACCCGTTCCTAACATTAAACTAATATTATTCATATATATTATAAAATATGAAAAAGTGGCTTATAAATATTACAAGTATACTATTACTCCTGAATTTCAATTGCAGTATAACATTTGCCCATATGATTAAATTCATACAGGTTACAGATATTCATCTAACCCAAAATAATAAAAAATACCTAGATGAATTTGTTTCAGAAATAAATTCAAAATACAACGATTTAGACTTTGTTGTATTTACAGGTGACAATATTGATAAAGCTAATGTAAAAGATTTAGAAACATTTCTTCAGTCCGTAAAAAAATTAAAAGTAAAAAAATATATTTTAATAGGAAACCACGATGTATTTAAAAGTCAGGGACTTGATAAAAATTTATATATGAAACTTGTCAGAAAAGAAATAGGCAGATATCACAGCGACAAAACAAATTATACTTTCAAGGTAAAAGATGTTGTTTTCATTGTTATGGACGGAGTAAAAGAAGTTATCCCCGGCCAAGGCGGTTATTATAAAGATGAGGAGCTTCAATGGCTGGATAAACAGCTTTATAAATATAAGAACAACAAAGTTGTTCTACTGCAGCATTTTCCTCTGCTTGATACTCAATCAAGAGTTCACCATTTGTATAAAAAAGAAAGCTGCAGTTTCATTATACATATACCTGATAAAAACTCCTAATAAATTTTTGAACATTTTAATTTTCAAATCGTTATATAAATGTAGGCAGAAAATTAAATGAGAAAAGGAGGGTATAATTATGATGAAAAAAATTATGGCAACAATGCTGTGTTTAACAATAGCTACACCAAGTTTTGCATTTTGCAAACATCAAAGACCAATGTACCATCGTACAGACAACCCTCATTATACATATGTTGTTTATAACAATACTCCTCATATCAGGCACTACAAACATCAAAGAATTTCTCAAAGAACTAAAACTCTTGCTACAGTAGCAGGAATTGCAGGTGCCGCAGCAGTTATATCTGCAATCATAGACTAAGTTTCATCCTCGGGATACATACAACTTACATCTTTTTACCTATAAACCAATCTAACTCTTAATCTAATCGTTTACCCCGTATTGCTCTTAATCTTAATCCCGAACTCCATAAAATCACCTTGAATAGATTCAGGGTGATCCTTTTTTATTTTTATATTGTAAACATAAATTCATATAACGGCAAAATAAATTGTGTTTAAACTTATAATAAAAGACAACAAGGAGAAACATATATGGAACTTGAAATTACACCTATAGAAACATATCGAAATATAAGAAATAATGCAAAATGGGCCATTCAAGAAATGGATACAAGATTTTTTCCAGATGATTACGGCGAATATTACTACGCGCAACACCTCAAAAATGCAATAGAAAAGCCGACAGTCGGAATGATGGCATTTCACGAAGCTAAAACCAAACCATTACTGGATTATCCTAATCACTTTGATTTAAATAAAAGAATTCTTGAAGAAAAAAGCAGTACTGTTAAAAAACTAAAACAAACATTTGATAATGTTTTATATCACTTATACCCAAAAACCAGTAAAATCCGAGAATTTATAATTGATGAGGACAGAATAGCGTTTGACACAATTAAAAAATCAAAAGGATATAACTGGTTCGATAAATTAAAACTATTTTTAAAATAATTTATTAAATTGTAAATAAAAAAAGACCTTATAAATCAGGTCTTTTTTATTATTTGTAAATATTTCTTAACAAAAGAAGTAAAAAATTAAAGTTTTGGTTCGAAAAGGTCGATTAGTAAAATGTAAATAAACAAAACTAATTTTCCTCCTTTTCCCTATTACGAAACTAACCTACTAAACGGAACCCAATAAGGTTCCTTTTTTATTGCTTAACATCAGCATCTACTTGAACAGACTCATCTTTTATTTCAGGTAAAAACGCATTCTTAAGATAGATGAGCCAAATACAAAATAATAAAGGAAGAACGATAACAATTAAATGATTATAATTATATGCCTGAACAAAGTCGCCTCTAAAAAATGCCGCAAAGGCTCTTGTCAGACCACATCCCCAGCATTCATGATGAAATATCAACTTTATCAGGCAAAAATTCTTAAAATGAGCGGCAACCGCTGCATTTGCCAGTATGATCGCTAGTAACGGCAAGCTGATAATAAATATTTTATAAACTAATTTTTTATCAATCATAAATTTTTCTAGTCTAAAGCTGTATCGAAAATCGATACAGCTTTTTATATTTATCTAACCATTTACGGAGCCGGTGTAACCGCAGCAGAACCAGCAGCACCAAGACCGCTATGAACCGCAGCAGCAAACCCAACAAAAATAAGTAACATATACAATAAAGATGATAGTATAATTAGTCCCATTACTATAAGATATGTATAACCAAACCAAGGAATACGTTCATACAGTTCATCTCCATCAGCATGTTTGAATTGACCTAACGCAATCACAACCCCGTCAACCAATGCCCAAATTGCACTAATAGGAGCCAGACAACAAGTAATAGTCATTGCAAGCATAGCCCAAGCTGACTTGCTTTTCCCTGTATAGAATCTATGTCCGCCTATAGTTCCAAACATCCAGCATAGCACCATAGTTGCCATCCAGTTTTTACCTTTTAATTTTTCTAAATCTGTTCCGTCAATCATATTACGCTCCTGCTCTTAATAACATTGTAAAATAAAAAATACAAACAATAATTGAGAGAATTAAAGATAATAATACTAAAATTCCTGCAATAATTGCACAACCAGAATTATAAGGATCTAATTCATCGCCGTCAACATCAGTAAATTTATTTGTACATAAAGCAAACATATCAATAAAATACCAAACTACGGATACTATTGATAAACACCCTGTAAGAGTACAAATAAGCATTGCTAAACCGGTTTTCCATTTCCCGACATAAAATCTATGAACACCAAAACAACCTAATATTAAGCCTAAAGCAAGTGCAACCACATATGACTTAGGCTCCTTTTTAGGTGCAGCATTCAAACCATAATCATAACTCATCTTTATAACCTCCATATTAATAAGCCATTCGAATTATATAAAAATTTTGAACTATTGTAATCATCTATTACTACGATTTAAAGAATTCAAAAAATAGAAACAGCCCTTAACAAAGAGTTAAAGCCTGCTTTTAAAGTACACAATGTTATGTATTATTTACCGGTAGAACCAAAACCACCAACACCTCTTGCGGTTTCGGTTAATTCTGTAACTACTTCCAGTTTAGCCTGTTCTACTCTTGCTATAATCATTTGAGCAATTCTTTCATCAGGTTGAATGGTATAAGTTTCATTTGAGATATTTACAACAGGGACACATACTTCGCCCCTATAATCTTCATCAATAGTTCCAACACAGTTGATTAGTGTTATACCATGTTTAATAGATAAACCTGAACGAGGTCTTATCTGTGCCTCGTAGCCATGCTCTAACTCTATCTTTAAACCTGTAGGAATAAGTTTTCTTTCCAAAGGTTTCAATTCAACGGGTTCGGATATAGCCGCACACAAATCCATACCGGCTGCACCATCTGTTTTATACTCAGGTAATATTCTGTTATTTTCTAATCTTTTAATTTTTAATATGGTCATTTCTCTCTCCTTAATATGATAAATAAAACCTCTATGTATTTAATAATAAAATACACAGAGGTTTTTGTAAATCTATTAAGATTTAATTTAAAAAATATCAGAAACTAAACTTCCGTCTTTAGATACTTCAAAAGTATCAACAGTAGGAGTTTGTTCTAATTTTTTCATATTGAAAAACATATTATCAAAATGTTTATTTAAATCATCAATACTATCCATTTTCAAATTTGAAGAATGTAACATTTCTCCGGATTTTCTATTTGCCCAAGCTCGCATCGGTTTTCCGAAAAAAGCTTTATCAAAAGGGTATAAACTGTTTACTTTAAATGACATTATCTTATCTCCATTATTCTACAATAACACTAAAACCTAAACAAAATTATTTTTGCTATCAAATTTTTTATTCAAAGACCGGATAAAATTATCCGGTCTTTTTACATTTTAAACCTTTATTGATTTGAGTTCACTTTCAACTTTAACCAAAATTTCATCCAATTTTGAAGAATCTTTAACTCCGCCTTGAGCAAAATTAGGTTTTCCGCCTCCATTTGCACCTGTTGCTCTTGCAATTTCGCCAACAATTTTACCGGCATTTACACCCTGCTTGACAAAATTATCAGAAACTTTCACAGCAACAGTAGTTTCCCCTGCCAATACAATGATGCTATCACCTAATTTTTGAGATAAAAATTCCAAACCGACCTTTATCGCAAGGGGTTTTAAAGCTGCAACTTTTGAAATAAACAACTTGCCGCCTTCAATATCTTGTGCTCTTGAAATAAATGTTGCAAATTTATTTCTTGTATTTTCTTCTTCAAGTTTCTCTACTTGCTTTTGCAACTCTCTATTTTCTTCAGATAATTTATCAACTCTTTCAACAACCTCATCAAAATGAGATTTAAACTTCATTGATAATTTATCAAGCTCGGCAGCTTTTGCATTCAAATAATTGATTGCAGACTTAGATGTCACAACTTCAATACGTCTTGTACCTGCTGCAATTGCACTTTCAGACACAATTTTAACAACACGCAAGTCTTTTAATTGTCTTGCATGAGTACCTGCACAGAATTCTTTTGAAATACATTCTCCGTCTTTTTCAATAGAAACAACTCTGACAGTGTCACCGTATTTTTCTCCGAATAATGCAGTCGCGCCGGTTAATTCAGCTTCCTTAATACCCATAACCTGAGTATTTATACAATAACCATCACCAATCCACTTATTCATCAAATCTTCAACTTTTTTAATTTCATCATGAGTCATTGCCCTTGAAAAAGTAAAGTCAAATCTCATACGATTTTCTTCAACCTGAGATCCTGCCTGTTTAACTTCATCACCCAATACTTTTACCAACGCAGCCTGTAAAAGGTGGGCGGAGGTATGATGAACTCTGATTTCTTCTCTGCGAGGAACATCAATATAAGCCTTTACAACATCGCCTATAATAACATCACCATTTAACAATTTACATCTGTGAACATATAAATCATTAACCTTAAATGTTGTTAAAACTTCAGCCTTAATATTTTCACTTTCAATATATCCGCTGTCGCCGACCTGTCCACCGCATTCAGCATAGAAAGGAGTTTTATTTAAAACAATATCTACAAAGCCATCACCTTCAACCTGAGCAAGAATTTTAGCATCAGAACATTCATTCTCGCTGTATCCGATAAACTCAGTTGAACCTACTTCTTTTTCAATTTTTGCATATTTCATATCACCGGTTACACTAATTTTAGCAGTAGCAGCTTTTGCACGATCTTTTTGTTCCTGCATTGCAACTTTAAAACCTGCTTCATCAACATTCAAGCCGTTTTCTTGAGCAATTTCTTTTGTCAATTCAAACGGGAAGCCAAATGTATCATAAAGTTTAAATGCACTTTCTCCGTCAATATCTTTTTTAGACTCAATAAACTCATCCAGCATTTTGTAGCCTCTGTCAAGAGTCTTTGCAAAACGTTCTTCTTCTTTTTTAATTGTATCAATAACTTTTTGCTTATTTTTAACCAATTCAGGATAAGCTTCCCCGTACATATCAACAATGACATCAACCAATTTATACAAGAAAGGTAGTTCCATTCCCAGAATTTTCCCATGGCGCAACGCACGTCTTAAAATCATACGAAGAACATAGCTTCTTCCTTCATTACCCGGAATTACCCCGTCCGAAATCAAGAACGTAACACATCTTGCGTGGTCTGTTATAATTCTTAAAGAAATATCTGTTTTTTCTGATTTTTTATAAGGAATTCCGCTCATTTCAGAAACTTTATCCATAATAGGCTTCAAAAGATCAGTTTCAAAAGTAGAAGCAACTCCTTGGCAAACCATTGTAATACGTTCTAAGCCCATGCCGGTATCAACATTTTTCTTACCTAAAGGAGACTGGTTGCCTTCTTCATCCTGATATAATTCGGTAAATACGAGGTTCCAAATTTCAACCCATCTGTCGCATTCACAAGTGTCAATGCCACAGCCTCTGGGGTCATCACACTTGTATTGTTCACCTAAATCATAGTGAATTTCAGAGCAAGGTCCGCAAGATCCTGAAGCACCCGGAGGCCCCCAGAAGTTATCTTTTTTACCTTTACGTTTAATACGTTCAGCAGGAACACCTACACTTCTCCAAATATCATAAGCTTCATCATCGGTTTCAAAAATTGTAATCCAAAGTCTGTCCTTATCTAATTTCAAAACTTCAGTAACAAACTCCCAAGCCCAAGGGATAATTTCTTTTTTATAATAATCGCCAAAGGAGAAATTACCGAGCATTTCAAAAAAAGTATGATGGCGTGGAGTTCTGCCTACATTTTCGATATCAGAATCTTTACCGCCTGCTCTTGCGCATTTTTGACAGGAAGTAGCTCTTGCAGGCTCATACGGGCAATCCTGAATACCTAAAAATATAGGCAAAAACTGTAACATACCTGCAGTTGTTAATAATACTGTAGGATTGTCAGGAACCAAACTTGAACTTTCAACAACAGTATGCTGTCTTTTATTTTTAAAATAATCTAAATATAATTTTCTAATCTCATTTCCGGTTAGCATAATCTTATTCCCTCTATTATGAATTAATCTCAAATAAATTATATATTAAACAAAAAAAGTAAAAAAGGTAATATTTAAAATATATACAAATAAAACTCTTGCAAGAAAAATTTTTCGTGATAATATAAAAAACGTAAGCCCTGGTAGCTCAGCTGGATAGAGCAACCGCCTTCTAAGCGGTAGGTCATGCGTTCGAATCGCATCCAGGGTATTTTTTAATGCTATTTATACACCCCAACTGAAATTATATAATTTATATAATCAAAAAAACTGATTTCACATCTGTTTTTTGAGCCAATGCATATTGTAAATTATCAATAAAAATCCAATACTGTTCATAAGAATAAGGGAAATAATCCCGTAAGATAGCTAACGTTTTATCGTACAAATGTATTCTTGAATTATCTAATTTATACAATGCAACCAGAGCTAATAAAGACGATTCAATATTTTTATTAGCTCTTATTGACTTTTCAAAAAGATCTATTGCATCTATTTTTGACTGTTCCTGATAATTTGTGAAAAAATCATACATCGCACAAGCACCGATAAGTGCATAAATAGATGAAGGGAAATCCTTTAATATGGTATACGGTTTTATATATCTGTATATCAAGCCGTATTGATTTTCTTTTATTGCATATTCCGTATACAAGTTGAATTGTTCAACACTGGCATTACTTGCAACAAAATCTGTCCATTTTAAATTATATATATTTTTTATTGTTGTGTTATTTATTTGCTGTACATAAAACTTGTTTGGTAATGCAAAATTTATATTCTGGGATTGTTTTAACAGAGAAGTTATAATTCCAATGAGATTGCCTTGAGCGTCCAATAAAGCTCCGCCGCTTGAGCCTGTAGATATCGGGGCAGA
Organism: uncultured bacterium; assembly: GCA_949300485.1. Lineage (GTDB taxonomy): Bacteria > Cyanobacteriota > Vampirovibrionia > Gastranaerophilales > Gastranaerophilaceae > Zag111. Next base: position 53,813 of record CASGEL010000008.1, read on the forward strand.
AAATTGGATATAATTATCAGTATACTGGTTAACCATACCATCAGAAAATGAAAACTGCAAACCTTTCGGACTGGAAATTGTATAAACCTTTTCACCCACTTGAATATTATCTTTATCAATACTTATGGGTACAAACTTTGAAAAAGGAGCATCCAGAGTCAGGATAGCAACATCAGTTAACGGATTTATATATTTGAACCCGTTAACAGTATATGTGGAACCGTCCTGAGTTTTCACATTTATATAGTCAGCATCTGCAATTACATAAAAGCAGGTAACAATAGTCCCTGCTTCATCTACAATAACACCGCTGCCCTGAGCGGATTGAGTTTTTATATAAACCATTGAATGAACATTTTTGTTATAGATTTGAGTTGCAGGTGCAGAACTTGATTGCAAATTATATGTATCTGCGGGTACAGCCTCTGCCTGCACACTACAACTATAAACAAAATAAAAAGATAAAATAATACATAAACTTAAAATTATTCTTTTTAATATCCTGCTCATATTACTTATAACTTACCTATCTGAAATTGTAATAATTTTGTTGATATCGCATATTTTTTAAACACTGATTAATTAGTTCCTGATAATTTTGCAGCTGCTGCATTCTTACCTGATACATAGCATTGTAATTCATCTGCTTCATTGCCATATAATCCTTGTATGGCATGCCATTAGCATTAGCTATTTGTGCTTCATAAGCCAATTGTCTATCTTGTAAATATTCATTTAGATTGGTGGGAGAACCACCAACACCTAATGCTGCATTAGTTCTAATGGTTCTATCTAAGTTACGCATTCTGGCTATCATATTTGGGTCTATACTATATCCAGTTGGGTTAGCTGCTTCATAAGCTTGGTTATAAGGGTTTGCAGACTCGAGTTCTTTTACTATTTTGTCATATTGATTTTGTAAATAATTAAGCCTTGCAGGAGTGCATGTTCCAAATGAATATGAATGATTCATTTGAGAGGGGTACTGAGCATGAGCTAAACCAGCTCCGAATATATAAACTACTATCAATAACAATACAACTCTTTTCATAATAATTACTTCTCCTGTCATTAACGACATTCAATCTCCAGAGCCTGACCGTAACTTACGATTTCGCAACTGTCCTCAACAACTATCCTGACTGCCTGTTTAAAATCATAATCATACTTAAGATCATAACTATTCATGCCTGCAACTTCAGCCTTTGCAGGTTGGAAACCAAACTTTGGACTCAATATATTCGCAACAAAATAACCGGATAAGAATGCAAAAACTATATAAGTCACCATCTTTTTCATAAATATTTCCTCAATATTATTAAGTTATATATTTAGTTAACCTACCACATTAAATATATAACCATATTAAACTATTGACTACAATAGTCTTTTTAGATGATTTTAGGTGTATAAATACATATTTACTTTAAATACTTGGTGGAAAGTTTCAGCATGATAAATAATAATAAAAGTTATGAATGAAAAAACTTTCAAAAAACTAATCGGTGAAAGAATTAAATATTACAGAAAACAAGAAAACCTTACTCAGGAAAGACTTGCCGAAATTATGGATTTTAATACAAAGTCTATTTCTCTGTTGGAAAACGGACATAATTATATTGCTCTAAACAAAGTGCCTAAACTTTGTTCAACCTTAAATATAGAACCTTACCAGCTGTTTGTTTTTGATAAAAGAAACCTTCGCAGCGAAAATACAAAAAAAGATATTCTTGAATTAATCAATATTATGGATAATAAAAAACTAAACCTCGCCTACCGCCTGCTTTACGAACTAAATGAATTCTCTATATAAAACTATTATTCTATTCTATCAACGGCAACTGGTTTAACCTTATTGTTTTTTTTTACTTTCCTGCCCCTTTTATATAAATACCTGTTTGTCCATTATTTACACTAAATAGCTAAAATTGTCACTTTAAACCTACAAAACAAAAAAATTGTCATCCTGAACTTGTTTCAGGATCCCTATTGAAATAGATTCCGAAACAAGTTCGGAATGACATTATGACTGTTTTTCAAAAAATACTGGGGGTAAACTGCGATATAAGTCCCCTTTTTAACATTAAATAATATTATTGCCAATCCAATCCAAATAAGCCTTAGAGCCGTCTGATATATCTAATACAACAACCTCCGGAACATCATAACTATGGAGTTCGATTATTCTGCTTTTAATCTTTTCTATCAGATGTTTACCTGTTTTTATAAGCATTAAAAACTCTTCATCTATTTCTATTTTATCTTCCCAACGATAAACCGAACAAACATTCGGGATAATATTTACACAAGCGCATAATTTTTCTTCTACAAGACTTCGAGCTATTGATTTAGCACTATCTTGACTATTTATTGTACATAATATAATTACTGCAGACATAGAAACTCCTTTAAATAAATTATACAACAGATTTATAAAAAATTATAAATACCTATTGACTGATAGTGACTATCAAGTTGTAAAATATGAAATTACAGTTGTGAGGATAAAATTATGAATAGAAAAATATGGATTATCTTAGGCTTAGCAATCATATTTTGTTCATTAGGAATATATAAAGTCTTTGCAAACAATACAGGAAAGGAGATTAATATGAGCGATAAAAAAATTCTTATTGCCTACTATTCTTACTCAGGAAACACCAAAGCAGTTGCCGAAAAAATTCAAAATATTACAGGCGGAGATTTATTTGAAATTCAAACAGTAAAAGAATATCCAAAAAACTATAATGATGTTGTAAATCAAGCAAAAATCGAAAAACAAAATGATATAAAACCGGAGCTTATTAATAACGGAAGCGTTGAAAACTATGATATAATATTTTTAGGAACTCCTGTTTGGTGGTATACAATGGCTCCTGCCGTTAAAACATTCTTAGCTAATAATAATTTTGACGGCAAAGTAATTGTACCATTCTGCACACATGGAGGAGGCGGAGCTTCTGCTACATACGCAGATATACAAAAACTTGCACCAAATGCAAAAGTTACAGAAGGCTATACCTCATACGAAAATTCCGCAAATGATAAAGAAATCCAAAACTGGATAACTAATTTAAAACTATAAGGAGAATAAATGAAAAGAAGAGAATTTATAATAAATTCCGCACTTGCAATAGGCGGTACCGCATTACTTACAGGATGCGGCAAAAAAGAAGAACCTAAGACAACTGAAAAACAAGTTGTAAAAAGAAAATTCGACAAATTGGAAATACCGCTTTTAGGATTTGGCTGTATGCGTCTGCCAATGCGCGACGGTAAAATAGATATGGTTGAACTTGACAAAATGGTTGAATACGCTATGGCACATGGTGCAAATTATTTTGATACAGCCTATATGTATGTAGAAGGAAAATCTGAAAATGCTATCGGTGAAATTTTGAAAAAATACCCGAGAGAAAGCTTTTTCTTAACAGATAAAAACCCTGCATATCTTGTTAATTCACCATCAGATGTTCACAAAATCTTTAATGAACAACTAAAAAAATGTCAGGTTGAATATTTCGATAATTATATGGTACATAATATCAACAAAAATACCATTAAAAATTACAGAGATAATGATATGTACGGAGAACTTCTAAAGTTAAAAAAAGAAGGCAAAATTAAACATTTAGGTTTCTCATTCCATGGAGATCCTGATATGCTAAGAGAAGTAATAAAAGAACATAAATGGGATTTCTGTCAGCTCCAAATAAATTATCTTGACTGGGAAGTTATAAATGGTAAAGAACTTTATGAAATAGCAGATGAAGCTAAAGTTCCGGTAATTGTAATGGAACCGTTAAGAGGCGGAGCTTTATGCAATCTGCCGGAAAAAGCAGCTGCAAAACTTAAAGAAAAATGTCCTGAAGATACTCAGGCTTCTTTCGGCTTACGATGGGTTACAAGCAAGCCTAGAGTATTTACTATATTGAGCGGTATGAGCAACCTGCAGCAGATGAAAGAAAACATAGAAACTTTCACAAACTTCAGAGAATTTACTCAAGAAGACGAAAAAACAGCAAAAGAAATTGCACAAATTATCCAATCACAAGGTGCTATTAACTGTACAGCCTGCAGATACTGTATGGAGGTATGCCCGAGAGGGATAAACATCCCTGCAATTTTTGGATTGTATAACGTTTATAAATCTAACGGAAACGGATTTATGTTCGGGGTAAACTATAATGCCTTAAAAGAAAGCGAACGTGCTGATAAATGTATCAACTGCCACCTGTGTTCAAAAAATTGTCCGCAAGGACTTGATATTCCGGCATTACTAAAGAAAGTTGATGCAACAGTTAAAGAAGTTGGAGATAAAAAGTAAAACAGTGAAATCTAAACAATTATATAAATTCAGACTAACGATGGCAGGGGTAATTTTTACCCTTGCGGTTCTTGGAATTTTAGGGATATTTTATCCGGTAAGAATCTACAATATACAATTTTTACCCATAATACAGAGAGTTATTACGGACTTTTCAATTATAGCAGTTGTATTATTTGTATTTGTTATAGGATTAACTTTCTTATTCGGAAGAATATATTGTTCTGTTATTTGTCCGTTTGGAATAGTTCAGGAAATTGCAGGATTTATAAGAAATCAAATTTATAAATCAAAAGGTAAGCCAAAACGTGCAGGAAACTTTCCGTTAAAATATTTTATTGCTGCTATTGCATGGGGAGTATTTTTCGGAGGAAGTACAGTAGTAATAAGATATATTGATCCGTATTCACTGTTTGGATCAGCTGCTACACTCTCAACAGTTGGAATTATTGCGGCAATATTAATTGTAATTGCTGTTATACTGCAAGATAGGATATTTTGCACAAACTTTTGCCCTGTTGGAACTGTTTTGGGTTTAATTTCGAAAATTTCACCAAATAAAATTTATATGAATGAGGATTGTGTTTCCTGCGGAATGTGTGAAAAGAATTGTCCGTCAGGCTGTATAAATTCAAAAGAAAAAAATGTTGAGAACGAAACATGTATAAAATGTTTAAAGTGTATAAACATTTGTCCGAAAAATAGTATGCAATATGGCATAAAACCAAAATCATCCACTAAATTCAGCCTGAAACGCAGACAAATTATTATTGCCGGCGCGGCCCTTGTTTTATTCGGAGGAATGATTAAAGCCGGAATTGAATTAAAAGATAAAATTGTTGAAAAAATAAAAGATGTAATATTACCTCCTGGAGCCGGAGATAAAGAAAGATTTTTGAATAAATGCTTAAACTGTAACCTGTGTATAAACAACTGTCCGAACAAAATAATAAAAAAAGCGGATGCAGAATATCAAGCAGTACACTTGGATTACTCAAAAGGATTTTGCAAATTTGATTGCAATGAATGTTCAAAAGTATGTCCTTCAGGTGCAATCAAAAAAATATCACTTGATGAAAAACAAAAAACAAGAATTGCGATGGCTATGATAAAAGATGATGTATGTACAAACTGTGGAGAGTGTGCAAATATTTGTCCTGTACATGCTATAATCAGAGAAAACGGAAAACCTCCGGTGTTGGATGCCTCAAAATGTATAGGCTGCGGAGCATGTAAAAATACTTGTCATTTTGGAGCTATAGATATTTTTGAAATAAAAGAACAAAAAATATTATAAAAATAAATAAGGAGAAATGATATGTCACTTGGAATAACAGAAATATTACTAATATTAGTAGTAATTTTATTGCTTTTCGGAGGGAAAAGAATTCCCGAAATTGCAAGAGCATTAGGCAGAGCTTCATATGAATATAAAAAAGCAAAAAGCATTATAAAAGATGAAGCTAAAGAATTAAAAGATGCTATAGAAGATACTGTTGAAAAACCTGAAGAATTTGATCCGGCAAAAGATACTGAAAGACCGCAAAACTAGCCTATGGAAGAGAAACAAAAAGACGGAGAAAATTTAATTGAACATTTAGAAGCTCTCAGACAAATGTTATTAAAATGTTTGATTGCTTTGTGTATAATCCTTCCGGTATCATTATTTATAGCTCCGGAATTTCTAAATTGGCTAATTAATGTTATTATAAAAGATTCAAATGTCACATTTAACTTTTTTTCACCGGCAGAAGTTTTTATGATACAAATAAAAACAGCAATGGTTTTGGATGTAATAATATGCTTTCCGTATATTGCAAAAAAAATCTGGGACTTTATACTACCTGCACTTTATGAACACGAAAAAAAACTTATAAAATCTGTTATACTGTCCTCAAGTCTATTATTTATTCTAGGTGTAGCTTTTTGTATATTTGCAATATTACCGCTTGTTATAAAATTCGGATTAAGTTTTTCATCTGACAATATTCATCCGATATTTGGAATTTCAAACATTATTAATCTTACATTATGGATGTCTATTGCATTCGGAGTAATGTTTCAGATGCCGTTAATTACAATAGCATTAATTAAATCAGGAATAATCTCTTATGAATCAATAAGTGATAAACGGCCTTATATCATAGTTATAATACTTATACTTGCTGCTATATTTACTCCGCCAGATGTAGTCAGCCAGCTTATGCTTGGAATCCCTACATATCTATTATTTGAAGCCGGATTATTATTTGCAAGAAAATATAAAAAAAAGGATGACACAAATGAAGGTGAATAACAGAACTGAAGCTGCATATTCATTTACCTCTACCAGAATAAGCTGGGTAAAAAAAATAAAAGCTCCGGACAAGCTTGTTCAAAGCGAGGAATACCAAGAAGTATTTTATTGCAACTATACAAATTTGAACAGAAAAGACTATGACTGGGAAAAACTGCCTAAACTTTTACAAGACAGATTTGAAAAACAAGATAAAGTAAAAGTTAATATATTTGGATGTTCAGACGGGTCAGACTGTTATACCTTTATAATAAATATGATAAATATGCTTGGAAAAAAAGCAAAAAAATTCTTCCCTGTATTATCTTCGGATATATCTCCAGACATAATTACAGAATCTAAAAAAGGCAATATTTTACTGCATAAAAACGACCTGGATTATTTACAAAAAACTAATGCTTTAAAATATTTTGAAAGAAACAATAATAAAGAAGTGCAAATAATGCGCGGAATCGAATTTTTCCCATTCAGGGTAAAATCCGAATTACTGGATAAAATAGATTTTTCTGTGAAAGATGTCAGAAAAGAAGTAATGGAAAATGATTTTTCCGACAGTGTTTTTTCTTCCGCAACGGCTGGGGCTTTAACACTCTAAAGGAGCAAAACGATATTGCAAAATCTTTATATGAAAATAGCAATTCAAAAACTCTTGTAGGTATCGGTCAGTCCGATTTATACAAAAGCGATGCTTCAGATGCTCTTCAAAGGAATAAGTTTAAAGGAATAGAAACAGATGTTTTTACATTTGCGGAAACGGATTATCCAGGAGCGTATATCGGCACGCCGCAAACAAAACCTATGTACAGACAATTTGGATTCTTTGAGAAATAGTAAAAATGTGTAGTTTATCAATAACAACAAATATCTTAAAAAGTTTAGAAACAAGCTCTTCTATAGGAATGTTTGCAAGAGACACTGGAGGATGTCTTATTGCCCGACTTGGGTTATCCAGAAGTAAAGATGAATCCCGAGAAATAAGTTTTGCTGAAATTTCAGAATCGGCAGTATTTTATTTTTCAGCACCAGCAGCGGCAAAAACAGCAGCAAAAATATTTGCCAAACACAACAATATAACCAAAGAACAGTTGTCAACGCCTTTTAAAGAATTGAAAAACATACAAAATCCTGAACTACTAAAAGCCGTAAAAATAGGAAAATTCGGGCAAATAGCATCAACCTTCAGTCTTATTTTGCCTATAGTATTTGGAATAGCTCCAATAAGAAATCTTTTAACTTACTCGGAAACAGGCAAAGAAAAATTTGTTTCTGTTGTAAATCTTGAAAAGAAACAGAATACAAAACATAGAAATGAAGCAAAAGAAAAAGTCCTAAAAATGGTAAAAGCTCTTTCTCTTACTGCAATTGCAGGATTAGCAAGTGTTCTTACGGTAACAAAACTTCTAAAAAACGGCAAAATTTATAAAACAGTTGAACCTGCACTTAATAGTTTCATAAAACATCTTGACTTTACAAAAAGCGGAGATTTAGAGCTTGCTCATTACGGAGCATTGATTTATCCTGTCAGTATTGCAAGTTACTTCTATGCAAGCCGAGATAAATACGAAAAAATGGAAAACGCAAGGAGATTTTCAATAACCGTTCCGTTACTATTCTTTGGAGAAAAATTAATACAAAATCCTATTTATAAAAAATTTGATAAAATATTTAAAACAAATGTAATGGAAAACGGTAACATCAAATCCTATAAAGAAATCCTAAAATTACCGAAAGAACAACAGAAGGCTATGCTAAGAACTAAAAATATGGCATACGGATTAACATTTACGATAAACACAATGGCAATAGCAGCTGCAGTTGCTTTGTTAAATCGTTTAGAAACAAAAAGAAAATTTGAAAAAGATAAACACAATAATCAAGGTAGCCACTTGACTGATAGCAGCTATCAAGGAGTAAAATAAAGGAATGAACGATAAATATATTGATTTAGATTTTGCAAAGCTTGATATAGAACGACAAAAGCGCAGAGGATGCTCTGAAGCTGTTTTTTGTGAATGCAAAACCGATGATCAATTGATTAAAATTTTCACAGAGTTTGACAGAAATAATCAAAATGTATTAGGTACAAGAGCTTCTCAACAACAGGCAGAATTATTAAAAGATAAATTTGAGAATATTCATTACAATGAAAAAGCCCGTATCATTACTCTTATAAAAAAGCCTATTGATAAAATTGGAGAAATTGCAATCTGTACCGGCGGAACAGGTGATATTCCGATAGCGGAAGAAGCCGCAGAAACTGCAGAATTTTTTGGCAGCAATGTAAAAAAATATTATGATATAGGTGTAGCAGGCATCCACAGACTTTTTGATAAAATTGATGATATAAGAAAAGCAAACGTTATCATAGCTGTTGCAGGAATGGAAGGAGCCTTAGGAGGAATTATAACTGGACTGGTTGATATTCCGGTTATAGCAGTGCCTACCTCAGTTGGCTATGGAAGTTCTTTTAACGGATTATCTGCACTTTTGACAATGCTTAACTCCTGTGCTGAAGGGATGACTGTCGTGAATATAGATAACGGTTTTAATGCCGGTTACAGTGCCAATCAAATAAACAGACTAATTACAAAAGGAAAAAACAACAATGAGTAGTATATATTTTGAATGTAAATCAGGAATTTCAGGTGATATGTCAGTAGCAGCACTGCTTGATTTGGGCGCTTCTCAAGAAAAACTTGAAAAAGCACTTAAATCAATGAACCTTGAAAATGAATTTAAATACGTAATTTCAAAAAAATCAATAAATGCAATAATGGCAACTGATTTTGATGTTATTTTGCCTGAAGCCGAACATCATCATGATCACGAACACCACCACAAACATGATGACAGCGAGCATCACCATCATCATAACAAGGAGAATACTTGCCCGCATATACACAGAAACCTTGAGGAAGTTAATAAAATTATTGATAAAGCAGACGCAACTGAAAATGCTAAAAATCTTGCAAAAAAAATATTTAAAATTGTAGCGGAAGCAGAAGCAAAAGTTCATGGAAAAGACATTAAAGAAGTTCATTTTCATGAAGTAGGGGCAATCGATTCTATTGCAGATATCGTAAGTTTTGCAGTGCTTTATGATGATTTAAACCCTGAAAAAGTTTATATTTCAACGCTAACTGAAGGCCAGGGATTTGTAAACTGCCAGCATGGCAAACTGCCAGTGCCGGTACCAGCAGTTTGTGAAATATCTGCAAAATATCACCTGCCAATAAAATTTACAGATAATGACGGAGAAATGGTTACTCCTACAGGAGCAGCTATTGCTGCGGCTCTTTATACCGGAGCAAAACTACCGGAAGAATTTGTTATAGAAAAAATCGGATACGGAGCAGGAAAAAGACACTATTCAAATCCGATTTTAAGAGTTATGAAAATTAATGAGAAAGGAGAATAATTATGCATTTAGGAAATGGTATTATATGTCCTGTTACAGGAATTCCAATGCTTGCGATAGCAGGAGTTACAGCTTTTTACGCATTAAAAAAAGCAAGAAAAGATTTTTCAAAGGATAAAATCCTTCCTGCAATAACAGTTACAGGTTTGGTATTTGCTCTGCAAATGATAAACTTTGCGATACCGACAACCGGTTCCAGCGGTCATATAATCGGCGCAATTTTACTATCTGCGATATTAGGACCTTTTGCTGCTTTTCTTGCTATGTGTGCAATATTAATTGTTCAATCAATATTCTTTGCTGACGGTGGTTTATTAGCTTTGGGTTGCAACATCTTCAATATGGGATTTTTAGCCTGTTTTGTTGCTTATCCATTAATTTACAAGCCTCTTGCAGATAGAAATAAACCGTTTTGGGCAGCTTTATTAGCATCCGTTGCAGCACTGCAGTTAGGCTCTATTGCTGTGATAATTGAAGGAGGTTTATCCGGAGCCGTTGCTGTATCAAGTATTTTAAACTTCACAGGTTTAATGCAGGCAATTCACCTTCCTATAGGTATTGCTGAAGGTGTTGTAACTGGCGCAATTACTATTCTTGCCAAATCTATAGACTCTAAAAAACTTTCTATATCATTTGCAGGATTATCTTTAATTCTAGCAGGAATTATTGCACCATACGCATCATCAAAACCTGACGGGTTGGAATGGTCACTGTTAAATATTTCAAATTCAGTTGTTATGCAAACACAAGGACAATTATATGCCTTGACCGAAACTATCCAAACTAAAACCGCACTATTTTCAAATATGCCTTTTACATTAGGTAATATTGCCGGTTTATTTACAGTCGGGCTCATTATGTTCTTAACATGTATGCTAATAAACAAAAAAATGGTAACTGCAGATGCAAAAGAAATTCAATAAACTGAAAGAATATTTATCTTCACTTGAAAAGCAGGGCTTATGCCTTGCTTTTTCAGGTGGAATAGACAGCACTTTACTTTTATACTTATGCAAAGACTTAAATGTAACAGCAGTAACATTTACCTCTGAATTTCAAACAGAAGATGAAATTCAGCTGACTAAACAACTCTGTAGAGAGTATAATGTAAAACAAAAAATTATAAAATTTCATCCCCTGGAAAATGAAATTCTTATAAAGAACCCTAAAGACAGATGCTATCATTGTAAAAAAACTTTCTTTTCCGAATTAAAACATTTTGCGAAAGAAAATAATTTAAAATACATACTTGACGGAACAAATTATGATGATTTAGGGGTATACAGACCAGGTTTAAAAGCGTTAAAAGAACTTGAGATAATCTCGCCATTTGCACAGTTTCAAATAACAAAACAAGAAATCCGAGAATACGCAAAAGACAATAAAATAGACATTTATGATAAACCTTCAACTCCTTGTCTTGCAACCCGTTTTCCATACGGAACAATTCTTTCAAAAGAAAAACTTGAAATTGTAAAACAGGGAGAAAAAGTACTAAAAACAGAAGGTTTTAATGCTTGCAGACTGCGTATCCATAATGATATTGCAAGAATAGAAATTGAACCTGAAATGTTTGAAAAATTTTTATCAAAAAAAACTGTTATAACAAAAGGATTAAAAAATCTTGGACTCAAATATATAACACTTGATCTTGAAGGTTTAAGAAGCGGAAGTATGGACTAAAACAGAGATAATTGCTGCGGTTTATTCTCTTCGACTCTTTCTTTTTTGAATTTCGAATATTTCAAAAGATCATTTTTAATTTTTTCCAAAAACGGAGAGATTGGAAGATTTTGGAACGAACCTAACCAAAATCGACGAAGAGAATGAGATAAAAATAATCTCTCTTCAGCCCTTGTCATACCAACATATAACAAACGCTTTTCTTCTTCTTTTTCTTCCTGAGTTTGAGCTTTATATAGAGGAATTATACCGTCTTCCAATCCTGTAATAAAAACACATCTAAATTCCAGTCCTTTAGAAGAATGTAAACTCATCAAAGATATTCTATCCGCACGTTCATCCATTATATCAACCTCAGTCAATAACGAAACTTCATGTATAAAATCATTCTTATCAGGATAGGTTACAGCCAAATCCTCAAGATATTTTAAAATATAATCTTCAACTTGCCCGTTTATATCTTTAAAAAATAAAGGTAACTGTTTATCTACAGGAATACCGTCAGTCAAACACTGCAAAATCTTATGAATATATTTATTTTCACATAACAAATCATTAGAATATTTTGCATAAGGCATTCCTGAGCGCTGCAGAGCTTCTATCAAAGGTTTTAGCTGCGCTGAAGTTCTATACAATATAGCAAAATCCGAAAATGAATAACTTTCATTTTCACCCTCTGACCTATCTGAATCCATTGAGAAAAAACTATGTCCTCCAATCATATTTTCAATTGTACTAACTACAAATTCAGCTTCAGCTTTATCTGTCGGCGCAGTATGAATAGTAATTTTTTCATGGGGCCTATCATACTTTGAAATAATATTGTAAGACTCTATCATTTGATTTGAAGCATCTACTATTGTATTGGTAGACCTGTAATTAGTTTTCAAACTTATTAATTTAGCATCAGGATAATCACTTGTAAAATTATTAAAAAATTTCGAATCTCCGCCTCTAAATCCGTAAATGGCTTGATTAGGATCACCTATTACGCAAATATTACCATTTGACGGAACCAATAATTTTATTAAATTATACTGATTTTCATCAATATCCTGATATTCATCGACAGAAACATATTTATATCTGCCCTGATATAATTTTAAAATTTCAGAATGTTCATTAAATAGCTTTAATGTAAGGATAATCAAATCATCAAATCCTAAAAGGCTTTCAGAATTATTTTGAATATCTTTATCCAACAATTTTTCTTCATTTGTTATCACTCGAAAATCCTTATCCAATCCCAAAACTTCATAATTTTCTTTAAGAATAGCAAAGCATAAAGAATGGAAGGTATTAATAGCTATATTTTCAGCCTTATTACCAAGAAGTTTTTGCAAACGCTCTTTCATTTCTTTTGCAGCTTTTTTAGTAAATGTAATTGCCAGACATTCTTCCGGACTGACACCGCAGTCTGAAATCAAATGAGCAAGTCTCTTAGTTAAAACCGTTGTTTTACCGGATCCGGGACCTGCAACAATCAAAAGCTGAGAACTTTCATCTTGTACCGCTGCCTGCTGGTAATCATCCAATCCTACAGGAGTGTTTAAATTTTTTGGAGTTTCTTTTGATACTTCAACAGGAACAATATTATCTGCATACAAAACACATCTATCTTCCGATTTAACATCCATATCTGACGGGATATCAATATCAAGCTTTAGATTTATAAAGTTTTTTTTTACAAGTTCGCTTTTATCAAATAGCCTGATAACACCATACTCACCGTCAAAACCAGGATGCTTAATAACTTTACCGTTTCTTAATCTTGAAATACCTTCGCCTAAAAGCGGGGAATCCTTTGATAATTCATCAATCGGAACCTCCCTTAAAATAGACAGTTCAGAACCAAATTTATTAATTACACGCTCATACTCATTTGTAACGGATTTACTTGCTACCCCTACACCTAAAATTTCTGAAATTATTTCAGGAAGAGGCACCAGAGAATAAACCTGTCCTGCAGTATTAGGTCTAAATGTATTATCAGCTCCTCTGTCAGCGAGTTCACAAACTCTGTTCAAAACACCAATCGTCATAGGTTTACCGCAAACCGGGCAAATTCCGTTATATTTGCCGGTTTCTTCCGGAGCCATACAAATATTACATTTTCTGTGCCCATCTTCATGATACTTACCTTCTTCAGGGAAGAATTCTACAGTACCGACATATCCATTCCCGGTTTTTAGAGCATCCATAATACTAAAATAATCGGTTTCCGTATCAAACACTGTAGCTTCTCTTGCGAGTTTAGACGGAGAATGTGCATCAGAGTTTGAGACAAGCCTGTACTTATCTAATTTTGATACTCTCCAGTTCATTTCAGGATCAGAAGACAAACCCGTTTCAACAGCAAAAATATGGTCTGCTAAATCTTCATAACACTCTTCAATGGAATCAAATCCTGATTTTGAACCCAAAACAGAAAACCAAGGAGTCCAAATATGAGCAGGAATTATATAAGAACCTTCTCCTGATTCTAATACGGTTTCTAATAAATTTCTGGAATCCAACCCTAAAATAGGTCGACCGTCAGAATTTATATTCCCTATAGCTCCAAGTTTTTGCCTAAAATTTTCAGCGGCCTCAAGCCCCGGAACAAAAACAACATGGTGAACCTTTCTGGTTCTGTCATTTTTTTTATAAATTGTTGAAATTTCCACTGTTAAAATAAATCTAACCGGACGAGAATCAGTAAAAATTTGTTTTTCTATGTCAGAATGAAGCCTAAATGTACCATTTTCAGCAGGAACAAGCTTTTCTTTGATTTCACTAAACCAGGCAGGATGCGTAAAATCTCCGGTACCTATTAAGCTTAATCCCTTTTTCTTTGCCCAAATTGCTAAATTTTCGAGATTACAATCTCTGCTTGTTGCTCTTGAATATTTTGAATGTATATGTAAGTCCGCATAAAAAAACATTATAAAAACTCCAGCTAAATTAACATTGAAATTTTATCAAAAATATACCCACCCTGCAATTCCATATGTTTAAAGACTTATCCTCAATCCAAAAAGCAATGCAATACCATTTCTTCCTCCATTTCTTATCATACCTTCTAAAAAACCAGTTACTCTTTCTCCCCATCTTTTTTGAACTCCTACCCCATATTGTACATAAGGCTTAATAGACAAATCTGTAAGATAAACGTCATTTGCCTGAAAACGTGCATGATCTATTATATTCCAAACCATAGAAACAGAAACATAAGGCTGTAAATAATTTTTAAAATTCCCTATGAATTTTATCCCCGGTTCAATGTGCAATGCATGTAAAGGTTTTGTATTTATACTTACATCAGAGGCCGTTGTATAATTAAATGTGTTCACAAAAGAATATGAAGTTAATATACTCGGTTGAATAATAAATCTTCTTTCAAGTACTTCAAAATTATAGCCTGATTTTTGGGCAATACCTGTATTCAACATTGCAAAATTTTCATGGCCGAAATCAGTAGACGCTTCTGCAACATTAGCCCCAACATTCACTGTCCAGGCAGAAAAAAAGCCCTTTTTATAAAAAACTGCATCCGCACCTATTAATCCGCCGTTATTATAAATGCTATTTCCGTTATACGCTTGATGCGATCCGTTATATGAAGCATAACCGCCATAAATCATATACCAACCCCGTTTTAATTCAGTTAACTCACTTTCTCCGCCAACTAGTGCGCCATACATAACATTTGAAACCCTCGGGCCATGTCTTAGCGGTACACTTTCAAATGTTGAATACGGTTTAAACCATATTCCCTTCCTCTGTTCAGGCATCAACATTGGAGAAAATGCAAATTGTCCTGCTGAATTTGCAGATTTATTCATTAATGAATAACTATTGCGGGTATCAGGGGGAGTAACCATTACCATATCAAGGTTTGAAAAAACATTTTTATAAGTTTCCAGCTGAACTAAATATCCTCCTAATTGTGTTGCAACTGCAGAAGCAAAGATTGCAGGATTAAAATTTCCTCTAACAAAATTAAAATTTCCATTTGAACTGTCATAACTAACTCTATAATTATATATAGGAGTAGCAAGTGTATCAGGAGTATATCGAACATAATCTCTTAATACAGGATTTGCAAAATGTATAGATATATCTTCACTTTCAGGAACACCCTCCAGGGCTAAACCTTTTACAAACAAGGAACCTGCTCCTCCTATAGAATTGGAACCTATTGTATCCATTACCCTGCTTGTTAAATTTGCATCGACAAACAGATTTGCCTGCCCGTCAAGATGCAAGTTTCCAAATTGGATATCATTAATTTCTCTATTTTGCATATTAAAATTAATATTATTTCCAAAATTCGTATTTTGCGCATTAAAATAACTGCTGTTGGCTAACAAATTAAGAGTACCGTCATTAAAATTAAAATTCCCCGTATATTCATTATTTACACCACCAAGATTAAGAATGCCTGCACCATTTTTGATAATAGAACCATTACCTGCAATTCCGCTTAAAATATTGTTCCTACCAGTACCATTAAATTCAACAGTTCCATTGTTATTATATATATCATTAGAAAGTCCGTTATTTGTATTATTCTGAAGTGTAGAACTTTCTATTATTATAGTTCCGTCATTATATATAGCTCCTCCATTTCCGCCTGATTCGGAAGAATTTTTATTATTTTCTATTTTTGAATTTTTTACGTTTATTACACCGTTCTCTGTATTATAAAAAGCTGCGCCATTGCTTTGATATGGCGAAGAAGTTGAATTTTCGGCAATTACAGAATTTTCTATGGTTAAACTGGCATTATTATATACCGCGCCTCCATTTACGGTAGTTCCTTCTGATCCTTGTAAATTATTAGAAGAAATTGTACTGTTTTTCAATACCATCTCCTCATTATTAAATAAAGCTCCGCCTAAAATTTGACTATTAATACCAGCACTAACAGAAGAGTCAGAAATTGTTACGTTATCAAAATTTATAGAGTTGCTATTATACACAGCAACCCCTGCAATATTTGAATTATCTCCAGTCTGAATACTACTGGAAGAGATTCTGCTCTTGGTGACATTCATATCTCCTGAATTAAAAATACTACCGCCTGAGATATAGGCATTCTCACCACCCATAGCACTATTATTATTAAAAATGGAATCATTTATATGTAATTTACTTCTATTATAAATAGCTCCTCCACTTATCAGTGAATAATTTTGAGAATAAGCCCTGTTATTACGAAAATCACCTTGAGTAATGGAAGCAGTTCCCTCATTATAAAAAGCTCCACCATATACATAACTTCCATTATCGGTACCATGAACATAATTATTATTAAATTGGGTTCTTGAAATATCTACAAACCCTAAATTATATAAAGCACCACCATGAGGAATAACAGATCCATCGGAATAATTATTTTGCAAAACAGAGTTACTAATTGTCATACGAGCAATTCCACCTACACCTTGATAACCGTTGGCGATAGCACCTCCGAAAGAAGATGCTCCATCAGAATAATTATCCTCGAACAATGCGGTATCTATATTTATAACCCCACCATTTAAATTATATAAAGCTCCACCTACAGCAAAATTAAAACCACTTGCATCTACAAAATTTCCGCTGAATGCAGAATGATCAACATCAATTACTCCGCCACTATTATATACAGCACCGGCAAAACTTGACCTGTTATAATCTTGCCCTTTACAATTCAAAATCCTGACTTGATTAAACAAACTATCCTGATTTAATACAAAACCTCCAAAAACATCATGACCATCAATTGAATGATTATTACCTTCAAAAGTTATATCCAAACCATAAAAATTATACCCTATTGTTTCATCCGAGGTCATATCGTCTAAAAATTCTATGGTATCACCATTTATAGGATAAGAATTTATTAATTCATTAAAAGTTCTAACCTGAATATCATTAGCTCGTACTTGTTGGATAAATAATAGTAACACAGCAAATAGTAATAAAAATTTTATTATTTTCATAAATTTATATTATTTTTTTAACAAAAAGTTTCCATTAGCTAACACGACATTAAAATTACACTATTCAGACTAAGTAAATTATATAGATATCTTCCAAATTTATTTTTATCACTTTGGATAATGAAAGTAACAATCCTCCATGATTTAATCTAAGGGTACATCAATACAGGAGGAAATAATGTTTTTTAACGTATTAAAAGCAAAAGAAATTGTTAATTTGGACGGCGAAACTTTCAAAAAAGAAACGCTTATGGAAAATAATAATTCCAGCTTAAATATAATTGCCTTAAAAAAAGAAGAAATTATAGATACACACACATCTGTTGAAGATGCTGCAGTATATGTTCTTGATGGAGAAATTGAGCTCCATTTTGATGCTGAAAAATTTACTGTAGATAAAGGAGAAATACTGATGTTTAAAAAGGATCTACAACATAAAGTTTTAGCCCGAAAAGACAGTAAATTTCTTCTGATAAAAATTTAAGGAATAAATGTACTATCATTAGTAACGCTTATTTTCAAACATTTCAACACTTAATGAGTGAATAATCATTTTCAGTCCGTCTTCTGAACAAAAGATGGACAAAAAAGAGGAATGAGCAGATATTGCGTCATTCCTCTTCTAGTTTGAATTTTTCACGTATTAGATCAAGTCTTTTATCTTCAGGAAATTTTTTTATAAGCTTTTTATAAATTTTTTTTATATTTAGATAAGTATTTTTATTCAAAGAGTGATCATAATTGACTGTGAATTTATAGATATTATCAAGTGCTTTTTCATAATCTTTTTTTCCTAGATATAGATAGGCAAGAAACCATAGTGTATTATACTGTATGTACTGTTTAACGCCAATATCTTTGTTGTTTTTGAAGTCTTTAATTATTTTATTAATTATTTCTATACCTTTATCATATTCTTTTTTGTTAGCATAACACTCTACTAAAAATATTCTGCTTTCTACTATGTCAGGATTTTTTTTATTGAAATCTTCAATTAAATGGATATATTCTTCATTCATTTTATTTTGAGCAGCCAGTAATTCTAATTGCAAACATTTAAAACACCTCTCTTTAGGAAAGATTTTTATAGCTTCTTCTACATACTTTAAAGCTAATTTATAACAATTCAACTCTTTTAAAGAAGCAATCATGTCAAAATACTGCCATAGTGTAAATTTTTCCGCATTATATTTATAAGCCTTTTTATAATATTTGTAAGATTTTTTATAGTCACCTTGTTCATAATAGAGATGGCCTAATACTGTATAAAAATATTTATCCAATTTTGCTGCTTTATTAGCATACTCGAACGCTTTTTCATATTCTTTTTTTTCATCAATATAAATAGCTGCAATATAACCATATACATCTGCACTTTTTGAATTTAAACTTTCTGCCTGCAACAGATACTTTAAAGCTTTATCTTTATCCATCCCCTTTCCTTCGTAGTAATATAAAAATCCTTTTTGTGCATACCCTTCAGGTTCATTTTTATTTTTAAACAGAGCTTTGTTTACATATTCATGAGCTTTATTTAAATTGTTCAAAAAGTTGTAACAAATTGAGATATTAACATACAGCATGACATTATTATCATCGTCTCCATACCCTTTGTCTTCAGCTTTCAGATAATATTTCAGGGCTTTTTTATGTTCATTCAGTTTATGATATAACCACCCTTTAATAAATAAAAAATATGGAACGTTTACTTCTTTATCCAGAGCTTTATTTGCGTAATCTATGGCTTTTAGCGGATTGTTAAAAGCCATATAATAGTCAATGATTTTATCATAAAGAATGGATTGGGAACAACCTTTTTTTTCTGCAAGCAATAATAATTCAAAAGCTTTTTGAGGATTTTTATAATAGTCCTCATATACTCCTGCCAAAATATAATAGGAATACCCGTAGTCAGAATCCATTTCAATAGCCATTCGGACATAATATTCAGCACGTTTAAAATCTTTCTTCCAACCATAAATCCATGCCATATCCGCATACATTTCAGCAGAAATAAAACCTTCTTTTTCTGCCAGTATGAATTTTTCAAGAGCCATATTATCGTATTCAGAATTATTAAATAGTTTCTGCCCTTCCAGAAACGCATTATAGCCTTTGTTTGAGGTCAAAGGCGACGGCTTTGATTTTTCACCTTTTTTAAAGTCTTTGAAAAAATTAATTATATTACCCATATATAAATATTATACAAAATCAAAAAGCTCCGTTCAATACTGTAAACGGAGCCTTTTAAAAATTACAAAATAAATAACTATTCGCCGTTCAGTAAACCAAATATGGCATCCCATCCGCTTAAACCGCCTCGGGTTTTAAATTTTGTTAATTGAGAAGTACTGTTTTTTAAAGATTTAGCTTGTTCTTTTTCATTTTTTGAAGCTTGCTTCTTATTAGCATCTCTTTCTTTTACTATAGGAGTTGCATACGCAACAAATGTTCTGTATTCATTACAGCCATAACCAGCTTTAATTTTATCAGGATATGCATAACTTACATAATTATATACACTCATTGCTCTTTCAGCATTAGCCGGTTTGCCCTGAATTGCTTCCCAGTACGTCCCTGTCTGCTTTGTCAATACGACAATAATGGCTAACGGATTATAACCTGCAGTTACCATCAAATTAGTTGCAATAATATCTGCTTCTTTTTCTTCTTTTGTGTACTGGTAATTTGAAAGAATGTTAGATGATCCATCTGATGTTGTACCTGCTGTGAACAATTGAACAACTTTACCTTTTGAAGCGTGACCACTGATAATATGCCCCAGTTCATTTGCGACAACTGCTGCAACTTCATTGTCATTTCCCGCATAAGATAATTCACTGCTTGATACGTTTACAACTCTGTCCGTTGCATAATTAGAATTATCTACAGCACCTGATACAACTGTAAATTTAACATTTGTTGCTGAAATTCCATTCTTTGTTAATAACTTTTCTCCAATCGTAGGAACTTTTGATGCAGCGTCATAAGTTGCAGCCTGAACCGGAACAACTAATGCAACAGCAACAAAAAGAGACATTAAAACCTTTTTCATATTTTCACTCCTTCTTATGTTACCAATAATATTTTATTACAAAATAAATTTATTGTAAAATATATATAGAGAGAAAATACTATTTATTTGGAGGTTATATGAAAGCACTTGTCTACAATAAAAACTCAGAAAGTAAAATTGAATTATGCGAAAGAGAACTTCCACAAATTCTTGACCCTAAAGATGCAATTGTTGAAGTAACATTATCATCTATTTGTACAAGCGATCTTCATATAATCAACGGTCAAGTTCCGCGAGCAAATAACAATATAATTCTAGGTCACGAATTTGTAGGAAAAGTTATTGAAA
Source organism: uncultured bacterium (assembly GCA_949300485.1). GTDB lineage: Bacteria > Cyanobacteriota > Vampirovibrionia > Gastranaerophilales > Gastranaerophilaceae > Zag111. Next base: position 74,870 of record CASGEL010000008.1, read on the forward strand.
CAGGTGCAGACGTTAAAAATCTCAAAATCGGAGACCGAGTAAGCGCAAACTGCGAAACTTTCTGCGGAAATTGCTATTTCTGTAAACGGGGATACATAAATAATTGTGAAAACGGAGGCTGGGAATTAGGTTGTCGAATTGACGGCTGTCAAGCTGAATATATCAGAGTACCTTACGCAGATATGGGATTAACAAAAATACCCGATAACGTAACCGATAAGAATGCTCTATTCGTCGGCGACATCCTCTCAAGCGGATACTTCGGCGCTGAAATGTGTGAAATAAAGCAAGGTGATACAATAGCTGTTATCGGTTCAGGACCTGTCGGAATGTGTTCTATGATTTGTGCAAGGCTTATGGGTGCTGAAAAAATCATTGCGATTGATGTAAACGAAAACAGATTAAACATAGCAAAACAACAAAATCTTGCTGATTTTTATCTTAATCCCAATAACTCAGATATAGAAACAGAAGTAAAAAAACTTACCCATAACAGAGGAGCAGACGGGGTTATCGAAGCCGCAGGGTGCTCGCCGCACGGGGCAACCTACAGTCAACAACCGCAATCTCAACAGCAACAAGGCACATTTGAACTTGCCTGGAAAATTGCAAGACCAAATGCCATTGTAGGCATTGTTGCAATGTATGAAGAAAATCAAATTTTACCATTACCCCAAATGTATGGCAAAAATCTTACATTCAAAACAGGCGGAGTCGACGCAATACATTGTAAAAAACTTCTTCAACTTATTTCAGAAGGAAAAATCAATACAGACTTCATTGTTACTCAAACATATCCGCTTAAAGATATACTTGATGCATATTCCTACTTCAAAAATAATAAAGATACCTGCCTAAAAATAGCAATAACCAAATAACCGCAAAAACAAACTTAAAACTATTACTAAATTAATAAATTTAGTAATAATTAGGCAATTGGGGTTTAGATAAATACTTTATATAAATATACAGGGGAAAATAACGGATATTTATATGGGAACATACAAATTAGGAATAAATTTTGTAAAAGATGCTGTTAGCTTTTTAAAAGCAGGAAACAGTAAATCTTTATTAAACAAACGAATATCAAATTTTCATGGAATAAATCCAACATTAACTTATCCTCCGACAGGTAAAAGTTTTGAATTACCACGATTTTGCTCTGTTGAGATGAAACAGGCCCGGCAGATGAATAAAATTGCTTCAAGTCAAATAAAAGCCCCTGTAAGTTCAAGTTTCAATAAAACAAATGCTGAGGATTTAAGACGTTTAACATCAGAAACAATTGAGGACAGCTATTCAAGGGCTCAGTGGACAAATCCTAAAGACGGTAAGCTTTATAATCTGTTAAAACAAGGAGAAACAGAAGACGGTAAAGTCCTTGTTCGAATTCTTGATCAAGACGGTGCTTTTATAAAGGAAGCTGAAATAGTACCAAAAGAGATTGCCATTATTGATAATAGCTATAAAAGTGCATTTGAGTTACCATATGGTATTGATAATATAAGTTTACCGGCTGAACTCAATGAATTATCGCATTCTAAAGCAGTTGAAATATTAGCTAAAAGAAATAATCCTTTTGCAAGATATACAACCTTTGAAATAGGGTCTAATAGAGGTTCTTCACGCATAGATACTGACAAACTTATTAATCATCTAAAAAATTTACAACAAGGTAAAAAGTTTGATTATGTTAATTGCTCAATCGGTTCGGAAACTTTTGATGTGACAGAAGCTTGTGAACCTATATACAAGAAAGTATGTGCAGAAGTTGATAAATTGCATTCTCTGCGTGGAACAAGAGTATTATTTGCAGGCGGTAATAGTGACGGCGGACCGTTTCACCGCAAAGCTGTTAATAGATATCTTTTAAATTCAAATACTGCTGAAGGAGTTGGCTCACTGAATAAACGTGGAACCATTTCTGAATTTTCATCTTCAAAAAATTCGAAATTTTGTCAACATTATGAACAGGGAGAACTTTTAGCAACTCAAACCTCCGATGGCATCAATATCAGCGGTCAACCCGGAACAGATATCGTTTTTAGTGAAAAAAATCCATTTGTCGGTATGAAGTTAAGAGATATTCTTAAGGTATGTGATGAAAAGCCTGAAATGTGGAAATATATACAGAAACTGGGCTTTGCCAGTGGAGGTGAAAATAAAGATGATATAGCATATTTGGTTTTCTCGGGGAAAATACGAGTTGACGGAACATCTTTTGCAACTCCAATCCGTACGGCAAAATTGGCACTCAATGATATGATGCAAGGTGTATTATAACCAACAGTCGGTATGGTTGCTAAATCCGCAGACCGGACTTTGCATAAGAATTATTAATACCATTCCGAGAGAAAGCGAACCTCTGCAGTGTAACGAAAATGAAGCTATATACAGAGCTCACACAAAATTTTTAGATTCTGAATGAGATCCTGAAACGAGTTCAGGATGACATGATAAGTCGTTCAAGGTGACAAAACTCTATATTTACCCCTATTTACCCATCGGCGGTAACGGGAATTGAACCCGTGTTTGGAGAATGAGAATCTCCCGTCCTAACCACTAGACGATACCGCTTTAGGTAACACATTTATTATAGTAAAAATCAAATATATTTTCAAGAATATTTATCATTTTTCAGATATAATTAGGATAAATTGAGGATACGGATAAATGATAAATTATGAAAAGATAACTAAGGAAGAATTAGCAAAAGAAATTGAAAAACTTTTAAAAGAATATAATAAAGAAAACTGTATATATAAACTTTCTGAAATCTATGATGAAGGATTATCAAATGAAAATTCACAAATTCTGGAAAATGAATTAAAAAATTTATTAGAGTCTTATAAAAAGGGCTCTATAGGTATTGCACAAATAAATCCCATAGCAGGAAATATTGAATATAATGCACAAAAAGTTGTCAAATACATCAAACATGCACAAAATATCGGTCTGGATTTAGTTGTTTTTCCCGAACTTACGCTTATGGGCTACCCTATAGAAGATACTATCGACAGACACCCGATAATTGTTGAAGAAAATGTAAAATGGCTAAAGGCTATTGCAAAAATTACAAAAGAAACAACCGCAATTGTAGGGTTTGTTGAACCCAGAAAATACGACCATTTAACAGGAAAAAAATATTTTAACTCGGTTGCAGTTATGCAGAATGGAGAGATAAAAGGAATAATAAGAAAATCCTTACTTCCTACATATTCGGAATTTAATGACTACAGATATATAGAACCTTCACCTGTTGTCGGGAACCAGCCCGGAGAAACTCTCGGAGACTTTGACAGCGAAAAAATCCAACAATGCGAAGCTGTAAATTTAATAAACGGATTAAAATACGGAATTTCAATATGCGAGGACTGCTGGAACAACAAAGAATTTTTCAATGATACAACATTATATTCAATTGACCCGATAGACGAATTATCAAAAGAAAAACCGGATGTATTTATAAACTGTTCGGCATCTCCTACAAGAGCGAAAAAAGAACAGTTGAAACACAACATGCTGTCTTTTATTTCAAAAAAATATTCAACACCTATTGTTTACGTCAATCAGGTGGGTGCAATTGATAACAGTTCGTTTGACGGCTCAAGCAGAGTCTTTGACAAAAAAGGAAAGCTTCTTGCAAGAGCAAAATCATTTCAGGAACAATTTTTAATTGTAAATCCACATATGAACCTTGGAAAAATTTATCCTCTGACTAAAGGGCTGGAAAAGACACTGACAGAAGCAAAAGTTTATACACTTGAATATGAACCTGATTTAGAAAGAACATACAAAACAATTATTCAAGGTATACAAGATTATTTCAAAAAAACAGGATTTAAAAGGGCAGTTCTTGGATTGTCGGGCGGGCTTGATTCAACGGTTTGTGCAGTATTACTGACAGATGCTCTTGGTAAAGACAATGTATTCGGAATCAGTATGCCTTCAAAAATTACAAGTCAGGAAAGCAAAAGTGATGCAGAAAAACTTGCAAATAATCTTGGTATAAATTTCACCGAGGCTCCGATTAAAGATATGGTAGAGGTTACAAATAATTGTCTGCAAAATTTATTTAAAACAGTTGAAGAAAAATGGAACTGCAGATACAAACAATCTTTTACTATGGATAATATACAAGCTCGTTCAAGAGCAATGTTTCTCTGGGGAATAAGCAACGAATTTGAAAAATGCCTGCCTATTGCAACATCTGATAAATCAGAACTCTATATGGGCTATGCAACAATAAACGGAGATATGTCAGGCGGTTTTGCACCTATTGCGGATGTACCCAAAACAAAACTATTTGCACTTGCAAGATGGCTAAATGAAAACAGAGATGTGAAAAATGCAATCCCCGAAGCCATAATTCTGAAAAAACCTGGAGCTGAACTTGCAATAAACCCTAAAACAGGGAAACCGCTTATTGCAGAAGATGCTCTTATGCCATACGAATTTTTGGATGAAATTATCTGGAGAATAGAAAATAAAAAAGAACATTACTATGATATGCTTGATTCTGAATTCTTATATGAACAACATAATCCCGTTTCAAAAGAACAAAAAATACAATGGCTTGATAAGTTTTACAGACGAATGGCAGCTGCACTGTATAAATGGTCAATTTTACCGCCATCTGTCATTGTAGATTCAAGATCTATCAATAAATATGACTATAAACAGCCTATAACATCCTCCAGAATAAACTACAAAGGACTGGATGAAAAAACTATTGAAGATAAAATTCAAACATTTCTCTACTTGTAACAGATTATTAAGACAAAATCTAAACTCAAATAGCCTATAAAGCAGAAAAATACAACAATTCAAAAATCTGTTAAATATTATAATGTAATAATTCCATTTTATGATATTATAAACTAATAAGGGAATTTCGTTAAGTATGCTAAAAATAAATATACTAAAATTATTGTATAAACAATCCCCAATGGATTTTTATACATATACTAAAGATAATAAAACAGTTATCAGGTCAATTAATAACACTCTTGGATATAAATTTGACAAATACTTTGATGATGAAGAAATTGACAAAGTTTGGAAAGAAATCAAACTTCATAAAAGGACTTCTACTATTTTAATTTTTATATTATTTATAGTATTACTATATGAAATAATCTTTCCTAAATATACACTGTTAGTTAATAACTATTGGTATGTTAATGCACTGATAATTATTATGGTAATTGTCGGATTTTATCATACTATTACGATAATATGTACAAAATTTTTTGAAAAAAGATTAAAGAAAAAATTCGGAGAATACGAAAAAACAAGTTTTATTCCATCTGATTATATTAATGATAAATATTATAAACTATTTAGAGTTGAATTATTAAAAGCTCTAAGTCTAATATTAATCATTATCATTTGCTGCAATATAATTTCACCATTCAAAATGACATATAAACTCATAGATGAAGAACAATATCAAAAAGCTATAAATATCACCACCCTTGGATCTAAAATATTTCCAATAGCTCAGGAGTGGTACTCATTAAGAGGTTATGCAAAATTTAAAAGCGGAGATTTACAAGGTGCTATAAAAGATTATGATATAGCATATGAACTTGGAGCCGACGGCTTTAATATTATGAATTTTGACAATAAAATTTATATAAAATATCACCTTGGAGAATTTAAAAGTGCTATTGAAGATTTTGATAAAGAAATTGCAAATGCGAATAACAGCTATGAAAAAGATTCTTTTTTATGGGATAAAGCTCAATTTTTATATAATATAAAACATTATGAAGAAGCTTTATTAATTTATACAGATTTAATAGAAAAAGCCGAAAATGACAGGGTATTTTTATTAAAAGACAGATTATACTTAGAACGAGCTGAAGTATATAGAAAATTAAACATGGATGACTTGGCAAAACAGGATTTAATAAACTCCGGAAGCTGGACAGGAGAGGGAAATACACAAAATCCAATTCCTCAACCCGTTCTGTTAGTAGACGAAATTTAAAATTATTTTAAATCCTTCAAAATGACTTTAACATCATTTGTATTTATGTTTCCATGGACAAAAACTCTAAATAATGCTTCGTCTTCCGGCTTTGCATTAATTGGAGGAATTTCTTTGATTTTATCATAATAAATATGTTTTGATTTTTCTTTTCTGAAAATTAATTTATATAAAATAGATAATGGGACCTTAAATATTCTTATCTTTTTTTCTTCAACTTTATTGTGTCTTCCCCAGATATACAATTTTCCATTTTCTGTTGAAATATTATAATTACCTTCAATAAACAGAGAAATAAATTCACTCTTTGAGAAAATTTTAACATTTTTAATATGATTATTATCTAAAATAAATGATCCCCTAAGATCTGATGATAAAGTATCCTGATCTGAAAAATCTATATTTGAAATTTTTGATAACGTAAATCTAAAAGGCTTCTTCAGGAAAAACAAAATTTTATGAGTTTTTGAACCGCTTATAATAAATTCTTTAGAACCCAACCTAGACAAAAAACCATCATTTATGGCAAAAGTTGCATGTGCTTTTATATCATTTAATTTGTTATGAGTTACCAAATGTAATGATGCATATGCTCTGCCTTCAATTTGATCATACAAATTGAAAAGACGAGAGGCTACTTCATTAGAATCGATATTAGAAGCTAAAAAATTGATATCAGAAGAATGGTTATAAAGGTTATAGTTTCCTGATGCACTAAGAAGGCCATTAGCATAAGAGGTTTGAGGTATAACAAACTCGATAATATTATTATGCATACGGGCAAACATTTCTACATTTTGTAATGTAAATTTAGAATGTATAATTTCTTTTATATGAATTCTGCCTTTTTTAATTTGGATATCACCATTTTTTTTAGAATTTACTGCAATTTTCACCGGAGTTGAAGGCATCTTCCCTCTTTTTATATAGAACCTGTCGAGATTTATATCAATATTATTAATAACAATATTTCTTATATTATTTTCAGCAGAAAAAGTAAATCTCATTGGCGAGTCATAAAACTTCCCCATTGCAGAAATATCAACAAAACGATCTGAAACTGATAAAGTCACATTTGTTAAATATAAAAAATCCTTATAAAAAGTATTATATAAATTCAAATAACCGCCCAGCTTGCTATTCAAAAAATCATATTTTAAATCCGCGATAAAATATCCGTCATGTAAAACATCTTTTATTAAAGACCTAATTAAAGAAAGTTTAACCTTATCATTAGTCTTCAATGTAATATATATAGGTTTATAAGTTCCATTAATTTTAGAAAATAATCCATTACCACTTAACAAAAGTAAAGACTCCGCAGAGGATAACAACTCATATCTATACTCATTCATTTTAATACTATCCCCTCGTTTTATGGTATGAGCAAAAATACGCCTATCTACACTAATATTGTCAATACTTCCGAATTTTGATAATATATTGCTGCCTTTTGGTATAAAAAGCTCATAATCTATATCAACTATTGAATTCTGGACCTGATATTTCACACTAGCCTTGGCAACCCCTGAAATTTGAACGGGCTTAAAATATTTTTGCGTAAAATTATTTGTAAGATCAGCTCTGACATTACCCAATATTTTCAACTGTTTGGAGGCTAATCCAGTCAAATAAAAATCAGTATATACAGGTTCAAAACCAAAGGTGCCTGTAGTTTTTGCCGTAATATTTTTATGATTGAAATAAAAAACAGTTTTAGGAAGCTCTACTGGAATTGTAAATTTTGAAAACTCTGCACTTAAATTTTTTGCTACACAATTCCCATGTAAACCTCCATTTAAAAATTTCAGATTTACATCTATTGTCCCTGAAAAATTTTTAAAATTTTCAATAAAATTTTTCTTATACGGATATTTTTGTTTATAAAAATATAAAAAAGATTCCTCAAGATCTTTTACCGGCAAATCTGAACCCTTAAAGGATAATTCATTTACTCCGCCGGACAAATACAGCAATGAATTACCAACACGTACTGAAAATTTATCGAAAGACAAAGAATTTTTATATTTTATACAACCATTTTCGCCCACTTCAATAAGCATTTTTATTTGCGGAACATTAATTACACCTGATAATCTGCATTCAATTGCATCTAACACACGATTTGACTCTATATTATTAATATTTATATAAGAACCTTTATCATCAAGTTTTACATAAATTTTGTTTATATTAGTCTCCGGGAAAAATGATATGTTAAAACTATTATTTTTAGATAATTTATTTGATCTAAAGCTATTCTTTAAACAACTGAAATCAATATAAATAGTATCAATAGCCAAATATTCAGGTATAATAGAAACATATCTCGTTTTTAAACAAATATTATTAATATCAACTATGCGACGGCCTGATTGATTTATAGCAGTAATAGCTCCTATTTTCATTCTAAGAACTAATACTGGAGATACTGAAATTTTAAAACCTGTCAGTTTTACATTGGCATTAAGCTTTGAAGATAGAATAGTTTCATATCTATTAATCATTTTGTCAGAACTCAATATCGCAGGTAGCAAAAATACAAACCCCAAATACATTATAATAAGTATTAAAATTAATATAAAAAAAGACTTTCTTGCAGTTTCCATAGACAAATTTTATCATATAAAAGTTACAAACATAAATCTCGTTATAGATCAACCTGCAGAGATATCTCTCTGCAGGTTGATTAATATTGATATTACTTATTCTTTTTCAATTTAGACTTCAATCTATCAATAAAAGAATTTGATTGTACTTGACTTTCCTCATCTGGTTGAATAGTAGTTGGTTTCTGCACATTTTCTGAAGATTGTTGAGCTCTTAATTGTATCAATTCTTCAACAGTCATATTTTCTTCTCCAGGTCCAGGGGTTGGCATTGTATCTACAAAATTTTGAGCGGCTTCTATATCACTGTCCAAAGCCAACCATTTAAATGATTTTATCATCTTCAATGGTTTTCTCGTATCTCCACGTAATATAATTTGGAACTTTGTAGCATAATCATCAGATTTTCCTTCTGCCAAAGCAGGAAGAGCCATCATTTCTTCCTCTGAAACAGTTTCGCAAAAGATCATAAATGTTTTGGCCGCAACTATATTTAACCCAGAAGTATTTTTAATCAAATTGACAGGATTTATATTTGCAAGAGGTCCTAAACTATCAGAAAAAGCTGAAGCTAATTTACCTCTCAATTTTAAATCTGCACTGTTATCAGCCAAACCAACTTTTCCAGCTATATACATAGACATTACATTTCCTTGAGATTTTATAGGTGCAATATCAGCAAAACCGTTATCAAAAGTCACATGTCCATACAAATTATTAAAATGAGAAGTATCTATAGTGACAATATTTGTAATGATAGATCCTATAGAAGATGAGAAAAATGCATTCTCACGAAGATTCTCTGCCATTAAGAAATTCTCAAACTTTCCAAACGGACCAAGTTGTCCATCTTTTACTTTGAAATCCACATATCCTTTTAATGATTCCATTTGCTCTTGAAGAGTAGTTCCTTTTAATGAAACATCCGCAATAAAATTCATATTACCAGCAAGAGTATCCTTCATATTCATTGCATCCAACAAAACTTTTTCAACATCAAAATCCTTACCTCTTAATTTTGCATTAAGTTCTGTTGATATTAAATTCATTGAAACATCTCCACTTACGTTGCCTTCCATAGGATATGTTTTTAAATTATTCAAATATAAAATATTTTTAAACAAAGACATTCTGCTTGTTGTATTTTTTATAATAATTTTACCTGATTGAATAGATTTTAAGTTTATTGATCCCCTTAAAATCTCTACAGGAATATTTGCAGCCTTCTTGACTGAAGATGAAGACTTTGTTTTTGGAAGAGTTTTTAATAAATTATCAGAAACTTTTAACAGTCTATCCACATTAATAGATTTTGAATAGACTCTTACATCCCCCAAACGCATATTAGCCAAATTATGCCAATCTGAATTAATATTAATATTAAAATCCGAACCATTTGCCAAAACATCGTTAATATTAACATTAACACCATTACTATTTAAATCTACAAGTATATACCTGATAGATGTCATCAACTCAGGAATACTTAAATTTTTCACATTGAAATTGCCATTAATTCTTGGAGAATGAACCTTTCCAAAAATAAATAAATTTCCACCAACAATAAATCTTGATTTATCATAAATACAAATAGAACCTTTTAAGTCTTCAGGAATTGTAATTTTTAATATATTTATAAATGGAGAAGTGCTTAAGTTTGATAACATAGCACGTATTCCGACAATTTGCCTTGCATTCAGAAGATTTCGTTTTAAATTGTCAGAAAATACGGTATAAGGTTTCCTTACATATAAACCTGTTTTATAAATTTTTAAAACATCATCATTTTTTTCAACAAGAAATTGAACCAGTAATTTTTGACCTACTAATTCATCTATTTTTACCGGGGTAATATATGAATCCGCATTTGATTCCATTTGTGCTATTAGTTTCATTTTCTTACCATTAGAATCTAAATTTGCTTTAATAGGAATAGAACCTTTTGATTCAAAGTAAGGAGCGAGTTGATTCCCAAATAAAATTTTTAAATCAGAATCAGTTAAATAACCACTTGCTTTAAAATTTGTTTTTATATCAGAAACATAGTCAGATATATTACCACTAAAAATAATTTTAGAATTTTTATTAAGTTTAATAATAGACTTATCTACCTTAGCATTTTTATCCTTGATATCTGCAACTAATAAATCATCTGAAACAATAGATCTTGTAGCTGGAATTAAAAACTTAAAACCTCTATTTTTTAATTTACCGCTTATTTCTCCGCCATAATTTACAACACCAAAATGTAATGCATCATTTATTACAATAAATTTACCCAATCTGTCTGTTAATCTGAATTTGTCAAGATCAAACTCAAACAACGCAGCTATATCTTTAATTTCACCTATAACCTTTGTATTTAAAGTTAAAAAACCTGATTTTAAATAATAATTTCTTTTAAGGTCTCTTGGTGCAAAAGCAAGATATAATTCAGGTATAGGAATTTTATCCGCTGTTATATTAACATTTGCAATTGAATTTGAATCTATTTTACCGGAAATATGAACAGGTCTACCATTAATCAACACCCTACTGTCTTCAACTCTAAAGACATTATCATCAAACAATAAATTCGCATTGATATCATTAAATAAAAGCCCTATTTGTTTTTCATTAATTTTTCCATTTCTGATAACAAATTTACCATCAGATTCTAAATTGGAAAAATCAGTTACTATATGAAAATTAGATAACAAATATCCGCTTGCAGCCATTTTATCAATATCATTTTTTATATGAATTGTATCTAAATAAGCCTTTGTAATATTTAAAAGATTAGCAAAATGTACTTGAGAAGATTTGACTGACAAGTCAATATAAGGCTTCTTGCCATAATCAATAGTACCTAAAAGATTTAAATATTCCTTATCCGTAACATATAAATTTGTATCAAAATCAAAAACATATCCATTTGCATTTACATTGAATGAAGATTCAGGCAAAGGCAGCCCGGCAAGAGTAACTGTAGTTCCATCTATATTTACATAACCTTTTGCCCAAATTTTGTTATTTTTTTCATTCTGTCTAATTTTTAATTTTGTATTTATATTAGATTTTAAATTATAATCACGATATACACTAACAGGATTTACAAAAGGAAGCTCAAATACAGCATCATCATCTTCTTCATCCTGAGATGATTTAAATGCAGGAATAAAAGTATTTATATCAATATTAGCAGTAATATTTTCACTATCATCACTTAAAAATTTTGCATTAGTTTTTAATTTAGCAAACTTGCCATTAAAATACCCCAATTTTAATAAATCACCTTTTAGAGTTAACCTATGAGAAGATTTTTTATCATCTATAACAGCTTGATAATTATTTAATTTCAGGTTAGGCATATTTAATTTTATAGCAGAAAGATCAAACGGAAGCTGAGCAGCTTCTTCATCAGATATTGTTGGATTTAAACGACGCTGGGCTCTTTTTTTATTAACAATATCCTCATAAAGTTTTGCAACTTTATATTTTTCTCCATTCAGAATTTCCACATTCAAAACAGGCGAATCAAGCTCAGCCTGAGAAACCCTTACAGTAAGCCATAACAAACTGGGTAAAAAAACCTTTCCTTTGAAAGAATCCGCTCTAAATAAAACTGAACCATCAGGGAGTTTTACGCATATATCAGACGTTTTTATACCAGCTTCCAAAAATGGACTTGTTATAACTTCAACTCTATTAAAATCTACAACTAAATTGGTATTTTCTTTAACTAAATTTTGAAGTTGCGGTTTATATATATTTAAATCAATTTTTCTAGGCAATACAAATAAAAATATCAGGTATAAACAAAATATAAGAGACAGCAACACATATCCTGATATTTTCCAAAAAGATTTCATAATACCCTCCATAACCTGTAAGATATTTCGAGTATAAGACAAACATAACTTAAAATATAGAAAAATTTTAACGGTATATTTACATTAATAAATACTTAATGCAATAGTTGGCTATACTGCTGCAATACAGCTTCTATTGCGTTAGTTTCCGTTAATGAAAGTCTGCTAAATGCAAACATCGTATCTCTTGACGGATCTATTATACAAAATTCCAAACAATGTTCCTTTAAGCCCTTATAACCTTGATTATCAAACTTTAATATATATTTTTTATCAGGTTCATGGTTCAAAACCATCAGATTAAAATCATTTTCATATTTCTTAGCTGATTCATAAAGAGCATCATAAAAAGCTTTAGCTGAAGGTTCTTTAGATATGACCGCTTCTGGAGAAATCAATATTATAGAAAATTTAGGTTTTGTTTTATAAATAATTTCATATTCAATATTATTAACCAACAAATCCTTAACATAATTTGGGATTTTATAAAGACCGTATCTTGCACCCTCATTTGCCAAATATCCTGCCAGTATAGGAGGCAAGCTGTCAGAAGAAAGAGTCGAATAATTTTCAAAACGGGCACCATCACGAGTCTTTTGAAATATTTGCATATTTTGAATCGTAATAATTAAAACTATTAAAGATAGTAGAAAAACAATAAAACTTTTCATCCAATACTCTCTCTGTCCATATACATATTATATAAAAAAATACAAAAAAGGAAATAGAATTAAATAAAAATATCTATTTTATAATAAAAAACACCCACCTAAAGATGAGTGCTCTTTATGGAGCGGGAGACGAGGCTCGAACTCGCGACATCCTCCTTGGCAAGGAGGCATTCTACCACTGAATTACCCCCGCAAAATTCGGTTACTTTTTAATAATACATGCTGAAAAATATTTTTCAAGCACTTTTTCAAAAATAAAAAATAATATGTAAAGATTTGGTTAACACAAACTATATTTCAGTCAAAAATATTTATGTTTCTACTTTGTATTTACAGTAAAAAACAGAAAGGACCTTCAATATGTCATTATTATCAAAAGTAACAAGCAAAATATCTGAAGAAGCTAAAATATTGCCAAATAGATTTTTAGGCGGATTTATGCCGATGGGAGCGGTAAAACAAAACCCAAGAACAAATACTACAGAGGAACTTATTTCATCTATAAATGCACATGCAAAAGATAATCCTGAAATTGCAGAATTTGCAAAACAAATAAAAGATATGAATCCAAAATATTTAGGATTAGCCCAGGACATAATTGATTTATCAAATGTACAAGAATTCTTAAATACAAATATTAACCTTAAACAAGCATCAAAGATTCCCGGAAAAACTAATTTCGGAATAATATTAAACCAACTGCCGGTTGTAAGCCGCGAAAATCCTGCAGCACTTGATTTAACACAAGAAGTCATAAACAATTCGGATGCTACGAACGCAAAATTCTTTTTACTAAAATTTTTCGGATACGACTTAGCTAAAGCAAAAGGAGTTTCTGAACAGATAAAAGCAACAAGTGAAATTGTACCAAATATAGCAAAAGATACCTTATCCGGCGGATATACAATGGATTATACAAAAAATAATGAATTTTTTAATTTTATTATGCACCTGTGCTCAGGAGATTCTAAACCTGAAAATATAAAAATACTAAGTCATATAATGACTTCAATCGACAAAATTTGTAAAAAAACGTCTCCTAAATGTAACATTGATGATATAAGACTTGGAGATACCAAAGTGATAAAAGAAAATATGGAAGCCCTGCCATATCTTTTGGAAAATGCCGAAGCTCAAGGTAAAAATATCGATTTATCAGGATTTTTGACCAAAAACGTCAATCTTAATTAAAATATAATCTATACAAAAAGAAGCGGATTTATTTTATTAAACCGCTTCTTTTAAATCCGTATCCATTGATTTTATAGAAATTTCTATTTTTTCGCCAAAACTTTTTTTAAGATGATTAACCAAATCATTAGAAGAATTTACCCAAAAAATTGAAGACGTTAAAATTTTTACTTCTCCTGTCAGATCATTTAACTTCAGCATAACAGGATCAGACCCATTATGCTCGCATAGCATCTGTTTTAACAGGAATAATTCTTCATATTTCATATCTTTATTTAATTTAATAGTAAAAATATTAGAATTATCAACAGGTTTCACTGTATCGATAAGAATAATTGGCGGATCATCATCACTTCTTCTGCTGACTTTACCTGAAACAATAATTCTTTGTTCATTTTGTAAAAAGTCGTTATATGCAGCAATTTTTGAATTAAAAGCAAGAGTATCAATTTTACCTGTCAAATCTTCTATTGTCACAAATCTTACAAACTTAGACGGATCGTTCTTTGTTGGAATTTGTTTTGTTCCGGTAACAAGCCCGCATATAGTAACAACTTTTTCATTCGGAATTTCAGGAATTTGAGAAATTTTATGAGTCATTAAAAATGGTAACTTATCCCTAATTGTAGAAAGAGGATGACTTGTTACATAAAACCCTAAAAACTCTTTTTCAAGAATTTGAATTTCTCTTGCATCATATTCTTCATCTGAGCCTGAGAGGGCAAATTTTGCATTATCAATAGATGCAGTATCTCCAAGCATATCAAATAAACTGCCCTGACCGGATTCTTTTGCCTTTGCTTCTTTAGAAGCGGTTGCAACAATATAATCCAAGTTCTCCATTAATTGTTTACGGCTTTTTTCAATAGTAGAAAATGCTCCTGCCTTGATCAAGCCCTCTAAAGTTCTTTTATTAGTGCATTTTGGATCTACTCGTTTTATATAATCATATATTGATTTAAAATCACCGTTAGCTTCTCTTTCCTTTATAATATCTTCAATTACACCCTCTCCGACTTGCTTAATAGAAGCTAAACCAAATCTGATATTATTGCCGTCAGGAGAAAAACCTGCATAAGAATGGTTGATATCAGGAGGCATTATTTTAATTCCGCTTTTTTGAGCTTCTTCTATATATAATTGAGTTTTTTCCTGATCTCCGGAAACACTTGATAAAAGTTCTGACAAATATTCTACAGGATAATGGCATTTTAAATATGCTGTTTGATACGCAACAAAGGCATATGCTGCAGAATGCGACCTGTTAAAACAGTATTCGGCAAATTTTTCAATCTGTTCAAACAAAGTTTCCGCATCCTTTGAGGTCATACCATGCTTTGCTGAACGTTCAATAAATAAACCTTTTTGCTTAGCCATTTCATCAAGCTTTTTCTTACCCATCATACGGCGAACCATATCTGCTTGACCGAGTGTATAATCAGCTAATACCTGGAATACCTGCATAATCTGTTCTTGATAAACAATAGTTCCGTACGTATCTTTCAACACAGGTTCTAACAGAGGATGAGCATAGGTAATTTGCTGACGTCCATGTTTTCTTTCAACAAAATCATCAACCATACCTGAATTCAATGGACCAGGCCTAAATAGAGCAACTAAAGCACCTAAATCGTCAAACACATCCGGCTGTAGTTTTTTAACAAGGTTTTTCATCCCGGTTGATTCTAATTGGAATACTCCGTCGGTTTTTCCTTCTATAAGCATCTGGTAAGTAGGCTTGTCATCAAGCGGTATATGATTTATGTCAATATCTATTCCTTGACGTTTTTTTACCAAAGCAACTGTTTTATAAATAGTTGTCAGGTTTCGAAGACCCAAAAAGTCCATTTTTAAAAGACTTAAAACTTCAGTAACATCATGAGGAGGATAACCTGTTTGAACAATTCCATCTTTTGAAGGCTGTACAGGTAAAATTTCATCCAAAGGCACCCTTGATATAATTACACCTGCAGCATGGGTACCTGTATTATTTTTTATACCCTCGATACCAATAGCAAGGTCAATGAGCTTTTTAATACCAACAGTCTTATGTTCTATCGGATCAATAACTATCTGTTCATCCTTATCATACAAAGCTTTTAATTCTGAACCGTCATATTCCATGGCCTGCTTTAATGTTTTAGCTTTTTTGTTATATGTTTGAGCCAATTCAATCGCAGGATCAATCAAACCTGCAAGACGGTTACTTTCTGAAAACGGAACTTTCATTATTCTCGCAATACCTTTAAATGCAGCCTTTGCCGCATAAGTTCCGAATGTAATAATTTGGCAAACCTTGTCTTCACCGTATTTCTGAGTTACATAATCAATAACTTCACCACGACGTTCAATGCAAAAGTCTATATCAATATCGGGCATTGTAAAACGTTCGGGATTTAAAAATCTTTCAAACAAAAGTTTATGCTCAATTGGATCCAAATCAGTAATTTCAAGAGCATAAGCAACTACAGACCCAGCAGCAGAACCTCTACCAGGCCCCACAGGAATTCCATGAGTTTTAGCAAAGTGAATAAAATCCCAGGTAATTAAAAAGTATGCGGCAAATCCCATTTGCTCAATTACACCCAGTTCATATTCAACCCTTTTTTTCAAATCCGGAGAAATTTCACCATATCGTTTTTTTAATCCTACATGAACTAAATACTCAAGATACGTATCGATTGTATATCCTGAAGGAACTTTATAATCAGGAAGCGGACTTTTACCAAGTTCGAGCATCAAGTGACATTTTTCCGCAATATCAAGTGTATTTTGCATGCACTCATCAAACATCTCAGAATCCATCCACTTGAAAGCATCACGCAACTGAGACCTTGTTTTTACATAAAATTCATTATTCGGAAAATGAAATCTGTTTGGATCATCCTTATCACTATTAGTTTGCATACACAATAAAGTGTCATGCATATCAGCATCTTCCAGTCTCAAATAATGGGAATCATTTGTAATTACCATTTTAATATCAAGTTCTTTTGCTAATTTTATCAACTCCGGATTTGTACGCTTTTGTTCATCCAAACCATGATCTTGCAGCTCTATATAATAATCATCTCCAAATAAATCCTTATATTTCTTAGCTACAGCCTTAGCCTCATCATATTTATTTTTCAAAAGATTTTGCAGAACTTCACCGCCAAGACAAGCTGAACAACATATCAAACCTTCATGATGCTTTTCTAACAGTTCCCAATTTATACGAGGATGAACATAACGACCTTTACACCAAGCAGTTGAAACAAGTTTAATTAAATTGGCATAACCTTTTTTATCTTTAACTAATAAAACTAAGTGGTAACAAGGATTGTTATTTTTATCTCTTTCTGCTATATCTCCGTTATGAACATAAAATTCGCAGCCTAAAATCGGCTTTATTCCGGCTTCTCTAGCTGTTTCATAAAGCTCCATATCTCCATACATAACACCATGATCCGTAACTGCTACAGCCGGCATATTGTTTTCTTTACAAAACGCACATAAATCTTTTATTCTTATAGCACCATCAAGTAATGAATATTCCGTATGCAAATGGAGCGGTACATATTGTTCACTATTCCCAGTCATGGGAATAGTATAAAATAAAGACATTTATAAAAAAATACCTTGTTAAAAAGTATAAATAATAATACTTAATACTTAGCCTCTACTTAAATATAACAACTGCTAACAAAGCCATTATGATAAGGGAAATATTATAAAATAAGAAAGTAGGAACACACGTATCCCAAATATGATTGTGCTGACCATCAGCATTTAGACCGGCAGTCGGACCGAGCGTGGTATCGGAAGCCGGAGAACCGGCGTCGCCTAAAGCAGCAGCCGCTGATAAAACAACAATCATGGATGGAATTGAAAATCCTAATTTTACACATATCGGAATATATAAAACTGCTAAAATAGGAATTGTACCAAAAGAAGTCCCAATCCCCATAGTGATAAATAACCCGACAAACAACATCAGAGCTGTAGCAAGAAGCTTACTTGACATCATATATGGAGTAATTGATGATATTAAACTATCAACCCCGCCGGTTGCTTTCATCACACTTGCATAACCTGCTGCAACAAGCATAACAAAAGCAACATATCCCATCAATCCTACACCTTCATTGATAAGTTTGTCCATCTTATCATGATCAATAGCCTTTAACCCGAAAATTACTGCTAAACCTACCAACGCACCTAAAGGCAAAGAATTTGTCCATAGTTGAACAACCAAAGTCAAAACAGCGGCTAATAATGTTATATAATGATTTTTAGTTAATTTTATTTCTTCATTTTCAATATTTTCTTGCAATTCCAAATCTTGATACTCTCTTGGTTTTCTATAAGCAACAAATATCGCAAGCAAAAAACCTATTAACATCCCCAAACCTAAAAGCCAATTGTATTTCCATATATCACTTTTAACAACCTCAACACCGTTTTGCATAAGGTTATCTGCTATCAACCCCTGAAATATAAGTCCAAACCCGGCAGGTATAACAATATATGGAGCCTTTAACCCAAAAGCTAAACCACAAGCAATAGCCCTTCTATCGATTTTCAATTTGTTCATTACACCCAAAAGCGGAGGTATTAATATCGGAATAAAAGCTATATGCACAGGAATTAAGTTCTGAGAAAGTATTGCAATTCCTGTTAATATAAAAATTAGCAAATATTTATTTGATTTAATTGTAGATGCAATTTTCTTTGCTAACACAGGAGCCAAACCGGTATGAGTCATTGAAGCGGCAAATGCACCAAGCAAAATATAACTCAATGCAGTTTCAGAATTTCCACCCATACCATGAATAAAAACATCCATTGTTTCTGATACATTCATATGACCGAATAATCCACCGATTACGGACGAAACGATCAATGCCAATAATACATTTACCCTGCATAAACATAATATACAAAGTACAACTACAGATACAACTATCGGATTTGTAATTAATGAAATCATAATTCTGCCTGAAATTACAATATCATAAACACACAAAAGACAAAATTGCTTACTTATTATTTTATAATTCTGCTACAGAAATCATCTTCTGATAGTGCTTTCCCGGTAATTCTTTCAATTAAATCTTCATCCTCCATAGAGGCTCCGTATTTAAATAAATTTTTATTTAAAAATTCTGCAGTTTGCGAATTTTCAGTAATATTACCAAGGTGATTTTTTAATGTATTATATAACTGAGCCTTATATAAAGCTGCTCTGAAATAATTTTGATAATACCCGGGATGTGATAAATAATGAGGAATTGTTGCCCATTCATTATTTAGGTATGTATTCTCTCCGCGAAACAAATATTTTTGTTTTAAATTTTTCCATAAAACCTTTAAATCTTGATCTGGATTTTTATACATTTCACGCTCAAACTCAATAATCTGTAAAGATCGTGATACAAATTTTGCATCATCCTTTTTTAGTTCAGCCTTGAAATTTTCTAAAACAAATTGCGGAACAGTTCCAGCAAGCATATTTTCCATTTTAGGCAAATCACCCATCATCATTGCTACAGCCTCTGTCATTACAGAAGAAGACGGGCTCTGTTCAATAAACGGAAGACTTGTATCTAACCCTATATCATATACACAATGACCTAATTCATGCATTATTGTATCCAAACTTTTTGTATTATTAGTCAAATTAGCCAAAATTCTTGCATCTTTACCTGGCTCTATACAAAAAGCAAACCCATGGGTATTTTTATTTTTTCTTGGGAATAAATCTAATGTTATTCCCATATTATCAACATCATAACCCATATTTTTATAAACATTCTTAGCAAGTTCAACAACCTGTTCGCCGTCTTTAATATAATCATTAACCACTTTTTCAGGATTTTCATCAGGCAAAAATCCGAAATGATAGTCCATTAAATCTGAAGAATCCACGCCAAAATTATGTGCTAGTTTATCTTGCCTTTCTTTTTCAAATTCAAAACTTTTTGTCTTTATTTTGTCATAAACCCCGTTTAATAATTTATCAAGTTTTTCAGGAGATATTTCATAAGTATCTTCTACCATATAATCAAAATAATTATCGTAGCCTTTTGTTTTAGCGTACTCATTACGCATTTTGACAAGCTCTACCAAATCATCTGCAATAACATCTCCGGCATTTACATTAGCTTCGTAAGCCTTTTTTCGTAAAGAAACATTCTTTTCTGTTTCTAAAATCTTCATAATTTCTGCTTTAGAAACAGGATTCCCGTCAATTTTCATAACATAGGCATTGTATTTTGATGCAATATCATTTTCTTTATCTCTTAAAGCTTTTAACTCATTACCTGATTCTATTTCATTGTAAAACGCTTTTACCAAATCTTTAAGCTGTTTTGCCAAATGTTTATCATCCAAACCTTGAGATTGTACTTCTTTTAACTGAGCATAAAATGCTTCATCTTTAAATAAATTGCTAAAAGTTTCTTGAGATTCCGTATACCTGTTTAAATTTTCATCACTTGAATTTGTATAAAAATTCCAAGCAGCAAGTTCCGTCTCATATTGAACTTTGCTTAATTTATTTCCAAATTCGTCCCTTAATTTGAAATATTTATCATTATTTGACATAAGCGGCTCTCCTTTTTCTGTATCTATACTCTTAAGTCGTTCTATCTGATCTTTATTTAAAGAAGAAAATGAAACAACATCACCGGATATTTGTCTTAATCCAAAACTCTGTACATTTGAAATTCCCAAACTGGAACATACTTTATTATGTGAAAAATTGTTTGTATTATAGTTCTGTAATGTTAAAGGTAAAATTCGCAACTATTGACTCCAAAAACTACACAATATTATAAAACCAATAAAAATAAATTTTGCGCAAAGATTATTTTACTTTTATATCATAACAAGGGTATGCCTTTGAGCAGCCTTCCAATCGTTGGATTTTAATATCTACCTTATCTAAAAGTCTAAATTGATTTGAAAATTCCTCAAGCTTAAGCTTTTTACTGTCATTAGGAACAATATAATATTTATAAAAATTTTCTCCTATATCATTTAGTACTACAAACTTGCTGTTACTTTTTGAATATTCTATTGTGTAATTGCCTTTCTTCAACTCTGAAACTTTTATAATCTTGTATCCCTTCAGAATCTCAGAGATCTCTTTATCCGTAAGTTTTCGGGGGACAAACATTACACCGTTAAATATAATTTCATAAAATTCAAACTGTTTAGGGAAATATGAATATAATTTATTTCCGACCAAAAATTCTCCTGATCCTTCCCCAATCCAAACGGGTTCTTTTGGAACTTGAGCATTCCCTGTTATCAGATTATAAACAGAATACCCTCCGTTACCTTCAGGAGCCTGCACCTGCAAAATAATTTCATACTTGGAATCGTCTTCATCAATATTTTTATTATAATTGCGCCATTCATGCTTATTCATATTATAAGTCCAGACTCGCTGACCGATACGCGGCAAGCTGGAATCAGTAAATTCTTCCTCTTTTTTATCCAAACCGTATAAAATACTTGCAAAAAAGAAAACAACTATCAAAATTACAATTATTCCAAAAATATACCTTTTTTTCATTAATATATCCCTTTACTAAAAACACTATGACTTTTAATATACATTACACAATAGCACAAACAGGTAATCTTTTAAAAAGATACAAGACAAAATCATTACAAAAATAATTAGCCATACAGTGAATAGATAAAAAAATATCATGATTGTTTAATATAATTAATCTTTTTCATACTTCCAGCTATTCTTAATTCCAACGAGCCTCATTTGAGGCTCTTTTTTTGAGAATAAATAAAATAATTTCATAATAATCAATAATGAAAGCTTATACTATATGCTTTCATTATTGCAATATGTATCCCTCAATACGAATAGACTCCTATTCCTGGCTTGTTAAAAATACCATTACCAGGTGAATAATTCCTTTGTTGAATTAACTACACTTTTAAATACATTAACCTTATGATTAACTTTCTGAACATTGCGATAGGTATCTGAATTCCAATAATCAAACCACTCATCATCATCCCAAGATCGATTTCCATACCAAAAATCATAAGAACAATTATTTCCATGGTGTTTACGACATTTTTTATTCCATTTTTTATACTGTTTTTGTTTGCATTTTTCAGAGTCACCATAACCATTACAACATGGATTTAACCTTGATGTAATAAAACCACAATAATATTCTTCATTATATCTACCATTATTATGATGATTTTTAGCGAAAACAACACTACTGCTTGTAATAAAAAGTAAGGACAATAATACCACAAAAACTCTAACCATATCTTATACCCCCATTTATTATAAAATCAGGCGGTTTAAGAGTTATCTTCTACCGCCTGATAGATAACAAATAATTTAATCTTTTTTCTTCAAAGTCGGGAATGCAATAACATCACGAATTGAAGGAGAATTTGTTAATAACATAATCAATCTGTCAATACCGACGCCTAATCCGCCCATCGGAGGAACTCCATGCTCTAATGCACAGATATAATCTTCATCAATAGGCATAGCTTCTTCATCGCCTGCTGCTTTTGCAGCCATTTGAGCTTCAAATCTTGCTCTTTGATCAATCGGATCAGTTAATTCAGAAAATGCGTTGCTTATTTCCCAGCCGTTAACACGAGTTTCGAAACGTTCGGTTAATCGAGGATTGTCTCTGTGAACTTTAGCCAAAGGTGATATATCTCTAGGATAATCATAAATATGAATTGGCTGAATTAAAGAGCCTTCAATTTTTTCTTCAAATACTCTTTCGATAACCTGTCCCCAGTTGTCACAATCATCAGCATCTACATGAACTGATTTTGCGGCAGCTTTTGCTTCTTCAACAGTTTCAATCTTGTTAAAATCAATACCTGTTGCTTCTTCTACTGCTCCCAGCATAGTTTTTCTATCCCAAGGAGGAGTAAGATCAATTTCGTTTTCTCCGTATTGAATTTTTGTTGTTCCAAGAACTTCTTTCGCAACATAAGCCACAAGATTTTCTGTCAGGGTCATCATATCGTTATAATCAACATAAGCCTGATACAATTCCATCATTGTAAATTCTGGATTATGACGGGTATCAATACCCTCATTTCTAAAGCTTCTGTTAATTTCAAAGATTTTTTCACTCACACCGCCTACCATAAGACGTTTCAAATATAATTCAGGAGCAATTCTCAAATACATATCCATATCAAGGGTATTGTGATGAGTAATAAAAGGTCTTGCATTTGCACCACCTGCCTGCGGATGAAGCATAGGAGTTTCAACTTCCATAAACCCAAGATTGATTAAATATTCTCTCACCTTTTGAATAATTAAACTTCTTCTTTGGAAAGTTTTTCTAACATCTTCATTGACAATCATATCGACATATCTTTGACGGTATTTTGTTTCAACATCTGTTAAACCATGAAATTTTTCAGGCAGCGGTAATAAAGATTTAGATAAAATCTTTAAAGATGTTGCTTTGATAGTCAATTCACCTCTCGGGGTTCTTCTGACTGAACCGTAAAAACCTACGATATCACCTATATCTATAGTTTTTAAAGTTTTTAAATCTTCTTCTGAAAGATTTTCTTTATGAGAAAAAATCTGAATTTTCCCGGATGCATCAACCAAATCGATAAACATTCCGGTATTTCTGTTAGCCATAACTCGACCAGCGACATGGTAACAGTCTTCTAATTCTTCACCTGCAGGTAAATCTTTATATTTTTCCTGTAAATCTGCAGCCATAATATCTTTATCATAACCGTACGGATATGGATTAAGTCCTCTTTCTCTCAAGTTTTCCATCTTTTGAATTCTAACTTGACGAATTTGACTTTGAGATGAATTTGATTCGTGAGTTTTTTCTTTTATTTCAGCCATAATTTTATCCCTTATATTAAATTACACAACTCTACTAAATAATAGTAACACAAAAGAATGAAAATTAAAAAATACGTGGCGGAACTAGTTATAATCCCGCCACAAAATAATTCTTATTTTTAACTAAAGAATTTATATAACATTAAACTTGACTCAAATGTCCAAACATAAGATAATTATTTTATGTTTAAGTATTATGGAAAAACTGCACCTTATTTATTCCTGCTGCCGGCAGCTATAGTTTTGATTATATTCTTTTTTATTCCTTTTTTTCAAACTATAGTTCTTAGTTTTCAGGATTATTCAAGCAGTATTTATCATCCTGGATTTGCAGGAATGCAAAATTACATTGAAATTTTAAAAAATCCCATTTTTTATAAAGTTATGATAAATACTATTATTTACCTTGTTGTAGCTGTTCCAATACTTGCAGTTCTACCTTTATTTCTAGCTATACTTATCAATCAAAAAATAAAAGGGATTACGTTATATAAAATTCTTATTTATCTTCCGGTTATTGTATCAATCGTTGTTGCTGCAATCGCTTTTAAATGGCTATATGCTGAGCAGGGAATTTTAAATTATATATTAAATGTATTACATATAGGTTCAATAGGCTGGCTTACAGATCCTAAATATGCTATCTATTCTGTTATCATCGTGACAATCTGGAAAGGTATCGGATATTATATGATGATTTATCTTGCTGCCTTAATGAGTGTACCTAAAGAATTATATGAAGCCTGTGACATTGACGGGGCAGGATTTTTCACAAAACACCTGACTGTTACTGTTCCTCATATTATGCCGACAATCGCACTTGTCACCACAATAAGTTCAATTTCAGCTATGAAAATATTTGCAGAAATTTATGTAATGACAAAAGGCGGTCCGCTTAATTCAACAAAAACTATAGTTTATTATATCTATGAAAAAGCATTTGAAAACCTTGATTTAGGATACGCCTCCGCTATGGCTGTAATCTTGCTTGTTATAGTTATGATATTCTCATTTATAAATATTTTCTGCTTTGAAAGGGGGAAATATCAAATATAATGACGAAATGGTTAAAAAAGTTGAATTTTAAAAATCTATGGATACACACAATTTTAATTTTTGTATCTGTATTATCAATATTTCCGTTTATCTGGCTTTTATCAACTTCATTAAAAGGAAGCGGAGAAAATATTTTTGCATATCCGCCGACAATCATTCCTAAAGAATTTACCTGGGCAAACTATGTTGGAGTATGGCACAGGGTAGATTTAATGAAATACTTTATAAACAGCATGATTGTCGCTGGCGGAACAGTATTACTAAACCTGATACTTTCTTCCCTTGCAGGGTATCCGCTTGCAAGGATGGAATTCAAGGGTAAAAAAATAACTTTTTTTGCAATCCTAGCAACAATTATGATACCTTTTCAGGCAATAATGCTTCCTGTTTATCTTATTACATTAAAATTGCATCTTGTAGATAGTGTAAATGATACTATGGGCTATATAGGTCTTATTATGCCTTTTGCAGTCAGTGCATTTGGGATATTTCTTATGCGTCAGGCCTTTCTTGCAATTCCAAGAGAAATGGAAGAAGCGGCAATAGTTGATGGCTGTAATGTATTTCAAGTATTTTGGAAAGTTCTCCTTCCTATGGTAAAACCTTCATTAGCAGTTCTTGCAATATTCACATTCATAGGTTCATGGGGAGAATTCTTATGGCCAAGCATTGTTCTGACAAAGGAAACAATGTATACCCTGCCTGTTGGTGTTAATAATCTTCAGGGAATGTTTTCTTCCAACTGGAGATACATTGCAGCCGGTTCAATAATATCAACAATTCCTATTATTATATTCTTTCTGGCAATGCAAAAATATTTTATCTCCGGCGAAAATGAAGGTGCGGTAAAAGGCTAACAACGTTTAATTATTTTATTACGCAACGCTGGAACACAATAGGAAGATTGCGCCTTTGTGCATAATTTAGTAAATCCGCACTAAGGATTGATTCTATTGTATCATCTGAGGAATTGCCTCGAACATAAATTGCCTTAATTTCAGGATTAAAAACGTTAACTTCGTTAAAACCGTTTTCGACTTTGTGTCCACGCATTTCATAACTTACATGCATCAAATCATCCGTACTTTCAAATAATACTTTTTCAACCTGCTCAACAGGTATTTGCTTTCCGTTAAAATCAATTTGACCATTTTGCGCCAAATTGCGAATTTCGGCTTGGATATTACTATGACCGCTCAATTTACTTGAAAAAGCTGCATAGTCATCTACAGAAATATCATACCCTTGAGCTTTCATTCGCTCAACAAATTGATCCCTTATAAATGTTCCTTTTGAAGAATTGTTCAAATCTAATTTAGAATTAGCAAAATCTGTGTTAGTTTTACAAAAACCTGTACCTGCAGCATAGTTAGAAGCATAACTTACTGCACCCATGTCATAATCAAGAATAATGCCAATCTGTTGGTTATCATATAAAGTATTTTTTCCATCAGTAACAGAAGCTGATAAATTTAAATCTTCGCTCAGCCGCATTTTACCAATTGCCATTTGTGGAGCTTTATTAAAACCATTATTCATATGAACAGTTAATCTGATATTATCTGCAGTAGTTCCTAACGGCAAACCATACAATTCCGGATGAGCAAAGACAGCCTCATCAGTACAATCAATAACCTTAACATTGAAAGATTTTCCATCAACTACAACCTGTCTGACAGGTATATTAGAAACATTTATATCTGTTTTATTTACAAGTAAACTTCCGTTATTTTTAGCTTTATTATATGCTTCTTGCATTTTTATAATAGTTGCATCATCAACACCTTTTGATCTAGCTACCAGCATGAGTGTTGAGAAATCACTATCATTGTATAAAGCCGCAGCTGTTTCCGGAGAAGCTGCACATTTTTCAAAAATATTAATTTTTCTTTTAACATCCGTAGATACGTTAAAATCATCATACAAAGCTCTGGAATCAATTCGCGGATTTGACTTTAAAATTGCAATCTTAGCTAATTGTTTGCTAGATTCATCTAATTGGGCATAAGACGGATTATTTACCAGTGCTTGTAATTCTTTTAACGTTTTAACCCTGCCGGGAACCCTTCTTGAAGATGGAAGCTCTTTTTCCAGCATTGCCAAAAGTTCCTCTTGAATTTTAACATCATCAAGATCAGCCGTCCTTAAAAGATAATCTGATCCGTCAACCGAACTCATTATAGATTGTTTCACATCTGGATTTGGTATAGATTTCACCTCAGGGGCATCTATTGTTACGACAGATTGTCCCTGTTCCGGAGTTGATAGTGAAACGTTATTAGAGGGTGCAGAATTTACTACTTTCATCGCTGAGTTAGCCTCTGTAGGAACATTTAGAGTTGCTGGCTCAACTGTTGCATTTATTTTTATCTGTGGATCTTTTGTTCCGGAAACTTGAATATCCTCAATTGTAATTTTTGAATTACGATTAATTAAAAATTCATTTTCTTTATTAATGCCAACAGAATCTAAAAAGGCAACACCTGTTCCTTTTTTGATAGTATAATTCCAGGTAATTGGAGACATCATTACCCCATATTTATCTGCCGTTGTTGACAAAAATCTGCTATTCACAAAACTCTTACCTTTTAGCGAAGATACATCCGACAATTTGAATTGGAGTTCCGGATTGTTTATAACCTCAGCTAAACTTGTTCCATCGTCAAATGTTATTCCTTGTAAACTATTATAAGAACCGTCTTCTCTTCTAACTTTAATATCAAATTCTAAAGGAGAATCGGATAAATAACTTTCAAGCAGCGTTGCTTGTTTTTGCCAATAAGGATCTTTAGAAGAATTTATATTATTAAAATCAACCCCTTTATATGCACCCAGGGCATAACTTACTTCTGATGAAGGAATATTAGTAGTAAAATATTTCATTCCATGATCAATCAATTTATCAGGATTGTCTGTCGATATGTATTTATAATTAGAAGGATGTGCCAAAACACTGAAAGCATCGCTTATCATAAGATTATCAATTAAACTATTTTCTTTTAAAAGGTTGCTATATTTAGAATCATTTACCAAATACATTGGAAGTAAATTATCAATTCGAAATCTTCGATTATGAATATCTTCTACTATAGATGCATGCCAATTATATTTTGATTGTCCTTTTAAATTCTGTTTCAATGCATTATAATTATTTTCATAAGTACTATTTAACTCATCATTAAATACTACATGACCGTTTTTCAATTCCATACCATTATCTTTCAATTTTTGTTCTATGTCGGAAATTGCATCATCAATTTTTTGATAATCACCATTAGAAAGTTCAAAATAAAATTTAATATGATAGTCTTCCAGATTTAATCTTCTTAAGTTTACAACAGTATTTAGAGCAGATTTATTAATTAGTCCACTTTTTGTTGTCGCCAATTTAATAAGTTCGTCATCTGAGATAATAGATTTTGCCTGTTCTATAGTGAGAAGATTTTCTTGAAAAACTGCTGCACTTTCTTGAGCAGACTTGCCGCTTGGAGCTTCATATGTTCTTCTTATATAATCATTTTCTAATCCGATAGCTTCACGTTCTTTTAATCCGGAAACTAAATCTTCATAATCTCCAGTTCTTTGATTCATTTTTGCATCAATATCAGCGGCAGTTAGCTCAAACTTGTTATTCTGCATTTGCAGTTTTAAATCAGCAACCTGACGTTTTATTTCCTCGTTTTTCAATTCTAAATCTCTAAGTTCGGAATGCAAAGGATCTAATTCAGAATTATGTGTCGGGAATTGTTTATCAATTATATCTGCAGAAATTTCAGATTTATTATTCCTATTTGTAATAATCTGCGCTTTAAGTTTCTGAACTTGTTGTTTGATTTGAATTTCTTTTTCTTCTAAGGCTTTATATTTATCATGTAAAGCTTTTAATTCCGGATTGTCAAGATTTAATCGTTTATCAATAATATCTCCATTAATTTCATATTTATCATAATGAGGTTCAATTTCTTTTGTATATTTTTGTTCGGAATTTAGCTTAGAAGCTTTTCCTTCCGAAATGTTGTTTTCTGACACGCTATTCTCGGATAAAGATTTATCCAATGGAGATTGCAATTTTTTTACCGGTTGTGCAGGCGTTTCTAAGTTAACATTAGATTTCGAAATTTCAGCAGATTTTGTTCCTTGAGGTTCAACTTTTGCAACTTCGTCATTTAGTTTTACACCCGATGTTTGAACTCCAGCACGATTTTTAACAGGAACTTGCTCCGGAGTTTTTCCACTGTGATTTAAAACACCTTTTAATTTTTGTCCTGCTCGTTTTAAAACTCCGGATTCAGCAGCCATACCAACTGTTCCCAATGCTGCATTCAATGCGGTTCCGCCAAGTGTTACTTCTCCCGTTTGGGCATATTCTTGAGCTGCGCCAATTGTAACATCCCCAACAGCACTAGCAGCAGATCTTGTTACAGCTGCAGCTGTAGAAACGCCTTTTATAGTCGTTTGAGCAACCTTACCAACTGCACCACCAGCTAAAACAGATGCTCCGTCCCATAAAGCATTTTCAAAAATTTGGCCCATTTCGCCTTCTTTTAAGCCAACCTCTGAAGAAAGTCTATCTGATGCATTAATCGCAACACTTGAAGCTGTTGTTGCAGCTGCAGCTGCGCCTAACGCAACCAAACCTGTACCTCCTGTTGTGATACCAATAGCTACACCAGCAGTCACTGTAGCTGCACCCTTAACAACTGCAGCTCCAGTTTGCTGAGATTCATTGTATTTTGCAACTCGTTCACCTATATTATTTTTTGTTCCAAATGCTTTTTGATAATTTGCACTTGTAGGATTCATCATATAATCAGCTATTGCATTTTGATTATATTCAACACCAAACATTTCCTTAAATTTTGCTCTAAATTGGCTGTCGCCTTGTTTTGCTGCAGATTTTAATTCTACCATATCCTTACGGTATTGAACCAAATCTTCACGTACTCGCCAAGCCTGATTTCCGTCCTCCTGGAATATTCCCCAAATATTACTTATACCATCCGCAACGTCAGCAGCCCAACCATCTTCTTTCATTTGAGCATCAAATGCAGCTTGGGCAGAATCTATCTGCTGAGTTAACATATCTACAGTTGCAGCTTGAGCTGTAGTTTTATCTCCTCTGATTGAATCTGCATAATTACTTCTTGCAACATAGTTATTATCAAGAATTATTCCGTCATGGGACATTACATAAACTTTACCCTTACCATCCACTACAGCCTTTCTGCCATGCGGAAGATCAGCACCTTCTATCTCAACATAATTTCTTGTCTGTAAGGTTCTGCTGCCGTCCTCATTAATAACGGTTATTTTACCTTGAATCTTATCTCCGCTTGAATACAGGTTTGTTAATTGAACATACTCATCTTTTAAAATTACACCATCATGAGAAATAGTTACTATTTTACCATCTTTACCTTTTGCAAGATGTCTGCCTTTGCCTGCTTCTCCAATTATAGTAAATTCTTCTTTGCTGCCGCCTTTCCAGGTTCCGGTAATTTTACCACCTTGACCTTTGTAATTTATCAGCCCCATAGATTTATACTGAGCATCAAGAGCAGCTCTTTCCGCACGTTTTTGAGCTCTAATTTGTTCATCCTTTGCATATTCTGCTTTTGCGGCATCTGCAGTTTTCCTGCCTCGTAATTGAGAAGCATCTGCTTCAAACTCTCCAGGAACCTTTATTTCAGCCCCAACAGGGAAATATGTTTTACCATTTAAAATATCTTTATTTAATTCTTTAAGATCTTCTACACTACAACCAAAATTTTTAGCAATAGCTGATAAAGATTCTCCATTTTGAACTGTTACTTTTGTATTTCCTGCACCATCGTATAAAACAGAATATTTTTGCCCATTTATAATTTTTTGTTGGGCCAGTTTCTTATTTTCCAGAGAATATACATTTACGATCGGATTACCGTTTGTATCAGTTGTCTCTTCTTCATAACCTTTTTCATAATATGTACGTTTAGAAACTTTTCCGTTCTCAGTTATATTTTCTAAAATTATAGTATCACCCTTGCGTAAACGTTCTGTAGTTTTACCATTTTCGGTAATATTTTCTGTAACCGTACCATCATCATTATATTTATATTCAGTTCTTCTTTCTTTTGCCGGAATACCTTCATTTTCAACCTTTGAATTCAATACCTCATTGCCGGCTTCATCATATGAATAATTTGATGTAACTGAACCCTGCTTAACTTGCTTTGCCACAGGTTTACCTTCATCATATATTACAGTTGATCTTGTACTGTCC
The DNA here is from genome assembly GCA_949300485.1 of uncultured bacterium. Classification (GTDB taxonomy): domain Bacteria; phylum Cyanobacteriota; class Vampirovibrionia; order Gastranaerophilales; family Gastranaerophilaceae; genus Zag111. The sequence goes on from CASGEL010000008.1 coordinate 106,379, forward strand.
TGACTAACTGTTTGACTTTTTACAGGAGTCTTACCATCATCAGCATATTCAATATCAACAGAATCACCTGATTTGGTAATTATATGTTCTTTTTCTAAATTCTTATCCGCATCTAAAAATCTGGTTCTGGTATTACCATCAGAATCAGTTTGAGTTACCTGTGAACTCTTATCAGGCTTAATAAGCTCTGTAGAGCCGTCTTTATATGTAACCTGAACAACAGTTTGGCCATTTTGAGTCAATACAGTTGAATCTGCAACATTTTCGGTATTAACATTATAATCTTGTAGAAACTTATTCAATTCCTTCTTATCAATATCTTTAAGATTATTATTCTTTAAATATTTTTTTAATTCTCTTTTAGATACTTTATTATCCCCATTTTTATCCAAAACAGTAGTAAACTCTTTTACTTCATTTTCATCAAGGATTCCGTTTTTATCAATATCTATTGAATCAAATATAGATTTTTGGGCATCAGATTTTAGCTGGTCTTTTTTTAGTCCACCTTTAAAGGTTGAAGGGTCAATTCCTGATTGTTTGCCAAATTTTCCTACATCTAAATCTGCCATCTTTTACATAGAACCTTTCTGTGCCAAAATTTGTATTACTATAAAGTTCTTTCGGTAAATAGCAGTAATATCTTTAACATTATTACGACATTGTTACAATTTTATTCTAAGCAGAAGCATAACCGTATAATTTTGAAACATCCAAATTAATTCTGTGTTGAGATTGCACCCATATAGTATTTTTATAATCAAGTATATATTTAGGACTGATATTCAATCTGCCAAAGACACCCTTGTGATATAGCTCTATAAGCTTATCCACATATTGCTGACAATAAACAGGGGTCATTGGACGGCGTTTCATTTGCTGGACAAACGGAATACTTTTTCTCAACGAATTTTCCCTTGTAGTAGCCCCACCAAAATTTGCCATTATATCCAAACCGCCCTCTGACTTTGGCAATATATGTTCTACTGAAGCTAATGAAGGCCAAATAAGTCTATAACCTATCTTATCAACCGGCTCAGATGCAACTTTGACAATATAAGCTGATGTACTTTCCTGAGATGTAGGAAGCTTTTGCGCTATAGTTAATAACTCCTCTTGTAGATCTCTATCAGGTAAATCCTGTATCAAACGAGCAAGATCATATATAAATGATTTTCTGTTGAATGGTACAATAATTTTATCCTGCGCCAATCTTGATTTAGAAACTTCCATCAAGTTTTGTAACTGTTCATTATTCTTTAGCACTGATTTTTTTAATATAATCTCCATAAAATTGACAACCTTCTTTTGGTCTTCTATTGTTCTTAAGTTAGTTGTATTATGAAGACGTTTAGATTCTTTTAATAACTTATTCATAACTTTTTTAGATTTTACATCCTGACCGTTTTGAATATCATCTTTTATCTTAGCCAATTTATACTTAAATTCATAAGCAGAAAACGGAACTGATACAGGTTTATCATTCAATTTTTTATCAGTTTCATCCATAAACATTTTAAACTTGTATTTATATTTATCAGGAAGCTGTTGTGCAATTTCAATTAATTCATGGAATATGGATGATTGTTTCTTACGCAGCCTACGCCGGAAAACAGGTTCAACTTCATTTAAAATTTCTTTTATATTTTTATCAGGATGAATTGAGGCTCTTTCTCTTATCACATCTATAACCTTAGCTTCAATTCCTATAAAACTGTCCTTATGTGGCTCTAAAATTTCTAATACTTGACTTGCAGGTCTCGAAAAAACTCTATTTTTTATCCATCTTGTCAACATTTTAGGATCAATCATCGGAATACCGCTATACATGCAAGGAAGCTTATAGGCAAATAGCATACGTAACTTTGAAGAATTTTGAATACCAGTAAAGCTTACCGGATAATAGCATGGGAGGCACTTTAAATCGGAACTACCCTCAGACAAAATATTTTGCAGCATAAAGTTTCCTCCATTCTTCTGTAAATAGAGATTTTGATTATGATTATTCAAATTATTAGATGTAATTGCAGGAACTTTCAAAAATCATTCAACTCCCTATTATTATTTTAACTTACTTGTGTCTATAATTAAAGGGGCTTCTTTTGGAGAAAGCTTATAAAGCTTGTTAACAAAGGTATTAATATAAGACTTTGACAAGCCTATCTTCTTAAAGACTCCTGAATTTGCCAATTCTATAAGTCTGTCAACCTGCCGCTGGCAATAAACATATATTTCAGGATACTTTTTTAACTGTAATTTAAAATCTCTGTGCGCCCTTTCTGAATTCATATATGATGAAGCCAATCCATAATTTAATATAGAATCAGCACCTTTTTTAGATGCTGGAACTAAGTGTTCAGCCGTACCTACAGAACCAGATAACAAGTCAAAACCTATTTGCTCAGAAGATCTGTTAGCCGACTTTACAATAAATGCAGATATATTTTCTTTTGACGTAGGTAGTTTTATTGCTGTTTGTATCATATTATGTGCAAGTTTTGTATCGTCTAATTTATTTGTAATCTTTTGCAAATCATATATAAAAGATTTACGATTAAAATTTATATTTACGGGATTTCCATAAACTTGAGCCATTGATATCCTTATAAGGTCCTTCAATTCTTTGTTTTTATCCAGCGCTGAAGTTTCTATATACTCTGAGCATTCCAGCAGCATTGTTTTTAAACGTCTTTCATACTTGCGTTTAGGAAAATCTTTGCGCAACTTATTTTCTTTGCTATACTCAGGAACACTACTAACTATATTCATTATTTTTTTCATTAAATAAGAATCTTTATTGTTATTAGATTTATCTACTCGTTCCTGTATCCTTCCCAACTTATATTTAAACTCCTTTAAACTAAAAGGGATAACTACGGGAGCTTTTGAAAGTTTTTGATTGGTAACTGCCATCAATTCATCATATTCTGCTTTTAAATTATCAGGTAAATTTTTTGACAAATCATTTAATTTGTCAAAAATAGGCTGTTGAAGCTTTAGTAATTTTTTATTATGTTCCGGTACAAGCCTGTGTAAAATTTCATCCAAATGAGCTTTTGGAGTCCGCCTTGACGCATTCTTGATTATTTTAAATATCTGTTTTTCAACCGGAAATAAAGAGTCTTCATAAGGTTGCAATACCTTATAAATCGTCCTTATCGATTTCGAAAACAATCTAGCATGCATTATTTTTTTTAGAAACTCCGGATCCAAAAGAATAATATCAGAATACATATCTGGAATCTTGTATTTTAACAACTTCTTCAATACCGCAGAATTAGGGGCTGCCGTAAATGATATACTATCACAGTTTGAGAAACGAAAAACCTGACTGCTATATTCAGGAACCACAGATCTCTTTTTAGATACACTATACCTCTGTGCTGGTGCATTTATATTAATAAAACTTACAGGTAAAATATTCATATACTATAAATACACCTTAATAAAAATATTTGCTATTATAAAAACTTTTGTTAATTAAAATTATTCTGCATCATAAACAGGATCAAAATATTTCATAGCGGAACATGTCCCAAAATCCTCTAATATAGCTTGATCCAGTTCTTCGGTTGCCACAATTTTACCGTTTACAAAATTTATACCCTTTGATGTTATTGAGCCGTTTTTCTTATCTTCTTCTGTTTCTTTAGCTTTTATATCATCTTCAGACTTAGCCATATGCTGTTTTATATTACGGCCTTCTGCTTCCAATATTTCTTCAAGATACTTTTTATATTCATTATCTCTATTTACATTTCTCATAATATCATTCATCACAATAGCAACATATTCTTGAGTTGCAGAATTTTCATCCAAAGCTGTAATCAGGGTTGAAGCTTTATCAATTTCTTCAAAAGCTTCTTTATAATGACCTAATTTTCGTAATAATAATGCCAAATTATAATGAGCTTCATAATTCATTGGAGCAACACTTATCGCATTACAATAACATTTTCCGGCCTCATCATAATTGCCTGAAATATGATATGCCAGCCCTAAATTATATTGGGCATCATAGCTGTTCGGATTAATTTGAATAGATTTTTTATAAGCCTGAATTGCCTTTGCAAGATATTTTCGCTGCATTTCCCAATCATCAGCGGAATATAATGATTTTAATCTGTATGTAACTCCTATATTGTAATAAGCTATTGCCCTATTTTCCTTAAAGCTTATTTTATTATCATAAACATAAGGAATACTCAATAAATGCCTTTTGGTTTTTATAATCTGGTCATATTGTTTTAAAGCAGAATCAAAATCACCAAGCTTTTCGGATGCAATAATTCCGTAATTCATTCGTGCAATCATCATTCTGGGGTTATACTTGAATGCTTGTTCATAAGCATTTAATGCAGAATAATAATCTTCATAAGCAACATAAAGATTTCCTAAATTATACCAGGCACCATAGTGTTCAGGATATAAACTTAAGCCCATATTGTAATATTTTATTGCAGTTGGCATCTTTAAATTTTGATAGGCTTTATCCCCTTTATAAACATAATACATACCCCGAACCTTATTTAACTGTCTGAATGTAAACTGCTGATTAAAATACACAGCAACACATATTGCTGCTAAAACAAATATCGCAAATAACGCTGATAGTAATTTTCTTAACATAATTATGATTACATTCTGCCTATACATGTTTATGATAAACAAAAAAGGATAAGTCTACATCAACTAAATAATGGAAGAAAAAATTAAAGATATATTTAGACATAATATTTATTATTAAAATTTAAAACTCTCAGCCCCTAACGAAAGCGAGTAATCAATGTAAGCGAAACAATAACAAGCGTGCATTTGTTTGAGCGTATGCGAGTTATGCA
>CASGEL010000009.1 GCA_949300485.1 uncultured bacterium
CTATAAAAATTTTTTAATATTATATAGGGAAATAGTTGAAAATGAGTTACGATAAAATTGTAAAAATAGGAGTTTCTGAATTTAGGTCTTTTTCAGAGTTTGTTCTTACCAATAATAAGAAGTTTACGCCAAGGGTATTTTCAGAGGAATTTGGCAAGGTTCAGCGTGGATTTTTAGCAGGAAATGATCGGGATGTATTTTGTTCTGAGGCAGGAAATTTTGCGGAAAAGTTAGCAGCTCAGAATAATAATGACTTTGCCGGAATTATATATAGCGGATTGTGTAAATTAACGGAGTTTTATCCGCCTGTTCTTGAAAAATATGCACTAAAAGGTTATGAAGCTGCAAAAGCAAACGGTGATTATGTTCATATGATGGCTCGTTTAAATGATTTGCGAAGAATCTATATGAATAAACCTGATAAATTGTATGATTATATTCAAGTTTTATATAAGCAGGAAAAATGTTTAAGACAGCTGGCAAGACATTATGATACGGCTGTTGAATCTTTCCAAACAGTTAGCAGAAAACCTGCAAAGAAGGAAGATTATGAACAAATGCTTGGTTATGTTCAAACAGAAATAGCTAAATTAACAAGAAAAAAACATCCTAATGATGCTATGCGTAAACTTTTATCCGCAAAGGAAATATTTGAAAAGAGCGGAAATAAACCAAGTATTAAATATATAGATATGCTTCTTCGTGATATTGAAAAATCTCATAATTTTTCAAAAAAATAATTTCTGTAATTTGTGTTTACTAAATTTTACTTAAATAATTTTAACACTTACGGTTAAATGCTCTATTTATGTAATACTATTAGTATATGATTATGGAGATATAATTTTATGCCGGCAGTATCAAAAGACTCTAAAAGAAAAGTTGATGAAAATTTAATACCTCAAAATGTTGAAGCTGAAGAAGCTGTATTGGGTGCAATTTTGGTTAATCCCGAAACTTTAGCAAAAGTTTCTGATAGTTTAACTCCTAATAGTTTTTATAAACCTGCCCATAGAGCAATTTATGAAGCTATGCTTCAATTGTTTAATAACAATGATAATATTGATATAGTTACTGTTTCTGATGTTTTAAGCTACAGCGGAAAACTAGAAGCGGTTGGTGGCAGAGCTTATATAAATGATTTGGTTGAAAATACAATTACAACTTCCAATATTTCATATTATGCAAAAATTATTCAGGAAAAAGCAGTAAAAAGAGCATTGATAAATGCAGGTTCAGAGATTGTTAATATTGGTTATGACCTTGAACCTGTTGACAGATCTTTAGAGCAGGCTGAAAAATTAATTTTTGATATCGGTTCCAGCAAGGCTACTTCTGATTTAAAACATGTAAAAGATTTAGTTTTGGATACTTGGGACAATATTGAATACAGATATAATCATAAAGATGAGTTATCCGGTTTGAGAACTGATTTTAATGAATTAGATACAATGTTGAGCGGTTTACATAAGTCTGATTTGATAATTCTTGCAGCCCGTCCTGCAATGGGAAAAACCGCATTTGCTCTTAATATAGCCCAAAATGTTGCAATAAAAGAGAAGGTTCCTGTATGTATATTTTCTCTTGAAATGTCCGCTTCTCAGTTGGTTCAAAGAATGCTTTGTTCTTATGCCGAAGTCGATGCGCAGAGATTGAAAACAGGTAATATGCTTCAACAGGATTTGGAAAAGCTTGCTATGGCGATGAATGATTTTAGTCAAGCTCCTATATACATTGATGATACCTCCGGTTGTACATTAACTGATATACGTACGAAATGCAGGAGACTGAAAACTCAACAACAAGATTTAGGGTTGATTGTCATTGACTATTTACAGTTGATGGAAGGCGGCGGAAAAGATGATCGTTTGCAGCAGATTTCTGCCATATCAAGAGGTTTGAAAATCCTGGCTAAAGAACTTGATGTTCCTATAATCACATTATCTCAATTGTCACGTGCTGTTGAAGGTCGTAACGACAAGCGCCCGATGCTGTCAGATTTAAGAGAATCCGGTTCTATTGAGCAGGACGCTGATATTGTAATGTTTATTTATCGTGAAGATTACTATAACAAAGGTGAAACCGAAGAAGAAGAAAATATTAAAGCAACTTCAAAGGGTTTGTCCGAAGTTATTATTGCTAAACACAGAAACGGTCCTGTAGGAACTATTAAATTATTATTCCAGGGCAATATTACCAAGTTTAAAAACCCTATTGATAAATCTTTTGACGCGTTTTAGTTTTGTGATTGTTTGTGATTTATAATTGTACAAACGTCGGGATTTTTAACATATTGCGCCATTTCTTCCTGTAGTGTTCCCTGAATATTAGGATTCGTTTTAAGTTCTTGCATTTTTGAACTAATGCTGTTAATTTGTTCTTGTGTAAATTTGCAATCTACTGTTAGAATTTTTTCTTTGCTTTGGGTTCCGTTTGGTTGTGTTGTAATATTGTATACGGTTGAATTTGTAAGACATTTTTCGTTTTGTATTCCTATAATCGATTCTTTGGATTCCAGATATATTACTGGAGTATTTGGATCTTGGGTGTTTATATCTGCTGTGAAGATTTCTGAATATGGCGTGCAGCTTTTTAAGTTGTTGATATATCCTTGAGAGTATGTCTGATCAGATGCTATTGCTATACATGCAAAGCTTAATAATAGCATTCCAGTTAGTAATATTTTTTTCATAATATTCCTTTCTTTTAATAATTTTAATTTATTATATATTTCGTTTATTTTCAATAAAAAGGTATATTCGATTGATTTTTATCTCCTTATTGCTATAATTAGAGATGTTATGATCTCATTATTAAGTAAAAAATCGGCAGCAACCTTATCTATTATTTCAAATTCTTTTATAATAGTTTTGAAATTGATAGTTGGTATTTTTACAGGTAGTATTAGTATAATTTCTGAAGCAATTCACTCCTTGAGTGATTTTTTAGCTTCTATAATAACCTTTTTTTCTGTAATTAAATCAGCAGAGCCTGCGGACAGTAAACATCCGTTTGGACATGGTAAATATGAGGATATGTCTGGGTTTATAGAAGGCGGTTTGATCATATTTGCGGCATTGTATATTGTTTATGAGGCATTAAAGAAAATTGTTGTCGGCGGAACTATGGAAATTGATACAATTCCAGGCATGATTGTTATGGGAATTTCTGTTGTTGTAAATATTCTGGTTAGTTCTGTTTTATTTAAGGTTGCAAAGCAAACGGATTCCGTTTCGTTGTTTGCGGATGCAGAGCATTTAAGAACAGATGTAATCTCTGCTTTTGGAGTCTTCTTAGGCCTGTTATTGATTAAACTTACAGGAATTTATATTTTGGATCCGTTGATTGCAATTATTGTGGCTGTAATTATCTTTAGGGCCGGATTTTCTATTTCAAAAAATACAATGGATAATTTGTTGGACTGTTCTTTGCCGGAAAGTGATATGAATGAGATTTGCAAATTCTTGGATTCATTTAAAAATAATGGAATTGTAGATTATAAAAATTTAAAGGCACGCAGACTCGGACCGCATAAGAAAGTTGAGTTAACACTAATTTTTCCAAAGAATATGACAATATATGATTGTCATAATATTTGTGATGTTATTGAGCATAAAATGGTACAAAGTTTTGGTGATATTTCTGCCAGTATTCATTTAGAACCTGAAAATTGTGAAGTTTGTACTAAAACTTCTAATTAAACTCTGATAAATAAGCAACTAATTTTTTCATATTTTTATTCCAGCATCCATTCCAATTTTTTATTAGAACATCTGCAGGAGAAAGCCCTTTTAAGGTATATTCTTTTATAGACTCTAGGAATAACTCTTCACCTGTTTGTTCTTCTTTTAAGGCATTTTCGGCAATTGCTATTATATCTTTTGCGTAATCCAAAGCTTTAGCTTTTTTTATTTTGCTTTGCAGTGCATTTTTAGGAACATTAAATCTTAGTTCTGCAAAATCTTTGTATTGCAGATTTTTAAATAATTCTTCGCATTCTTCCATTGCCTTTTTGTTGTATAAAATACCTTTATAAATTGCAAGAATTGCGTATTTTAAATCTCCGCCAACACAGTCGTGATTTCGTATTTCTATAAAATTTCTCATTCTTACATCGGGGAAGTATAAATTAGCTTGTAATTCATAATCATCTAGAGATGCTTCGGTGCCTTCCCACCCGTTATTTATAAATTCTTCAAATGTTATATTCCCATTTACTTCAAAGGCAAGATTATCTCGTTGTATGAATATCATAGGAGTTTTCATAACACACTCTATATATTTTTCGAATGAGAATTCTTCATTTATTTTTCCGCAAAGACCGCATCTGTCATTATCAGTATTTAACCAACTCAAAGCTCTGAAAGATTTGTATCCGGTATCAACTCCGCCTCTTATTGGAGAATTGGCGAACATTGCTGTCATAAATGGCGAAAGTTTGTTTGCAAGATTAAATTTTTTAATGGCATCATCTTCAGACTGAAAGTCTATACAGCATTGTATTCCGGCTGTTTCTCTCATCATCACATCAGATAGTATTCCCCATAAATATTTGGCCATTATTCGGTATCGTTTTTTAGGGATTATATTAATTGCTTTATACGTTGTATATGGAGATACTCCGTAGTTTAGAAGAGTAATATTTCTTCTCTCAGTTATAGGTGCAAGTAATGTATTTATATTTTCAATTTTATGTTTTAATTCAAAAATAGTTCTTTCAGGTTTAGCACTGATTTCTATTTGGCATCCCGGTTCAAGGGTTAAGGTATCGTGTTTATGCTTTAGACCAATTATATTTTTATCATCCGAAATGTAATCCCAAGTTTCTTCTTTCGCAAAAGTTTCCAGCAAATTTTTTATACCATAATCGCTCCAGTAGTCGATATTTTTGAAGGAGTTAGAATTTATAGGTAATCTTTCGTATTCTATGCCTATTTGAAAATTCTCAGGTCTGGTAAAGCCTTTTGTATATAATTTCAAAATATCTGATTTTTCTAATTTTTCTTTGAGTTTAAACATGCCTTCCCCTTTTAATTATTATTATAACATTATTTAAAATAGCAAAGAATATTTTTTTTATATATTACCGAGTGGGTCTTACCTGATGCGGTACTGATAAATATACCCTATAGATTATTTTAAAGATTTTTATTGATGTAGGTCTGTTTATTTTGAGGTTTTTAAATTCTTTATATGTATGTTATTATTTATTTACGATGAATTATTTTGAACGTGCAAAGTTTTTTAGAACCAAAAAGCGATTAGGACAAAATTTTCTTGTAGATGGTGAAGTGATACAGGATATTATTGAATATGCAAATATTTCGCCGGATGATACAGTTGTAGAAATAGGTCCCGGGGTAGGGTTTGTAACAGAACAGCTTGTGAAATATGCAAAGAAGGTTATTGCAATAGAACTTGATGAAGAAGCTATAAAAGAATTAAGGAAATTAGATGCACCAAATTTGGAAATTATTCATAATGATGTGTTAAAAACAGATTTGTCCGCCTTATGCGATAGTGAATTTAAAGTGGTTGCCAATATTCCTTATTATATCACCAGCCCCATTATTGCTCTTTTGTTGGGAGAAATAGATGATTTAAATAATAAAAATCGTAACAAGATTAAGGATATAATCTTAATGGTTCAGGAAGAGGTTGCAAGGCGTATGGCTGCAGATGAAAATTCTTCTAATAAACAATACGGATTATTAACTATTTTGTCTCAATTTTGGGCGGATGTAAGTATATTGCGTTTAGTCGGAAGAAGGTGTTTTTATCCGGCTCCTAAAGTTAATTCTGCATTAGTAAAATTAGCTGTCAGAAAAACTCCAAGGCTTGAGTTATCCGATTATTCTCATTTTAGGAAAACAGTTAAAGCGGCATTTGCACAACGCAGGAAGAATATCAAAAATTGTTTGTTGAGCGGAGGCTTTTCAAAAGAAAGTATAGCAAAAGCAATGGCATCTCTGGGTTTTGATGAGAACACAAGAGGTGAAAAATTATCTATAGAAGATTTTGGCAGATTGTCTGAGGAATTGCTAAAGTATGAAAAATAGTTGTATAAAAGTTCAATGCCCAGCAAAAATAAATTTAACATTAAAGGTTTTAGATAAGAGAGAAGATGGTTTTCACAATATTGAAAGTATAATGCAGACTATTGATCTTTTTGATTATTTAACAATAACATTGACGGGGGCTTTACATACTGAAATTATTTTAAAAGGCAACAGTCCTGATATTCCGTATGATGAAACTAATCTTGTTTATAAAGCCGCCAAGTTGTTTTTAGATGAATGTAATTTATCTGGGTATAAGATTGACGTTTATATTGAAAAAAATATACCTGTTTGTGCAGGATTAGCCGGCGGCAGTACAGATGCTGCAGGCATGATTTATGGATTAAATAAGTTGTTTGAAGACTGTTTATCTGAAAATGAGTTGCATAAATTGTGTGCCAAATTAGGTTCGGATTTGAATGTATGTTTGAAGGGCGGATGTCTGCTTGCAAAGGGCAGGGGTGAAATTATTGAACCTCAGGAATTTAAATCCTTCAAGGTTAATTTGGTTAAACCGTTGAGTCTGGGAATTTCGGCAAAAGAGGCTTATATGAAATTTTCGAATAAAAAAGAAAAGAATATTTCAACGGAACTGCGGAAAAATTTTGCAAATGATTTAGAATGGGCAGTTATTGAAGATTATCCCCAGCTGCAAAGTATAAAAAATAACTATCCGTCATCAGTTATGACAGGATCCGGTTCTGCTTATTATTCTTTGAAAGAAGAATTTGAACCGTCTGATGGATATTGGGTAAAAAACGGTTTGAAGTCTATTAATAAAGGAGTTAGTTTGATAGAAAAATATAGGATACAGTAGGTGCTGTATCCTATATTCTTTTATCTATTATTCTGATTGATAAGTTTTATTTTCTTCTCCACCAGAACATACTGCTTGTTCCTGAACCGTTCATGCCTTGATATTGTTCTAATTGGTAATCATATCGGTTGATGGTTGTTTTTGTTACATTGCCTTGTTCATCTGTTTCTTCAACAACTTCTTCTTTTGGAATAAGATTCAATTGGAATACTTCAAGGTGTTTTGTTTTCAAAGAACCTTTAGCATCGGTTGCACTTACCAATACATAGAACGGTCCTTTACGTCCATCAAGACCTGAGATTGTTTGTCCGTCGGTTGTCTTGCCTGCTGCGATTTCAGCATCAGTAAGTTTTCTGTATTGATAACTGTTTACTTTATTGTTTGTATTATCTTTGATTGTGATTGTATCAGGTGATTCGTAGTTGCCTGTTACAGAAATTTCACCTTTTTCATTTGCAATTACATATTGGGCTTTTGCATTCGGATCATTTACATCTGTAGGAGCTCCACGTTTTTTCAGTAATTCAATATCTCTTGCGTGACCTCTTGAACCTTGAGCTTCTTTAGCTTTGCCGTTTTCTGTTACTTCAACTGCATTTCCGTTTTCATCTGTGAAGCCGTCGCCTGTAATATCAAATACATCTACTTCAGTTGTTGTCGGTTGTGGAGTTGGTGTAGTTGAAGGTGGAGTGCTGCCGGTTTCTTCATTTGTTTTTGGAGTTATTAAATCAGGATTTTCTTTCAAGTGTTCAGCTGCAGCAAATGCGGCTATAAGTTCTCGAGTATTGACTTTTTTACCTGTTTTATCACTCATTGCTTCATTTAATATTGCAGCCTTGATAATTTTATCTCTGACAGGGTCACCTGTGATTTCCATATCAACAAGTTTGTTCATAATAGCTTTATTTTGTCTGCCTTTTACTTGATCAGGATTTTCTAAGACATCCATAACAGCTGCACCGTTGAATACGTCTTTACCTCCGTTATCTTTAACAGCAAGAGCTGCAAGGATACTCGGGATAGCTGAACCTAACAATCCGTTAAGTGCTTTTGTGCCATTACTTATAGCTTTTGTAGCAGTATCAGTTACTGTACTAGTTGCTGTATTAACAACGGTTGTTGTTACTGTGTTTTCAACGGTTGTTGTTACAAATGCGTTATATTCACCTCCAGGTGTTGGAATATTTACATCAAGTTCTGCCGTTGCAGATGAATGAGCCGTAGCCGTAGCTGATGATGTTGCTGTTGCAACTGCACTTGCTACTGCTGTCGCTGTTGCCCCACCGCCTAATAAGCCTGCTAATGCTCCTGAACCAAGACCGGCTACAAATACTCCGGCTCTCATTGCCCAGGTGTAGTCTTTTTCTGCATCAAGTCCGCCAGCTTCCAACATATTATCTGTATGACGTTTTTTAACATCAGCATCTTTTGCTAATACTTTACGTTCATCAATGTTGCCTTTGAAGTCAGATCCTGCATACTGTAACATTGCTTTTTGATATGCTTCGGTATTTACATTACCGTCTTTATCAAACATTTGTGATGCCAGATAGTTATCATTGATTTCTGTTGCAGCCTGCTTCATAATTTCAAATGCAGCTTCTTTGTCTTCAGGTGTTTTTGCATTGTTGTATATTTGTTCATTCATTTTGTATGATTTCAATGCTGCATCAACCTTTTTAGCTGCTGCTTCCTGCAAGTGTTTTGCGCCTTCTAACGGTTTGCCGTCAAGTAATGTGTATTTAGGATTATCTTTATCCCATGTTCCGTCAGCTTTTGCTTTTTCTACAGCTGCTTTATATTCTTCTTTATTTGTATATACCTTTTCTAATGATTTAAAGCCGGTCATACTTTCAACATTTTGTCTTGCAGCTTTTGCAATCTTTTTAGCAGCTCGTTTATCTTTGAATTTGTCACCAAGTTCAAATCTTTCCTGTGCTTCTTCTTTTGTGTCATATAGTTTCTGTTGCTCAATTAATGCGTCAATATCTGTTGCAAATCTGCCTGCATCTGATGCATTTTTAGATTTTTCTTTCATTGCCGCAATTTCTTCCAGCTCTTTTTGTCTGGCATCATTTTTTGCTGCTTTTTGTTCTTCTGTCAAAGGTTGATCTTCTTTGTGTTCAACTTTTGTTTCAACTGTAGGATCACTCTCTTTTGCTTGGAATAACGGAGCAAAAGCTTTTGCTTGGGCTTCGCTGATTTTTCCTGCTTTTAGAGCGGCCTGCACATCTTCAACGCTCTTAAGCGTTACGCCATTCACACTGATGTCCATCGTTCTTGTCCTTTCTTTTCTTATAGAAAACTTGTATTTTATGTCACTATGTTTTTATAAACGTTTTTTGTTATTTAAAATTTACAAAAAATATTTATTTTTTATATACTTAATATCTAAAAAGCAAATATAGTTTATATTTTCCCGTATTAAGAAATATTAAGTTTACCTGGAATTGTTTTATTTTGGTTGACCTCTTACCGTACCTTGAAACATTTGTTTTTACCTTTCTGCACAAAAGTACACAATTTACCTTCTTATTTGGAATGTCGGCATTTTGAATTTTTATCTTTAATCAAAACGTAAAGTTTTCTTTCTGAAATCTCTAAGATTCAATCATATAAAGGATTTTAACTATGTTACAAAAGTTAATATATTGCGTTTGTTTGCAACCGGCGGTAAAATTTGCTAAAATCGATGTCATGGCAGAGGATCTTGTTGAAAGTTTAAAAGATTTAGGCTTTAACTCTTACGAGGCAAAGGTTTATTTAGCATTACTCAAAAAATATCCTGCAACAGGTTATGAGGTATCCCAAATTGCCGATATTCCGCAATCAAGGGCATATGATACATTAAAGTCGCTGGTTGCAGCAGGGTTTGTCTTTTCCGATGAGGAAAAACCGCAAAAATATAGTCCGATTTCGCCAAGAGAATTAACTATGCGGTTTAAGAGGAAACTGAATTCAACAATTGAATTTTTGGATAAAAAACTTCCAGATGTCAAAGATGATTATAATGAGCCAATTCACACAGTTTCAGGGTATGATAACGTTATTGATAAGTTAAAAGAAGTCATTAAAAATGCAAAATCTTCAATTTATATTGTTATTTGGGCGACAGATTATAATCAATTGGAGAAAGAGCTTGCTCAAGCATATGACAGAGGGGTAAGTATAAAAATTGTTGGTTATGATAATCTGAAAACTGTCTACGGTCTTGTATACGCACATGCGGGCGCAAGAGAAATTGAACGAAGTATCGGTAGCAGGCTGATTTATCTTGTTGCTGATAATTGTGAATCCGTTTTCGGTCGTATTGAAAAGCATGTTGTCTGGTCAAAAAATGATGATATTGCGTATCTTTTAAAAGAGTTTGTTATGCATGAGATGTATTTGCTTGATGTTTATGAACATTTCCCTGAACAATTAAGATATTTCTATGGTGCCGGGTTTAAAAAGCTTAAAGATAAAATATCTGATAAAAGCTCAAGTTATAAAGCAAAATGACCTTTACAAATTTTTACTTTCAATATTAAAAATTAAGATTTATAATTAAGTGTATAAAAAACATGTATTTTGGGAGAAGTAAAAGAGATTATGGACGGGTATAGTTTTGAATTAATTACTGGACCAATGAGCTGTGGTAAAACAGAAGAGTTGTTAAGGCGAGTAAGACGTTGTATTATAGCTAAAAAGAAAGTGGTTGTAATCTCTCCTGATGTCGATACAAGAGCTAAGGGAGATTATATCGAGTCAAGAAGCGGTTTGTGGCTTGATGCAATTAAGGTAAAACATTCTCTGCAAATAATGAGCTGTGTGAGGGAGGCTCAGGTTGTTGCAATAGATGAGTTACAATTTTTTGATTCTAATATTGTTAAGGTTATTACGCAGTTGATGAATGATGGTAAAAAAGTTATTGGTACTGGTTTGGAACTGGACTTTAAGGCAGAACCTTTTGGTTCTATGCCTGAGTTAATGTGTATTGCAACTAGGGTGGATAAACTGCATGCTGTTTGTATGAAATGTGGGTGTGAACATGCTACAAGAACACAACGTTTAATTGACGGTCATCCTGCGGATAAGAGTTCTCCGCTTATTATGATTGGCGGCGATGAAACTTATGAAGCAAGATGTATTAAATGTTATGAACTTCCTGATGTAAAAGCAAAGAAAAAAGCTCTTGGGCTTAAACTTTTACAGTTTAATAAGGATTAAAAAAGTATTGCAGTAACGAGATACGGAAGATAAATTTCACATTTTTTTCTGTATGTGATATTATAAGCTCAGAAATAATCTCATAGTGCTGGAAACTTTTTATTTAAAGTTTCGTCATATAACAAGAAGGGATTATTGGAGGTGTAGATAAGAATGAGAAAACTGATGAAAAAAAGTATTATATTTTTAGGTGTATTTATTGTCTTATTTGGCTGGGTTATCCGTTCAAATGTTCAAGCTTCTACTCCGGTAGAATTGTATGATAATGTCTGGCGTTTAATCAATACTAAATATGTTGATCAAACAAATAATGAACAGGATTGGGGCAAATGGCGCCATAAGTACGACCATGTTATCAAAACAAACGAAGATGCATATGTTGCTATTGATACTATGATTGCCAGTTTAAATGATCCGTATACAAAGTTTTTAAATCCTAAAGATTTTGCAGAAGAAACAGGTTCTATTAAAGGTTCTTTAAAAGGTATTGGTATTCAAATTGCCGTAAAAGACGGGAAGTTAACAGTAATTGCACCTATTGAAGATACTCCTGCTGCTAAAGCAGGTTTAATGGCTGATGACGAAATTTTGGCAATTGACGGTAAAAGTACAAAAGGTATAACAGTTGATAAGGCAGCAGATCAAATAAGAGGTGAAGAAGGTACACAGGTTACTTTGCTTGTTAAACGAGGTAATGCAGAACCTAAGACTTATACTATTACACGTGCTGAAATAGAAATTAAATCTATATCACAAAAAGTTCCAGAAAATATTGATATGCCAAAAGATATTTCTTATATAAGACTGAGTTCTTTTATCAGTAGAAATGCGGCAAAAGAATTTTCTGATATTTTGACAAGTTCTCCGGATAAGAAGGCATTTATTATAGATTTACGTTCAAATCCTGGTGGATTGTTAAGTAATGCAGTTTATATTTCAGATATGTTTTTAAACGGCGGAGATATCGTAAGTACAGTTGATCGTGATGGATATAAAGAAACTACAAAAGCTGCAAGAGGTGTACTGACAACTAAGCCTGTTGTTGTTATCTTAAATAAAGGTTCAGCTTCTGCAAGTGAGATTTTCTCAGGTGCTATAAAGGATAATAAAAGAGGTGTTCTTGTTGGAACTCAGTCTTTTGGAAAAGGTTTAGTTCAGGAAATCAATAAACTTCCAGATAATGCGGGTATAAATATTACTATACAAAAATACCTGACTCCAAACGGTACAGATATTCACAAAAAAGGTATAACTCCTGATGTAGTTGTCGAATTAACTGAAGAAGATATTAAAAATAAAAATGATGTTCAGTTAAAAAAAGCAATTGAGATTGCTCAGGAATTATCTAACGGTACTTATGTAGTTAATAAGTAGAGAAATATAAGACTTTAATAAAAACAGCGGATATATTAAATTCGCTGTTTTTTGCTTTTCATATAACTGTATTAGAAATATTTATACAAATTCTTTAAAAGGTTGATTTAATTTTTATATGAATTTGAAATAATAAAAGAGTTATCATCCTTAGAGGAATTTGTGAGAATGAATTTGCACGAGCAATGTTTACTGCGTTATTTGACGCACCCTGATGAATTATCATATGCCACCGAGATTTTAAAATTGAATAATAAAATTCTTGAGCAAAAGTTTGTTGTAAAAAATATTCTTGCCAATGCTGCCAAGTTAAACTATACTGAAAACATAGATTAACAAGGGTTGGATTATGCTGAAAAAAATATTATATACTCTATGGATTTGTATATTTGCAGTATTAGTTGTTTTAGGGTTAAAAAACGGCAGTTTTATAACATTTATAAACTCTATGGAAGCCAGAACATTTGATATAAGACAAAAAATTCTTGTTAATTCCGGCGAGCGAAAACATAATAAAGATATTGTGATTGTTGCTATTGATGATGCCAGTTATGAATATATATTGGATAAATATGGAGAATGGCCTCTAAGGCGTGATGTATATGCCAAAATTGTTGATTATATTGAGGCTCAGAGTCCTAAAATTATTGCATTTGATCTGATGTTTGTCAAATCAATGAAAAGCAGCAGTTCTCAAGATGAGGAATTAGTGAATGTTTTTAAAAAGTATGCTAATGTTTACACTGCAATGAATATAGATGATCAGCCGCAAGATGTGCGTAAATCTGTTGCATTACCTGATAAATTGGCTATTAATTTGGAAAATAATTCCGGTAGGGAATTAGTAGATTATCTGGAATATTCAAATTGCAGAGTTATTTTACAGGAAATATTAGATGCCACCTCCAATATAGGTTTAATAAATGTTTCTCGATCAGATGACGGTGTTCTTCGTAAAATGCCGTTATTCCTACGTTATCAAGGAAAATATTATCCTCAGTTAGGCTTAAAGGTTGGATTGGATTATTTAGGTTTGAGTAAGGAAAATAATTATTCTGTAGCAAAAGATGGTAAAGTTTATTTAGAAAACGGAAAAAGAGTTTTTTATGCTGATTCAGATGGCGGAGTTATTTTGAATTGGTACGGTCCTGCGGGAACATTTGAAAATATTCCGATATATAAGCTTATCAAGGCTGCTAATGGTGAAGAGAATTTGAACTATGATTTTAGGAATAAGGTCGTTTATTTTGGAGCTACAGCAGCAAGTTTATTTGATATAAAAACTGTGCCAGTAGATAAGGTTTATCCTGGCGTTGAGGTTCAGACAACATATGTTAATAATATTATAGATGATAGTTTTATTCACAAATGTCCTGAGTGGGTAAATATTATTTCAGGATTGCTGCTTGCAGTGCTTACTGTGTTATGTGTTGTATATATTTCATCATTGCCTGTTGCTGCTGGATCTTGTGTTACCATTTATGCTCTCTATATAATGTTTGCTTATGAAATGATGGCAGGATTATTTGGGAGTTATTTGTGGATAAAGATTGTTGCTCCATTGTTTTTTGCTATTTTTATGTTTATTGCGGCTGTTATTGTAAAATATTTAATAAAATCAAGAGATTTTGATTATCAGTATAAGCTCGCAACAACAGATGGTTTGACAGAACTGTATAATCACAGGTATTTTCAGGAGCAGATGCAGCAGTTAACTTCTCATGCTAGTCGTTATAATGTTCCGCTATCGTTGATAATAATTGATATTGATTACTTTAAGAAATTTAATGATACATATGGACATCAGTCAGGAGATGCAGTATTAAGACAGGTTGCCCTTGAATTAAAGAAAAATGTCAGAGCGTCCGATATAGTATGTAGATACGGCGGAGAAGAAATGAGTATTATTCTTCCAAATACCGGATATGAAGAGGCTGTTGCTATTGCTAATAAACTTTGTAAAATTATTTCTTCCAAAAAATGCAAGTTGAGTAATAACAGAGAAAGCAATGTTACAATAAGCCTTGGGGTTTCTTCTTTTGGAGCTGACGGAGTTGAACCCGCTCAGGTTATAGAAGCCGCAGATAAAAGACTTTATAACGCAAAGGAAAATGGCAGAAACAGAGTTAATTAATAATATATGAGAACAGATTTTTTAGAAAAAACTATTAATTTAAAAGATATTCCTAAAGAATGTCCAGTTGATCCTTGTTTATTGGAGAATAATGAAAAGCAAATCGGTCAAATGTGTGATTTCCTGCAAGGAAATAAAAATTTGCTTTTAGTTAACGGATTTAAAGGCAGCGGAAAGACCCTTGTTGTTGATTTTACTGTATCATATATGTCTTTTGGAGCGCTGCTTTTGCATTATACGTGTTTAGAAACAACTATTTTGGATGATATGTTTCTGAGTTTTTTTGAAACCTTTAGAAATTACACCCTTATGGGGAAAATAGTTCCTCCAAAGATAAAAGTTGAAAACTTTACACAAAAAATCAGTTCTTATTTTAATACAATAAATCGTCCTATACTTATTGTTTTGGATGCTTTTGATGATGTCGTTAAGGCAAATAAGGCTGAGATTTTAAACTTTATTAAGCATTTAATGAAATTCCCTAATATTAAAATTATTATGGTTGCAAAAACTTTTAATTATGAGGATTTTGTTGATGTAGAATATGACAAAGTCACTATGCTTCCGTTTTCTCAAAAGATTTTTGAAAAGTATTTAAAAAACCATGATATCAAGCAAATAGGTGTTATTTCAAATGAATTGTATAAACTGTCAAAGGGCTATTACAACTATTTAACGCTAACTTTAAATATTATGAATTTACGTCAGTTATCACTTGTAAATTTTTTGGAATTATTTTCAAAAAGCTATATGGGATTTCCAGAATTCATCATACGGGAGGCCTTATCATTAGTTGATCCTGTGAGTGCCCATTTATTCAGGCTTCTTACTGTTATGAGAATTCCGATACATGTAAACCTTTTAAAATCATTGCATTTGTATGATGAGGCAAGAGTATTATTCTTTGTTTCAAATTCAATACTGTCTGTAGACGGAGAATGTTTATATTTAAAAGATAATTTCCGTAGTGTTTTGGAAAATCAAATTCCTGAAAATGTGATGGTAAAATTACATACGGCTTGTATTGATTTATATAATACACAGCTTCCTTTAAAGCCTCTGGAAAGAGATTTGAAATTATCCAGACAGACAATGAGAAATGAAATAGAATATCATAGTATGTTTATTCCTAAAAAACCTGTGATAAATCCTAATGCAATTCAGCCATATGCTATTCAAAGACCTGTAGTGCAAACGGTTGAACCTTCTGAGATAAAACCTGAAGTTGAAGTTGAAAAAGTTGTAATCCCATCTGAATCTAAAGAAGAAAAGATTAATAAAATAAGTTTTATTATTGAAGACGAGGCTGTATTAGATAATATTGCGGATTCAATAAAGGACTTTATAACTTCTGCTGTAGAAGATACAAAGCTTGAAAAAGAAAGTTCTAATATGAGTTTGCAGCAGATTTTGAATTCCGCAAAACAAGAGGAACAAAAATATAATTATAAAAGAGTTGTAATGCTTTATCAGACGGCTTTGACAAAGAAAAACGATGATGACTTTTATACGTTTTTGCCTGTTATTTATACAAAATTGGCACAGGCTTATCAAAAGCTTTCACATTGGTATGAGGCATTAGAGTATTATACTCAGGCTCAAGATTTTTATTATAATGCTTCAAATATGGTAAAAGTCTGTGAAATGAAGCTATCGATTGCCAATATATATTATCTTATGTATAAACATGATAATGCTAAATTTATATTGGAGGAGTTGGAAAAAACGTCGGATTTGCCAAATGATCTTGTAATACGAGTTAAAATGGCATTGGCAAAATTATCTGATGATGTGGATAGTGAATATAAGTATTATAACCAAGCAGTACCACTGGTTGATGTTTCTACGGATAAATCTGTTGTGACAGAATTATATTATAAATATGCTGCAGTTTGTGATGAAAAGGATGAGCTTAACGAGGCTGCAATGTACTATAAAAAATGTATTGAAGCAGATTATAATCCTAAACATAACAATTATTTATCAAGAGCTTTGTCAAGTCTGGCTTTGTTATATGATGAAGCAGGCAGTACAAAACTCGCGGTAAAATATTACAGCGAGAGTATAAAAATCGATAATGTTATGAAAAATTATAACGGATTATATGATTCGGCTATTCATCTGGCTGAAATTTTTGCATCTAAAGATGACAATAAATCTTTGGAATATATGAATATGGCTTTAGAATATGCCCAAATGACAAAGGAACCTTTTTATATAGCAGGAGCTTTGTTAGAATTGGGTGACTTCTATTTTGTAAGAAGGGATATGGAGCATTCTTACAAGTACTTTATTGATGCTTATAATGTTGCAAAAAATTCTTTTACAAAGGATAATTTGGATAAGATAGCAGAACGTCTTGAAGATGTTAAAAAACGTATAACAGAGCAGACTTTAAAATCATTTCAGGAAAAGTATGGAAAATAGAGATTTTTATAAAAAATATATGGAGATATTTTTGGAAGAAAATTCCAAGGTGAATTTGATTTCGAAAAATGATGAAAAATTTTTGTGGGAAAAGCATGTTTTTGATTCTTTATCCATCGAAAAATTTTTTGAAAAATATGGAGCTGCTCAAACTCTCTTAGATATAGGTACCGGCGGAGGCTTTCCTGCTGTGCCTGTTGCATTGACATATAAAAATATAAAGGTTACCGCAGTAGATAGTATTGCAAAAAAAATCAGGGCGATTTCTTCAATCAAGGATCAGCTAGGTTTAGATAACTTAGAGCCGGTCTGTTCAAGGGTTGAAAATCTTGACGGGCAATTTGATGTTGTAACATCGCGTGCAGTTTCTTCATTAAAAAATATCTGTGAATATGCCCTTCCAAAGTTAAATAAAGACGGATATTTTGTAGCGTATAAATCCAGAAAAACTCCTGAAGAAATTGATGAAGCTAAAAATGTTTTAAAAAAATATAAATCAAAGATAGTTGATATTATTGAGTATGAACTTCCATTGGAAGAAAAACTTACACGAAATTTAATTATTATTAAACGTCTTTAATATTCGTACAATTATAATTGAAATTTAGTTTTGACCTTGTAGAATTAAAGAAAAGGGGTATATGATTAGGTCATGACAATTATTAATGACGTTTTTACGGTTCATACAAAGGGAAATACTGATATTATAGACATTACACCGCAGATACGAAATATTGTTTATAGTCATGAATTACAGAATGCGGTTGTATTTATTTATGCTCAAGGCAGTACGGTTTCTGTTACTAATATTGAATTTGAGCCGGGGCTTTTGGTCGACTTGCCGGAGGCTTTGGAAAAAATAGCACCGATTAATGCAAGGTACCATCATGATGAAATGTGGCATGATGGCAACGGTTATGCTCACGTAAGGGCTTCTATTGTTGGAAATTCAACTCATGTTCCGCTTATTAATGGGGTTTTACAATTAGGTCAGTGGCAGCAGGTTATATTGGTTGACTTTGACAATAAAGCCAGAGCAAGACAAGTTAATGTCCAGATCATTTATTAAAATTTACGGAAGAATTTTGAAATACTCTCCGACAAATATTGCCAGGGGATTTGTCTTATTAAATCGGATTAAATATCCAGTCCAGTAAACATCTCCAGAGATGTGACATTTTGTAATAGAGGGAATTGTTCTATATCATATTTTTTTACAAAGTCTATTGCTTCATTCCTTGCCATTTCAAGAATTTTTGCATCTCTTACAATGTCTGAAATAATTAAATCAGGAAGTCCTGATTGTCTTGTCCCTAAAAATTCTCCAGGGCCTCTTAATTGCAGGTCTTTTTCAGCAATTACAAACCCATCGTTTGTTTCCGTCATAATGCTTAATCGTTCTTTTGTTTCCTGGCTTCTGGAAGAAGTTATCAGGACACAGTATGATTGAAGACTGTTTCTCCCGACTCGACCTCTTAATTGGTGTAATTGTGAAAGTCCGAAACGTTCTGCATTTTCTATAACCATAACGGTTGCATTCGGAACATCTACACCTACTTCGACTACTGTAGTTGAAACTAAAATGTCATATTTCCCGTCTTTAAAATCTTTCATAACTTCTTCTTTTTCGTCATTTTTTAGTTTTCCATGCAAAAGTCCTATTTTAAATTGTGGAAATACCTCCTGTTGCAATTTTTCAGCTTCTATAGTCGCAGCTTTAGCAGACAGTGTTTCACTCTCATCAATAAGCGGATAAACAATATATGCTTGTCTTCCCTCTTCAACTTCTTTTTTTATCAGTTCCCACACCTGTTTATGGGAACCTGTAAGTGCTGTTTTTATCGGTTTCCTGCCTTTTGGAAGTTCGTTTATAACAGTTAAATCAAGGTCGCCATGAACAGTCAGTGCTAATGTTCTTGGTATTGGAGTTGCTGTCATTGTAAGCATCTGCGGATTTTGTGATTTCTTTTTTAAGATATTTCTTTGTTTTACTCCAAACCGGTGCTGTTCATCCACAACAATCGCACCAAGGTTATTAAACTCAATGTTTTCTTGAATTAAAGCATGAGTTCCGACTGCAATATGGGTTTGTCCGTTTTTCAAATCTGTTTCAAATTTCTTTCGAACTTTTTTTGTTTGACTTCCTAAAAATAATCCTACACTTAAACCCATCGGAGTTAGCCATTGTACAAGATTGTTGTAATGCTGCTGGGCAAGAATTTCAGTAGGTGCCATAAATGCCCCCTGATAACCGTTTTCTATTGCGGCCAATAACATTATTGTCGCAACTACTGTTTTTCCGCTTCCTACATCACCCTGCAGTAATCTTTGCATAGGAGTATCAGAGTCCATATCATTTAGGATTTCATTTACTGCCTGTTTTTGTCCTGATGTTAATTCAAACGGAAGGCTGTTGATAAATTTTTGTACAAGTCCGTCTTTATGAACTTTAAGTGCATAGGAGGAAGTGTTTTTGGCAGTGTTTTCCCTTAATCTGATAAGCTTTAGCTGAATTAAAAATAATTCTTCAAAAATTAATGAAAATCTTGCCTGTTCTAATAATTCCATTGATTTGGGAAAATGTATTTGTTCAACCGCAGTTTTTTTATCTAAAATTCCCAGACGTTCTCTTATGAAATCAGGGATAATATTTTTTATATCATTTTTATAAAGTTCTATTGCGTTAAAAATAGCTTTTCTGAGTGTTTTAATACTTAAACCTTCGCAGACAGTATAAATCGGGACAATTCTTGCAACATTCAGATTTGAATCGGGATTTTCCAAAAATTCTCCGCTCATAATTGAATATGTTGGTTTGTCCATTGTTAATTGATTATTATAGTTATTCCTTTTAACTGTACCGGACACCATAATTCCTGCATTTTGCGGAAATTGGGCTTTCATTCGTTCCAAAAGATATTTATTTCCCTTTGCATTAAAAAAGCTTAACTCAAATTTGCCGCTTTCATCTGCTATTATAACTTTTGTAACTGCTAAATTGTTTCTTGTATTAAAAGAAGAAACCGATTTGATATAACCGAAAACTGTTGTGGCCTGCCCTTCTTTTAAATCTCTTATCAGAGTTCTTGAAGAGTAGTCGATATGTTTTTTAGGGAAATACATCATCAAATCTTGAGCCGTAAAGATGCCAAGTTTATTAAATTTATACGCAACTTTTGGTCCGACTCCTTTTATATACATAACATCAACTTCAGACGGGTGTTTTAATTGTTGCTGTTTACGTGTTTCTTCTTCCTGTTTGTCGGAAGCTTCTTTTTGCAATTCTGATTTAATTACTTTGACAAAATGTTCTATGGATTTGCGTCTTTCCGGAACAGATGCATACGGATACATTTCAAAAGCTTCAATAATTACAGCCCAGCGAGGATTTTTTTTTGATTTTTTGTAATTCTCTTTGGCTATGTTTTTTATGAAGCTTGAAAATTTTTGGGTTTTCCCATGAATATCTATATATCGATATTTAACTTCAATATCAATTGCAGCTTTTATTTTGTCCAAGTTTTCAATCATATTTATAATTTTACATTAAGATTGATATTAAAACAAATAATATATGTTTTTTTATAGGGGTTAATAATTGTTAAAAAGAGTTTGTTGAGAGGCTTCATTTTGTGTTCTGTAGCCAAGATGTCTGTATGTGGCAGGGGATACCTTTCTGCCTCTCGGGGTTCTTTGCAGTAAGCCTGCTTGAAGAAGGAATGGCTCACAAACATCTTCTATTGTTCTTACATCTTCTCCTATTGCAGCCGCAATTGTTTCTATACCAACAGGACCACCATCGTATTTTTCTATTATTAATTTTAATAGATTTCTATCTGTTGTATCAAGTCCGAATTCATCGATTTTCAAAATATCAAGTGATTTATTGGCAATGTCTTTGGTGATTTTGCCGTTGTGTTTTACTATTGCATAGTCACTTACTCTTTTAACCAATCTGTTGGCTATTCTTGGTGTTCCTCTTGAACGTCTTGCTATTGCCAAGGCGCCTTCTTCATCTATTTCGATGTTTAATATTCCTGCTGTTCTTTTGATAATTTGTGCAAGCTCTTCATTTGTATAAAATTCAAGTCTGTGAATGATTCCAAATCTGTCTCTTAACGGCCCTGATAATTCACCGGCTTTTGTAGTGGCTCCGATTAGTGTGAATTTCGGAAGAGGAACCCTGAGTGTCTTTACGGTTTGGCTCTTTCCTGTGGTCATATCAAGGTAAAAATCTTCCATTGCAGGATATAAAATTTCTTCTGCAACTTTATTTAATCTGTGAATTTCATCAATAAATAAAATTTCCCCACCCTGTAGTGACATTAAAATTCCTATAATGTCTCTAGGTCTTTCAAGAGCCGGAGCTGATGTGATTTTTATATCAACTCCCATTTCTTGAGCGATAACACCTGCCAAAGTTGTTTTTCCCAGTCCCGGAGGTCCGTAAAATAAAAGGTGATCAAGAGGCACTTCTCGTTTTTTTGCTGCTTGAATAGTTATTTTTAATGTGTCTTTTAATGCAGATTGGCCAATATATGTATCAAATGATTTTGGTCGGATACAATTTTCAAAGTTTTTATCTAAGTCTGCAGCTTCTGGTTTTACGACAGGATTTTTTTTCTCTGCCGTACAAGTATTTTTAAAATCATTATCATCTGCAATAATACTCATTTTAAGACTCCGCCTTTATTTTATAATAGCACAAATTGCGTTATTAGAAAATATTTTAATGCTTATTCTATGACATTTCTTGAACAAATGATAGGATTGTAGAATAAAACTGCTCTTTGTTTTCTTCAATAAATTTTAATCTGTCTTTTATTTGTTTCGTTGTATATCGTTTATTATTTATGGCAGAATTTATGATAGATTCTTGAATTTCCTTAAGCATAATTTTCAGTTGCTCTTTTGCTTCAATTTGAGTAAGTCTGTCTGTATCTTTATCAAGAATTCTCTGGATATCTTTCAAACATGTAAGATTAGACAGATATGTGAGTTCTGCTTTTAGTAAATTGGTATTATTTTGGTTTGGAATAATATTATGTTCTTCCATAATTTGAAGTCCAATATTATTTACTTCTTTAAACAGATTTTCTCCGACGAGATTGGTATGTCCGTTATATACTTTTTCTTTTAATCCGTCTTCAACAATTTTTTGTGCTTGTTTTTTAGTCATTCCTTCTGGAAGGTTTGCATTTCTCAACAAAGCTTTAGCGATCCCTGTTGTATTGCCTATAAAGTAGTCTATATGATTAAGTGCATTTTCTATGGCTTCTTCTGGGGTATATCTTAAAACATTGCCGGTGTCTATAAATGTAAAAGGCTTTTCTCTGTTTGTTATATCAATAAATACATTACCTGGATGCGGATCTGCATGCATTACCTTCATTCCTTTTTTAGGAACAGATAATAGTTGTTCAAAAAATACTTGGAAATAATTTGTAAGTATTGCAAACATTTCTTTTTCTGAAATCTTTTTGTTTTGCTTCATCATTTCATCTATAAATTCATTAAATTGAATGCCTGGAGCTTTTTCCATTACATAGATGTTATCTTTTACTTCAATAGGTTTTACAGCATTATAATGACGTGCATTTTTGCCAAGAATTTGTGTTGCTTCCATTTCTTTTGAAAGGTCTACTTCTTGTACCCAGGCATCATAAAGAGAGTTTATTTTTCTAGTTAGATAATCCGCTTTTTCAGGATTATCTTTATTTGCATCTTTTAATGCGTTGATAAATAATTGTCTGTCGTTTTCTATTTTTTCTTTAGACATTCCTTTTTTCAAAAATTTCAAAACAACTTCTTTACCAGTAGTGTTATCTTTGGCAAGAAATGTTTCTGCAACAGTTCCGACACCAAGAGCTTTATCTTTTATTATGGTGTATTTATCCCCATATGTTTTAGAGATAAATTCTTGTGCTTCTTTGACAGTTCTTGATTGAGGACAGTCACTTTTAAATCTCGTTATAATTGTTGCAAAATCATCAAGATTAGTTAGTTTTATTCCCATAATTTCTGGCTGGAAACCTTTTAGCATTCCTAAGACATTTTCAGGAATTGTTTGAAGAAATTTTGGCAGGAATATATTTTTTTCTTCAATCAATCTCATTTTTTCTTCAATTGATTTCCCTTCACCAAGAATTTCTGTTATAAATTTAGGATCTAAGAGTACTTGAGCCTGATTTGCAATTTCCATGAAACCTGAGGTACTATCGACTTTTTCGAATGGTTTTAGGTCTTTTATATTTTCAATAGCTTGAGATATAGCTTTATCCCAGCTTTTTAAAGACGAATTCAGCTTGTGGGTTTTATAAGTAAGTAATCCTGCCCCTGCTGCTTTTATTGCAAGGTTATCCTTTTGCTTTTCAATAAAATCTTTTACGGATTTTTTATCATCTCGTTTTATGAATATATATCTTTGTAATGTGTTTTCTCCAAGTACTAAAGGAATTCCAAGCAGTCCGTTTTTCAACATCGCAATAGGTGCCATTGCCCCGTCCAAGGCTCCTGTTAAAGTATCTTTCCAGAAGGTTTTATTATCTTTTTTTTCTTTACGTTTTAGATAAATTCTGTCAATAAATCGTAATGCTGGTTTAAGGGTCATCCCTGTAAGAATAGCAAGGCCTGCAGCTGCAAATTTTGAGTATTTACCTACTTTGATTTTTATATTTTCATCCATAAAAGGCTGAGCAAATGCGATAAGTTTTTTGCTTAATGCATATGCTCCAAAGCTTCCTGCACCTGTTAGTGTATCAAGAGTTATTTCTGTTGCATCTCTTTGCCCATATTTATAATCTTTTATATATTTATCAGTGCTTTCGTAATCGATTTTTCCTGCTTTATAGTCTTCAATTTTTTGCAAGATTTTTTTCTGAGATCTGCCGATCCCTGCTATTGATTTGATTTTATCAAATCCTTTAGCCGTTAAACCTTGACGTCTGTTTATTATTTTGTTATCTTCGAGCAGTTTTTCGCTAAGTTTATCTCTGATAAGTTGTGATTGCGTGTTTGTTCGGGTGAATGTAATATTGTTTTCCATTTTTAGAGTCCGGTTCCTTCTACCAAGTATTTTTATTAATAGTTCTCAATCTAAAATATTGCTAAAATATTTAGATTTATACACAAAACTTAAAATATAACATCTTTATAATATCATCTTTTTGCATTAGTTTAAAAGCCTAATGCTATGATATAATTTAAGTATGGAATGTCCTAAATGCGGAGCGGAAATTAGTAAAAGTGCATTGGTGTGCCCGAATTGCAAGAAGGTACTTAAAATCGTTTGCCCTGTTTGTAAAACCATAAATACCAAAAATACCTGTAAAAAGTGCGGAGAAATCCTCGTAACAAAGTGTGCAAAATGCGGCAAAATAAATTTGATGAAAAATCCAAAATGTATAAAATGCGGATTTTCTAATGAAATAAGTGCAGTTATGGGAGAATCAAATACTGACAATTTTGCAGTATTAAGAATAGATTTCCCTAATAGCGACGTTGTAAAAGCTAAATTAGGATCTAATAAATTGTATCAAAAATTCAGGGCAAATTTAGATGCTATGATTGTATCTTATGTTAATACTCTGAATGTCAGACGGCAAATTATAAATAATGATATTTATATTATAAGATTTAATAAGGATTATACTTTCTCTGCTTCTGCCAATTCTGCAATTCAGGCAACAATTGAACTTGTTAATTTGATTACGAAATTAAACGTAAAACTCCTAAAGAAAAAAGGAGTTGGTTTAAAGTGTAATTTTACAATAATGAAGCGTGAAGCCGAACAAAATCCGTACGATATAGATACAAAATTCCATGCAAATATGGTTTATCAAAGTTCCAGCAAAGAAATGAAGGCTTTAGATTCATTTCAAGTAATTACAGATGAGAATTTTTATGATCTTTATAAAGAAAATTACAAAATGGATTCATTGAATTCTGCAATGGTCGATGGAGTAATGAAAAGATTTTTTGAAATGAATTTAAAAGAATTTGTTAATATAGGTGAATTCTTGCGTAATGAAGCTCAAAAAGAACAGGAAGAAAATTCTGATGACATAGAGGTTCCGGTATTTATTCAATCTGCTTTGATTGATCAAGCAAAAATTACTCAGGATGCATTAAAAGCTGAAAATAATATTGAAGATGATGATATTTATGATATTGAAATGATAAATTTTGATGAAATAAGCTGTTCATTTGTAAAAACTGAAAGTATAAATGTTTTGGATTGTGTTGTTCAGATGCTGGAGCAGCTTCCTATGGGAATTTTGGCATTAAAAGCCTCTCCGATGTATCAGCCTTATACGTTAAAACTTTTATCAGCAGTAGATGAAATGGGTATTTATGATAATGTTATCCCGATTACTTGTCATGATGATATGAAATTTTCGCCGTATTCATTCTTTAGAGATTTGCTTTCTTCAATTTTTGAATATACTGTTTCTCAAAAATTGTTTGATACAAATGATTTTTCTATGTTTTCAACAATAGATAAGTCAGGATTGGTTAAAGATTTAATAACATTATCTCAACGACAAATGTCGAATATGGAAGATACCAGGGAAAATTATTGCCAGATATTTTTTGCACTGCTTAAGTCTATTCCTAATACTTTGATTTATATTGAAAATTATGAAAAAATTGATGATAGTTCAAAATTTGTTTTAGAGCAGTTATTTGATCATTTTGATGAATTAAATATAAGTTATTTGATTTCATATGATAAATCATATGCACTGCATAAAGATTCTCATTTTTTACTATCAAGACCTTATTATGCCGAAGTTACGCTTACTCCGACTCCATTTGAAACTATTGTTGGTGGAGATCCTGAATTTTATAAAAATATAATGACTGATTTTTATTTTCAACGGATTGCAAAATATGCATGCGGCAGTACATTGTTTTTAGATTTTGCAATTCAATATTTGTTGGAAACGGGAGTTTACGAATATACTGAGGATTCTCTTACAATGGTTAATCCAAAGACCATTATTATCCCTTCCGGGTTGCCTAAATTGATGAAGCGTAGAATAAATTTACTGAAAGACGATGAGGAAACTATCAGATTTTTGACTATGCTTGTTCTGTTGGGCACAAGAATTGATGAAAAAACTATTAATTCTTTAGGGTTTAAAAATTGGGAAAAAATAGCGGAAAATCTTGCAGGTATGGGGTATATTTATTCTTATAATAATTGCATTTATTTCTCAAATTACAATATATTGAGAGAAAGCCTGCTTGAAGTTATAAAACAAGAGGATTTAAATAAAGTTGCGAATGATTTATTCCATTTTGTGTATGTAGAAGATATGCCAAATCCAGTTAAAGGCTTTTTATATGATATTCTCGGGCAGGGTGAAAAGGTTGTTTTTGAATGGGAAAAACTTGCAAATATTAACCTTTCAATGGGCGATTTTTCGGGGTATTTAAATTGTTCAGCTAAAATTTTGGGTACGTTGGAAAAATATTCGTCATTATGGTCTGAATCAGAACTTATGAAATATAAACTATCTTTGTATGAAAATGTTGCAAATAATATGTATGAATATAATCCTGAACAAACTCAAGAGTTAGCTGAAAAAACTCTTATAAGTTTAAAATCTTCAGGGAACCCGGATAGTTATATCTCTTTTTGTACCAAAATGATACAGGGAGCTATTGTGCATGGTGATTATATGTATGCAATGAATCTTACGCATAGTGTATTATCTTCCATGGAAAAATTTTCTATAGATCCCGCTTCTCCTGATTTTAATTTGTATGTACTTTTAATGTCTATAATTTATGTAAAAATATTATTTAATATAGGTGCATATAGTGATTGCCTTGATATAGGATATAATGTTTTAAATGTTTTAGATTCTGAAAAAATTAATTCTATACAATATACTATAATTTCGAAATCCGAGTTTAAATTTTTAGTTTCTGAATGTGTAGGTTATGTTGCTCTAGTCGATATAATTTCTCTAAATGAAGATGTCGGAGAATTTCTAGATATTTCTAGAAAGTTGCTAGATTTTATACCGCAAAAGTATGATATTTTTATTCAGTTGCAAAATTTAATTAAGGGTAAAGATGTTTCAATAAATCCTTCTATGGCTGGAGAAGATATGTTCTCTGCTATTTTATTTCATATAATGAATGCGTTTGTAGGTTATAAATCTGATCCTACAGCATTTGCCCAGGAAATTTATAAGGCAAAGTTAATAGCTAATGAAGCTCAAATGTTTCAGTTTGAAATATTTGCGGATTTAATGATTGGCTATGCATATATTCAGCTAAACTCTTTCAAAAAAGCTTCAACAATGATTTATAAAATTATAAAATCAGCTAAAGAAAAAGGTATGAATGCAATTGTACATCTAGGTTGGTATGTTATGAGTATATTGAATATAAGGGAAGGTAAATTTGATATTGCATATGGAGTATTAAATAATTCTAATATTCAAATGGAAAAACAAGGTGGTATAAGTGAATATTTAACCATGCTGAATAAAGTTAATATGTATAAAGTTTTAATGTGTACAAATGCTCAGGAACAGGCTCAGATATGTTTAAATCAAGCTTCTTATATTGTCCAAAAATACGGATTGAATTTCAATTTAAATATTGACATCAAGAAAATTCTGTTAGAAAATTCAGTTAACGGCAGTCAGGTGCAGAAAGTTCAAAAAACTGTAAGCACCCCTGTATCGAAGAAAGAGAGTGTATCAGAACAAGGAAAAGAAACTTCAACAGGATTTGATGAAAGTGATAGTGATGTAGTTAATCCTTCAGACTTTTTCTCAGATTAGGTTGAATTTCCCTGATAGTGTTCAGAAAGAGAGGAAAAATGAAGATTTTATTTGCATCTGCTGAGGTTGCACCGTTTTCAAAAGCAGGCGGGCTTGCTGATGTTGTTGGAAGTTTGCCGAAGGAATTGGAAAAAGATGCAGAAATAGCAATATTCACTCCCTTACATGGTTGTATAGATACGAAAAAGTATAATATTAAAGAATTAGAAAATTCTGAGATGTGGATTACTTTTGGTTCCTCTCCTCAGAAGTTTAATTTGTATATGACAAAACTGCCAGGTACAAATATTAATGTTTTCTTTGTTAAAAATGATTGGTATTTTTCATGTTTTAAAGAAGTGTATCCAAAATATTTGGATCCTAGATATGAACATGAGCGTTATATTTCATTTTCTTTAGCCGTTATGGAATACGCAAAAGCATTGAATTTCAGAGCTGATGTTATTCATGCAAATGACTGGCATACTGCTATGATACCTTTATATTTACATTCAAATTATAAATTTGATGATTTTTGGAAAAATACAAAATGTGTTTTTGAAATTCATAATCTAGCATATCAAGGTGTTTGGTTTGAAGACGTGTTAGATTTTGCTAATATGCGTAAAGATATTGTTTATAATCAATGGGGATGTGAGCATTATAATCGTGTAAATTGGATGAAAGGTGCAATAAATTATTCAGATAGAGTTGTTGCGGTTTCTCCTACTTATGCAAAAGAAATTTTGGGTTCTGAGTATGGGGAGAATATGGATTATACCCTGCGTGGAATTCAATATAAATTGAGAGGCATTTTAAACGGAATTGATTATGATGTTTATAATCCTAAAACTGATAAGTCTTTGGTAAAGAATTTTGATGTGAAAACTTTGGCATACAAAGAAGAAAACAAAAAAGCCGTATGTAAATATTTTGGACTTGAGTATAATCCGGATCGTCCTCTTATCGCATTTATATCTCGTCTTGTTGGACAAAAAGGGATTGATCTGATACGCGATATGCAGTACGAATTACAAAATTTAAATGCTGATTTTGTATTTATAGGCAGTGGGGATAAGGATTATGAAAATTTATTTATCTGGCTTTCAAATAATACAAAAAATATTCGAGCATATGTTGGCTATAAGGCAGATTTGGCTAATTTAGTATATGGAGGAAGTGATTTCTTTTTAATGCCGTCAAAATTTGAACCTTGCGGATTGAGTCAATTAATAGCAATGCACTATGGTTCATTACCTATAGTAAGGGCAACAGGAGGTTTGGAAGATACTGTTACGGGATATCCTTTAGATAATTCTACAGGTTTTAAATTCTGGGTATATAACGGTTGGGATATGCTAAATGCTATTAAATGTGCACTTTATGTTTATAATGATAAGTATGTGTTAAATGCTATGAGAAAGTCAGCAATGGAATCTGATTTTTCGTGGAAGCGCAGTGCAAAAGAGTATTTAAATATGTATCATGAAATAACAGGGAAATAGAGCATTTTTTATATGAAACGTTCTTTTTTACCGGCTGGATAATATTTATTATTTATACTATTCCATTACAGACTACTTGCGGAAAATTTATTTGTATTATATTATAATAACATAGTCAGAAATATGAGGTTTTATATAAATGGATCAAATTATTAAAGTAGCCTGGGATTTAAATGAAAACACAGATAACAGATATAAATTAGTTTATGAAATTGCTGAGCTTGCAAAAAAAATTGTAGATGAAAATCAGGCAAAAAAAGCTCGTGAAGATTTCGGTTTTGAAGAAATGCATGAAACCAGTTATTCTCATGAAAATCCGGTTGAACATGCTTTAATGGTTAAAGCTTCTGAAGCTGATGATAATAGACTGGTTGGTTAATAATTTATAAAAAGCACAAAGACCAAAGATAAGGTTTTTGTGTTTTTTTGTGAGAGGGTTAAGCTTTATGATGAAAGATACATTGGATTATATTGAAACCTATACTGATGGGTTTAAACCTGAAATTGGTATTATTTTAGGTTCTGGATTAGGCGATTTGGCAGATACTTACTGTGAATATGCCATTCCATATGATAAAATCCCCGGGTTTTCAAAATCCTCTGTAGAAGGTCATAAAGGTCAGTTGGTTTTTGCTGTAATCGGTAATAGAAATGTTGTAATGATGCAAGGGCGTATTCATTATTATGAAGGTCATTCAATGCAGGATATTACTTATCCTGTTAAAGTTATGAAAAAACTTGGCGTGAAAACTCTCATAATTACAAATGCAGCCGGTGCGATAAATAAAAGTTTCAGGCCGGGTGATTTAATGGTTATCACAGATCATATTAATCTGATGGGAGCAAATCCTTTAGTAGGAAAAAATGATGAAACTTTAGGTCCACGATTTCCGGATATGTCTGAGATTTATAATAAAAATTTAATCAAGCTAGCAGATGCTGCAGGTCGAAATTTGCGTATTGATTTGAAACATGGAATTTACATAGCTTCCTCAGGACCAAGTTATGAAACCCCTGCAGAAATTAAAATGGCAAGGTATCTCGGTGCAGATGCTGCAGGGATGTCTACGGTACCAGAAGCAATTGTTGCAAACTATTGTGGTATGAAGGTTCTTGGAATTAGCTGCATTTCAAATTATGCAAGCGGAGTTTCTACTAAAAAACTATCCCATGATGAAGTTATTGAAACTACAAACGCTGTCAAAAACAAGTTTAAAGAATTACTGTTATTGTTATTGAAAAATATTTAACACTATTGTGGTTTATTTTATTCTAACCATCTAGTTATAACTACTTATTGTTCTTTATTTACCAATTTATCCAATTCAGTATTAAGTTCCTGAATTTGAACTTCAAGTTTTGTACGTTCATCAATAACTGTATTAAAAGCTTTTTCAAGGGTTTTAATCTTAGCTTCTAATACTTCAACTTTTGAAGCACTATCGGAACCTGATATAGATGTTTTCTCAAGTTCTCTTTGATATATTTTGACTTTTTCTTTTGCAGCATCTAAAAACATATAAACAATACCAGCCCCTACAAATAAGCCTGAAGCCAAAATAAAGGATGTAAATAATGAAATTTTCACAGAAGAACTTGCTGTGTTTGATAATAGATGAATATCAGCATAGTTATTGAAGTTAATAATAATGAGGTATATAACAAATAGCAAAACTATTATGCTTAAAGCGAAAAAAAGTCTTCTCATATAATTATACTCTCCTATTTCGATAATACGTTAGAACTTTTGCCAGTTTTTCATCAGGCGGTATTTCAAGTTCAATTATCTCTGCTGAAAATGGTTTTGCAAATTTTAAATAATAAGATTGCAAAACTTGTTCATCTGTTTTAACTTTTCCTGTTCCTGCTCCGTATAGGGTATCGTTGTATACGGGATGCTTTTTATAACTGGTATGAACTCTGATTTGATGAGTTCTTCCTGTAATCAGTGTAAGTTCAACATATGTGGCTTCGGTAAATCTTTCTAACACTTTTATTATTGTGGTGCTTTCTTTTCCGTCCGGAGTTACTGTCATTTTGTGTGGTTGAGTTTTATGTCGTCCTATGGGTTCTTTTATTATATCTTCATTTTTTGGATAATTGCCTTTTAATACTGCCCTATATTTTTTTGTTAGATTATGATTTTTTATCATATCAGTAAGATATTCATGCGTTTTATTATTTTTGGCAATCATAAGTAAACCTGAAGTGTTTCTATCAAGTCTGTGAACAATTCCACGTCTAAACTCACCATTTATATCAGAAAGATTTGGACCGTATTTGTATAGCAGTGCATTAACTAAAGTTCCTGAAGTTTCTAAAGGAGTAGGGTGTGTAAGCATACCTGAAGGTTTATTAATTACTGCCATATTTTCATCTTCCCATACAATATTTAATGGTATATTTTCGGGCTCTATTTTTAAATTTTTTTCATCTACAAGGTTTTCAAATTCTATCCTGTCTCCGTCTTTTAAAATGTAGGAAGATTTTTTTGTTTCATTATTTATTTTAACTTTACCTGATTTGATTGCAGATTGAACTTTTGAACGTGAAATATCCGAATATAACTCTGATAAATAAATATCGAGTCGTATATTCTCAGTGTTTTCATCTATAATAATGAACATAAATTACCTTCCCTTGTAGAAAAGCAATATAATAACAAGAGCTATAACTCCAATTGTTATAAAGATATCAGCAACATTAAATATAGGAAATGTAATAAAATTTAACTGAATATAATCTCTGACATATCCTAAAACAATTCTTTCATGACAGTTTGCCGAAATTCCTGCACACAAAAGAGCTATAAAAGATATTGAAATAAGATGAATATTTCTTATATTGTTGTGTACATATATACATAAAAGAGTTACTGCAACTATAGACACAATAATTAGAAATTCTCTTGCATTTTGAAGTAAACTGAATGCTGCTCCGGTATTTTTTAAGTAATGCAGATTAAATACAACATTTGAATAGTGGTGTCCTGAAGTAAGATTATCTACAATTAATTTTGAAGAAAATAAGGCTAAAAACAGCCAAAATATAAAACATATTATAAAAAATAAATATTTACCGATTGATGTTTTCATTGTTATTTTTTACTTTCACTTTTCTCTTCTTTAATTTCAATGTAGTTGTTTTTAGGAACAACATTTACTCTTTTCATAACACAGGCCAATCCTGCCATATATATTCTGAAATTATCTTTGTCTAATAATTTGACTTTAGAAATTGCAAGTGATGCTACAGCATATTCATTAAGATTTTGAGTATTTGCTTTAATAAGTCGTTCTAAAGTTTGAGATTGTGGGATTGCTCTTAACTCATTTTTAGGAGTTGAAGAAGGATATGTCATAACATCATGATCTATTGATCCTAAAATAAATGTGCTTGGATCTGCATCAATTTTTAATGTGGTAGTATAAGTTTCTCCCGCATTGACTTGTGACGGTGCTTGTATTTCTATATTCATGAATCTTGCGTCTCCATATAATAATGAAGATTCGTCGGAAATTGCGGTTTCCCCGGAAATAAACCATCTGTCATTGATTTTTATAAGATGATAAATACCTTTTGATTTAGAATGGATTTCTCCTGTTACAGGCATAAAGTCTAAAGAATCCATTATTGTGCCGGTTGCGGTTTCCTCTACCTGTACGCTTGCATAGTTCCCGTTTATATCAACAGATATAATGTCAGTTGTATATGTTAAATCTTCGCATGATTCCCAGGTCGATTCTATACTTTTAAAATATACATCTTTATTAAATCCGTCACTGTTTATGTATGTATCTGTGTATAAAGGTTTAAGCCTTTTTATATCATGAGCATTGGCAAATTCGTTATGAATTTTAAATAATTCTTCAATTTGTTTAATATTTTGTTTGAATTCACGTTTTTGCTCAGACCTGTATGCTCTGTCAGATATCAATGAAGCATCTGCCTGAACAAACACAGACGGTGCAATAGTTAATGCCATTATCAATAAAAGTATAATCTTTCTCATAATAATTAGTATAGTTGAAAATTATTAAATTTTAATAGTATAAACAATGTAAATTTATAAAATTTGGTAACATATCTTAAAATTAGGTTAAATTTATAAAATAATGGGTTTAATACCAAAATAGAACATAATTATTGCGAGGATATTATATATGGATATTGCAGTTCGCCAAGATTTGGCATCAGCCTTTATAAATAGAGTTAGAAATCTCAGTAATCTTTGTAAAGTTGAAAAAATAGAAGAAATGCTTTCTAACGGATTGGAGAATTTGCCGGATGAAAGCCCGTTGGATTTGATTGGTGAATTAAATAAAAATGATATTATGCACTAAATTAGTGTAAATTAATGTTTAAAAATTTATAGTATATAAATTTTTCGTGCTATCATTATACTGTTATAGAAAAGGAAATAAACATGAGTTTAACAGTATATTTAGGGATAGACGTAGGATCGGTAACGACAAAATTAGCACTGGTAGATGAAACAGGCAAATATGTTGACAGTGTGATGTTAAAAACAGCAGGAAAACCTGTAATGGCAGTACAGACAGGTTTGAATAAGCTGTATGAGAAAAGAATAACGGAATATGATGTAAAAGGAGTCGGAACAACGGGTTCTGGCAGGGCTTTGGCCGGATCTTTGGTTGGTGCAGATATCGTAAAAAATGAAATTACTGCGCATGCCGTTGCTGCTAGTACTAATGTTCCGGGTGTGCAAACTATTTTAGAAATTGGCGGACAGGATAGTAAAATTATTATTTTACGTGATGGTATTGTTACGGATTTTGCAATGAATACTGTATGTGCAGCAGGTACAGGCAGTTTTCTTGATCATCAGGCGCAAAGGTTAAATGTTCCTATTGAAGAGTTTGGAGAAACTGCACTTCGTTCTACTAATCCAGCTCGTATTGCAGGTAGATGCGGTGTATTTGCGGAAAGTGACCTTATTCATAAACAGCAATTAGGATATCCTGTTGAAGATTTATTATACGGTCTTTGCCAGGCTCTTGTAAGAAACTATTTAAGTAACCTTGCATTGGGTAAAGAGTTGCTTCCTGTGGTTTCATTCCAAGGCGGTGTTGCTACTAATACCGGCATGGTAAAAGCTTTTGAAGAAGCTTTAAATACAAAAATTGTAGTTCCTGAAAATCATCAAACTATGGGAGCTATAGGTGCGGCATTATTGGCTATGGAAAATCATCAGTACACTGATGTTCCTACAAAATTTAAGGGATGGAATGTCGCTGATATGCATTTTTCTTCAATAACTTGTACATGTACCGGCTGTTCTAACAATTGTGAAGTTATTACAATTGTTGAAGGAGTTGATGAAGTCCAGCATGTTGAAAAAATAAAAGATGTTAAAGGTAATATAATTGCACGCTGGGGCGGAACATGTGGGCGCTGGGATATAAGCTAAGGGATTTTTTGTATGCAGAATTTTGGGCAGAACCCTAGAACTTCAATATTGCAAGAACTGTCCAACGGAAACGTTGAGCTTGGAGAAGCGTTTGCTTTTATTATTAATGATATGGTTGTGCAAAGCGGAATAACTAATCCTAAAGCGGAATCTTTTGATGTCGTTTCTGAATCTTGGCGTACTTTAGCAAATAAGCCTGAAAAAACTGCTGACGATATAAAAAATTTAGATGAAATGTTTAAAGGCGAAGTTATGTTTCTTGCTGAATCTTATTTGTTATATATGGCTAGAGAAACAAGAAATCTTACTGGTAAGATTGATTATGCACAATACGAGGCATATATGCTGAAATATAGATTTGGAAGATATGATGTAATGAATAAACCAGAGTATTTAAATAAGATTAAAGTTCAAATAAGAAATGCTTTCAATAAAATTTCTGCACATGGAGAACCTTCAGGAGATAATCTAATTGATAAAAAGGATATGGCTGCATATATATATGCTCTGTCTACAAAATCAAAACGTGATGATAATAATAAATTTTTAGGTTTTGAAATTAATGGACTTATAAAACCTGAAGACTATGCGGTAAATGAAAATAATTTATTCCAGCCCGATGATAATTTATTTTCTGTAAAATTGCGTATTGCATATAAAGTATTATTTAGCACATTATAGGAGTTTATTATGAAAAAGGTTTTAATGGTATTATTGATGGCCGGATTAGTGTTTTCCTCTTTTCGTGCTTATGCAGTAGAAGATATAGTAAGTCTTGATGAGGTAAAACAAGAAGAGCAGTCTGTTAAGACAAATGAAGCAGATATTCATAAGTCCGATTCTGCAGTATTACAAGCTTCAGTGACTTTTGACTGGCTTGATATTACACAGGCTCAGAGAGATGAAAATATTGAATACTATAAAAATCAATTATTCGAAGATAATGCAAGTCGAATTTATTTTACCAAAGAAGAATTTAAAAAAGAATTTTCTGAATATTTTAAAGATAAAGATTTCAAACATCATTATTTATTAACAAATAATGGTGTAACTGAGGATGAAGATGCAAAGTATTGTGCATTTTTCTATAAAAAGAATACTCTGGTAATGTATGCTATTCAATATAAAAATAATCCTAAAAGGGCTTTTTATTATACAGCATTTGGCGGATTACGGTATACGGATGTTATGTCTGATGAGTATCCTAATTTTCCATATACATCAATGCAGTATGATAGGAAAGGGAGATTAAAAAGTGCAATATATTTTGTTTCCAAGGATTTGCAGTATATGTACGGGCCGGATCAAGAATTTCAGGGTTTATGGTATAAAGAAAAAATGTATGACAGAAAAGGTAAGCAGACTTTGACTCGTACAAACTGGTAGTGAATCTGTTATATGTATTTCAAATAACTCCTGTATATATCAATGTACAGGAGTTATGTATATAAAAATCGGAAAATTATTATTGTTTAAAAAGTTTAATTATATATTTTCTTTGTCAAATCAGCTTTTCTCAGTCGGATATTTTCAGGTGTAATTTCTACAAGTTCATCATCTCCGATATATTCTAGAGATTCTTCTAGTGAGAGAATTTTAGGAGCTTGTAATGTAACCATTACATCTGCTGTAGAACTTCGCATATTTGTAAGTTTTTTAGTTTTACAAATATTAACTTGTATATCCTGAGGTCTGTTGCATTCGCCTATAATCATTCCTCTGTAGACTTTAGTTTTAGGAGTAATAAAGAATACTCCTCTATCTTCAAATTGGGCTAATGCATAAGGGATTGCTTCACCTTGTTCAAATGCAATGATAGATCCGCTTCTTTGTCTTGGAATGTCTCCAGCATATGGTCTGTAGTGCAGGAATGTATGATACATTATGCCTTCGCCTCTTGTCATTCTGATAAATTCACTTCTAAAGCCTATCAATCCTCTTGCAGGAATGTGGAAGATTAAATTAGTTCTTCCCTTGGAGGTTTGCATATCTTTCATTTCAGCTTTTCTTGCTGAAAGCCTTTCAATAGCACTTCCTGCATATTCTTCAGGTACATCAATGATTAGATTTTCATAAGGTTCACAAAGTTCGCCGTTGATGTGTTTATATATAACTTCAGGCTTTGAAACCGCGAATTCATAACCCTCACGTCGCATCGTTTCAATTAAAATACTTAAATGAAGTTCACCTCTTCCTGAGACTCTGAAGCAGTCTGTAGAATCAGTATCTTCTACTCGTAAACTTACATTTTTTTCTAATTCTGTATATAAACGTTTTCTTAGTTGGCGAGAGGTTACAAATTTCCCTTCCTGTCCTGCAAATGGACTGTCATTTACAGAAAAATTCATCTGCAGTGTCGGTTCATCAACATGAATTAATGGTAATGCTTTAGGATTTACAGGATCACAAATGGTTTCTCCGATTTGTATGTCGGAAAATCCTGCAATGCCAACAATATCACCGGCTTTTGCACTATCTATTTCAACTCTTCCAAGATCCTTAAATCCAAATAATTTAACAATTTTGCCTCTTTCCTGACTGCCATCGGCATGGATAACGCAAACTTGATCTTGTGAATTAACTTTCCCATGGGCAATTCGACCTATTACAATTCTACCTACATATTCATTATAATCAAGTGTTGTTGCTCTGAATTGAAACGGTTCATTTTCATCACCTTCAGGAGGTTGAATATTTTTAATAATGCAATCAAGTAACGGAACCATATCTTTTCTTTCATCTTCCAAATCATTAATTGCAAAACCTTGCAAACTGCTGGCAAAAATGAAAGGAAAATCTATTAAATCTTCTCTGTCCGTTAATTCCGTAAATAAGTCAAAAACTTTGTCTAATGCAGTTAACGGTTCTGCTGCAGGTTTGTCAATTTTATTTATTACAACGATAATTTTTAAACCTAATTCTAAGGCTTTTGATAGAACAAACCTTGTTTGCGGCATTGGACCTTCTGCAGCATCAACAATAAGTAATGCCCCGTCAACCATGCCTAATACTCGTTCGACCTCACCGCCAAAATCTGCGTGTCCAGGGGTATCTACAACATTTATTTTTGTTCCGTTGTAGGTAATAGAAATGTTTTTGGAAAGAATTGTGATACCTCTTTCTCTTTCTAAATCATTACTGTCTAAAACTCGTTCTTCAACGTGCTGGTGGGCACCGAAGACTCCTGCCTGTTTTAATAAGCAATCAACCAGAGTTGT
Organism: uncultured bacterium; assembly: GCA_949300485.1. Taxonomy (GTDB): domain Bacteria; phylum Cyanobacteriota; class Vampirovibrionia; order Gastranaerophilales; family Gastranaerophilaceae; genus Zag111. Next base: position 37,959 of record CASGEL010000009.1, read on the forward strand.
TTTTCCATGGTCAACGTGTGCAATTATCGCTATATTTCTAATATTTTCATTACAAGTCATACATATCCTGCCAATCATATTTTGTTTAGTGTACTTTTTACACTTATATCATAACCCAGATAAATTTTATTTTCAATACTGATTAATGAATAAATTTGTTTTTAATTGTAGGAATTCATTTCTGTTAACACTTTTTCTGCTGATTCTAATAAATTTTTCATTTCATATTTATTCAGAATTTCAATAGCGCCTGTTAGTTCATCCAAAGCTTGAGGTTTATTTTTATCTTTTAGAAATTGTGCAATTTGCAATTTTACTTTTCCAAGTAATATTTCATAGTTTTCGAGAGGTTTCATTTCTCTTTCCATAGTTTTATATCTGTTTTTGGAACTTTCATAATTCTTACAAATGCTTACCAAGGCTCGTTTTTCTATATATAAAATTTTTAATAATTTCTCACTGTTTGGATCAGTTTGAGAATATATTTTTCTTAAATCATTTGCTCTAGCCATAATATGTACAGGATCATTGTATCTTTTTGCAATAGCAAGCCCTTTGGTTGCAAGTTTTTCAACTTCTTCCGGATTGTTTGCATTTAATTTTATCAAAAAACTATATACAGTTCCTGCCAGATTATTGTAACCTTTACTTACTAAAAATTCAGCAAGACCATTAGACTTTTTATTCATTTCCTGTAATCTGTTCTTTGCTACAAAAGCATCTCCTATTTCACCCAATTCTGCATAAAACGATTTTTGGTTCAGAGTTTTGCTGCTGTTTATATTTCTTGTAATTTGATTTCGGAATACATCAAATGCTTTAACGGGGTTTTTCTGTATTTGCTTGGGGTCAAATATTAATTTCATATATATCTCCTTTTGAGAATTATAAAACCCTGTAAAAATAATTTTTGCTATGGAGTCTTTTGATTTGGTTTGTATGCAATATAAGCACAGAGAAGGCAGATAACTCCAAAACCTATACCAAAACACATTGTCCAGTGATAGGAAGTTAAAAAGGCATTTTGATATGCCATACCGTCTTCAACGAGCATGTTTCTAAAGCTGTCAAATAGTGTAATGGTTATTGCTACTCCAAGAATATTCCCCAAGTTTCTGGATAACGACAATATACCGCTTGCAATGCCCAATTCCTCTTTTTTGACACATGTAATTATTGCATTATTTGATGGAGATTGAAAACATCCATTGCCTACTCCCATAATTATTGAGGCTAAAACTATTTCCCACATTGGAGTTGTTGTATTGAAGGTCGTGAATATAATTAAAGCAATTATATAAATTATAGGGCCGATTATCGTAAGTTCCTTGCTTCCGTTTTTTCCGGCATAACTTCCTGCAAACGGTGCGACTGCGGATGATGCTATTGAATATGGTAATATCAGTAATCCGGTTACAAACGCATTATATTTTATTATTTCCTGTAATAATAACGGAAGCAGGATTCCGTTGGTGAACATACACATATAAGATGTCATTACTGCAATATTACCGAAAGTGAAGGTTTTGATTTTAAACATTTTAAAATTAATGAGTGGATAATTGATTTTTTTATCTCTAAAGTAAAATAAGCCACCAAATATAAGTGTCATAATCCCAAGTGCAATAATTTTTACTGATTTCCATCCCCAGCTGTGTCCTTCTGATATTGCAAGCAATAGTGCAAAAAGTGCAATTGTAAAGTAAAAAAATCCTCTATAGTCAAATTTTACTGATTTTGGATGTACATAATTGGGCAGTATTTTATATGAAACATAAGCTCCAATTAGCGCTATTGGAACTGACGGTAAAAATATAGTGTGCCATCCGAAATAGTTTATCAAAAGGCCGCCTACTGCTGGACCGCTCATTCCGCCGATTGCAACCAGGCAAGCATTTATTCCTAACGCCTTACCTCTGTCTTCACCCTTAAATATTGATGCTATTGCGGCAGGTCCGTTTGCAATCATAACAGATGCTCCCATGGCTTCAATACATCTATATAATATTAATAAATAAAAGCTATTTGCTGTTGAATTTAAAAAGGCTCCAAGAGCAAAGACTAAGAATCCTGCACAGTATATTTTATTTTTGGGGAATAAATCACCTAGCTTTCCAAAGAAAGGCAGAAAGATTGTTAGTACTAGCATGTAAGCTATCACAACCCATTGCACCTGTGCAAGTGTAACATTTAAGCCTTGAGCTATAGGATAAAGTGCAAGATTAACAGTACTAGAATCAAGCATTCCTAAAAAATTACCGGCTATAATAAAGAGGCAAATTGTCCATTTTATACTTTTGCTTGTCATATGTTTATTTTAGCATATCAATTATTTTAAAATGTAAACTTTTGTATATAATACACTGTTACATAATTTAATGAGCATTTGCTTATAATATTTACTTTCATTTACAAAAGTAATCAATTATTGAAATATATAGTACAGTATGGTATAATAAAAAATATAATATTATATTTGGAGTTTGATGAGGATGAAATTAAATAAGTTCAAGAAAGCTTTTTCGCTAACAGAATTATTGATAGTCTTGGTTATTGTTGCAATTTTGTTTGCTGCAATGCTACCAATGATGACAAAACGTAGAGCTGGTGATACAGTTGCAAACGAACCTGTATGGAGTTTTGTTGCTAATAATGATCAAAAGGATGCATTTTATGATCCTGGTGCTAAAGGTCTTACATCCACAGCTTTTATCGGGGTAAGTCCAGATAGTTTATCGAATAATGTTACTCCATATTCAAAGGTTGTTGTTAAGGCTCGTCCTAATCAAAACATGATTCAGTTCCGATACGGTAGTGGTATCGGTAGGTTGGCAGGTTTGTTTGCGATGGATAATAGGGGCAATACCTTATTGACTGGTAGACTGAATGCTCCTGCTGCAAATAATTATTGGTTTTCTAATTCATATTATAATACTGTTGCTGGCGTCGGCTCGTTATATCAGGCTAATTCGCCTTCTTACAATGTCGCTATAGGTGCAAATTCATTATACGGTATTGGATCAGGGACTCCTTCAAGAATCACAGCCGTAGGTGCTAATACTGCTCGTTACATTTCTTACCAGGGAAATGATATTTTTCTTGGTGCAAATGTAGGGAGAGGTAAAAAGGGTGCAATAAAAGATACAGTTGGTATTGGTAGTAATATTTTGTCTAATATGAATGATTCTTCTGGCGCCAATAACGTTTTTGTAGGTTATTTGGTTGCATCTTCAGGTTTTAACAGCCCTAGTAAGTCTATTAATAATACTATTATTGGATCTCCGTATTATGGTACTACTGCAAGTTATAATACAATTGTAGGTTATGATGTATATTCTAAAGCTCCTTCAATAGCAACTCATATTAATGCTGCCGGTTATGGAGCCTGTGATTCTATGCAGTATCAAAAGAATTCAAGTAGCAGCAGTGTTTTAAGTACGGGTGTTGGTTCTAGGACATGTATAGGGTATGATACCGCTTCAGGTAGAGGAACTTCTCACGGTACACCTTATGGTTTTGAGGCAGATTCATATGAACATATCTTTTTAGGTGGACGCCCTCATAATTTTAATGGACGTGCTGTTTTAGAAGTTCATAATATTAAGAGTAACCCTTCTTTGCCTGCTAAACCTCAATTGGGCCCTACTGTCGTTCTTAATTCTCACCTTGTAGTCCGAGGTAATGTATATTTCCCTACAGTAGAAGACGGGGTTTTACGTTCTTTTGTATATAGTTCTATAATAACTACCGATAAAGATGAGGCTGGTAAAGATAGATGTGGACGTCGTTGTCTTTTTGGAAGAAAGAAATGGAGAAATTCGAGGGCATGTTCTTGGTTGCTTAATGGATTACTTGCTTTAGGAGCTTTGGTTTCAGCTGCTCTAGGTTGTGTTACTTTTGGTGCTACATGGGGTGCGACTGTTGCTATTGTTACTGTTGCAACAGGAGCTGGTTTAGGTGGAGGCGCTGCTATTTTTAAGGGAGAGGATTATAATAGGATTAGGGATCCATTCTCCTTTTCTTATGTGACTCTTGGGCAGCTTTCTGGCTCCTCTTCACAGTTAACACCTGCTTGTACTACTGATAAGACTGGGAATTATCCTAATTCCAGTTATTGTCCTAATTTGAAATTATCTGATATCCGGTTGAAAGAAAATCTTTCTGAAAATACGGATGCTATCAGCAAATTGTTATATATTATGCCATATAATTATACGTTTAAAGCAGACACAGAAAATACTCCTCAGGTTGGGGTTATGGCGCAGGATTTACAGAAATATATGCCTGTATCTGTATTTGAGCAAACAAATGGATTTTTAGCTATTCGTTGGGATGAAATGTTCTTCACAACTATAAATTCTGTGAAAGAGCTGAATGGTAAAATTAATACAGTATTATATGATATAAATTTATTGGAAAAAGATTCTGAGCTTATAGCACAAGAACATGTCAAAACTCAGAAAAAAATAGATAAATTGAACAATAAGTTAGATGATCTTGAGAATAATAAATAATTATGGAGTAATCAGATATGAAATTTAATAAATTTAGAGCGTTTACATTGGCAGAGGTTATGATATTGCTATTAACTTTATCTATATTGTTAGCTGCTTTTGCTCCGGTATTTACGACAAGGTATAGTAATTATTCAACAGACGAAGTTTGGAGTTTTGTTTCTGGTGATGATAATAATGATGCCTATTTTGATACTACAAATAAGACTTTTACTGCGCAGGCTTTTGTGGGCATATCTCCTGCTAATAAATTAGATGTTATGAACGCTTCATCTTATGATTCTTCTGCAAATTCTCAAGTTTATTCAAAATTAATTATAAGAGCAAGTAATGATTTAAACGTTGGTAAGTTACAAAATCAAATGCAGTTTAGATATGCAAACAGCAATAATTCAGCTGCAGGAACATTAGTAGGAACTTTATTTGCAGGCAATGGCAATATGCTTGTCGGAGGTAAATATGCAAATATCAAATCTGATGCTCAGTGGAATACTTCATATGGGCAGGAAACAATGTCTTCAATTACAAAAGGAGATGCGAATACTGCTGTTGGTTTTGGTTCTTTAAAAAATCTTACTACAGGTTCTTATAATACCGCAGTTGGTTATATGGCTGGTAGTAAAGTTACTTCAGGTACGGGGAACATCTTTATAGGTTATGGTACGGGCTCTGAATCTGGTCCAAATATTAGTAACAATACTGTTATAGGGAACAATGCAGCCTTGAAGTTGACCGGTTCTAATAATACATTAATCGGTAATAATGTCATGTCGGAGGATAAATCTTCTTCAGGTTCAAACAATACTGCAGCAGGTAATAATGCGTTAAAAATTCTTACTTCAGGTTCAAACAATACTGCAGTTGGTTATAATTCTTTATCAAAACTTACTTCTGGGTCTTTTAATACTGCATTTGGTGATAATTCATGTTTGTCAAATACTAATGGATCATTTAAGACTTGTATTGGGACTAGGGCTGGTTCTCCAGATGAAGCTGAGAATAATTCATTAATGCCTTCAGCTGGTTTATTTACCGGAAATCATGAACGTGTATTTATTGGCGGTGTTCCTGTTCAGAATGTTGGAGGGTCTGATCATCCGGGAGCTGTATTAGAGGTTCATAATATAACTGGGCAACAGCCATATTCAAATCCTATTAACAACGTAGGTAATGCTTCCGTTGTTATTAATGGTAATTTAATTGTAAGGGGTATTTCATATTTTGAAATGCCTATTGTTACTCAGTATAATTATAATTCTGCAAATAAAAAACTTCCTAAAGGTTTAGTTGCTATGCAATTGACAGACGGAGGTAATAATTTGAAATTGTTTGCAGGTTATGACGGTGCTGATAGAACTGAAAAATCTCATGAAAGTTGCAGAGGATGCAAAAAGCATGATTATGAGGATGTAAAAAAACAATGTATTTGTACAGCTGTTTCTTCAAGTTTTGCTCCTGGGCAAAAGCATAATAACCATAAAAGAGTTTATGATGCAAGTAGTAGTGATTTACCTGTTAGTTCATCATATGACTGGTCTTCTACTATGTCAGGTGGAAATGGTTTGAGCGGTTGTGATGCTGATGGATATAATAAGGGCGCTACTTATACTGACAAATCTTTCAATAAAACAGTAAGAATTGAACGCAATGCAAGTGATGGTAATGCAGCTGAACGTATGACTGAAAAACCTTATGCTCACTTAAATAGTGGTCAGTCATGTTGCCCGATGTTGTCTTCTGACATTAGATTGAAAAATGTTGGTGAAAAATTTACCGCAGGTTTAGATGAAATAAGAAAGTTAAATATTTATAATTTCACTTTTAAAAATGATTCTGAACAGAGACCTCATGTGGGTGTTATAGCTCAGGATTTGAAAAAAGTATTCCCGACAGCTGTATTCAAAGATGAAAATGGATACTATAAAATACGCTGGGATGAAATGTTTTATGCAGCTATTAATTCTATAAAAACATTAAATTCTAAAATAGAAAAATTAGCTTCTAAAATTGCTACAGATAAAGAAAGATTGGCTGCTTTGAAAAAAGATAATGCAGAATTAAATGCTAGATTAGATAAATTGGCTGATGAATTAGAACAAATTGAAGCTAGGAAAAAATAATTTATTTGTTGTAATAGAAGAAAAAAGAGGTATCTTTTAAAAGATACCTCTTTTTTCTTTGTTTGCCGCTTGGTATTTTATTATATGCAACCGCAAGCTGAACTAGCTTGTCTTTTTAATTTTTCAGCTTTGTCAATACACTCCCATGGTACATCAATATCAGTACGTCCCATGTGACCATATGCAGCTAATAGTTGATAGAATTTACCACCATTTTTAGCAGGTAAGTTTCTTAAATCAAATTTATTGATAATTGCAGCTGGTCTTAAGTCAAAGTTTTGAGATACTAATTCAGAGATTTCGTCATCTGAAATTTTGCCTGTTCCAAATGTATCTACCATTATTGACAGCGGTTCTGCAACTCCTATAGCGTAAGCTAATTCGATTTCACATTTTTCAGCAAGTCCTGCAGCTACAATATTTTTGGCAACATATCTAGCTGCATAAGCTGCTGATCTGTCAACTTTTGTTGGATCTTTACCGGAGAAAGCTCCGCCGCCATGTCTAGAATAACCTCCATATGTATCTACAATTATTTTTCTTCCTGTTAAACCGGAATCGCCCTGAGGTCCGCCTATTACAAATCTTCCTGAAGGATTAATTAGAATAATTGTGTCGGCATCTGGTTTGATATTTTCATTTTCAAATACATAATCAATAACGAAATTTTTTAAATCTCTTTGAATAATCTCTTGTACTTTTTCATTATCAGATATTTCGTTTATTGTAGGATTATGTTGAGTTGATAAAAGTACTGTGTGAATTCTTTTGGGTTTATCATTTTCATATTCAACAGTAACCTGGGATTTTCCATCTGGTCTTAAGTAGTTGAGTATTCCTTCTTTTCTTACTTGAGCAAGTCTATAAGATAATTTGTGTGCTAAACTTATTGGAAGCGGCATTAGTTCAGGGGTTTCATTACAAGCAAAACCAAACATTATGCCTTGATCTCCTGCTCCAATATTTTCTGTTTCTACAGAAGATGTGTCTGCATTGTTTTGTCTTGTTTCAAGAGCCTTATTAACTCCGTTTCCAATATCTGTAGATTGTTCATCTATGCTTGTTAACACCGCACAAGTATTAGCATCAAATCCGCCGGAACTTGATCCTATGTATCCGATATTTTTTATAGTGGATCTTACAATTTGTGGAATATCTACATAACAATCTGCTGTAATTTCTCCGCATACTAGAGCCATTCCTGTTGTAACTGTTGTTTCCGCTGCAACTCTCGAATGAGGATCTTTTGTTAAAAATTCATCCAATATCGCATCTGATATTTGATCGCAAACTTTGTCTGGATGACCTTCTGTTACAGATTCAGAGGTAAATAAAAAATTTTTTGATGTCATTTTCTTTTCTCCTTAATTTATTTCTACTCCGGTAAGTCTTTTAATTCCAACCCGGCACTCCATTTTCCTATATAGTTTAGTGCAAATATTTTTTTTTAGCAAATTTTATGAATGATTTTTATAATATAAGTTAATAAAAAGAGATACATTTTTAATGTATCTCTTTTTATTTATGAATATAAAAATGTTTTATTATTGAGCTTTGAGTTTATTTATTCTCATCGCTATACTGTCAACCTGAGATTTTAGTGTAGCATTTTCTTTTTCTAAGTCTGCAATTTTTGTTTCTACATCTAATAAACGTTTAGTTATATTAACGATCTTTTTATCAAGTTCTTTTATTGCATTGATCGTTGCATAAAACATTTCATCCCAGCGTATTCTCAAGTATCCGTCTGAACCTTGAACTACGGAATTAGGAAATACTTTTGCTAGATCTTGTGCAATTACACCAACATGAGGTTTTTTATCAGGATCATTTTTAAATGTATAGTTGTATACTTTTAGTTTAAGAATTTCATTTAATCCGTCAGTACTCTTTGACCCAATATTTTTAAGTCGTCTATCTGAAACAGATGTATATAGATTAATACATCCACTGCTAAATGAATAACTATATGGAGAACTAGCGCATTTGCGATAATAGTCGTTATCTGTAGCCACCGAACCGCTCCCATAGCCATAGCCCCTATAATTTGGATGCTCTGTCGATCTTCCTGATATGTAGTTCATATCATGGAAATGGTACAACGAATTTCCACTTGTAAAATAAGGCCGTCCTCTGACTATTAAATTCCCATTAATAACTGTAGTTGTATTAGAACTTGTTTGATTAGCTAACACGCTTGTTCCAATATTTGTATTTTGTATATTATGAATTTCGAGAACAGCATCACCCCCAAAATAATTTGGTTCTCCACCTATATAAGTAACTTGGTTAGAATTAGTGGTTCCTGATAAATATCTTTCTGCTTCTGTTCCTGAGTGAGGTCCTGAATTTGCCCCGATACACGTTTTGTAAGAACCTGTAGTTACTTCAGAGCAAGCATTAGCTCCGATTGCAACATTATGAGAGCCTGTTGTTAGCTTACTCAGAGCATTTGCACCTACCGCAACGTTATGAGAGCCTGTTGTAATACTGCCTAGTGCATTATATCCAATAGCTACGTTATTATTACTCAAATTATTTCCAGAAAAGGCTCCAATATAAATATTGTTTGAACCTCCAGTTCCAGTTGTTGCATTATAGCCTATAATAGTGTTATTTGAACCAGTAGATACTTTAGAACCTGCACTAGCACCAATAAACGTATTATCGTTTCCTGTGGCCTGCTTTCCAGCCATATAGCCAATTGCGGTATTTCTTTCTGCCCCACTGATTTTTGCAAGAGCATTGTTTCCTATAGCTGTATTATATTTCCCTGTATTAATATTTGACAAAGAATCATAACCAATAGCAACATTATATTTTGCTCCAGAGGCAGTATTTTCATTTATATTTCTATAAGCTCCTCCAAGTAATGCATTATTTCCATCCATTAACCAAGACCCAGCAAATGTCCCCCTGTCTGTTGTAGAAGATCTGCCATATCGGAATTGAATTTGGCGTTGTACTAATTCTTCTGAGGTAACTTCGCCTGATCTAATTACTAATTTTGAAAATGGTAAGTATGTTGCAGAAATATCATTTTTTCCATTTGGAGTTACCCCAAAGAATAGTTCTCCGGTGAATGAAGGATCTCCTGGATCATAATATGCATCTAATGCAACTCTGTCTGCGTATTCCCAAACATTATATTTACTTGTGTAAGAAGATATTTTTCTTTTTGTAAATATTGGTGCAAAAGCTGCGAATATAATTGACAAAATAAGCAATACCAGCATTATTTCAGCAAGGGTGTATGCCTGTTTCTTATTGTAAAATCTCATTCTCAAACTCCATTTAAAACAATCTATCTTGTATACTAGTATAACATATTTTTATATATTTTTCAATAACCTACAAATTTTGTTACATAATGAATTTAGACAGTATTTTTGTGATATTTTTATAGTATTATATGCTTTAGAGAGGATAGACAGATGCTAGCAACAAATATTGATGATTTACCTACAGTTTACAATGCAAAAGAAACTGAAGAGAAAATTTATAAGTTTTGGGAAGATAACGGATTTTTTAAGGCAGATGCTAAAAGTCCTAAAAAGCCTTATTCAATTGTTATACCGCCTCCAAATGTAACAGGTGTTTTGCATATGGGGCATGCTTTGGATGAAACATTACAAGATATATTGATTCGTTATCACAGAATGTCCGGTTATGAGGCTTTGTGGGTTCCGGGAACAGATCATGCCGGGATTGCTACTCAAAATGTTGTTGAAAAGAAATTGAGAGAACAAGGATTATCCCGTCAAGAAGTTGGTCGTGATAAATTTCTTGAAATGACTTGGGAATGGGCAAATGAACATAAATCCAGAATATTGGATCAGTGTAAAAGGTTAGGTGCTTCATTTGACAGATCAAGAGAACGTTTCACTTTTGACAAGGGCTGTTCTGAGGCTGTCAAAGAAGTTTTTGTAAGGCTTTATGAAAAAGGATTAATATATAAAGGTGCATATATTGTAAACTGGTGTCCGAGATGTCAATCTGCTATTTCTGATGTTGAAACAGAATATGAAACAGAACAAGGACATTTATGGGAAATTTCATATCCATTGAAGGGTGAATCCGGTGCTATTATTGTTGCAACTACAAGACCTGAAACTATATTTGGTGATGTTGCTATTGCAGTGCATCCATCCGATCATAAATACTCTGAATTAGTTGGGAAAACAGTTGTTGTTCCATTGACAGGCAGAGAAATACCTATTATTGCTGATGAGTATGTTGATAAAACATTTGGTACAGGTGCTGTAAAAATTACTCCTGCGCATGATCCAAATGATTTTGAGGTGGGTAAGCGTCATGGATTTGATCCTATATGGGTAATTGATGAGCAGGGAAGAATGAAAGCTTGTGGTGAAGTTCCTCCTGAATTACATGGTTTAGACAGATATGAAGCTCGTGAGAAAATTATTGGAATGCTTGAATATAACCACTTTTTATTAAGAGTAAAGGATCATGAGCATAATGTCGGAAAATGCCAGCGTTGCGGTACTACTATTGAACCGCTATTATCAGAACAGTGGTTCGTAAAAATGAAACCGCTAGCAAAAGAAGCCATTGCTGCAGTTAAGGATGGCAGAATTAAGTTTATTCCAGAACGTTGGGAGAAAAACTATTTAGGCTGGATGGAAAATATAAGAGATTGGTGTATTTCTCGTCAATTATGGTGGGGACATCAAATTCCTGCTTATCATAACAAATTAACAGGTGAAATGATTGTTGCAAAAGAAAATCCTGATCCGTCTGTTTGGGAACAAGAAACTGATGTTTTGGATACGTGGTTTTCTTCAGGTTTGTGGCCGTTTTCAACTTTGGGTTGGCCTAATACGGAAAGTGAAGACTTTAAAAAATTCTATCCTACAACCACTCTTGTAACCGGATTTGATATTATATTTTTCTGGGTAGCAAGAATGATTACTATGGGGTTGGAATTTACAGGTAAAGCACCATTTTCTACAGTTTATATTCATGGTTTAATTCGTGATGAAAAAGGTCAGAAAATGTCTAAATCTAAGGGAAATACAATAGACCCTGTTGTTATTATTGATAAATACGGTTGTGATGCATTGAGATTTACAATGACATCATTATGTACATACGGCGGTCAGGATATTAAAATTAGTGATGAACGTTTTGAATATGGCAGAAATTTTGCTAATAAAATTTGGAATGCTTCAAGATTTGTGCTGATGAACCTTGACGGTGTTGATAATAATGATATTGATTATTCTAAACTAACAATTGCGGATAAATGGATTTTGGACAAATTAAACAATGTGGCAAAGGAAGTTAATGCCAATATTGAAAATTACAGAATAGGTGAAACAGCTCACTTATTGTATGATTTCTTCTGGAATTCATACTGTGATTGGTATGTTGAAATTGCAAAAGTTCAGTTGCAGGATGTGTCACTTAAATTAAATACTCAAAGGGTATTACGCTATGTATTAGATATGTCTTTGAGATTATTACATCCTATAATGCCTCACATAACAGAACGAGTCTGGCAGTTAATTCCTCAAAAAACTGACGTTAAAGCAATAATGCTTGCAGATTATCCTGTATATTCTGATAAGTTAAGTTTTTCTACAGAAGCTAAAGAAATGGAATTGGTGTTTGAAACTATAAAGTCTTTACGTAATGTCAGACAGAGTTTCAATATTCCAATGAGCTTGAAGTTTAATATAAATATTCATGCTACATCGGATGAGAAACCTATTTTTGAGGCAATTGAGAGTTATATCAAACGAATGGCAAAGGTTGAAGATATTTTATATTCAGATGCGGAGGCTCCTATCGCCAATAAATCAGCAACCGCAGTTGTTTCAGCTTCAAAAATTGAGATTCCTTTGGAAAATCTTATTGATTTTAACGAAGAAATAGCAAGACAGGAAAAGAAGCTAACAAAGCTTCAAAATGAAAAGAAATCATTAGAAGGCAGAATAAACAATCCTAAGTTTGTTGCTAATGCTCCTGCGGATTTGATTAAACAGACAAAAGACAGAATAGATGAAATTAATATACAAGAAGAGTCAATAAAAGATTTGATAAATTCATTAAAAGCGTAATTTAGATGTTTATGAGTAAGAAGGAAGGAATTTTACGATTCCTTCTTTTTTTTGAAAACAGATCTCTTTATTTAACAAAAGTATTAAGTAATCGTTACAAAGCTTTACATATTGCTGAAAATCTGTTAGTATGTACTGGTAATATAATGGTAGTGTCTATTAGACAATGGAGTTAATCATGGTAACAAAAAAGGAAACATCAGATTTAGATTTTGAGGCATTATTAGATAAGTATGACTATAAGTTTCAGAAAGGCGACCTTGTCAAAGGTGTAATATGCGGTTTTGATAGTCAGGGAGTCATGGTTGATATCGGTGCAAAAACGTTGGCTGTAATTCCTACTTATGAAGCTGTAGATAAAGGTGAAAATATTGAAGAAAAATATCAAAAAGGTCAAGAAGGTGAATTTTTAATTATAAAAGAAGAAGATGAAGATGGTAAGTTCTTATTGTCTAAGAAGAAGGTTGACTTTGCATATGCTTGGAAAGAGTTAGAAAAAGCAAAAGCTGCAGATGATACTATTTTAGGTACTGTTGTTAGTATTGTAAAAGGCGGTATTTTGGTTGAAGTTTCCGGAGTTAGAGGATTTATTCCTTCTTCTCAGTTAAGAGCAAGAGAATCTGAAATCGAAGTTGGCGCTAAGCTTGAGCTTAAGATTTTAACTCTTGATGTTCAACAGAATAATTTTATTTTATCTAATAAGAAGGTTTATGAAGATTCTGCTGAAGAAGCAAGAAAAAATATTTTTGCACAAATTGAGCCCGGACAAATAGTAAAGGGTGAAGTCGTAAGAATCACTGACTTTGGTGCATTTATTGATTTAGGAGGATTGGACGGATTACTTCCATTATCTCAGTTATCTTGGCGTTGGATTGATCATCCAAACGATATTTTAAAAGTTGGAGATAAAATTGATGTTGAAGTTATTTCAGTTGATCATGACAAGCAGAGGGTTTCTTTGAGTTTAAAGAATTTGGAACCGGATCCTTGGATCGAAGCTGCTAAGAATATTAAAGAAGGCGATAAACTTGATGGTACAGTGACTCGTTTAAAACATTTTGGTGCATTTATTGAAGTTTATCCGGGAGTAGAAGCATTGCTTCCTCATAATGAAGTTATAGATTATCAAAATGAACATAAAACAATTTTAAAAGTAGGTGACAGCATTAGCACATATATTTTAAAATTTAATCCAGAGGATAAGCGTATTGCTTTATCAGTTCATAGTCAATCTGTTGTCCCGGAAGATCAACCTTCAGAAGAACCACAGGCTGAAGAATAAGGTTGAAATCTATAATAATATTTATTAAAACAGAGGCTTGTTAAAAGCCTCTGTTTTTTATTGACTTTTAAATTTTTATCCTTAAATCAATATCATACATTTAGATGTTTATTACTCTTGAAAAGTAATACATAATAGGTCAAGAAAGAGTAGTAGATATGCCGTTCAGATACAGATTGCAGAAGATTTTGGACTTCAGAATTAACCAGAAAGAAGAACAGTTGATGAGGGTTCAAAAGGCTCAGCAGGCAGTGTATCAAGCGGAACAGGATATCAAGAAAAATAATCAAGATATTCTGGATACGAAAGAAGGTATGCGTCATGCTGATCCTATGATGTATGAATCATATGACAATTTTTTAAAACATCTATGGAAAAAAGCTGAAGAATTAGAAATCGTGAGGCAGGATCTTCAAAAAAAACTTGATGTAGAAGTCGCTAAATTAGTCAAATGCGAGCAAGCGGTTAAAGTTCTTGAGAAGCACAAAGAAAAAAACAAAGAAATCTATATTGCAGAAGAAAAAGCAGCAGAACTTAAGCAATTTTCCGAATTAGGTGTTACAAGATTCTTTAAGCAAACTCAAGAACGCAACATAGAAGAAGAAAACGATATATTAAAACAATTAAAAGAAATAGAAGGTATTTAATTATGAGTATTAATGCAACATCATCCTCCGCAGCAAGTTCAGCATCTTCAACAGCACAGGTGTCCAGTGCTGCAAATTCCGAAAATGCTAAAAAAACTTCAGCAGATTCTTCATTTAAAAAAGAAATGGATAAAGTTTCTTCATCTGAATCAGAGGCTAAAACAGATAAAAAGGACTCTGCTAATTCTGAAGATAGAGTGAATGCTGTAGATAACAATACGGATAAAGATAATGATTCTAATTCTGGATTAAAAGATGACAAGCAATTTTCTGATAGTACAAATGAGTTGTTTAATCAGCAGAATATGACGTTAGAAGGAAATATTGACTACAGTAAATTTGCATCAATGTCTATGAATGATGTAAATTCGATGTTGTCTAATGATATTCAGCAAATGATGAATACAAATAATTCGCTATCACCTCTTTCTGATTTATCTGCGGTGAGTAAAAACAGTGGGCTTATGAGTTTGGATTTTTCAAATAGTATTTCGATGACACAGAATGATGCTGACTTTTTTATAAATTTAACTCAGAAAAATGATGTTTCAATGCAAAATATTGTTGCACAGGCTCAAAATATGGTAAATAACGGTGCTGAAACTAAGGAAGTAAAACAAAATATGCAGGTTTCTCAGACCTTGTTAAATGCTCTTTCTAATTCTAGAGAAACAAATCAACCTGTCAGAATAGATTTTGATCAGAATGTTTCAGTTATTTTAAGAGTGAATAAAGACGGTGTTATATCTGCGAACTTTATTCCTGGAGATAAAGCTGTTGAACAGTATTTGAGAACAAATATTGATTCTTTGAAGGCTACTTTTGCTGAAAATGATTTACCATATTCTGACTTATCTTATTCAAACAGAGGTAGCAAACAACAAAAAGAAAATAGAAGAAATAATAAATAAGGAGATTGGTACTCTATGAATGATGCATTTATTACAGCTATTAATACTCAATATGCAACCGTAAATTGGATGGATGTAATTGCAGATAATATGACCAACGTTTATACTCCTGGTTTTAAGGAAAAGCAGGTTAATTTTAAGACGTTCTTGGGCGGTGCAATAAATGACGATTATACAAAGAATATGGGTCAGGGAAAATCAACTCCCGGTACTTCAAAAGATAACGTATTTTTAGAAGGAAAGGGCTTTTTTCTTACGAAAACACCGGAAGGAAAAAGTGTTTATACAAGATTAGGTGAATTTACGTTTGACGGAGAAGGCGTGTACCGAGCAAGCAACGGTAATACAGTACAAGGTTATATTCTGAACGATAAAGGTGAAATCATGCAGGGTACAAAGCCTATAAGTGCTGATTTATACCAAGAAACTGCGTTGAAAGGCGGAGCATTGGATATCCCTACTACGAATATTAAACTATGGATAGATCCTAATAACGGCAAATATTTGGGTAAATATGATGAGTACGAAATAAAAAATGATGGTACAATCGTGGGCAAAGCCGAAAGTGGCAAGAAGGTTGTACCTTTATATAGAATAACAACCAGAAATTTTCACAACTCAGCGGGTTTATATGAGTATAAAGACGGATGGTTTTTGGAAACTGAAGAGTCAGGAAAACCTGTATTAGGTTGCGGAGAGATTCGTTCAGGACTTATAGAGCTCTCTAATGCCGATTTTAAGGGGAATATTTCTTATTATCAAATGGCAAAAGTTCAAATGGAAGTTGTTAATAAATTAATTTCTTCTAATAAAGAATTATTACAGCAGGCTATGCAAATGGTAAGTAGTTCGTAGCTGTTGCATGATATTAAACTCCATTTTTTACAAGAGGCAGAATGCCTCTTTTTTGTTTCAAATTTTATTTATAATATTTACTTATTTGCAAAATAATTGTAAAATTAATATATCACTTTGTTGTTGAATGTTAAAAGGAGTAGTTATTTATGGAAAATTTGAAAGTTGCAATCGGTTCTGATCATGGTGGTTTTCGTTACAAAGAAAGTATTATAGATTATTTAAAATCAAGAAATATTGAGTATGTAGATGTTGGTACGTATACTCCTGAGTCTTGTGATTATCCGATTATCGCACATAAAGTTGCAGAAAAAGTTATTTCTGGGGAAGTTAACAGAGGTATTTTAATTTGTGGTACAGGTATAGGTATGTCTTTAGCTGCTAACAAGGTTCATGGCATACGTGCAGCATTGTGTGGAGATACATATTCTGCAAGAGTTTCTCGAGCACATAATAATGCAAATATTCTATGTTTAGGAGAACGAGTCATAGGGGAACATTTGGCATTAGATATTGTCGATATTTGGTTAAAAACAGGTTTTGAGGGCGGAAGACATAAACGTCGTGTCGATATGATTGAGTAAAGAGGGGTAAAGGTTTTGGAAGAAATAAATTCTCATAAGTTAGCTTGTGTAATCGCTCAGTTTTTGGATGATAAATTGGCAAAAGATATCACTATTTTAAATATAAGTAATGTGTCATCTTTAGCCGACTATTTTGTTATTGCAACCGGAGATTCAACTCCACATGTAAAAGCATTGATGGAAACAGTCAAAGATAAAATAAAAACCGAGTTTTCAAGACTTCCGTTACGACAAGAAAATGATTTAAAAAACCGCTGGAATTTAATTGATTATGGAGATGTTGTTGTTCATATTTTGCATAAAGATGAGCGCGAAACATATGCAATTGAGAAATTCTGGAGTCATGCTTACAGTGTAATGGAAGATGAGTGGAAAGAAGTTGCAAAAGATTATAGTGAGTATAGTAAGAAATAAAAATGGGATTTAATAATCCCATTTTTATTATATTAAACTTTTGCTTTTAAATAATTATCTAAATAATTAATCATTGTATTTTTAAACCTGTCACATTCATCTTTTGTGTTTGCTTCAAATCGAAGCGTAAATACAGGTTCTGTATTGCTTTGTCTGATTAGTGCAAAGCCACCTTTAAATACAATTCTCATTCCGTCTAAAGTAACAATATCTTTAATCTGAGAACCAAACATATCAGGATGAGTTTGGACTTCTTGTTTCATAGCCTCAAGAGTTTCTTTTTTTAGTTCATTAGGACAAGGAAATCTAACTTCATCACTTGTATATACTTTGTTAAACGGTTCTAAAAGCTGTTCAAGCTTAAACTCAGGGTTTAATTTTTTATGTTTAGCAACAATTTCAATCATTCTGCAACCGGCATAAATTGCATCATCAAAACCGTAGTATCTATCTTTAAAGAATGTATGCCCACTCATTTCGCCACCTAAAATAGCATTAGTTTCTTTCATTTTGTCTTTAATATACCCATGTCCGGTTTTGCACATTACCGCATTTCCTCCGGCATCATTGATTGTATCATATAAAACTTGAGAGCATTTCACTTCAGAAACAACTGTAGGTTTTAGATCAATTATATCCATTGCATAGATTAAAAGTAATTTATCTCCTGTGAGAGGTTTACCTTGCGAATCGACAACACCAATTCTATCACTGTCACCATCGTAAGCTATACCAAGATCTGCCTGATTTCCAATAACCGTTTTGGAAAGTGTTTCAAGGGTTGATAATACACTCGGATTTGGATGATGATTAGGGAATGTCCCGTCTGGTTCTGAGAATAATTCAATAACATCGCATCCAAGTTTTTTGTATAATTGAGGGCCTACAATTCCTCCCGTTGCGTTTGCGCTGTCGACAACTACTTTAATACCTTGTCCAATATTTCCGAATTTTTCTGTCATTTCGTTTATATATTCAGGCAAAATTTCTGTTGTAAAGTTGTAAGAACTAAGCTTTTGCGGCAAACTGTGCCAATTTTGGAAAGTTAAATCTTTAACTTCTTTAATTTGTTTTTCGTTAAGAGTTTGTCTGTTAAAGGTCATTTTTAATCCGTTGTATTCTTTGGGATTATGACTTGCTGTGATAATCATTGCGCCATCAAGGTTGTGTGCAACCTCAGAGTAGTATCCGATTGGTGTCGGCGCAAGTCCTAGATCCTCAATGTGACCTACATTATTCTCTACAAGTCCATTAATTAAAGCTTGTTTCAGACTTGGAGAATGAAGTCTAGCATCCATGCAGACACTTATTCTTAGTTCATTTGCCTGTTTGTTATTTTGTTTTGTAATCCAGTTTACATAGCCAGTGGCAATATTATAGAATAATTCTTCTGTAATATCTTGATTATAAATCCCTCTAATATCGTTTTTGCCAAAAGCGTGTTCATATTTTTGCATAATTCACATCTCCAAATCTTTAGACTATAATTAAATCATATCATGAAAAAGTATGTGGAAAAATTATTAGATAATAAAAATACTGCGGCTTGGATTTTTATATTGCCTGCAATATTAGGAACTTTTATATTTATAATTATTCCTGTAGTATGTTCTTTTTCATTAAGCTTTGCCGAATGGGATTTGTTGAATCCTGTGAAATTTGTGGGGATTAGAAACTATTTAGAAATATTTCATATGGATTTGTTTTGGAAAATTTTAATAAATACAGTAGTTTTTGCACTTTCAACATCAATATTAGGGGTTATAATTCCTTTAATTCTTGCATCTGTATTGAATAGTAAAATCAGAGGTTCAGAATTTTATAAAGGAGCTTACTTTTTACCGTTTATAACTCCTATGGTTGTAATTGGTATAGTTTGGTCTTGGATATTCGATCCTAATATTGGTCTGTTGAATCAGATTTTAAATATACATATAAACTGGTTATATGACAGCAGATACGCAATGCCGGCATTGATAATTGTTTCTGTATGGAAGCTTATAGGATATAATATGATAATATTTTTGTCATCTTTATCATCTGTATCTCAAAGTTTATTTGAGGCTGCAAAAATTGACGGGGCAAATTCTTTTCAGGTGTTCAAGAATGTAACAGTGCCATTGTTATCTCCGTCTATATTTTTTGTAGTGATAATAACAGCGATAAGTTCCTTTCAGATATTTGATTTAATATATTTAATGACGCAGGGTGGACCATTCGACAGTACAAATGTGCTTGTTTATGCAATTTATAAGGAGGCATTTGAATATTTTAATGTTGGCAGAGCAAGTGCGATAGCATATGTTTTGTTTGTGATAATTTTGGTATTGACTTTAATCCAGTGGAATTTGCGAAAGAAACTTGTGTATATAGAGGAGTAGTGGTAAGTAATAGTTTAGCGAATAACCTTATTTAATTTAGACTATATTTAATAGTAAATCTTTGCCCCTGTACCATAAAATCTTTAATTCTTCTAGCATTCTTCACAGATAAGATCAGAATTTCGGCAATTATTAAGAAATGTAAATATTATCAAAATCCAGAAGTAGCAAAAGATTAATTCACTAGAATTAATCTAAATGAAATAAACACTTGCAATTTTATAAAAAC
>CASGEL010000010.1 GCA_949300485.1 uncultured bacterium
TCGCTTTCGCTCAAACAAAACTCGGCTTGATATCGTTTCATTAACTGATGCTAATTATTTTGATAATGATTGTTTTAATATAAATAATAAATATTATGTAAAATAAAAGGCGATATAAAATACCGCCTATTAACCAGATTTACACTATGTAAGTGTTCAGAAAGGATCTGTGTTACATCCTCTACTAAGGATGTTATTAACTATTCTCCCAAATTAAGATGAGAGAACTGTACAATTTTATTTTTACCACGCTTTTTAGCATTATATAAAGCGTGTTCTGCATATCTTATAATTGTATTTGCATCTTCTTCCGTATCTGGGAGACAAGGAAAAGTTGCAATACCTCCAGATATAGTAATTGGATGACGTTCCTCTTCTCCTGCAGGAATAAATTCCATTTTTTCGATATCTTTTCTAAATCTTTCTGCAAATAAAAATGCATTATCCTCAGATGTATTAGGAAGAACAACAATAAATTCTTCATCTCCGTAACGAGTCAAGATATCTTCTTTTCTAATAAGTTGTTTTAATTTATCTGCAATAGAACGAAGCAATACATCGCCCCACTCATAACCGTAAATATCATTTACAACTTTAAAGAAATCTAAATCAAATAAAAGCAAAGATAAAGGAGTTGTATAGCGTTTTGAACGTGAAATTTCCTGTTCCATTCTTTCCAACAAATATTTTCTGTTATGAAGACCTGTTAATTCATCAGTTGTAGAAAGAGTTTTTAACTTATCTCTAAGCTCTTTTATCTTAAGCATATTTTTTACACGAACAATCAATTCCTGATTATCAACAGGAGTTTTGATATAATCGAAAGCAACAGCTCTTACTGTACAACCCTTAAAAGTTTCTCCTATAAACAGGATAGGAAATTTAAATTTTGTTACCATTAAAACATCTTTAATATCAGGAACATTTTCAATAATAATAACACCCGGATTTAAAGTTTCATAATTTTTCAAATTTGCAGCATTTTCTAATCTGACATTAGAATCTTCTATAGAAGAAACAACATCAGCTAATGCTGACGAATTTTTATCTGTATATATTACAATATTTTTCATAAACTAACCTCTCATTAACAAATTATCATATTGTTTATATTCAAGCAAAAATGTTACGATTGTTAAGATACTTAAAATCAACTAACAGGATGTGGAGAAATAACGTCTAAAATGATACAATAAGAGCTATAACGTTTTAAAAGGTACAAAAATGGATTATTCAGCAGAAAACAATAAAGAAAGAGAATATCTGGAACAAGATTTTTCACCTATCAAGGAGTTATTAAAAAGAATTCGCAATTCTATAATTTCAGGAGCTAAAGTTTCAACAGACGATTTAAATTTAAGTGGAATATTAAACTATGATAAAAACTTAACTTACACTTATATAACACTGTTTCAAGAGGGACAAACTCAAATTCGATGGGGCTCTTGCAAAGACACTTTTGATGAATCAATAAATCGAGATATTGAAAAAATTAAAACTTCCAAAACATTTCAAAATTTTGATATTCAAAATAGTGAAAGATGTCGAATACTTTTGGAATTTGTTACAGATCAAATTCCGGCAAGACTTGAAGAGATTAAATATACAACCTTTACGTCAAAAAGATTTGAACCGGGAATATCCGGGATAAAACTTATACTAAATAAAACACCTTATATTTATATGCCGACAGATGCCTGGGTTCTTAGCCAAATGGATTTAAAATCAGCACTAAATACACTTTTAAGGAAAACACATATAAAAAATATAACTAATAAAATTTCAGAAAGAATAAATATATTAAAACAGGCGGATTATGAATGTTATATTATAAAAAGCCATGCATTTGTTACTTATAAAGATGATATTTTGCCTTTATACAGGGGGAATATTTTATATGAATATTCCACTGAGGAAATTTGCAAAATGGCACTTGCAGGAGCCGATTGGATAGTAAAAAATCAAAAAGATGATGGCAGATTTTTATACTACTATGATGCAAAAGAAGATAATTATAAAGATCATGAACATCCAAATGCACCTGAAGACAACTTATATTACAACGACCTAAGGCATTGTGGAGGAATAGTAACTCTAATAAGAGCCTATCAATTAACTAAGGATAAAAAATACTTAGAAGCCGCCAAAAAAGGAATAGATTTTATAACAACAATAACTCAAGAACACCTTGTTGAAGGTAAAACAGCAGCTTACGCATTCTATAATAAAAAGGCTAAACTTGGCGGAACAGGTATGATTCTTATTGCAATGATGAAATACCGAAATGAAACCGGAGACAAATCCTATGATGAATATATAAAAAAATACAGCAGACATTTGCTTTCTAGGATATATAAAACAGGGGAAATGCTTGGATATTATATTAATCCTAAATTTAGAAATGGAGAACCCCTTATTGATATGACAGATGAAGAAAGACGTTTGACGTTTTCTTTTTATTATCCGGGAGAAGCCTTATTAGGCTTGGGGCTGGTAGCTAATAATTTTAAAGAAGATGATGAACTTATTAACAATATTCTCGAAAAAAGTAAAATTGCCCTTGACTGGATAGTTGAAGAAAGGCCTAAACTCTATGCTGATTTATTCACTGCTCTGCCATCAGATGCCTGGCTTATGCAAGCAATAGAAGAATGGTGCAAAAATCCAGAATTTAGAAAAGAAAATTATATAAATTTTGTCTATAATGATGCAAAAACAATGATGAATAAAACATATACAAAAGACGACTCACCATATATTGATTATGATGGAGCCTATTATTATAATTACGGAGATCATTTCTACCCGGACGGTTCTCGCTCTGAAGGTTTAATCGGTGCATATTATCTTGCAAAAAATTTGGGGGATAATGAATTTGCGGAACAAATTCTAGATGCTTGCAGAAAAACGGCTAAATCACAAATGATTTTATTTAATTCAGATAAAAACAATTATGCTCATAAAAACCCAGACAAATCAAAAGGAGCAATAAGATTTAAAGCGACACGTCAATGGATTAGAGTGGATTCAATACAACATGTTGCATGTTTTTATTTCAGACTATACTTTGCAGAAAATAATATTTCAGCATTGTAAATTTAATTGTTACAATTTTTTAACAAATCCCATAAAATATCTAAAGTTTTCATACAAATAATCCGTAACTATGAATAATAGATACGAAAATTATTGAAAGGAACTGTTAAGACATATGGGAATGGCCGCATCACAAGCTAGATTGTTAAGCATAACTGCCCGATTATCAAACAATGAAATGGAACAGCAGTCTATTGCTTATTCAAAACAGCGTCTTTCTGATAACTCAGAACAGATTAACAATGCCTACCTTGAAGCACTAAATGCAACAAAATATCAAGTCTTAACAGGTTATAACGGTTCAGAAGCAAGCTATGCAGATTTAACCTATAATCAATTAACCGGTTTAAATTCTGTTGCTAATGGTAAGCAATATCTGGTTAAGGATAATAAAGGACAGGTGCTGGTTACTTCTGCAATACAAAAAGCTTATGAAGCCGGAAACGGAGATTTTAATATTTTCTTAAAAGAATTAGGCTATACGCAGGCTTCTATTGACGTAACAAATCATACCGCATCAGAAGAAGCAATTCATAATGCTTGGGATGAATATTTGGCTTCCGTCGGGAAAAGTATTGACGATATGGATAGCCAGCATATTTTAAATTTTGATTATACATCATTCAGTAATGAATCCTTTGATGGCTATGTTACTTATAATACTGCTTACACAACAGATGTAAACGGTCAAACAATAGATTTATACAAGGACAGCAACGGATATTATAAAGAAAGATACCTATTACAGGCTTTTCAAACTGAAGATCCTACAACTGGTGAAATTATAACTCAAGTTGGCTACCAAACCGAAACTCAAGAAGGAACAGATGAATATACCACAGTTAATGATGTAACTTATAATACTGAAACAGGTACATTTACTTATACCAACATGGACGGAGAAGAAGTTGAAACTAATGTTCTATATGCAGATACTGATGCAAGCGGAAATGCTTTAGTAAGCGAAGAACAGAAAAATTACTTAACCTGGCAAAATAATAATACATACATTGATGAAGGCGGAATCAGCTATCAGGTAACAAAAGAATCAAAAGCTTTAAATTATGAAGGAACAACAACTGCTCAACGAGAACTCTATGATTATGCTGTAGCATTGACAGAAGCTTACTATAATAACAGTAACTCAAGTACAACAACTACCCTTACATATGATGCTGAAACAGTCAACTATTACAAAAATATATTTAATGCAATGAGTACAAACGGATATACAACAACCGATAATGAAACAAACTTAAAAGATACAGATTGGTTTGTCGAACAGCTCAAATCTGGGGCATTAACTCTTGCATACTATTCAACTACAGACAAATCCTTTGTAAATACAACACTGAATAGTGACGAATCAATAACAGAAAAAGAAGATTCAGCAGCTATGGTAATTGCAGAACAAGTTTACCAAAGCCAAATGGATCAACTTGAAAGTCAAGACAAACAATTTGACTTACAATTAAACAAACTTGAATCAGAACATAATGCTCTACAAACAGAATATGATTCAGTTAAAAGTGTTATCAGCAAAAATGTTGAAAAATCATTTAATATATTTAATGCATAAACGAAAAATTTTATAATTCCCCTACAATTAATTTTCGTAACTTTTCCCTGCCACTTGATAAAAGTGGTATTTTTTTACTTATAAAGATTAACAATTGTTAACATAATGAACGAATTAAGCAATTTCTATTCCCCAATTTTTTTTATAAAAGTGTAGGTTATTTTTAAATGTGTAAAAGGTGGTAAAGTTATGGGTATAGGATCAATTATACCAAAAGTAATTGATTATGCAAAAAATTGCAAAGCAGTTAACTATGGTAAAAGAATTGTAAACGTAATGCCGGAAGCAATCCTGGGTAACGGTGCAGAAGTTGCAGGAAAAGCAATGCGAGCAACGGATGGCTCCCTATTAAAAAGAGGAAAAGCAGGGTTCAAAGCATTAGAAGCAGATATTGCAGCTAAAAAATTATCACAGGGCGGCTTCTTTAAAAGAATTACTTCCAATTTAGGAGATATTCCAAAATTAACAAAAGAAGGATTTAATGCAGCAAAAGCAGCAGGCAAAAGTTCTCTTTGGGGCGGAGTAAAAGGTTTGTTTAAAGGCCTTGGGAAAAATATGCCGTTTCTTGCAGCTGCATCAACACTTTTATTTGAACTTCCAAACATCTGGACAGCAACAAAAGAACAGGGTATTGGTCAAGGTGTTGCAGAAGTTGCAAAAGCCGGTACAAGATTAGCAGGCGGTGCTGCAGGTGCAGCAATCGGTTCAGCTCTGTTACCGGGCATCGGAACAATCGTAGGGTGGATTGCAGGTGAATGGTTAACAAGTAAAGTTGTAGGAAAAACATACTCTGAAAAGAAAGCTGAAGCAGAAGCTCTTGCTCAGGAAGAAGCAGCTCAACAACAAGCACAGCAAGCAGTATACCAAACTCCGTTCACAGGAACAGATCCGAGCAATCCGTATGGATACAATCCGTATGGTATGACAAATCCAATATACGGCTATGACAATTTCTCAAATCCATATGCTGATGACATTATGATGCAAGGTTTAAACTTTAATACAATGGCTTAAATATACAATCCCCTAACAAGTAATGAGTCTTTAAATTGTACTTTAAAGACTCATTTTAATATTTGTTAATAATTAAGCAATTTTATCAGAAGAAAAAACTTAATTAAAATATAGGGGAAATAATAAAACACAGGGGAATGAAAATGGGAATTTTATCACTTGCAAAAAAGGCAATTTCTTTAGGCCGAAGAGCATTAAATGTAGCTCCCGAATTTTTATTAGGTGACAGCTCTGAAGTCATCGGTAAAGCTATGCGCAATAAAAAAGGCTCAATATTTTCAAAAGCAAAAGCAGGTGCAAAAGCTTTAGAAGCAGATATTGCAGCTAAAAAAGCAACTCAAGGCGGTTTTGCAAAAAGAGTAATCAATAATTTGAAGCCTAAATTTTATATTAACCAAATTAAAAATGGTGCAAATGCGGCAAAAGTAGCCGGCAAAAGTTCATTATGGGGTGGAATAAAAGGTCTTGGTAAAGGTATTGCCAAGAAAATGCCTTTTATTGGAGCTGCTCTGACAGTTTTATTTGAGGCTCCTAATTTATATACTGCATTTAAAGAAGGCGGATTTAGTGCAGGAATGAAAGAAGTGGGAGGAGCCACAGTTGAACTTGGATGTATGGCTGCAGGAGCTGCAATAGGTTCCGCAATCTTTCCTGGGGTTGGAACAATAATCGGCGGTATTGTTGGTGCTATAGGCGGCGCATTGTTAAGAGGTAAAACATACACCGAGAAAAAAGCCGAACAAGAAGCTATTGCACAATTACCAAAATATACAAAAGAAGATATTGCAAAACTTCAAGAGTATGGATTTACACCTGAAGAAATTGAACAATTCCGTCAAAATGGTTATAAAATGGAAGATATTCTAAAGGCTATAGACGAAGAACTAAAATTAGAAAATCAAACTCCAGTAACAGCTTCGCAGGACAATACCAGAGTTGAAAAGCCTGTCATTCCGGAAAAAGTTCCTGAAGCACAAGGTAATGAAACTCCTGTTCAGAAAACCAATAACGAGTCATCTAAAACTTCTCAACAAATGATAGATGAACAAAATAAAGCATATCAAGAAGAATTAAAAAGATTGCAAGAGGAGTTTAACATTAAACCTCAACAACAAACATTTAATCCTTGGGGTTCAATGTACCAAATGCCATTTATGAACTTTGGAATGTCTACCCCACTTATGAGCGGTATGAATTCCTTTGGCGGATACAATCCTTATATGGGCTCCTTATTCCAAATGCCATATAGTAACCCGTTTATATTAAATCCGCAAAATCAATATTTTAAATATACAGGATAAAATATCTCATTAATCTCTCATAATATCTCCAGGAGCCGTATATTAAATATACGGCTCCGATATTTTGTACTAGACGCTTGTAACGTGAAAATCACGTTCTGAAATTGATGAAGTACATTCTAAAAGCTGGGTTAATAATCTTTCTATAACAGCTTCCATTGTTTTTACTTCACCTTTCAATGCTCTGAAACTTTCATCCCTAGTCTCTTTTAATGCACCTTCAAATATTTCGTCTTCATACATAAACTATACTCCTATTTAATCTTAACAATATTATATTCGGCATATTAATTAAAAATCTTTAATAATAATAAAGTTTTTGTTACAAAATTTCATTATTTGTAGAGGTTTAAAATATTTTAAAGTACAATATTACTATGTTTTTAAAAAGGACGTATGAATGTTGAAAGACTTAGATTTGACAAGTTATAATTACTATTCAAACAGACGGGATATGGAAATTATCTCAACTATAGTTGAAAGTTTAAAAAAAATATTAGAAGAAGATAAAAAACAAGAACAACCTTTATTTTTAAAAATTTCAGATAATCTTATTCTAAATATTGCCAGAAAAGTTGTACAAGAAAAAAAACAAACTTTTCTAATCGGAATAACAGGCGAAAGTGCTTCCGGCAAAACCGTTTTTGTTGATAACACGATTAAAGCTTGCGTAAAAGACAAGACTCAAGGAATATATACTGTTATCAGATGTGATGATTATTATAAAGATACATCAAAAGAACTTAAAGAAGCCGGCAGCTATGAAGAATTATTTAAAACAGGCTTTAGTTTTGATACTCCGGCTGCAATTGATTTAGATTTGATGAAATCTCACCTTGTTGCTTTAAAAGAAGGACTTACTATTAAGTCGCCTAAATATAATTTTGTAACTTGCGAATCAGATCCAAACGGGGATGAAAAGACACCTGCAAAAGTAATTTTGACTGAAGGTTTATACGTTCTAAATGAAAATGTAAGAGATATTATGGATGTGAAGGTTTATGTATTCACTCCGCTTGAAGTTATAAAAGAAAGATGGTACAGAAGAGCTGCCCAAAGAGGGAAAACAGGAAAAGCAGCAGACATGCAATTTGCGGATGTTAATAAAACTGCTCAGGAATATATCAGACCAACTTATCAAATTTCCGATGCTGTTATAAACGGTATGGTAAGTCAAGAATATATTCAGGAAATAACAGATAAAATTTTTCAAACTCTTAAAAACATAGAATATTAAAAAGTTTAATAAGGCAGGGTATAAATGCCCTGCCTTTATTATATCTAAAAAGCTCTTTTACACTGTTGACAAGTATTCTTATTCGGATATATTTTAACATACTCTATTGGAGCAGCACACCCACACGATACACCTTTTATTTTTACTCCATGAAGCTTTTCACATTTTGTTAACTTCGGTTTTTTACATCTTTCTTTTTTTACTTTCACACACTTATTACACTGTCTAAAACCGGTAAAAGGATTTAAACTATTTGGACCTTCATAGGTCCAGGCAAAAGCACCTTGAGCAGGAATAGCCAAAAATGCCAATAGGGTTAATGTTGTAAATAAATTTTTCATACTATCTCCTATCAATAAATTGGGTACATTATCAGTTTAAAAGTTTTAAATTAAAATTCTATACCCAAATAGAGATTCTAAATTAACATTTCAGGCTAAGAAAAATTAGCACAATTAAAAAGAGGTTTTGAAAAATCAAAACCTCTTTTTAATAAATTTATAATACAGATTACTTAGCAATGCTTGCATCATCTAATAAGATAACACGAACATTTTCACCTTGTTTAGCACTGTAATTTAAACCAGGTGTAACTAAACCTGTAATTAAACCAATAGCAGCACCGACCGGAGTACCTATTGCAATACCTGTACCAATTTTGTCAGGAGAAGGAATAAATGAGAACCCTACACCTGCACCGGTACCAATTGCTGTACCACCAACTGTATACAATGCAACTTTACCAGCAGTCATCCAAGGACCTTCTTTTAATGAATAATCTTTAGAGAATGGTTTTGCATTTAAAGCAACAGTTTGACCTGACGGAGTTGTAATTTTATCAATTTGTACATATACTCTTGCATTTTTATTAAACCATTGAGGATCCTTAATATCCAAAACTTTTCCACTAAAGATAGATCCTGCAGGGATTAATAAAGTACCTTCATCTGTACAAATATCTTCAGGATTTGTAAATGTTACAGAATCTCCAGCTGCATGCAATTTAGATTTAAATTGTTCGTTGAAAGCAATTTCTAATACGTTACCTTCTAAAATAATATTTCTTAAATTTGTAATAGTAACATCATGGTTAGGAGCTTTCTTAACCATAGTTAAGTGTTCTGTACCCAAAACTGTTTCTTTTTTATATTCAGATTTAACAAGGTTCAATCTCTGGCTTAATCTATGTAATAACACAGCAGCCTCAGCTCTTGTTAAACAGTCTTCAGGTCTTAATTCATTTTCATTCGGATGATTTACATAAATTCCATATGATAATGTTTTTGCATAAACATGCTTAGCCCAAGATGGAACTTTTGAAGCATCTGAATAATTTGCCAAAACATTGTTATCATCAACATTACCTTCTATTGTAATATGGCTGATAACAGATTGAGCTTCATCTCTTAACATAGCATGATTTGGTTGGAATGTTCCATCAGGATATCCGTATACCAAACCTATTTGATGTGATCTTGCTATTGCATTGTAAGCATAATAAGATTTTGAAACATCAGAATAATTAATTTTTGTTTTGATTTCTAAATTGTCATTACCTAAAACTTTTAATAACGCACTTACAAAATCTGCTCTTGTAATCTTACCCTCAGGATTAAAATTACCATTAGATAACGTCATCACAGAATCACTAACGACACTTGCAATTTCAGGTTGTGCCCAATAATCTTTGCTTACATCATCAATACCTTGATAAGCAAAAGCAGGAACAACATTCACTGATAACATCCCGCAAACCAATAAACTTGCTAATAATTTTTTCATTTTACTTCCTCGCTTTTTGTTTTAGTAAAATCATTACTATTTGATTTTATGATTATAGTATAATATTAATAGTAATGTCAATAGAGTAAGCATGGAAGCATGTTTTTACCCCAATAGATAAGGAGAATGAAAATGCGAAAGTTAACAGCTACAAAAATCGTATCTACATTGGGTCCTGCTTCAAATAACGAAGATATGATACGCAAATTATATCGAGCAGGGGTCACCATGTTCAGAATAAATTCTTCACATGGTGATATGGAAACCCACAAAAAAACATTAGATATTATTCGAAAAGTAGAAAAAGAAGAAAAAACAATTATCCCAGTATTGCTTGATTTACAAGGACCTAAAATTAGAGTCGGCAAATTAGAAGAACCAATCAAAATCACATCAGGAGAAGTTTTAAAATTCAGACATCAGCAAGATTATGTTGACGGTATTATACCTGTTGACTATGAAGGTATTGCCAAAGATGTTACTCCTGGCGAAAAAATATTAATTGATGACGGTAAAATTCAATTAACAGTTGAAAAAATTGAAGGCGATATTGTTTTTGCGAAAGTTTTGACATCCGGCGAAATTAAACCGAGAAAAGGATTGAATATCCCTGGAGGAACCGGAAGTATTGATATTTTAACAGATTCAGACCGTAAATATGTTGAATTTGCTATGGCAAATGATATCGACTATCTTGGACTTTCTTTTGTTAGAAATAAAGAAGATTTATTAAAACTTCGTGAAATTTTATGTAAAAACGGATCTCACTTAAGAATTATTTCTAAAATTGAAAAACCTCAAGCTATCGAAAATATTGATGATATTATCGAACACTCAGACGGCATAATGGTCGCAAGAGGAGATTTAGGTATCGAAATTCAAACAGAAATGTTGCCAATCGCACAAAAAACAATTATAAAGAAAGCAAATATTGCAAGAAAACCTGTTATTGTTGCGACACAAATGCTTGAAAGTATGACTGAAAATCCAATTCCAACACGAGCAGAAACTTCAGATGTCGCAAATGCAATTGTTGATGGTGCAGATGCAGTTATGCTATCAGGTGAAACTGCTATGGGAAAATATCCAGTTGAAGCTGTTACCGTAATGGAAAAAATTGCAGAAGAAATAAACGCAAGTCAATTTATCAGAAAGAATGAATTTGTACAACATCTTTCAAGTTGTACAAACGGTATACCTAAAGCAATTGCACTTTCAGTTGCTGATGCATTAAGAAACTTACCTGGAGTCAAAGGTGTTGTTACTTTAACGGCAACAGGATATACTTCTGCATTAATGTCAGAATGCAGACCATCTGTTCCTATTTATTCATTGTGTTCTGACTTTAAAGTTTGCAGAGCAATGCAGTTATATAGCAACGTTTGTTCTGTTATAGTTGACAAAAGTATCGGGCACGATATGAATATAGATGACAATTCATTGGTTATGCTTGATGAATTTCTTAAAAAGGGACTAAAAATGCAACCGGGAGATATAGTTCTTGTAACAGGATCTATCCCTCACCTGATGTCAGGAGAATCAACTAACTTTTTAAAAATTCATACAGTTTCAAATAATTAGTATTAAAAATAAAACCTCTGTTTAGACAGAGGTTTTATTTTTTATTTGAAAAATTTTCAGGATGGGCAGAATTAGATAAAATTATTTCATAATATTCGTTTTTATCGATATTAACACCCATAGTCTTAATATCACAGTATTTTTTCTTTTTTTTATTTAAAAGTTTTTTATAATCCTGTCCCATAGCATATTAATATCATAAAGAATACAATTAATAAAGTTTAAAGTCCTTTAGCACAGCATCTTTACCTGCTGCTATATCTCTATCTTTATTGACTTTGTCAATAAGAATACTCCAAAATTTTTCTTCAAAATTAGTAGGATCATTATTTTTGTCTTTTTCGACCACTGAAACAATGTATTTTTCGCCTTTATCAACTTCATTATCTCTATGCTTGAAGATATTAAACAATTTTACAAATTTATGGGCAATAAAATCACCCGAATTTTCAAAAAGCTTATTCCACTGATCCCCAGTAATATCACAACAATTTTCATGTTCTAAACCTTTATCATAGTGATATATTTGATATTTGATATTTGATATCCGTTATCTTTATAACTCTGAAAATTATATTTGCAGGAATGTTAAAAAAAATTTACACATGAGCAATTTAGAAATTTCACTGCTTGCAAAATATCAATATTTATTATACGATTTATGATACGAACGTGCGTCGGTGAACTTTGTGTGGAAAAGTTATTTTAAACACCGATTAAGGAATTACACTTTATAAAATTAGTACAGATTAGAAATATAAAGGAAAGCAAAAATGAATAATCCAATCATTGATGAATTAGAAAAAGAATATTTAGGAAAAGATTTACCTAAACTTAATGCCGGAGATACTGTAAAAGTTTTTGTAAAAATCGTTGAAGGAAATAAAGAAAGAATTCAGGCATTTGAAGGTACTATTATTAAAATGCGCGGTTCAGGTTTAAATAAAACTATCACTGTAAGAAAAGTATTCCAAGGTGTTGGTGTTGAACGTGTATTTTTAATTAACTCACCAAGAATTGACAAAATCAACGTAATTAGACGTGGTGATGTTAAACGTGCAAAATTATACTACTTGAGAGAACGTTCAGGTAAAGCAACTCGTATTAAGGAAAAAATTGAAAAAAGATAAGACTCATATTCACTGGTATCCGGGACATATTGCTAAAGCAGAAAAAAAGTTGAAAGAACAACTTTCTTTAGTAGATGCCGTAATAGAAGTTCTTGATGCGAGATTACCGCTTTCAAGTTGTTATGAAGATATCACGAGGCTTTTAGGTCAAAAGCCTCGTTTAATTTTGCTCAACAAATCTGACCTAACAAATAAAGCTGAGCTTAATAAATTCATTAAATATTTGGAAGAAAAAACAAATTGTCCTGTAATCCCAACAGATGCGAAAAATTCAAAAGATTTAAAATTTATAGTAAACAAAGCAATAGAACTATCCGAACCCAGAATTCAAGCAATTATGGCTAAGGGACTGTTACGAAGACCGGCTCGAGTGATGGTCGTAGGAATGCCAAACGTAGGGAAATCCAGCATTATAAATAAACTCACAAAATCTTCAAAGACAAAAATCGGAGCAAAAGCAGGAGTTACTCGCCAACAACAGTGGGTTAGAATAAATCCTCAATTAGAACTTCTTGACACTCCTGGTATTATTCCTATGAAACAGGACGACCAAGAAAGAGCAAAGAAACTTGCTTTTGTTAACTCGATTTCTGAAAACGCCTACTCAAATGAAATTATTGCTCAAGAACTTTTAAATATTCTAAATAGTGAACAATCAAAAATTTTTCGGGAATATTATAAACTTCCAGAAAAGAAAGAGCTTACCATTGACAATATATCACTCGAAAGGAATTGGTTGCTAACAGGTGGGTCAACAGACAGAGAAAGGACTTCGGTATATATTTTACGAGATTTTCGAGATGGTAAAATTGGAAAATTCATTTTAGATAGTTTAGAACAAATACAACAATAAATCCAGAACAAAATTACATAATAAAAAGGCCGGGTGCACACTTGCTCCGGCTATATTATTTAATACTCTCTTTTCTTATCATTTGATAGGTTATTTTACAACGGCTAAGTTAGCCTTGATACCTGCATCTGAATTTATCATAGCAGCATTTGAATACGCCATCATACGGCGTTTTTTAGCTCCTCTTAATATTAATTCAACACTTTCGCATCTGTTATTTGATGGTGTTGTTATCTTCTTTAACATAACTATTTCTTACTCCGTAGATTACTGATTACAAATTATATATCGACATCTTCCAAATAAACTTTAGCAAAATATTTAAAATATTAACAAATATTAATAAACTTCTCATCTCCACATAGTATGACATATATAAAAAAATACGATAGAATAAAACAATGGATCAAGTGTTTGATTATACAACTACTGCACAAATTGATGCCAGGTTATATAGAGATATATTGGCTCAGGAAGATAAAACTGAAAAAATTTGTATTGTTATATTTTTTATACTGATATTTATTTTTCGAGGCTGGGTTGGCTACTGGCTCAAATTTGGATTTGCAATTCCAAACAAATACGATACAACGCCGATAAATACAACTCTTGATCCTGTTCAAACAAACTATACTCCGGAAGAAAGAGAAGAAAAAAAATTTATTTATACATCACTAATAAACGGACACAAAATCACACTTATCCCGCAAGCCCATTACAAATTATCAGGATTAACCGTTGCATATAATTACTCCTTTATATTTATAAATGACTTCTTTGACAGCGCTGCTTTATATGATCTTGGATCCGCCTGGGGAAAACTGGGGGAAAAAAACTTTTACGATAAATACTTTAAAAGCTATAGTGCAAAAACTGAAATGACAGGCTCAAGAGTCCTGTGGACCGAATTTAAAACCCGACATAGTCCAGTAACACGTGATTATGCAATATCCCATTGGGCACATTCCCATCTTGTTCCTGCTAACCGAAATATTATGGCCGCATTATTGAAAATAAAAAAATGGGATAAGGTTGAAATAGAGGGAGAACTTATCGATATGACATATAAAACTGAACAAGGAAGATTAAAGAAATATTACACAAGTTTATCTCGAACCGATACAGGATTTTCAGGCGGTCGAGGCAACGGGGCCTGCGAAACTATTTATGTAACTAAAGTAAAAATAGGCAATCTTATTTATCAATAATTAAAACAAAGTTAACTGTTTTTCAAAATGCTTCCTTAAAAAAGAAGGTCTGTGATATTCTGATAAACCGTATTCATCAATAGCTTTAAGATGTTCCGGAGTTAAATATCCGGCATTACGATTCCAGCCGTACTGAGGATATTTTGATGCCAAATTATCCATATACCAATCTCTTTCAACTTTAGCCAAAATACTTGCGGCGGCAATTGATGCAGATTGCCCGTCTCCTTTTATTATAAACTTTTGAGGATAATTATAATTTTTTATAGTCTTATTTCCGTCAACCAATGTAATAAAATCTGTCAAATTTGCATTATTTATAACATTCTCACAAGCCAATTTCATAGCCTTTAAAGAAGCGTTTAAAATATTTATTTTTTCAATTTCTTCAACCTCAATGCATATAACAGAATATATTGAATTGGTTTTTATCACATTGTATAACTTCTCTCTTGCCGCTTTAGATAATTTTTTAGAATCATTTAACCTTGATAAATCAGTAATCAAGCTTTTAGTAACCTCTGGAAAATAAACTGCAGCAGCAAAGACACCTCCTGCAGCAGGACCTCTGCCCGCTTCATCAGTACCTATAACACAACCATATTCTTTATCAAAATCGAATAAAAAATCCATTGAATTTATTATAGCACATAGTTTACTCAAAAAAAAAGTTGCCAGATTATGGCAACATTAAATAAACACGAGGATATTAAGAGAGAGAGTATAAAAAACTTTTTTAAATATCCTATTCACTCATTTATATCATTTTACAGACTATAAACTTTTTCGTTCGAATGATTGATTTCCCTTACATATATATAAACGTTTTTTATTTTAAAGAATTGCCTTTTTTGTTAAAATATTGTTAATAATTCTTAAACCTGCGTATAGAGTGTGTCTTAAGTATATACTTTATATAGAAAACGCATGCAAAAATTAAATTTTAGCTTTACAATCTGCATAAAAATATAAAATAAAAACCTTACAAGAGTTCCTTGTAAGGTTTTTATTTTATAATAACCAATTGTTATTTATTCATAGCTTCTGCAACAGCAACTGCACATGCTACAGTAGCACCTACCATTGGGTTATTACCCATACCAATAACACCCATCATTTCAACGTGAGCAGGAACAGATGAAGAACCTGCAAACTGAGCATCACCATGCATTCTACCCATAGTATCTGTCATACCATAAGAAGCAGGACCTGCTGCAACATTATCCGGGTGAAGAGTTCTACCAGTACCGCCACCTGATGCTACTGAGAAATATTTTCTTCCATTTTCATAGCACCATTTTTTATAAGTACCAGCTACTGGATGTTGGAAACGAGTAGGGTTGGTTGAGTTACCTGTAATAGAAACATCAACACCTTCTTTAATCATAATTGCAACACCTTCAGATACATCATCTGCGCCGTAGCATTTAACTTTAGCTCTTTCACCATCTGAAAAAGCTTGTTCTTTAACTACTTTTAATTCGCCAGTTTTATAATTATATTCAGTTTCAACAGAAGTAAAACCGTTGATTCTTGAAATAATATAAGCAGCATCTTTACCCAAACCATTTAAAATAACTCTTAAAGGTTCTTTTCTTACTTTGTTAGCATTTCTTGCAATACCAATTGCACCTTCAGCAGCAGCAAATGATTCGTGACCTGCTAAAAAGCAGAAGCATTTAGTTTCTTCTCTTAAAAGCATTGCACCTAAATTACCATGTCCAAGACCAACTTTTCTAGTATCGCCAACTGAACCTGGAACAGCAAAAGCCTGTAAGCCTAATCCAATAGCTTCTGCAGCTTCTGCGGCATTTGTAATACCTTTTTTAATTGCAATAGCACAACCCAAAGTATAAGCCCAAGAAGCATTATCAAATGCAATTGGCTGAATACCTTTAACAATTGCATCTACATCAATTCCTTTTGATAAACATAATTCACGTGCTTCGTCCAAGTTTTTAAATCCATATTCTGGTAAAACTTTTTTCAAAGTAGCTTCACGTCTATCTTTTCCTTCAAAATTTGCCATAATTATTTTTCCTCTTTATTTAATTAAAATTCCTACAACTACTCTTTTCTTGGATCGATAGTTTTAACAGCATCAGCAAATCTACCGTAAGTTCCAATATTCTTTTCGTAAGCTTCTTTAGGATCAACACCAGCTTTAATAGCATCCATAACTTTTCCTAAGTTAACGAATTTATAACCGATAACTTCATCATTTTTGTCTAATCCTAATTCTAAGATATAACCTTCAGTTAATGAAAGATATCTAACGCCTTTTTGTTTAGTTGAGTGAATAGTACCACACATTGAGCACAAGCCTTTACCTAAATCTTCAAGGCCAGCACCAACAGGTAAACCGTTTTCAGAGAAAGCTGTTTGAGTTCTGCCGTAAACGATTTGTAAGAATAATTCTCTCATAGCAACGTTGATAGCATCACAAACAAGGTCTGTATTTAATGCTTCTAATATAGTTTTACCAGGAAGGATTTCACCTGCCATAGCAGCAGAATGAGTCATACCTGAACATCCGATAGTTTCAACCAAAGCTTCTTGGATAACACCATCTTTTACATTTAATGTTAATTTACAAGTACCTTGCTGAGGTGCACAGCAGCCGCAGCCATGTGTAAGGCCGGAAATATCTTTAATTTCCTTACATTTTGTCCATTCACCTTCTTGAGGAATCGGAGCAGGTACTCCTTTTACACCGCGTCTTACGCAGCATTTTTCTTGAATTTCTTGTGAAACTTGTATATTAGTCATTTTCTACTCCCTTCACCTTATATACACCTAAATTTTAACTTGCTCAAAATCTTCCGTCAAGAAGATTGAACTTTTTGCAAAATAATGTTAAAATAAATATATAACTTATAATGAGGATTGGTTTTATGATTAAGAGAAAACAAGACGGCTTCACGCTATCTGAAGTTCTTATAACATTAGCCGTTGTCGGCACTGTTGCGCTATTGGTTTTACCTGGATTGATTAAAGACACAAATAACAAAGCAATGATGTCTAACCTGCAAAGTGCAGTTTCAACCTTGAATAATGCAATTCAAAATGAAATAATTACAAAAGGAGCAAGATCTATTGATGATACAGATATAAAATCCGATCCTGAAACCTTCTTACAAACACTTGATGTAAGCCGAATATCAAAAACAGATACCTTTGCAGATTCATATAAATCAATGGGCGGTACTGCCGTTGCAAAACCTGCAGTTGCCGCTGCCGCTACATTAAAAAATGGAGTAGCTGTAGGTTTAAGGACATACAATGATCCAAATTCAAGTGCTCATACACTTAACAGTACATCGTGTACCATTGTATACATCGATACTAACGGGAAAAACGCTCCTAATATAGTTGGAGTTGATTTATTTGCTCTAAAACTTACTTGGGCAACTCTAGTCTTAGAAACATCAGATAAACCTTACCATATGGGAGACCTTGGTGCATTCCCTGGAGGTGCTCTTGGCGACTCAAGATCTAATCCAACCATATCAACAGTAAAAACTAAATGTGGAATTGGTGATCCTGCATCATGCTACTTCTTGGTAGAAAGAACAAGTTTTGACCCTAATTATATAGAAAACGCAGAATAAAGGAGTTTATAATAATGAAAAATAATAAAAAAGCTTTTACATTGACAGAATTACTAGTAGCACTTGGTATTGTAGGTGCAATTGCAGCATTATCTATACCTAGCCTTATGAATTCCATTAACAAAAAAATATATGCAACACAATTAAAAAGCTTTGTAGGGTCAGTACAACAGCTTGCAGTAGATCAGATGTTGACAAACAAAACCAAAGATTTAGAACTTACAGACTTTAAATCTACAGGCATTCTAACCGCAGGAGGATTTGACGTAGCCAAATCTTGCACCGCTACGGCAAGCACAGACTGCCTAAAAACAACAGCCTATAAAACAATTGATGACCCATCAAATGCTAATAAATATAGAGTAACTTATGACTCTGTAAAACTTAAAAATGGAGCAGTCGTAATGTATAGATACTCTCCATCCGGAACAAAAATTAACGCAGGAACACCTAAAGAAGATTATTCTATTGGAGAATTTTTGATAGATTTAAATGGAGATGAAGCTCCGAATATATATGGAAGAGATTTCTTCAGCTTCTACATTTCAAAAAGAGGGGTCATCATACCCGAGCCGGGATTTATCGATGTTAAAAACAAAACTTTTGAAGTCAATGATGCAAGCAAAGCTGAATGTACGGCAGGAAATTATAGCTATTGCTTCGGTTTGGTTATGAATAATGGTTGGGTAATGGACTACTAAACTCTAAAACTTTAAATAAATAGAAAAGGCATCTTTATAAAGATGCCTTTTCTATTTATCATTATGATTACTTTTAAGTTTAAACCTCTATAAATAAGCGTCTTCCAACAATATTTTGTTTTCCATTATAATATCCAGCAAAATATCCGCCTTTAACCGGTTTATTTTGAGCGTAATACTGATTATACCTGTTCCCATTGTAATTTACAAACGGATTATTACTGTATGGGTTATTGCTTTGAGTTTGACGTACAACAGGAGATGTTGTATTTATACTTGGGGATTGAAATACATTAGATAAAAAATTAACTAAACTTGCCATTTAAACGCTAACCTTTCTATTTTTGGTGCCAGAATTATAAACTTATACTACTACGCTATAATCTGTTTAATTAAAAATTTTATTTTGTCATAATTATAACATAATTTTTAAAATTTGCTTAAAATAAATTAACAAAAATCATCTGTTTTATGTAGTATAATTTTTTTATGAAAAATGGAATGAATATACTTATTATAGGTAATAATGCCGCAGCATCAGCGCTGTGTAAAAAATTATATCAAGATAAAAATATTGGTAAAATCTACATAGCACCAGGTTGTAATATAAATTCTGAAAAATATATAAGTGTTGATATCAGAGAAGAAGATTCAACCGGCTTATTAAAATTTGCAATAGAAAACAATATAGATTTAACAATCCCGATATCTTTTAAAGCTCTGAAAAATGATATCGTTTCATTTTTCCTAACAAACGATCAAAGAATATTTGGGCCATGCAAAGATTCTTGTAACATAGCTACAAATAACACAGTATGCAAAAAGTTTTTATACAAAATTCATGCACAAACTTCTAAATTCGGAATCTTTGATAAAATGCAACAGGCTGAAGAATTTTTAAAAACAGCAAATTTCCCGGTAACAATAAAATGCTCAGAACATCCAAATACTGAAGATATGCTTGTTTGTCCAACTATGACTATAGCTAGAGATTTTTTGGATAATTTATTTTCTAAAAATGAAACAAATGTCCTAATTGAAGAATTTACTTTCGGACACAACTTTACAATTTACTATATCACAGATGGATACAGTGCTCTCCCGATATCTACAGTTGCTAACTATAAATTTATGGAAAACGGAGATGGTGGAATTTATACAAACGGAATTGGGTGTTATACTCCTGATTATAAAATTTCCAAAACGGTCTTGGCTAGAGTTGAAAATATAGTTAAAAATACACTAAAAACACTTGATAAAAAAGGAACACCTTATATTGGAATTCTTGGGGTTGAGTGTACAATAACCGGTGAAGATAAATTTTATGTTAATGAATTTAAACCATTCCTTCAGAATCACGATGCAGCTGCGGTTTTAAATTCAATTGACGATGATTTAGTAAAAATTTTTACAGCTTGCATTGAAGGATTATTTGCAGATGAATACGAAGAAATCATACAAAATAATCTAAACTCTATATCAGCATTAGTTTATTCAAGACAAAATAATAAAATTATCACAGGATTTGAAAACATTGATGATATGGGAAATATTGATTTTATAAATATTCAAAAAACCTCAGATGAAAAATACCTTACAATAAAAGGAAATTCTTTTGTTATTACTCGCAGCGCTTCTACCTTAAACAGAGCAAAAAATTACCTGTATGAAGATCTTAATCAAATTCATTTTGACGGGATGAAATTTCGCAAAGACATCGGAGGAGTAAAGTAAGAGGAACATCTATTTTGACTTTTAGTATTTCTATTTAAAACATTAATATTTTATAAATTTACCGAAATCAAACTAAGTAACAAAGAGATGTTGAATTTTATTAATTTATCATTAGATAAATTGTATGGCGTTTAATAATCTAAAAAATTATTATGAAATTTTAGGAGTCTCAACAGAGTCTACATCTGCTGAAATAAAATCTGCTTACAGAAAATTAGCAAGAAAATATCACCCTGATATTAATAAAAGCCCTGATGCTATTGAAAAATTCAAAGATATAACTGAAGCCTATGAAACATTATCTGATTCTCAAAAAAGAGAACAATATAATATATTAAAAGGCTTTTTTAAAAATGAACAAACAAATACCTCTTCTCAAAAAGCCGAAGAAGAATACAGAAATAACAAATCAAAATCTGCAAATTATTCTACCGATACAAATAACTCGAGACCACAAAAAACTAATTTAAAAGATAAAAAGAAAAATACGAGTTCAATATTTAAAATTTTTAAATACTGGACTGCAAAAATCAAAAAAAATAAAAAAGAAAAAGAAAATAAAAGACCTCAAAAGGGTGAAACAATTACAACTGAGGTCACAATAACTCCTGAAGAAGTAATTACAGGGAGTAAAAGAATTATACATGTTTTGACAACCCAAACATGCCCGACATGCCTTGGACATAAATTTATCAATGGAGGTAAATGTTCCAAATGCAGCGGCACCGGAGAAGTTTCAAAACGTAAAAAAATTACAGTGACTATTCCTAAAGGGATAAAAGATGGTGCAAAATTAAGGTTAAAAAATGAAGGCGGAGCTGGAAAAAATGGCGGTCAGAACGGAGATTTGTATATAAATATTAAAGTCGAAACAAAAACAAAAATAAATTTTGATAAATTAAATATTTACTATAATGTTCCAATAACAGCATTTGAAGCTGCACTCGGAGAAGAAATAAAAATTCCGACATTTGATGGAACAATCAAATTGAAACTTCCGCCAAATACTTCCTCAGGCCAAAAATTTAGAATTGCAAAACAAGGAATCAAAAAAAACGGAAAAATCGGCGACTTAATTATTACTGTAAGTATTGAATTTTCTCATGATTTGTCAGAAGATGAAATTAAGCTTTACAAAAAGCTTAAAAATTTATCCACAGATGATATGAGAAAGAATTTGATGAATGAAAACTAAAATAAATGAAATCTTTTCTTCAATTCAAGGAGAAGGGCCGGTTGTAGGCTATAAACAATTATTTATAAGATTTTGCGGATGCAATTTAAATTGCACGTATTGCGATACAGCATTTCAAACAGGTAAAGAATTCACCCCTCTTGAACTTGCTGAAAAAATCACAACAGAATATGATTTAAATACGTTTCATTCAATTTCGCTAACGGGAGGCGAACCTCTGCTTTCTATCGAATTTTTAAAAGAATTTTTACCAATTATCCAGAAAAAAACAAAAATATACCTTGAAACAAATGCAACTCTTCCTGATAATCTTAAGCAGATAAAAAACTATATTGATATTATCTCCGCTGATATAAAACTTGAATCTGCATCAGGGAAAAATACATTCAATCAACATTCCGAATTTTTTAAACAATGTAGCGGGATATACACCTTTGCAAAAATTGTTTTTAATGGAAATATCACAGATGAAGAAATCATGGATTGTACAAAGTTAGGTAAAAAATATAATCTTGAGCTTATTTTGCAACCTGAAATGGGAAAAAATAACCAGATGATGATAAGTTCCGATTTCTGTAATAATATTCTCAGAAAATTCACAGAACTTTATCCAAACACCCGATTAATTCCACAAATTCATAAATTTATTGATGTGAGGTAGATAAACTCTTCATTATCTCAGCTTTTGCCTCATCCGTATTACACATGGCCCATTTAATACTACTTCTAAGCAACATATTTTCAGTATTATCTGGTCTGATTTTAACAGCTTTATCATATAGACTAAGGATATTTTTTAACTCCTGACTATTATTAAGTCTGTTGTAATATCCCTTATCATTCTGACATGCCTGAACATGTCTATCTCTATCACTGACATAAATCTGATTCTTTTTCCTAAAAATATTATATTTGACATCCGCTAAATTAACATATGCAATATCATTTGTAGGATCCAAATTGATTGCTTTATTCAAATCTTTTATAGACATTTCATCAGTCGGAGCGTAATACGAGCGTAATATATATAACTGGGATTCTCTTGGATATTTGGCAACATATTTACTGATTTTACTATAAGCTTCTTGACGAGCTTCTTCATGGTTTGGAAGTTTTGAACCTGTCCATCGATTAGCCGCAGCTGGAATTTTTAACACCTCATCTAAGACTGCATCTAAATTTTGAAAAGACTTATATTCATATGTTAAACTTGTATCGGGAGTAATCCTGCTAAGCTGATACTTTCGATATTCACTATTACCGCCAGCAAATACTACCGAAGACACTAGCCCACCAATAAGAATAACAGCAGCTATTAAAAAACATTTTTTCATACAAATTTTCCTTTCACATAAAATATAAAACAGTATTTACTATTTCTCTTCTTTTGTTTCCGCATCAAATAATTTATTTGCCATATCCAAATCATCATTAGCACCTTTTAAATCGCCAAGAGCAATTTTTACACAAGCTCTCATTGAATAAGCAGAGCTGTCTTTAGGGTCTAATTTTATTGCTTGATTGAAATCATTCATCGCTCCTTCGGTATCATCTAAATAAGATTTGGAAATTCCACGCATAACATACAAACTTGCAAGCTTTGGATTTAACTCAATAGCCTTATCAAAATCCTTAACAGCAATTTCATGATTGCCTAAATTACTTTCGATAGCACCTTTCCAATAATACAATTCATAATCATTAGGATAATTTTGCATAGCTGTATTACATTTTTCCAAGGCTTCATCATATTTTTTAGAATTTGCTAATGTCCCTATTTCTGTAACCACATTAATTTTTGAAGTGTTATCACCTTGAGAATAAGCCACCACATTTGAACTCAAAAACACTCCTATAACCAACCCTGCCGTTATTAAAAATTTCTTCACTTTTACTGCTCCTAAAATATCAATAAACAAATTTAATTATAACATATTCTTTATATAAAAACTATCCATACATAAAAATTTATTAATTGCCAAGGCGAGTTATTTATAGTAAACTGTAATAAATACGAGATTGGAAGGTAATTATGGCTATAAGAAGAGTTTTAAAATACGGTGAAAAATCTTTAAGAGAACCCTCAAAAGAAGTTCATAAAGTGTCAAAAAAAATTACAGACTTAGTGAGAGATCTTTTAGATACAATGTATGCACAAAACGGTGTTGGACTTGCAGCGCCTCAAATAGGTGAAAATGTAAGAGTTTTTGTCATTGACGTTGCAACAAATAATGAACCGCTAAACCCAATTGTGTTTATAAATCCTAAAATCATCAAAAAAAGCGGTGCCGTAAAAAGTAATGAAGGCTGCCTGAGTTTTCCTGAAGCTTATACGGATGTAAAACGCTATAAAAATATTATGGTAAAAGCCCTAAATGAACATGGCAAACCTTTTGTTATGGAAGCTAAAGACGGATCATTGCTTGCCAGAGCAATTCAACATGAGAATGACCATCTAGATGGTATTTTATTTATTGACCATTGTATTAACAGATTTGAAACAGAAGAAATTCTCAAAAAACATAATCTACCTAATCTTAACCCTGATTTACTGATTGATGAAAAAGAATTAGAGGAAGAAATAGCAAATAATGATTAAGATTGTATTTTTTGGAACCCCTGATATTGGTTTAAAATCTTTAGAGCACTTATATAATTCTGACAAAATTGAGGTCGCAGCAGTTGTAACGCAACCTGATAAACC
This sequence comes from uncultured bacterium, assembly GCA_949300485.1. GTDB lineage: Bacteria > Cyanobacteriota > Vampirovibrionia > Gastranaerophilales > Gastranaerophilaceae > Zag111. The sequence continues at coordinate 24,727 of CASGEL010000010.1, forward strand.
GGCCGGCAGAGGACATAAATTACAAATGTCACCTATAAAAAAATTTGCCATCGAAAAAAATATTCCGGTATTACAGCCAAAATCAATACGAAAAGAACCGGAAATACAAAAAGAATTAAAAAAATTAGAACCTGACTTTTTTGTAACATTTGCTTTCGGGCAGATTTTATCTCAAGAAGTTTTGGATATTCCAAAATATGAAACAATAAATCTTCATGCCTCATTATTACCTAAATACAGAGGTGCAAATCCTATTCAGCGAGCAATTATTAACGGAGATAAAGAAACAGGCATATGTACAATGATTACCGAACTTGGTTTAGATTGCGGAGATATATGCCAAAAATTAGTTATTCCTATATCAGATACAATGAATTGTGAACAATTATGGAAAGAAATTGCCCAAAAATCTCCGCAAATGATTGAAGAAACACTTATCGGATTGAAAAACGGAACTCTAAACCCACAAAAACAATGTGAAGACGGATTATGTATGGCAAATAAACTTACAAAAGAAGAATGCCAAATTGACTGGTCAAAATCTAACATTGAAATTCATAATTTAGTAAGAGGTATCTGCAGGTGTCCAAGTGCATATTTTTATTACAACGAAAAAATGATTAAAATCATAGAAGCAAAACCCATAGATGGAACCGCAGAATTAGGGCAAATTACAGCATCCAAAGAAGGTCTTGATATAGGCTGCGGCAAAGGATTGTTAAGACTAATAACAGTAAAACCTGAAGGAAAAGGCGAAATGGCTGCAAAAGATTGGTATAACGGAGTGAAAAAATAATTATGGGAACAAAAGGTATTAGAGGCGCAATTACTGTTGATTATAATTCTGAGGGGGACATTAAAAGTGCTACATTAGAATTATTAAACGAAATGATTGCTAAAAATAATATCTCTACAGAAAAAATTTCACACGTTATTTTCACAACAACAGATGATTTAAATGCAGCATTTCCTGCAAAATTTGCAAGGATTGATTTAGGCTGGGATAAAGTTGCAATGATGTGTTTCCACGAACTTGATGTTCCAAACGCTTTAAAAATGTGTTTAAGAGTTCTTGTTGTGACCAATTGTGAAGATGATTTTGAACCGCAATTTGTATATTTAAAAGGGGCATCTGCTTTAAGAAAAAATTAAATACAAATACAAGCTGTAATATTAAGTAAAAGGAACATTTTGAATGAAAAAATATCTTATTACAACATTATTACTCTCCATAATAACCGCATTATCAGCACATGGCTGGCAAGACATACAATTGGGGAAAAGAATCAGTATAACAAATATTTCAAACATAGGGAATGTAAAAAAAATAACAGTAAAAACTCTTGATACTGAAGGAATCATGAGTGAGGCAGAAAAAACAAAAGTATCACATGAATTAACATTTTGGGGAATAAAATGCGATACAAAAGAAGGTATCTACTATGGTTCAGAACTATATGGAGAAAATAACCAAATAATAAACAAATTTGTTTCTCCGCAAGCATTCAACTCTTGGATGAAAATTAATATCAATGATAAAACAGATTTCAATAAGATCTTATATGACAACGTCTGTAAATAAAGATTTTACTTGCAAAATATCTAGTTATAAAGGAGTGTTTATGAAAAAATTTATTATTATAACATTAGTGCTGATTTCAATGACTACACTATCTGCAACTGCATGGCAAGAATTAAAAAATGACGGAATTAGTATAATCAATATTACAAACATAGAAAATTACAAAAAAGTTACTGTTAAAATGAGTGATACAGACGGTTTGCTAGGCAACTTTAAAGGGAAGAAGATAGACCACGAAATACATTCTTGGGGAATAAAATGTGATACGAAAGAAAGCAGACTATTAGAATCTGAAATTTACGGGGACAATAATCAATTATTATACAAAGACGAATTTAAATATAATTCCTGGACAAAAATAGATGGCAGAGAAGGGAAAAGATTTGCACAAACATTATATGCAAAAGTCTGTAAATAAAATTGAAATATTTGGAATATAATAATAAACTCCTAAAATATTTATCCCCCTAAGCTTTTGAAAGTTCAGAAATTGTTGGGTCTAACAAACGTCTGCCGACATTTTCAAAAGCAATTGAACAAAGAGTTTTATTACCATATTTAATTATTTTTTCAATAACCCCTCTGCCGTAACGAGGATGAGAAACCGTATCACCTTGATTAAAGTCTGTACCGTTATCATCACCAAGTTCTTCTGATCCAGCAGGATAAACAGGAACTACAGGAGGTTTATCGTTAATAAACGGAGAATCCTGATACGAATTTTCGTCTACTATTGGTTCCGAAATTATATCCTCACCAAAAAACTCATCCGGCTGAGCCATCTGGCTATCTTCAATATAATTTAAATCTTCTTCAGTCAAAGAAGCAGATTGATCTACAATTTCATTTTCATCCATTAAATCACTTTCCTGGAGTTCCGAAACAGGCGAAAGGGCTTCTGCCTCATCATAAGAAAGATTATCCAACTCTAAATCAGGCTCGGATATTGCTTGATCCAAAGAATCTTCTTCCATAAGATTGCCAACAGGTTCAATTATCTCAGACTTAGATTCAATAGATGCTTCCTCAACTGTAGCTTGTGGTATATCTATTGTTTTTGGAGTATTTTCAATTACGGCAGATGATCCTACAGTAGAAAGCTCCTGCTGATCTTCTACAACTTCTATCGGAGGTTGTGAAATTTCAGGAATCATAGAAACCGTCTCATTTGGAATTTCAGCTTCAATATTCTGTTCATTATCGGTTTCTTTTTCATTTGAATGTTCAATTTCTTCCTCAACCGGAACAAAAGAATTATCCATAAGTATACGGTCACCGTTTTCTTCAATTCTTACCAGAATTGTATCCTCAGTTTTAGGTACAAATTGATATTTTTCACCCAAAACATCATCTTTTGTCAAATCTAAGTCAAGATCTGTCATTTCTACAATAAATGGAATACCTTGTGTTAATTTACCATATACAATACATTCATCATAATTTAACTTATTTAAAAATGTATTATAAGCAGCAAAATCATTCGTTGCAACCTGCGGAGTAAAGAGAATCATATTTTGAGCATGATGCTTTAATTCTGAAGCATATTTATATGCACTGCTTGTAATCATTGTTGTAAATATGTGATTATGATTTATAAACTGCTTTAAAAGCTTTTTATCAGAATTACCATCAGTTAAAGGCACAAATAAATATATATATTTATCTATAGTTTCTAATGTTGAATGAATAAATGAGAATACCTCTTTCTGCAAAGATTCATGAATATCTTTTAAATTAATAATAGAACAATTTTTTTCTTCCAATTTTTCTTTTAACGCAAATACTTCTTCTTTTGTATTAGCAAAAACATTTGCATCCCTATATTTTAGTAATTTATTTTTTAAAAGAGCTAATTCAGGCATCTGAAGCTCTTTATATTGATTTGCCACTACATCCACAAAATTATTAATCGGCAAAAATTCAAAATCTAAAGTTTTTATATACTGTTGAACTGCATAAAAAATATCCTGGATAACAGCTTTTGTAGAGGGTTCAACCTCAGCCAGGTCATATTCAAAAATATAATCAATCATTTTTGAATTTAATGGAAGTTTAAAATCTTTTGTGAATTCAATTTTAGGATAATCTTCAAACAAATTATCAGTATCTATAATTACACTTTTTTCCTTCATCTGAAAAAGTTGCCTTATGCAGTTAGAGATAAAGGAAGTCTTATGAGAATCTTTTTCAGCAAAGACAGTAAGATTTCTTTCAAATACTGATATATCAAGATTTAGCATATCTTCCTGCTGAGATAAATTTCCTATTTTTATAGCAGTTTCAACAGGCAGCAGATGTAATAATTCTTCGGCAGGAAGAAAAGAGAGTTCAGAATTTATACTTGGAATAGAACCGTCATAGTTATCAACTACACCATCCGGCGTAAATGTAAATAATAATTTAGCTATAGCAAAATTATTAACAGTATCTGATTTTAAATTAACAAATTGTGCAACATAAGATTTTGCGCCGGAATCTAATACTATAAACCTTCCCATTATAGGATTTTCAGATTCCGTATAGGATAACTTCACCAAATTATTCTTAATCTCAAGTAATTTCATCTGTGCCCTCTCTGCTTTAGCAAAATTGTACCATGAAAAATAAAGAAATATGTCTGTTTATTAAGTTAATTAACATTTATTACATCTTCCAAATGATTATAAATATCAATAGTCATAGGACAAATTTTAAGATTTCTGTCAACCAAACTTTTAATAGTCAATTTATAAGATTGCAGCATAGCTTTATCCAATCCGTTTTGACCCGTTAACACTTCCCTTATAGGTTCTGCGTACTCAGGTTCTCTTGTCCTTATTTCAATCTTATCGGCAAGGTAAATTATTTTTTCAAAATCAGACATATTTAACTTACCGATAGTATGCCATCTTATAGCAGATAAAATCTCCTCATCGGTAACTCCGAATTCTATCTTTGCAACATAAGCACTAACAGGAGCATGGAGTGTTTTATAATTCATTTTTTCAATTGGATCAACATCCAAATTATTTTTATCTATAATTTCCAATAATTTTTCTGTAGAAAAACACTTAGCACAATCATGAAGCAAACCTGCAACATATGCCCTTTCCGGATTTTGAGAATAATCTTCAGCTAATTTTTTAGCCATTTCAGCCGTTCCTAAAGAATGCTCATAACGCTCGTCATTTAAATTATTTCTTAACCATATCAATAATTCTTCATTACTTACTTTTGTATAATTCATGATCTTTTATATATTCCTCTACTTTTTTAGGTACATATTCACTTATACTTTCGCTATTTTGGATTTTCAATCTCAGTGAGGTTGATGATATATCTTCGTATGTCAAAGGTTGGAACTCAAAATCAACACCTTTTTCCTTTAGAAAATCATACTCCGAAATATTAAAATTGTCCTCCCTAACAAAGACGATATATTTAACCAAACTTTTTAACTTTTCAAACTCATACCAGGATTCAATCTTTTTAAATGCATCAGTTCCTATTAAAAAATTTATTTTACCGTCAGGATTATATAACTTATACAATTCTAAAATAGTTAAATAGGTATAAGATTTCCCTCTGCGCTTATATTCTATATCAGAAACTTCAAAATTTGGATAATCAGAAACCGCCAGTTTTACCATTTCCAAACGATCAGAAGAAAACTGCAAATCACACGTCTTATGAGGAGGATTATATGCAGGAATAAATAATATTTTATCAAAATTATAATGATCTAGCACATACTCTGCAACTCTTAAATGCGCATTATGAATAGGATTAAATGTTCCTTGAAAAACACATAAATTCATATATTAATTTTATCATAATTAGCGCTGAGGGTAAATATTATTAAAATATTCCACAGCTTAAATAATGGTCGCCGCAGTCAGGAATTACAGTAACTATATTTTTACCAAAATTTTCTTCTCTTTTAGACAATTCCACAGCAGTCCAAACATTGGCTCCTCCGGAAATTCCTGATAAAATACCCTCCTTTACCGGCAGAAGTTTTGTCATTAAAATCGCAGCTTCATCTTTTACCGGGATTATTTCATCTACCAAGGATTCATCATAATTACCTGGTATAAAATTAGCACCTATACCTTGAAGTTTATGCGGACTTGCAGATTTTCCAGCCAAGACTCGAGAATTATACGGTTCAACAGCTACAATTTTTATATCTGATTTTTTCTTTTTTAAATTTTTGCCAACACCTGACAGGGTTCCGCCTGTACCAACACCGGCAACAAAGATATCAACAGAACCTTCAGTATCCTTCCAAATTTCTTCTGAGGTTGTTAATATATGAGCTTTCGGATTAGACGGATTATCAAACTGTGATGGGATAAATGAATTTTTATAAACATTTTTATGTAACTCAACAGCTTTATCAACAGAACCTTGCATACCATACTGTGCCGGAGTCAAAACAAGCTCCGCTCCGTATGCTTTTAATAACATTCTGCGCTCTATACTCATTGATTCCGGCATTGTAAGAATTAGTTTGTAACCCTTTATAGCACAAATCATTGCCAAGCCTATACCGGTATTTCCGCTTGTCGGCTCTATTATGACAGTATCTTTGTTTATCCTGCCGTCATTTTCAGCATCGACAATCATTTGTAAGGCTGCTCTATCCTTTATTGAATTTGCAGGATTAAAATATTCCAATTTCAAGTAAATATTTGCCTTGCCGGTATTTAATCTATTTAATTTTACCATTGGAGTATTTCCGATAAGCTCTGTTAAATTAGCCGCAATATTCATAAAGTTTCTCCTTATTTTACTTGAATATATTAACATAAAAGTATAAAAGCTTAATGCATATAACAAATAATCAATTTATTCAGCGGAAAAGATATTAATCTTGAGGTGTCTTCCAAAATATGTTATAATAGGAAAAAGAATAAGCGAGGATAAATTTTTATGACATTAAAAAAAGTAATAGCCTTTACTTTATCAGAAGTATTGATAACTATGTCTATAGTAGGAGCCGTTGCAGCCCTGACAATACCTACGTTACACTACCAAAGAATTAAAAAAGAATATACTGCAAAACTCAAAAACTTCTATAGTAAAATAAACAATGCTATTCTTGATATGGAACTTGAAAAGGGATCTTTTAGAGATATGAAAATACCTGCTCAAGGTAAAGGCTATGATTGGTATATGGAAAATATAGACCCATATCTTGGACATGCCTATGTCGATGATGATAAAAAAATAGTATATTACAAAGACGGCTCAAGATTATTAACATTTTGGACAGGAGGCTGTTTAGATGTCTATTATGATGTAAACGGAGATAAAAGTCCTAATAGAGCAGGATATGACCAATATGTATTTTTATTCTGTTTTGATGATACAAACAGAAATACTTGGTTTGGCAATAAAGAAATTTTCTTTGGAACTTATGGCTCCGGACTAGCAGGTGCCGGAGTGTCTCGGGAATCTATGATTAATAAATGCCAAACAGACAGATCCTGGTGTACAAGATTATTACAGAATGATCAGTGGGAATTTAAATCAGATTATCCGTTTAAATTCTAAAATAATTAAATATTTTTTATATGAACTCAAAAGGATGATTAGATAATCATCCTTTTGAGTTGTTATATATCTGTATTAATACCTGAATCCATCAGCTTTCATTCTATCTATGACTTCCTGCAATTTGTCATCACTGCAAACAAAAGAAACTCTGAAGTACCCCTGCCCGCAATCTCCGAAAGCATCACCAGGCACAACTACTACCCCTGATTTTTCCAGCAAATCTTCACAGAATTTAAAAGATGAATCATATTTCCTTGGAATAGGAAGCCACAAGTAAAATGTTGTATGCGGCAATTTTTCATCATCAATAGGCCAGCCTAATTCTTTAAAGCCTTTTACCATAATAGCCTGTTTACGTTTATAATCCAAATTACCCTGCAGAACATACTCATCTCCTTCAGTAGAATTCATAATATAAGCACAGGCCTTTTGTAACGCTTTGAATATGCCGTTATCGATAGTAGATTTACCTTTTGCAAATCGACCTACGACCTCACTATTTCCGCACAGCCAGCCTAAACGCCATCCGGTAATTGCATAAGGTTTTGATAGACTATAAAACTCTACTGCAATATCTTTTGCGCCATCAAATTCTAATACGCTGAAAGGTTTTTCATTATCGTCAAAATAGATATCACAATACGCTGCATCTGAAATCAACAAAATATCATATTTTTTACAAAATGCAATAACAGAATTTATATATTCTCTAGTCGCTGAAACCCCAAGCGGATTATTAGGATAATTTATAATCAAAGCCTTAATTTTTGATTTGTCATAACCTTCATCCATTAATTTAGCTAAAATCTCTTCCATATCAGGTTGATAACTATTTTCTGCTGTTAATGGAACAGAATAAGGTTTTCCTCCGGAACACTGTATCATTTGACCGTATGAAGCATACCCCGGATCAGGAATTAGAATTATATCTTTCTGCTTATCTTCATGGTTTGGGGTAATTATAAACCTTATTAAATTTGCCAAACCATCCTTTGAACCTAATAGCGAACAAATTTCAGTGTTTACATCAAGCTCAACACCAAAACGATTTTTCATTCTTTCAGCTACCGCTTGACGAAAATAAGGTTCTCCTCTGGTAACAGAATATGTATGAATATTATCTTCTGTTAAAAACTCTTTTAGTTTATCTATCAAAACAACCGGCGGATTAGCTGTCGGCGCCCCCATAGCTAAAGATATCGGCCTTCTATTCTTTTTTTCTAAAATATCTGAAAGTTGAGCAGTTTTTTCTTTCAACTTTACCATAATATATGTATCAATTGCCATTACATCTTCATTAAATAAATTTTTCATACTTTAAATTCCTCAATTACTAATATATTAAGCTTTCATCTTCATCGGACCTTCCAATGATGCCGTTACAAACTGTTTTGTATATGGAGTATCTTGTTTCAAAAGTTCAGTAGGAGTACCTTCGAAAACAATTTTCCCGTCATAAAGCATTATAACTCTATCGGCAGTTCTTGTAATAGTAGACATCTGGTGCGTTACTACAATAGAGGCTGCATTTATTTCTCTTTTTAAACTTACAATATAATCTTCTATAAGGGTAGATGACATCGGATCCAAACCTGCAGTCGGTTCATCATATAAAATTGTATTCGGCTTGGTTACTATAGCTCTTGCAAAACTTACCCTTTTTTGCATACCTCCGGATAATTCTGAAGGATATTTATTTTCTATACCTTTTAAACCAACAAGTTCTAATTTTTGAGAAACAATCTTTTTTATCTCTTCATCTGTATATTTTTTTCTCAAATCTTTTCTTTCTTTTAGTGCAAATGAAATATTATCCGCTACATTTAAGGAGTCAAATAATGCAGAATACTGGAAAACCATAGCAATATCACCCTCAGATGTAATGATTTCTCCACTATCGTATGGAATTAAGCCACAAATAAGCTTTAATACCGTACTCTTTCCTGAACCGGAAAAACCAACTATTGCCAAGATTTCACCATTAGCAACCTTAAATGATATATCATTTATAACTTTTTTGTCATCAAATGTCTTTACTAAATTTCTGACTTCTATACTCATAACTATACCCTTACACAATTTAAAAGAAAAATAAAACCGCAAATATCATATCCCAAACAACAATTGCTATAAATGACCAAACTACAGCCTTTGTTGTCGCAAGACCGACACCCTTTGCTCCGCCTGATGCAAAATAGCCGCATGTACAGCTTATCAAAGAAATTGTTGCACCAAAAACAATAGCTTTAAGTATACAAACACTTAAATCCTTCATATACAAACCGAGCCAAGCAGAATCAAAATATGCTCTATATGTTAGACCTGCAAACATATCAGAAGTAACTGCACCTAATAAAACTCCTACAACAGATGCCAATATAACAACAAACGGCATCATTATAGCACCGGATAAAACTCTTGGGACAAATAAATATCTGACAGAATCAACACCCAATACATCAATTGCATCAACCTGCTCAGTCACACGCATTGTAGCAAGCTCTGAAGCTAAAGATGAACCTATCATAGAAGTTATAGCAAACCCTGACATTATAGCCCCGACTTCACGAACTATTAATATTGTCATTAATAACCCTACAAAATTTCCACCACCTTGCTTCACCATTTCATGCGCGACCTGAGATGCAACAATTATAGAAGTCATACCTACAATAGACAAAGTTATAGGTAATGAGCTAACCCCAAACCTGTCACATTGTACCAGTAACTCACTCCATGAGATCTCACCTCTCAAAATACACTTCAAAACATGAAAGCCAAGCTGCGCTATATGCCCTAAAGTATCTAAAAAATCCGCAAACGTAGTCAAAAAATGCGAAAACACTTTATATGTGGCAGATTGTTTTAAATATTTTTGTAAAGTTATCATAAACAAATTATAACACAAGGAGATATTCTTGGCACGAAGATAAATCATTAATCAAAAAATATAAATTTATAAAAAAAAACGGACAAAATGCCCGCTATTTCATTTCTGAAACAAAAAAGGATTCACATTAACCTAAACTTTTTATTTCAAAATTAATACTCTATACCTTGTCGTGCCATTACACCCATATCAAAGTAGTGTTTAACAGGCTTCATCTCTGTAACAAGATGAGCTAGAGCAATCAATTCCGGGTGTGCATAACGACCGGTCAAAACTATCTCCAAATTCTCAGGTTTATTCAGTAACGTATTTTTTACATCACTGACCTTTATCATATTCATTGATGTACAAATATTTATTTCGTCCAATATGATTAATTGATATTTACCTGAATTGATTGCTTCTTTTGCAAATTCCCAACCTTTTTTAGCTTCTTTATAATCTTCTAAACAAACATTATGCGAATAACAAACTCTGTCCATCCCAAATTGTACAACTTCTAAGTTATCTTTAAATTTTGAAGATGATGCAATTTCTCCATATGTAGTAGCGCCGTCACCTTTTGTAAACTGGATTATTAAAACTTTCCAATCATGACCCAAAGCTCTCATTGCCAAACCTAACGCAGCTGTTGTTTTCCCTTTACCATCTCCTGTATAGATTTGAATATATCCATGCTCTAACACTGCTACTAACCTCCAAAAATACACTTTTACCGCCTACTATAATAATAAACCACATTTGAACAAACCTTAATCGTTCAAAAGATTGAAAATTATAATAGGGAAATTTTCTATCTCCAAAATCTCATTCCCGATTTGTATATTTATAATAGAATAAATTTTTACTTTTGACTAATGATTTATCATCTGCATGCCAAAGTTTTTACAATTATTTTTGACTAATTTTAAAAACCGGCAGTTTGTAATACTTTCAGACTAATTCTTGTATAAGAAAAAATTTACAATAAAATTGTTAACGAAAATTCAAAAACTATTGCAAAACTTCAAACAAGTCTTCAATCGTGCATTTCACAAAAAGGATTTATTTATGAAGAAAATTAACATAACAGTAATAACTAAAAATCAATACGAAATTAAGATAATTTTCTAATCATTGCCTGAGCTTCTTCGCATTCGGGAAAAGTTTCAACAATCTTTTCCGCATATTTTAAAGCTTCATCCGTATTACCAAGTTTTTCATAACATTTGGCAAGATTTAATAATACATTTACGTTCAACGGAACCTTTTCAAGCATATTTTCAAAGATAATTCTTGCTTGCTCATAATTTCCAAGCTCAAAATAACATAATCCTAACAAATTCTGCACATCCGGCATCTTTTCTAATTCATAAGCTTTAACCAGATACATTTTAGCAGTTTCATAATCCCCTGCAAGATGAAAAATTCGTCCTGCAATAAACAACAAAAATGCCGAATCTGAACACTTCTTCAAAACTTTTTCAATCTGTTCTTTTGCAATATCAATTTGCTTCAAATGAGTTTTATTCAATGCTGAAAAAGCTAATCCGTTTGGATTTTCAGGATCAATATCAATTGCTCTTTGATACAGCTCATCCGCTTTTTCAAAATCAGAAATTGAATGAAAATAATTAGCATACTCCAAAACTATTGAATAATTATTTGGATCACATTTATATGCCTGTGTGAATTCATCCTTTGCATAATCAAATAATCGTTTATTTAAATATATTACCCCCAAATCCTTATGCGCAGGGGCAAATTCAGGATTAAGACGACATACTTTTTTCAATATTTGTTCTGCTCTATCAGTATCACCTGTCTTAACACATAATATGGCCAATTCATAATACAATTGATAAGATGTAGAACCTTGTTTGATTAGTTTTTCATAGATATCTTTAGCATTTGATAATTGACCTGTAGAAATATATATCCCTGCAAGTTTTTTTAAAATATTTGAAGCTTTAGGGGTCAATACAACAAGCTGTTTTAATAAAGAAATTGCAATTTCATACTCGCCTACAGCCTGATAGCAGCAAGCTAAATTGTATTTATAATTAGTTTTTTGAGGATAAGCAGAAGCTAAATACTTATAATGCTCAATCGCTTCATGAATTTTACCGGCTTTAACTTCAGATAAAGCCCAGGCGACAATATAACTATCTTCATCCGGCTCGCATTCATGTGCCTTTTCAAAATATTCACAAGCTTCAGCATGTTTGTTTTTCAGCTGCAGAATAGATGCCATATTAAAATATGTCAAAGAATCGGTATCATCAATTTCTAATGCTCTTTTGTACGTTTCAAAAGCTTTATCCAAATCACCTATTGTTAGATAAGATGTACCTAAGTTATTATACAATTGAAGATTATCAGGATTTAACTCAATAGCCTTCTCTATATATTTGACACTTTCTTCAAACTTCTTCCCTGCCATACATGCTGTTCCGAGAATATAATATACAGCATAATCATCTTTAGTATACTCTAAAGCTTTTTCTGCGGTTTCTACAGCCTTATCATATTCTTCTGTTTTTATATAAACAATAGCCAAACTTTTGTATGCATCAATATACTCCGGTCGAAGTTCTAAAACAGTTAAATATGCATGCTTGGCCTCTACTAATTCATTTAAATTATCATAACAGCATCCAAGATAATAGCAGCACAAAGCATCATCCTGACGGTATTTTAGAACCTCTTCCAGGATATTTCTAGCACTATGATAATTTTCCAGATTAACTTCACATAAAGCCATCAGCCTTTGTGCATCCAAGTCTTTAGCATCCTTTTCTATAATTTCAGCAATTAAACCCTTTGCTTCATCATATTTTGATGAATCTATCAATTCATAAATTTTATCAATTTCTTTATCTTCCATAGCAGAAATATTATACCACAGGGGTAAAGCATTGACAATTTAATAAACTATACAGAAAAGTTTTTTTACTTTTTATATTTATTTAAAATTATTTATTCGATATTTTAAAGCAAATTTTACAAGCTTATTAACGATATCCTGAGATAAATAAGATAAAATTTGAGCAAACTTTGCATCCTTGCCTATTGTATAAGAAGATTTCGGAGATTTACAATATGCAACCTTTTTAACAAATTCAGCAACCTTAGAAACATTTAAACCCTTATCGGTATTTTTTAATGCATTTAATTTCAAAAATTCTAATTCTTTTTGATATTCTATACATTCTTCTAACTGCGGAATATTTGCTTCTACAGATTTCTTCCAAATAGGTGTTGCAATAACACCGGGCTTTATAGAAATTACCTTTATATTCTTATGATTTTCAAGAGCCAGAGCATTAAAAAATATATCTAAAGCTCTTTTTGAAGCACAATATGGACTTATAAAAGGGAAATTTCCAAAACTTGCCATTGAACTAATATTTATAATCCTGCCATTTTCTAACAACGGTAAAAGTTTTTGAGTGAACTCTATATGCGAAAACGTATTAACTTCAAATTGCTCTCGCAACCTGTCTGTATCTAACACCTCAACAGGACCTGCCACTACACATCCTGCAACATTTATCAAAATGTCTATTTTTTCAACTTTTGATTTTATATGCTCTGCAGCTTCGTATATTGATTTTCTATCTTTCATATCAATATAAAAGTAAGTAACATTTGGCCGTTCGTGAATTAAATCATGATTTCTGTAACCGGCAAAAACATTGTTTTCAACTGCTAACAGTTCAGTCAAAGCCTTACCGATACCTGAAGTTGCACCTGTTATAACTATATTCATTTTCATAATTATATCACATTACCGTTTGGCAAAACATTCGATAATTTTCTACTATTCACTCTCTTACATACCCATATAAGATGCGAACAAAGGTAAGTAAAGAGCTGCTGCCAAAACTAATACGATAGAACCGATAACAATCAACATGATAGGCTCAATCATCTTTGTCATAATATCGATAATCGTATCTAACTGTTTATCAATATAATTAGTTGCCTGACCTAACATATCACCCAAACGACCTGATTGTTCACCTGTTGCAATCATAAACAAAATCATTTTAGGCATTGTTCTTGTTGCTCGCAATGCAGCTGACAAATGCTGACCCTGTTGAACTCTGACAGTAGCTTCCTCTACTCTTGTTTCCAAAGTATGATTAGTTAAGGTCATATTTGACAAATATAAACATTCCAAAATAGGAACACCAGCATCATATGCAACCTGCATTACCGCAATAAAGTTTGCAAAGTTTGAATACTGAATTAAATCAGTTAATACCGGAATTTTTAATACAATATCATCAATTTTCCACTTACTAGGCTTCCATCTGAATAAGAAACTGATAAATGCTGAAATAGCAAAAAATCCAATCGGAATACCATACCAGTTCTTTTTAAGGAACAGACCCATTTCCATCAAAACTCTTGTAATCCAAGGTAATTGCATACCCATTGAATCAAACATTTCTTTAAATACCGGGAATACAAATACCAACATGACAATTACGATAAACACAGCCAATAAAATTACGAATACCGGATACATTAATGTACCAATAACCTTACTTCTGATTGCTGACTGCTTATTAAGCAATTCTAATAAACGGTCTAAAGTTTTTTCCAATTCACCGGAATCTTCACCGGCTCTAACCAGACCGATATAAACTTGACCGAATTGTTCAGGATATTTAGCAACAGTACCTGCGAATGTACCGCCGTTCATAATCTGACGTCTTAGTTCAGTAGCAACCTGACGGATTTTTAATTTTGCCGCATCATTTTCAATGAACAGTAAAGATTCAATAATAGGAATACCAGCTGCAGACAAGATTTGAAGAGTAGATGTAAAATCTATCTGATCATGCAAACCCAATTTAGGCATTCTGCCAGTGGGCTTCTTTTTTTCTTCTTTTTTAACACCTTGTTCTTCTTGAATATTAGTCGGAGTAAAACCTAAAGCCCTGACCGCAGCCCTGGCTTCTCGCATATCATCCGCTTCAACTTTACCTTTTACTATTTCATTTGTACCGTCTTTTAATGCTGTATAATTAAAAATTGTCATACTTCACCTATTCACCTGCCATACCTAAGACTCTGACAAATTCTTCGACCGACGTTTCCCCATTTATAATATGATTTAAACAAGATCTTTGTAATGTAGTCATGCCATTATTAACTGCACTTTCCTCAATTTCCAAATCATGCGCACCTTGTGCAATAAGTTTTTTAATTTCCTTTGTAATCTGCATGATTTCATAAACGCCCAAACGGCCTTTATAACCTTGGAATCCGCATTTGTTACAACCTTTCGCTCTATATATAGGAGTTTTAATTAATTTTTCGATTTCTTCAGGATCAGTTGTAAGCATTGCTGCTTCTTCTCTTGTCGGATAGTATTCTTCCTTACAATCATCACAAAGTTTTCTGACCAAACGTTGTGCAATAACACCGGATAATGTTGAAGATACCAAATAATCTTTCGCACCCATTTCAATTAAACGAGTAACTGTGGCAGCTGCAGAGTTTGTGTGGACTGTACTTAATACCAAGTGACCTGTTAATGCTGCGGAAATAGCAATTTCTAGAGTTTCGTAGTCACGAATTTCACCGACCAAAATAATATCAGGGTCTTGACGTAAAATAGCACGCATACATGATGCAAATGTAATACCCGCTTTAGCATTAATTTGCGACTGGTTGATACCCTCCAACTTAATTTCTATCGGATCCTCAATTGTTGTAATATTAACAGACTCATCATTTAAACTCTTTAATACGGAATATAATGTTGTTGTTTTACCAGAACCTGTAGGACCTGATGTTAAAATAATACCGTTTGGACAAGATACCATTTGTTTAACTTTTTGAACATCTCTTTCATTCGCACCAACTAATTTAATTTCCTTATCATTTGAAGCCAATGAAACCGCAGGTGCCAAGATACGGATACAAACCTTTTCCTTACCAGAAACTGGAAGAGTATTAATACGGAAGTCATAAGAACAATCTTTATAAGAAATAGAGAATGTACCATCCTGAGGTCGTCTATTTTCTGCAATATTCATCCTTGCCATAACTTTAAAACGAGCAATAACAGAAGTTTCAACCTTCTGTGGTACATCCAAAACTTTCTGTAACATACCGTCTTTTCTGTAACGAACAATATATCCGTTTAGACGAGGCTCAATGTGAATATCTGAAACTTTATTATCAATACCATTTGTAATAATTTGGTTTACAAATTTAGCAACTGAACCTGTTGAATCTTGAAGTTCAGCATCAACTTGTTCCCATAATGTAGCCTCTTCCTCTGAATCAAGAGTCTCGGTCTTAATCTGTTCAATAATTTCATCTGTTTGCTTTTTCTGTAATGAGAAGAATGTATTTAATGAGTTTTGAAACTCATAATGAGTCATCAATAACTGTTTAGGATTTTGACCAGTTAAATAGATGATCTCTTTCATTACATCCATTTTTATAGGCTTAACAACACCTAAAATAAGAGTTTTTCCATCAGATGAAATAGGAATTACCGAATTTGCCCTAATAAAATCTTCAGGTAAAATATTAACAAATTTCTTTTGATCAACTAACTGATCTGTAGATACTAAATCGTACCCTGTCTGATCATGCAAAACAGCTTTTAATTGATCTAATGAAACTAACCCCATTTCAAACAAAGTTGAACCAATAGGAACATTTTTTCTTTTTGAAGCAGCCAATGCTTTCATTAAATCAACTTCTGAAATAATGCCCTTTGCCAGCAACATTTCACCTAATTTTCCATGCTGCTGGTTGCCTTTATCTGGAGAAGATGATGAATTGGAAGAAGCTGCAGATGCTGAAGCATTTAGATTTACTTCAGAAGAAACTTCAGGAGTTGGTACAGAAATTGTGCCTTCAGGTAAAAAATCACCTAACAATTCCGCTAAATCATCTTCACCCACTAACATAAATTTTATAGACTGCTGAAAAGTCTTTTTTAAAATTCCATTAATTTCATCTTTATTAGAATTTTTAGAAACAGCTACAAAGAGAAAATCATTTTTTATACTGATAGGGACAAAATGATATTGACCCATCAGGCTCTTGTCAACACTATTAAGTATATTTTTATCTATGCTGTTTTTTAATCTTAATATTAATGCGTTCATTTACTACTTTGTACTTTTCTTTTTTATGAGTTATAACTGTTAATTTTAAAATTAGACTGCTAATTCATTAAATCTATAACATATTGTCATTTGCAACTGCATCTTCAGTATCGATAACAATCTGTGGCGTCAGCATAATAACCATCTCTTGGCGATTTTTTGTTGTATTTGTACTTCTAAAAAACATACCTATAACAGGTAAATCACCTAAGAACGGTATTTTAGTAACCTCTTTAGACTCTTCTTCCTGGATCATACCACCTATTACAAGAGTTTCACCATCTTTAATGCGCACACCTTTTAAGTCAAGGTCACGTCTTTGTAACAAGGTAGCAGCAAGCTCTTGTTCACCAGTATCTGAAGTCTCGTACACTCTACTTGCAATAGTTTTATATTCAGGTTTAATATCCAAAGTCACATAACCGTCAGGACTAATAAACGGTGTAATTGTAACTTTAATACCATTATCATCTTTAATATCGTATTCTTTTTGAACTTGAGCACCAGTTGTTGAACCATTATCCAAATATTGAGTTGTTACTTTTGATACATAATCTGAAGATAAGTCAATAGTTGAAGGCTGCCCGCTAGTCAAAAGAACCTTCGGATTTGCAAGTAGTCGACCTTTATTATTTTCGATTAAATAATTAACCGAATAAACTAATTGAGGCGAATTGCTCCATTTTTGAACTTTACCTGATGTTTCATAATATCCGTCTTGCCCGTTTGTACCAGGGGTCCAAGATTCTTGATCTAAAGATTCAAAACCATGACCGGCAAAGAATACAGGATAAAAACTGTTTGTTGAAAAACCTTGTCCTCCGCCAGCGTTAAATGAGAAATTTTTACTTAAGAATTGCCAGGTATTATCAAAGGTCTTACTACCATCTTCTGATAATGTAACAATTTGGACTTCCAAATATGCCTGAGGAGTCTTTTTATCATTCGTAGCAATATAATCTCTGATCATTTCGACTTGGGAGTCAGAACCGCCAATAATTTGAATAGTACCTAATGTAGGGAAATAAGATACTGACAGGTTCATAAACGGTAAGCTTTCCAAATCTCCGCTATTTGCAGAAGTAGAAGTAGAACATACCAATTGTCCACCACCTACAGAAATAGAGCCGCTGGCTCCTCCTCCGCCTGAAGAATCACCACCTTCATCAGATGCAAACCCGGTAGGAACTCCAGCTGCAAAACCAGAGGCTGAAGATCCACCTGCACCTCCACTCCCAGTAGCACCACCACTGCTAGCCCCACTAGAAATAGTTGATGGAATCATCGCAGAGCATATTAAGTTAGCCATTTCTGCAGGAGTTGTGTGATTAACTTTAAATGTTGTGATTCTAGGCTTCTTATCAAATTGTTCAACTACTCTTCTAACGACAGCAACATCATTTTGAGTACCCATAACAATCAATTCATTCGCAGCAGGGTTAACAGTTACCACAGGCTTGATAGAATAGCCCGGATTAACACCATTCTTCTTAAAAATATTAGTATTCAGAAATGATGCTAATGCTCCAGCATTAACATATTTTACAGGAATTAAAGTCATGTTTTTGCTAGCAGATAAAGATAGAGCAGCTTCATCAGTAGAAATAACCAAAGTATTGGCATCAATGTCGTAGAACAATTTATTTGTAGTTACTACTAAATTTAAAGCTTCACGCAAAGGAATATCCACCAAGTCCATAGTTACAGTTCCTTCTACGCCAGTTGAGAAGATAATATTCATACCTGCCTGATCTGCAAACATCCTTAATACCTGCTTCACATCAGCATCCCTCAAACTAAGATTAACAATAGAATCTCCATTCGGTATATTTACAGTAGGCTGAACATCAAAAGACGATATCTCAGCACCGGACCTTAAAGCTGGCTTACCAGTACCATATGCGGTATAGTCTTCCATTGCAAACGATGCAACCATTGAATTTGTTACCACGAAAGCTGATAACATAACACTTGCAATAATTTTTTCTCTAATCTTATTTTTCATAACTGCTCCTGCTTATTATATTTTATTAACCTTTTCTACCACCAAATCTGTTTTTCAAGTCATATAAATCGTTTTGAGTTTTGTCAAATTCATCTCTGGAGAACAACTCCCCAATACTAGCCGAATATACATTTGAACCCAAACTTACGGTAATCCATGACGGATTAATTTCAATTACTTTATACTCTTGACCAATAATTTTATCGCCCTGTCGAACTAAATAGTCTTTATCATCAACATTGATAATAGCCGAAGGATTCGTTTGATTATACATAATACCAACAACTTTTGTACGTGTAATTTTTGCTGCAGCAGCTGTAGCTGGTGCCAAAGTTGTAGGCGGTACCGGCAAATTAAAACTATAAGGGCTTATATCATCAGGTTGACGAATAACCGTATCTTTCAATTTTTCCAATTCGGCAATCTTTGAATTATGCAAATTAGCTTCTTCTATAGCCGATCTGCGAGCTTCTTCGAATGCTGCAATTTCTCCGGATGGCATGAATGGATCAGAACGTCCAATGGATGCAACATCATATGACACCATTGAGCTTGCTTGATTAGCATCAACTTCAATATCAGCCTTTCCTTCTTCCGGCAATTTAACAGCTTCTTCATTAGCTGCAGGGGTTGTTTGAGGAGTCGCAGGACTTGCTGCAGGGGCTTCAGGAGCCGGAGTTGCAACATTATTTCCTCCGATATTTTGTAACATTCCACATCCGCCGGCAATAATACCTACAGAAAAAATAACTGCCAAAAGTGAAAGTACCCACTTCCCTCGCTTGCTGAATGTACTATCAACCCAATTCTCATTCCTATAATAATTTGTGTTCACGTTATTCCCACCCATCTAGTTTGTTATATAACAACAATATTATATTAAAGCTCTTCAATTTGTGTATCAGTTATTTAATGTATTTCATAAAATAATAACTGTCTACCTTATATGATGATACCATAATCTCTGTTTTAAGGCAAAAATATATATATTATGATAAAAAATAAACAAAAAACGGCAAAAATATTGATTTTATTAGGGTTTTAATTGTTTATATTTTGTAACAGTTCTAAAATTTATAAAAAAGTTCAATCCATTGATTTAAATCAAATTAATGACGAACACTCATTCTTTCTAATTTTCTAACAAATCTAACCAGTTTTGATTCCGTATCAGCAGTTATAGAATCCACCAATACAGTTTTACATCCAAGGCGCTTACCACATAATATATCAGTTAAAGGTCTATCTCCAACTATAATACAATCATTAATATTTATATTATATTTTTTTAGAAATTCTTTTACATATTTTGTCTCAGGTTTTGAAGCCTTGAATAAAAGAGGAAAATCAGAAATTTGTTTCACCTTATTAATATATTCCTCATTTTTATTATTTGATACAACGGCAATAAAAAAATCTTTTTGAACTTTAGCTAACCAATCAGTCATTTCTTTCGTATAGCATCCGGATTTTGAAGCCATAATTGTACTATCTAGATCAAACAATAAAGCCTTTATTCCTATCTTTTTTAATTCATCTAAATCTATATCATATATACTTTTTAAATTATAATCAGGCCTAAGAAACATGCTCTTTCACTCCTATGGTTCTTGCCAGAGCAACTTCGTAATCTTCAGGTTCACTACTCAATTTTAAATACACATCGGCATTTGTATTTGCAACTTCAAGTTGATTACCTTTTTCATCTAATATTTCAATAACTTTTGTGACAAATTGCTCTTTTGGAGTAATAATTTCGACTTCATCATTTAACAAAACTTTATTTTTAATTTTTACAAAAAATATATTATCCGAACTGATAGATTCAAAATTTATATCAGAATATTTTTTCTTACCTCGGAACTCAAAAAGAAAATCTGCCCCAGCTAAACCCTTTGATATATCATAACTATAGCTGTCAGACGGATTTTCGCCAAGGGCAAAACCTGTTGTATAACCTCTGTTTCCTACCTTTTTAAGCTCTATAAAATATTTTTCCATATCTGCATCATGATTTGCAATAATTTCATCAATCGCATTACGATAAGCTTTTGCAACTGCAGATACATAATAAAGACTCTTCGTTCTGCCTTCAACCTTAAACGAATCAACACCTGCATCAATCATTTCTTTCAAATGTTTTACAAGGCATAAGTCTTTTGGACTCAAAATATGAGAACCTCGTTCATCCTGATTAATTTCATAATACTGCCCTGGACGTGTACTTTCAACCAGTTTATAACTCCACCTGCAAGGCTGTGAACAATTACCATGATTTGCTTTTCTTTCCCCGTCAGTAAAATAATCACTCAGCAAACATCTGCCGGAAAAAGAAACACATTGAGAACCATGAACAAAACATTCTATTTCCATATCAGGAACCTGTTTTTTTATTTCCGCAATTTCAGGAATAGAAAGTTCCCTTGCCAAAACTACCCTTTTTGCACCCATATCCTGCCAAAATTTCACACACTCATAATTTAAAATATTTGTCTGCGTACTAATATGAATATCTACATCAGGCATACATTTTTTCAAAAGACGAAGTATTCCAAAATCGCTGACTAATATAGCATCAGGATTTGCGTCTTTTATAATATCCATGCATTCTTCCAGATGTTTAATATCAGAATTAAACGCAAAAATATTCAATGTCATATATGCTTTTGCTCCAAGCCGATGAGCTAGATCGATTGCATGCTTTAGATTTTCAAGTGTTATAATTTCACCTTTACGCATAGCCCTCAGACTAAAATCTACAACACCTAAGTATACAGCATCAGCTCCATACCTAACAGCATATTTTAACTTCTCTAAATTACCCGCAGGCAATAATAATTCAACACGTCGCATAAATCAATAATAAGCTAAACTAAATTAATAATCAACCGAATAGGTGATGTTGTTTTTGCGTAAATATAGAAAATAGAATATATAAGAAATGAGTTTAGTGGAGAAATTTATATGCGAACTATTAACAATGCAACCAGTACATTAAAAGAAATTTGGTCTTATCAGCATCCGGTTATGCATACTTGGTTTGTATTTAGTGCTGCATCTTTAGGTTGCATGTTTACTTTACTATTTTTCGCATTTTAAATAAAAAAATATTATATACAAAAACCCCAAAACAAGAACTTTATTGAAGTTCTTGTTTTTGATAAGCATTAACATAATATCGTTTTAATTTAAATATCATAATAGAGCACAATATAACTGCAGAAACTACTAAACCTAACCAGAACCCGACAAGATGGAGGTTGAATTTAAAAGCCAAAATATATCCTAAAGGTATTGAAAAACACCAATATGCAACAAAATTTGCGAATAAAACAATATTTGTTTGTTTTATACCCTTACAAATACCTGCAAGAGCTATTTGCAATCCGTCAAATACCTGAAAAACAGACAAAATATACATAACAGGAATAGCAATTTTAAATAAATTATTATCAACAGTAAAAATACCCACAATAGGTCTTGGGAAGGTTGAAAATATTAGAGCACTACACATCATAAATATAACAGACATAACCACGCCTACAAATGAATATTTTTTTAAATCTAAAATGTTATCCGCACCATTTGCAAACCCAACCTTGACTGCAATTGCATTTGATATTGCAAACGGCACCATAAATGAAATAGTAGTCAAAGTACAAACCAAATTTTGTGCGGCAGCATATACCCCTGATACCCTTCCCATAATAATTGCAATACTGTTAAAAGCAACAAATTCAACTAATACTGCCAATGAAATAGGTGCACCTATTTTTAATAAATTGGTATAATACCCTTTTTCATGATAATTTCTGAATGTCATATTCACATAACAATATATTAATAATGTAATTCCCATAACATATCTAACTATCAAACTGGCTATAGCCAGACCTATAACTCCCAATGAAGGAATTGGGCCAAAACCGAATACTAAAACGATATTTAAAAATACATTTAAGAATACGCAAATCATAGTTACAACGTTAGGAAATATTACAATTTCAAAAGCTTGTAAAAATTCCTTCAAACAAGCATGTAAGAATGCGCCAAAAGTACTCAATGCCGTTACCAACATATATTCTTGTATAGGTTTTACCAATTTGTCCTCAAAACCTATATATGGAATAACCGGAATACACACCATTGTTAAAAGCATTGTAATTAATGCTAAAATCATTGCAAACCTAAGGGAAGGATAAAAATATTTTTTGATAGATTTTTTTTCTCCTCGATAATTGGACAACAAAGGAGAAATACCAGATACTAAACCATAACCAAAAGTAACAATACAATTAACAATAGATGTAGCAATACTTATAGCTGCAAAAGTATCAGTAGAATGACGCCCAGCAACAACGACATCTCCAACCCCGATCAAAATAAAACCAAGGTTTCCCATGATTATTGGGGCAGCAATAGTTAACAATTCTTTTACATAATATTTTATATCATGTTTGCACATAAAATAATCATAACATAAGGGAAATAAAAACTAAACTTGCTGATGGTAATTTTTGGAATCATCTGCTCTCATGCTGATCACGCTACCTATAATAAAGCCGATTGCAGCACCCCATGTGAAATTTGTCCAACGAATTTTTTGCAAAGCTTTTGTAGATATCGGATCTGCCAAAGCTTCTGATTTTTTGAAATTTTTAAAATTCTCTAAAAATTTTTCTTTTAAATTCTTAACAATATCTGGATCAGTTAAAGATTTTTTCAATTCGCCTATTTTAGAATTAATCGAATCAACATTTTCTTCAACTCCCATTTGAGCCAAAAATAATTTATGTTCAGCTTTTAATTTTTTATTAGTAATTGCCAAAGCCACCTCATCCAGCTTTTCAATATCAGATTTTGATTTACTCCTGACAATATCATATGAATTTCTAACAAACCGATCCCTAGTAATAGGCAAATAATAAGCAGTCATACCAGCTAAACCAAAAACTGCGCCGGCACCTATCGCATGAGCTTTTTCTCGCGGTGTAATAGAAGGTGTACTTATAGCCATAATTTACTCCTGTTTTGTTATTTATTATTTGACATAAAACTCGTAAAAATTATTTTTTGCTATTAGAGATATTATATTAATAATATATTTTCTATTTCTAGCCTTGAGTGTATATGAAAAATATGTTATAATTTTAAAAGAGGATAATTAAGGATTAAGTTTATATGATGAAAAAGTTTAAAGGCTTTACTTTGGGTGAAATATTAATTGCAATGTCGGTTGTAGGTGTAGTTGCGACATTAGTTCTACCACAGCTTGTTAATGGTCAAAAAGCAGCTCAAGGAAGAGCGCAATTTGATACGGCTTATTCATTGATTGCAAAAGCTATTGCGGATATGGATGCTGATAACGTATCTATTTTACCGGCAAGCTACTCAGCGGCAGGCAATTTTTATACTAAATTAAAAGAATATTTTATTGTAACAATAGACTGTGGTAAATATGGCACAACAAATACTGATGTATGTTTCTCAACTATCAACAGAGATGAAAATTCAACATATAAAAGAATTGATGGCTCAGAAATGACTGATGGGGAATTACAACTATATGACGATGGTGCATTCGTTTTAAACAACGGTATGCTAATTATGCTTGAAAACCCAGCAAATAATCCAAACGGATTATTAATATCTGTTGATACAAACGGGAAAAATAAACTTCCTAACAGATTAGGATACGATATCTTTACATTTGAGCTTACCAAAAACGGCCTTTTACCTTACGGAGCAGATGGAACAACTAAGAAACTATTCGGAGACAATCCCGAAAACTTCTGCAATAAAAATGGAAATGGTCAATACAATGGGATAACATGCGCATATTATGCAACAACAAATAAAGATTACTTTGTTGATGTCTACAGCGGTCACTAAAAATTATTTATCATTAATACTAAAAAAGACCTCTTAAAAAGAGGTCTTTTTTACATTTGTATTTTTAAAAACTATTTTGAAATCGTTTCAAAAATAACATCAAACGCTTCAGGATCTTTAACCGCTAAATCAGCTAACATTTTTCTGTTTACAACAACATTAGCTTTTTTACAAGCATTAACAAACCTTGAATAGCTCATACCACGTTGCCTTACAGCTGCATTAATTCTTACAATCCATAATCTTCTCATATTACGTTTTGTAGTACGTCTATCTCTGTAAGCGTATTTTAAAGCTTTCATTACTGCAATATTAGCAACTTTGAAAATTCTGCTTCTTGCACCAATAAAGCCTTTAGCAAGTTTTAATATTTTTTTATGTCTTTTACATCCGACATTACCACGTTTAATTCTCATTTTTTATGCTCCTATCTTGAATACTTCTTGTATGGTAACTCTTTAGATACCAATGCTACATGTGACTCAGAAACGCCAACCATCTTGAAAATTCTGCGTTTTCTTGATGATGACTTGTGTTGGAGCAAGTGGCCTATACCTGCTTGTCTTTTCATAATTTTACCAGTTGCAGTTACTTTGTAACGTTTTGCAGCTGATCTGTGTGTTTTCATTTTTGGCATTTTCTTCTCCTTTTGTTTAAAGTAGTAACTAAAAAATTATAGGCATACCAAAGCCCATAACTTTCGGCTGGAATAATCATATTATGAAAAATTTCAAATTACAAGCTATACTCTTTAAAGATATAAATATTTCTTAAAATTATTAAAAATAAAATATTATCTAAATACTTATATTCAAATTTAACTGTTTAATTAATTCAGCAATCATATAAAAAGAACCGCAAATTATATTTAAATACCTGTCATTAAAATTTATTTCAGTACTATCTGTCAACTCAACAGATGGAATCGGGCAAACTTCCTGTAAAACTTCAGCGGTACAAGAACTATTATGCTTAAAGTGATAAAAGTAAACTTCAGGCGTATAATTAGAATTAACATACTCAGAGAATAAAATATTTACCATTTTGTTATAATCTTTATTTTTCAAACACCCGAATATAAACCTTTTTTTAGAATCAGGATAATATTTATCCAAACTTTGTTTTAATGAAGTTATCCCATTTGGATTGTGTGCACCATCAATAATCAAGTTATAATCTTTAAAATATTGAAATCTGAACGGATGTTTAACATTTTCTAGTCCGATATCAATAATACTTTTTGGAATTTCCGGAAATACCGTTTCTATTGCTCCTAATGCAAGTGACAGATTTTCACGCTGATAAGTTCCTTTCAATGATAAATGGCTGCGGTCAACATTTTTAGAAATAACTATTAGCTTAGAAGAATTTGCATCAGCAACTTTTTTATAAATATCTAAATCCTCAGCTATTATACAAGGGCAGCCTTTTTTTATAATCCCAGCTTTTTCAAACGCAATTTTTTCAATAGTGTTACCTAAACGCTCAATATGATCCAAATCTACATGAGTTATCACAGAACAAAGATTCTGTTTTATAACATTTGTAGCATCAAACCGTCCACCCAAGCCTGTTTCCAAAACTACAACATCAACATTATTATCATTAAAATACTTGAACATTACTGCTGTTAATATTTCAAATTCAGTTAAATCAATATTATTTTTATCTGCAAGTTCAGAAACTTCAAAAACATATCGAGAAAATTCTTCATCTGAAATAGGTACCCCATTTATCTGAATTCTTTCCGTATATTTAAAAATATGCGGACTGGTGTATAAGCCTGTCTTTTTACCTGCAGCCAACAATATTGAAGATAATATAGCACAAACAGAACCTTTTCCGTTAGTTCCCGCAACGTGGATACAATTTAATTTATTCTGAGGATTTCCAAGTAAATCAAGTACTTTTGAAATTCTTTCCAAACCTAAAGATATATGGAATTTTCCAACAGAAGTTAATAATCCAACAGCATTTTCATATGATGAAGATATGATATTCACAATAGTCCTCTCTATTAAAAGAGCTCTCAAGTTGAGAGCTCTTATTACTAATTATCTTCTAACCCTTTTCTTTTATAAAAGTCTTCAATAAACCCTGTGTTGAAATTACCGCTCATAAAAACTTCATCTTCAATAATAGCTTGATGGAACGGAATGGTTGTTTCAACACCCGTTACTACATATTCTTTTAATGCTCTGTACATTCTTCTGCGAGCTTCGTTTCTATCCCTGCCCCAACATATTAATTTACCGATCATTGAATCATAATAAGGCGGAATAACATAATCCTGATAGACATGAGAATCAACTCTCACTCCAAAACCCCCAGGAGCAAGATATCCTGAAATAGTACCAGGATTAGGCATAAAACCTTTTGCCGGATTTTCTGCATTAATACGACATTCAATTGCATGTCCATAAAGCTTTATGTCCTCTTGAGTGTAACTAAGCTTTTGACCAGAAGCAACAAGAATTTGCTCTCTAACTAAATCAACTTGAGAAATCATTTCAGTAACACAGTGTTCAACCTGAATTCTTGTATTCATTTCCATAAAGTACCATTTACCGTCATGGTCAAGCAAAAATTCACATGTTCCGGCGCCTTCATAATTTATAGCTTTTGCAGCTCTTACTGCAGCAGCACCCATTTCTTGTCTTGTTTCTTCATCTATAGCAGGAGAAGGAGCTTCTTCCAATAATTTTTGATGACGTCTTTGAATAGAGCAATCTCTTTCACCCAAATGGACAACATTGCCAAAACTGTCACCTAAAATCTGAACTTCTATATGTCTAGGATTTTCAAGGTATTTTTCAGCATATACATCAGGATTTCCAAAGAAATTCTTAGCCTCAGTCTGACAAAGCTCCATATTAACTTTAACATCATCATCACTGCGACATATTCTCATACCTTTTCCACCGCCGCCTGCAGTCGCCTTTAAAATAATAGGATAGCCGACTTTATGGGCAAACTCCTGAACTTCCTCAACAGATTTCACGATTCCTGTACCTGGAGTAACAGGCACATTATTTTCTATCATAGTTTTACGAGCAGTAGCTTTATCGCCCATTTTACGCATAGCATCAGCGCTAGGACCGATAAATTTTATACCTTGTTTTTCACAAATTTCAGCAAAATCCGCACGTTCAGACATAAAACCATACCCCGGATGAATAGCATCAGCCCCAGCAACCATTGCCGCAGACATAATCGCAGGTATACTCAAATAACTCTCTGAACTTTTTGCAGGACCTATACAATAGGCTTCTGTTGCCAATCTTACATGCAAAGAATTAACATCGGCCTGAGAATATATTGCAACTGTAGGAATACCTAATTCTCTGCAGGCTCTTATAATTCTTACTGCAATTTCGCCTCTGTTTGCGATTAATACTTTTCTAAACATTTTCCAATTATCCCTTATCATAATATTAGAAATGAACAGTTTTAAAACTGTTCATTTCTTAATTTTGTTAATTATTCTTCTATATACATCAAAACTTGACCAAATTCAACAGGCTGTCCGTCTTCAACACAAATCTCAACAACTTTGCCTGAAATTTCTGACTCAATTTCATTCATCATCTTCATAGCCTCGACGATACAAACGACATCGCCTTTAGAAACTGTCTGTCCCACAGAAACAAAAGCATCTGCATCAGGAGAAGGTGATTTATAAAAAGTTCCAACCATTGGAGATGTAATAGGTGTTCCTTTCTTAGCCTGAACAGGAGCTTCTGCAGAAGACGCTGAAGGAGCAGGAGCAGAAACCGCAGACTGCACAACTGGAGCACTAACTGGCTGAGATGTAACTGGAGCAACTACAATATCTTTTCTCAAAGTAATTGCCTGTTCGCCATCTTCTAATGAAATTTCAGTCAATCCTGTATCCGCAATAATTTTAGCTAACTTTTCTATATAATCTGTTTCAAATTTCATAATTACTTCCTTTATTTACCGAATTAAAAATTATAAATTTATAAATTAAATACTAGCATCTGTCTAAGTATTCATTAGTTCTAGTATCAACTCTGATAACATCACCGTTTGATACAAAGAACGGAACGTTAACAACAGCACCTGTTTCTAATGTAGCAGGCTTAGTCCCACCTTGAGCTGTATTACCTTTTTCAGCTGGAGGAGTATCAACAACAGTAAGCTCAACGTGAGCAGGAATATCAACACCTATAATTCTGCCTTCATGTAACAATACCATAACATTCATATTTTCTTTTAAATATTTAACACCGCTTCCGATTTGAGCTTCTTCAACATGTAATTGTTCATAACTTTCATTATCCATCATAACGTAAGCAGAACCTTCTTTATATAAATACTGCATTTCACGTCTATCTAAAGTAGCTTTTGCAACTTTTTCGCCAGCCCTGAATGTTTTTTCAACAACTTGACCTGTAATAACATTTTTCAATTTTGATCTAACGAATGCAGCACCTTTACCCGGTTTTACGTGTAAGAACTCTACAACAGACCACAAACCATTGTCTAATTCAACTGTTAAACCTGTTTTAAAATCATTTACTGAAATCATATTTTTCCCCTTATTAAAAAGTAATCTTCTTCTAGTGTTTCAATAATAACATAAAAATTTATTTTTTCAAATGGGTTGGGTAAATGTGTATGTCATAGGTTATAACACTTTCTACTTCAACAATTCCATTACCTAATCTTTCCAGACTTGATTCGGGATCCGGATTGTAGATTCTGAACCAAGCCCTAAAGTAATGAGTACCCGTTTAAAATTCATTCACGACTTTAGCTGTAATAAAACCTGCAATTCTAGTTAATATACTATTCGCCTAGTCACAAGGAACTTTAACGTCATATACACCAAAAGTCCAGGTTGCAATATAATCGTAAGGATAAGGACGAGCTTGATAAGGTGGAATCTTGGACAAATCCATACACATAGTACCATATCTGGAAAGAGTTGTATCATCCAGTTTTAATTCCGCAGATAAATAACCGGTATTACACGTAAAACGAGGGACATAAGATGTTGAATAAGTTTTACCCTGTATTACTAATTTTAAACGACTCGTACTGACCTTCTTGCCATCATCATATTTTAGACTATTAGTCTGAAAACCCAGTGCACTAGTGTGATTTAAGTCACTAATATGTACAGTAACCGTTCCTGAAACAGTACATTTATCTTCTTGACAACTCGGATGACTTTTAAAATCCTCATAAGTACAACAAGCATCAGAAGAGCCGGTGATAGCTCTTTTTTCACAGCAAGCTAAACTATTCATATCCTCATCACAAGGATTTGTTGGTGGCGGCGGAGGCGGAGGAGTTTCAATTTCCTCTTCGCCTTCTATATTATCCCAAGTAAGTCTTTTAACCCCTTCTGTATCCTGATTTAAACCTACACGGGTTTTGGCTGCTATTATAAATGTTCTTAGATCCCTGTCTAGTACATTCGGACCTTTTTTACCGTTTAAATCTATTACCCCTTCAATATCCGCAGCACCGATTTGAGGAATCATACATATACTTGAGCCGTTTTTAAGTATTGCACAACTTCCTTTATAATCAGGTTTATATTCCTCTCGTTTTTTACCTGCTTCATATTCATAATAGGTTTCTGCAAAACAATCTATAATTTTCAGGTTCTGCATCTTTTATACATCATTGTTGAGAAAAAGTCCGCTTTATTTTCATTTACAGCTAAACTATTTATAGAATCCTCAATTGTCTGCACCTCTCTTCGGAAATTTGAGTCCATTGCACGAGTTTGATAGTTTGTGATAACTTTTGGCAATACTAATCCCGCTATTACCCCGACTATTGCTGCAGCTATTAAGACCTCTGTTAAAGTGAATGCATGTTTCATAAATCTAAACTCCTGAATATTATTTTGCAGATATGAACATTATTATGTTCGTATAAACACCATGTATCATTTTAGAAAATTTGTCAATCATTTAGTATTGGATTATGAAAGATGACAGACTTTTACAACTTGGACAAAAAATCCGATATGAAAGACTTAAACGCAGCTTAAGTCAAGAAGATCTTGAGGAAAGATCATCAGTTTCAAGACGGACAATAAGTGAAATTGAACGAGGTAATGCAGATATTAGATACACAAACCTTTATCAGATATCCGAAGCTTTTGGAATAAGTATATCCGAAATGTTAGATTTCAAATTATAACATATTGCATCAATTTACTGACAAAAAATAAAATTTTCAGGTATTATATCATTAAACGAGTGTGCAACAAAGGAGTATAAATAATGAAAATTTTACCAATTTCTTCAAATTATTCAAATTTATCATTTTCATCAAAAAAAGACAGCGGCTATGAAAATCCGGTTAATAGAAGCACAGAAAAGGGACTTGCCATTTGGGGTTCAATCGGCGGAAGCGCCTTAGCCGGAGCAACAGCAGCAGGTATTGGAAGCTGTTTTATCAAAAGTGGGACTAAAAACAGAGCAATGAAATTGAGCGGTATCGGTGCAGCTGTTGGACTGTTAACTATGGCATTGACACTTCCAGCAAAACTTTACAACACAAACCTAAGAGCATTTACAAGAGAAAAAGAAATGGATGTATTCAGCAGGGATAGAGAATTAAAATCAAATATCTTAGAAGAAGTTGATAAAGAAGTTAAAGATGAAGATGTTGACTTAGACCAAAAAATAAACCATTATGCAACGGTTCAAATGGCTAATAAAGGTCAGGGAGTAATGGTTAAAGGAGTTTAAAAGTGCTTATAAGCCCGGTTTCAAATAATATATATACCTTCCGAGCAAATACTCCATCATCAAACAAACAAATAAATAATAACAATCCAATATCAAAAACAGGAGAAAAAGCCGTTCTTACTAAAATGACTTTTATAGCAGGTTTAGGAATAGGTGCTAGGTTATTATTTGAATTGATGGACGGTGATTTTTTGGCTGAGCATCTAAGTGAATCTGCTGAAAAAATAGTAAATAAACAGCACAAAAATGCTTCAAAAAATAAGAAATTCTTTATGCAATTAGGTGCAACTGCAGGCCTCATCGGAATTTTTATAGGGGGATTTGCACTTCTTTATACACTGTTTAAAGCCCCAAACATAAATTATAACGGCAATATTAATGCATTCAAAAAGAAAAAAGAAATGGATGTTTATATCAAGGGGAATAATATAGAAAAAGAACTCTATACACAAATGAATAACAAATCAAAAAATGCAACCACTCAAGAAAAAGAAAAATTAAAAGAACAATATATGCAAATGCAAATGGCAAAAAATAAAGTCCCGGATTTTATTAAAAATCTGTAATTTTTATGATAGAATAAATTTATGATTGAAAGATATTCAAGAGAAGAAATGTCAAAAATTTGGGATTTAAACTCCAAATTTGAATACTATTTAAAAGTAGAACTTGCAGTTTGCGATGCATATGCTCAAACAGGAGCAATTCCTAAAGAAGCAGCAAAAGCAATTCGTGAAAAAGCAAAATTTTCTGTTGAAAGAATTGACGAAATTGAACGTGAAGTCAGACATGATGTTATTGCATTTTTGACATGTGTTAATGAAAGCTTGGGGGATTTAGGCAGATATGTTCATGTTGGAATGACCAGTTCTGATGTTATTGATACGGCATTTGCATTGCAAATTCAAGACAGCGGGAAAATTATAGAAAAAGACTTATATAAAACAATAGAAACGCTGAAAACATTAGCAAAAAAACATAAAGATACAATATGTATCGGGCGTTCACATGGGATACATGCAGAAATTATGACATTTGGGGTAAAACTATGCTCCTGGATTGATATTTTAGAACGACAAAAAGACAATTTTACTCATGCATTAGAACAAATCCGAGTAGGACAAATTTCAGGACCTGTCGGAACCTACAGCAATATTCCGCCTGAAATTGAGGAAATTACCTGTAAAAATTTAGGTTTGAAACCCGCAAGAATTTCAACCCAAATAATTGCAAGAGATTATCACGCATATTTTATGCAATCTTTAGCCCTGATTGCAAGTGTTATTGAACAATTTGCAACAGAAATAAGACACCTGCAAAGAACTGAAGTTTTAGAATTAGAAGAAGGATTTGGGGCTCATCAAAAAGGTTCTTCAGCTATGCCACATAAGAAAAAT
Organism: uncultured bacterium; assembly: GCA_949300485.1. Taxonomy (GTDB): domain Bacteria; phylum Cyanobacteriota; class Vampirovibrionia; order Gastranaerophilales; family Gastranaerophilaceae; genus Zag111. The sequence goes on from CASGEL010000010.1 coordinate 57,895, forward strand.
CCTGTTTTAAGCGAAAATCTTTGCGGTTTGGCTCGTGTAGTCAGATCTAATTCTATAGTTGCTCTTGAAAATATTCCGCTCTGGCATGAAAGGGATATTTCGCATAGTTCTGCAGAAAGAATTATCTTCCCTGACAGCTTAACTCTTGTTGATTTTATGCTTCATCGATTCAACGGCATTATGGAAAATATTGTAGTGCATAAAGACAATATGCTTGCAAATACTAATAAATTCGGGGGTATAGTTTTTTCACAAAAAGTTCTTCTCTCACTTGTAGAAAAAGGACTTTCAAGAGAAAATGCCTACACTATTGTTCAAAGAAATGCACTTGATGCTTTTCAAAATCACGGAAACTTTAAAGAAAATTTACTAAAAGATCAGGATGTTACAAATTTGATTTCTAATGAAGAAATTGATAAAATATTTGATAAACAGGCAGTTTTACAAAATGTCAACGAAATATACTCAAGAATTTTATAAATGGAGGTATTCTGATGAAAAGACTTTTCTACATTCTGATGCTAATGATTTTAACAATAATCCCGGTATCTGCACTTGAAAATTTAGATTTTAAAGCAAAATTCATATCTGATAATGCAAAAGTTATTACAGAAAGTGATTATGAACAAATAAATAATATAATAGATGAATTACAGAAAAAAACGACAGCAGATATCGCTGTTGTTACGGTAAAATCCCTGCAGGGACAGTCAATTGAAAATGCAGCGGTCGAAATAGGCAGGAAATACAAAGTCGGAGCAAAAGGAAGTAATAACGGCGTAGTAATTCTTGTTGCACCGAATGAAAGAAAAGCTCGTATTGAAGTAGGTATGGGACTTGAAAGTGAAATTACAAATGATAAAGCCGATACAATAATGCACAGCGATATGCTGCCATATTTTTCTAAAGGGGATTATTCAAAAGGAATCTACCGAGGAGTTTCATCAACCGCAACTCTTATTGCCCAATCTTACGGCACAACTTTGACAACAACCGCCAATACACCTGCAAGAACAACTCCTTCATCCGAAAAGAAAAATGAAAAAATTCCTTTCTGGGCCTGGCCTTTAGTTATAATTGCAGGGATTTTAGGAATTGGTAAAAAAGGAAAATTTGGCGGAGGCGGAGGTTTCTCTGGAGGTAAAGGTTCAACCGGAAGCTGGTAAATTATTCCAAAAAATCTGCTAATATAACATTACTCACGAGTATACCTTGTGTAGTTAAGGCATATCCATTTTGGGTAGCACAAATAAGATTTAATTTTAAATATTTATCTAAAATAGATTTATATTTTTCTTTAAAATCAATTCCAAAATCCGAATTTATTTTAGATACATCTATGCCTTTTACAATTCTAAAACCTAAAAATATAGCTTCTTCCAGTTTCTCTTGATAAGAGAGGATTCTAGATTCTTTTTTTGTCTTGCAATCAGAAATGTAATCTTCTAAAACCTCCTTATTTGCATAACGAATTCCATCCTTATAACCATGGGCAGCAACTCCAAAGCCGTAATATTCATTATTCTGCCAGTAATTCAAATTATGCTTTGACTCAAAGCCTCTCCTGCAAAAATTACTAACTTCATAATGATTAAAACTTAACCCCTTTAACAAATCTATTGCACCTAAATACATATCAGCCTGAACATCATCATCCCCAAGATTACCCGGCATATTATCATAAAAATAACAACCCTCTTCAATCTTTAAACCATACAAAGATATATGCTGGATACCAAGCATCTCAGCCTTTTTTAAATCCTCATAAAACATCTCTGGAGTTTGATTTGGAAGTCCATATATAAAATCAAGACTGATATTTTTAAAACCTGCATCCTGAGCAGTTTTAACAGAATCAATTACCTGACCAGCGTTGTGTCTTCGGTTTATTAATTTCAAAATACTGTCATCAAATGTTTGACACCCGAGACTTATCCTGTTTACTCCAAGATCATACAACCCGCGGAAATAATCATAACTGCCATCATCAGGATTAACTTCAACAGTAATTTCAGTATTGCTGTTAAATTTAAGAATCCTCAATATATTATTAATTTCAGATACCTCAAGAATAGATGGTGTGCCGCCGCCCAAATAGATTGTGTTTAGAATTTCTCCTTCATAATAACAATTAATTTCTTTTGCAAGAACCTTTAAATAATCCTTTTTCCGCTCCAGCAAGGGATATGAAATAAAAGAACAGTAATGACATTTTGATTTGCAAAACGGAATATGAATATAAGCACTCTTAACCATAAATCAATTATACCGTAAAAATCTCCGACATAAAATAGAAGGAACTTATATACATATTTATACTTTTTCAGGAGATGTTTATCAGAACTCAATAATGGTAAGATAAATTATCTATATAACAAAGCCTAACAAAAAAATCCGGCCCAAATGATTAATTCAAAAATATCGGTTTTAGGAACTGCTGCTATAAATAAGCATATTTACAAAATATGCATTTTCATTTTCTATGACTAAACCTTTGTGTTATATTAAATTTATGGATATCACATTAAAAAGTTATAATACTCTTGAATTTGATAAGGTAAAAGAAGAATTATCAAAATTCGCTAAATTTAAACAGAGTAAAACCCTGTGTCTTTGTGCTGCAGTATATAATGATGTAGAAAAAATTAAACAAGAAATTGAATTAACAAGAGAATCAAAGAAAATTCTTGACCTTGCAAAAGACACTCCTACAGAATTTATCGCTAATATTAACAGCATAAAAACTAACTTAGCAGTTTCATACTTATCGGAAGAAGAATTAAATGATATCGCAAAAACACTAAGGTCTTCAAGACTTTTGAAACGATTTATTATAGACAATTCGGAAGACGATTTCATCCTAAAACAACTTTCTGTCGATCTATTATCAGAAAAAGAAATTGAAGACAGAATTTTCAACACTTTTGATGATAATCTCAAAATAAAACAAAATGCCACACCTGAACTGAAAGGGCTATATTCATCACTGCGAGACACAGAACAAAACATAAGAGATCAAATAAGTTCTCTTTTAAACAACCAAAATTTTTCAAAGTACCTTCAGGAAAATATTTATACCCAGCGAGATGACAGAATAGTTTTTCAGGTAATGGCATCAAACAAAAACAAAGTTCCCGGAATTGTCCATGACGTATCGTCTTCTGCAAAAACATTCTATATAGAACCGGCCCAGCTCGTTCCACTAAACAACAAAATAAGAGAAGTAAAATCAAAAATTCATGCAGAATGCATTAAAATTCTTGTTGAACTTACTGATATGGTAAAAGTACACATAAAAGAGCTGGAAATAACCGAAAAAATTATGACAGAAATTGATTTTCATTTTGCCAAAGCTCGCTATGCCGTAAAACTCCACGCATCAGAGCCGGAATTAACTCAAGATAAATATATTTACTTTGAAAATATGAAACATCCTCTTCTGATGAAAGTAAGTGAAAATGTTGTATCTAATAATTTTGAAATCGGTAAAGATTACAAATCAATGATAATAACAGGCTCCAATACCGGAGGAAAAACAGTTACCCTAAAAACAATCGGGCTGTTTATTTTAATGGCTAAAGCAGGAATGTTCCTGCCATGTTCTTATGCCAAATTATACCCGTTTAAAAATGTGTTTGCAGACATTGGAGATTCGCAAAGCATTTTACAAAGTCTTTCAACATTTTCTTCCCATATGACAAATATCATTGAAATAATAAAGCAGAGTGATAACGAAACATTTGTTCTCTTAGATGAAATATGCGCTGGCACAGATCCTGTAGAAGGTGCCGTTTTAGCTCAAGGGATACTTGAAAAACTTGCTCAAAAAAATGTAACCTCTGTTATCACAACTCACTACGGAGAATTAAAAGCTCTTGAATATACAAATAAATATTTTAAAAATGCATCTGTTGAATTCAACACTGAAACACTACAACCGACATATAAGTTATTAATAGGAATCCCAGGACTTAGCAACGCTATTTCAATAGCATCAAATTTGGGACTGGATAAAGACATTGTAGATAAAGCAAAAAACACCTTAATCACACAAAAAGACCCGACAGTTGCAGTTGTTGAAAAACTTCAGGAAACACACCAAGAATTATCAAAAAATCTTGAAAAAGCTCAAGAATTAAAAGAAACTTCTTTATCCATAAAAAAAGAATATGAGGAGAATCTTAACAAGGTAAAAAAAGATAAGAAAAAAACAATTAAAAATATTAAAGATAAATTTGACCTGGAAATAATGGAAGCAAGGGGAGAAATTAAAGAAATTTTAGATGAGTTAAGAAAAGAAAAATCTGAAAAGATTGCACGCAGAGCATATTCAAGACTTGCAAAATTAGAAGATGGTTTTAGAGAAAAACTTGATAACGTTTCTGACAAACAAAATTATCTTGAAATCGACTGGAACAAAGTTGTTGTTGGTGATGTTGTGATGTTAAAAAATCTGCATCAAAAAGTTTCAATTTTATCATTACCTGACAGAAACGGCAAGCTATCTGTCGATATGGGCAATATAAAAATGAAAGTAAAAAAAGATGAATTAGCTGTAATCGATGATAACTACAAAGAACCTGCAAAAATAAAAATTCCAGGCAAATCTTTGAAAAAATTTGAATTAAGACGATTAGAAATGTCATCAACTTTGGATTTGCGAGGCTTCAGAGCCGAAGATGCCCTTGACGAAGTTGAAGCATATCTGGATAAGGCAAGTTTAGCCAATTTATCGCCTGTGTATATTATTCATGGACATGGAACAGGAGTATTAAAACAAGTTATACGGGATTTTCTAAAAACATCCCCCTATGTTGCTAAATTTAGACCCGGTGAAGATACTGAAGGCGGAGATGGAGTTAGCGTTGTAGATATCAATTAAATAATTGATATAAATAAATCATGTGCTATGATATAAACATACAAAAAATTGGAGTTAAATATGGATTTATCAGAATTAAGAAAAGAAAATGAATTAGTAGATTTGTTCTGCAAACTTGCAGAAATACCATCACCATCCAAGCAGGAAGAAAAAGTCATTGATTGGATTTGTAACTACTGTCAAGAACATAAAATACCATGCGAAACAGATGATTATAAAAACATATATATAACAATTCCTGCAACTGACACAACAAAAGAACCCATATTGCTATCATCTCACCTTGATGTAATTGGAGATGATTCTCCGGTTATACCATACCTTGATGGAGATTTGATAAGAGCTAAGGGAAGAACTCTCGGCGCTGATGATAAAGCTGGAGTTGCCAATGCTCTATACTTTGCTAAAGAACTAAATAAAAGAACAGATATCAAACATGGCGGTCTTGAAGTACATTTTACAAGAGATGAAGAAGCCGATATGACAGGAATTAAGAATACCGATTTTTCAAAAATTCAATCGAAATATGTACTTGTATTAGATAGTGATGCATTAGGACAATGTTTAATATCAGGAGCAAGCTATGTTTTAGCTGAATTAACAGTTACAGCTCCTAAAGGCGGCCACTCCGGAAATGATATTGGTGATAATACCAGAGAAAATGCAGCTAAACTTATTGCAGATTTAATATCTGAAATGCCACAAGGTGTATTTTATTCAGAAAACGGACAGGTTATAACCTCTTGCAATATAGGAGGCATTATTTCAGGAAACCTTGAAGTTACAAATGTTATAAATACTGAAGGTAAAGCAACATATTCCATAAGAAGTTCTAGAAAAGATAAAGAAGAAGAACTAATGCAAATGATGAAAGATTCTGTTGAAACGTTCAATGAAGAATATAAAGATATTGCTAAAGCAGAAATTGTCTTTAAAGAAAAAATGCCAATGTTTGAAAAAAATGAGGATGAATATTTGCCTATTTTATTTGAAACAGCAGCCAAAAAGATTGGTATAACCCCTGAGATTTCAACCTTCCATGCCGGCGCTGAAACTCATATTTATGCAAATAAACATAATGCAAAAGGCGAAAAATTCTCACCTTACCTGATTGGACTTGCAACGGTTTGCAATATGCACTCTGATAGAGAATACGTAGATTATAAAACCATGCTTAAAGGACAGGAATTATTACAAGAAGTTTTTGCAGCATTTAATAAATAATTAGAGTACAATATGACAAACCTTATAAAGTTAAATCTTGCAAGGAATTGTTTAAAATATATTATAAAAGCCTACGGGATAAAAGAAATATTTATCCCGTATTATATTTGTCCTGTAGTATGGCTTGCCGCAAGACAAGCAGGATGTAAAATAAAATTTTATCATATTGATGAAAATTTTATGCCTTTAGAAATATTTAATAGTCACGATTACATTTTATATGTCAATTATTTTGGACTATGCAGCAAAAATTGTGAAATTCTATCAATAAGATATCCTAATATTCTTATTGATAATTCGCATAGTTTTTATTCAGAGCCAATGGGACTCGCTAGCTTCAACTCGTTGAGAAAATTTTTCCAAGTTCAAAATGGCTCTTACCTTTATATAAATAAAATCATTAATGAGAAATTTGAACAAGATGAAATCAATTTTAATCCTGTATTATTTCATGAAAAATTTGAACAATTTATTAAAAATGAATTAACACTAAATAAAGAAAGTTCAATAAAAGAAATATCTCCAAATATAAACAACATCTTAAACTCGATTGATTTTGAAAAAGATAAAATTCAACGATTAAAAATCTATAATGAATATGATGAAATATTTAACAAACTTAACAAAATAAAGCTAAAAGCATCACCAGAAAATATCCCTTATTGTTATCCGTTAAATACGGAAGACCAAAATATAAGAAAAATACTTGCAAAAAAATTTACACTGCTGCAGTTATGGAAAGAGTTGCCTGAAAATTTTAGCCAAACATATTATCTTGGTCAAACAATTGCGTTACCTTTAAATGATAGAGAATATGCTCAAAAAATTATAAACTATTTCAAATAAGAAAAAGCGGGGAGAGTTGCACGACACCCCGCAAGTAACATAAATTGGGAATTTAAATAATTAGAAAATCTACGAATAATTTTGCCGCTTGATCAAAACTATTAAAGGAGCAATTATAATACAGGCAACAGCAAAAATTCTAAAAGTATCAATATAAGCCCATAAAGTCGATTGTTGAACAAGTTGATTATATAAAAGTCCTTTTGCTGAATACATTGCAGAAGAAGCATCAGTCATGCCTGCAAAAGTTCCTGTATATGCTTGAACTCTCTCGATAAAAGCATTATTTAACTCGGATAGTTTACCCACCATCATATATTGATGAATTTGACTAAACCTTGATATACAAGTGGTTACAATAGATGTACCTATTGCAGCCCCGACATTTTTCAATAAATTTTGAACACCGCTGGCATTCGTAAGTTGGTCATTTCGTAAAGTTCGACAGGACAATTCGACCAAAGGCACCATTGCCATAACCATACCTAATCCGAATAAGAAATTAGGTATCGCAATATTTACAAGTGAAATCTGAAGATTAATTTCACCAAAGGCTAAACCTCCTGCTCCCATTATTAACAATCCGAAAAAGACCATTTTTCGTTCACCAATTTTTGTAATAAATAGCGCACTAAACACAGTTGCAAGTAAACACCCGGCACCTCTTGGCACCATTGAAAGTCCGCTTAGAAAAGATGTATAACCCATCATATTTTGTAACATTGAAGGTAATATTGCACTTGAGGCCATCATAACACCCATCAATATAACTTGAATAAATGTTCCAAAAAAGAAATTTCTATCTTTCATAATAGATAAATCAACAAGAGTATTTTTTCTTGTTAATTGTGAAATAAGAAAAATTATCCCTGCGACACAAGAGATTCCGGTCAACCAACAGATCCAAGCAGAACCAAACCAATCTGCATCATTACCTTTATCTAATACAATCTGAAGACAAACAAGCCATATTGCCAAAAAAGAAAAACCTATAGCATCTAGTTTTACCCCCTTTTGCCTTTTAGCATAAGGAGGTTCCTCTAAAAATTCTTTCGCCATAGCTAAAACTATAAAACCTATAGGAATATTAATATAATAAATATACGGCCAAGACCAATTTTCAGTAATCCAACCACCTAACGCAGGACCTATAATAGGAGCAAACACAACACCCAAACCAAACAATGCCATTGCTTGAGGACGCTGTTCTTTTGGAAAACTTTCCATCATTATAGATTGACAAAGAGGCAATATAGCCCCTCCTCCAATACCTTGAAGAAATCTTGATAGGACCATCATAATCAAAGAATTAGATACCCCACACAAAAAAGATGATATTGTAAAAAGAATTACACTCATTAAAAAGAAATTCTTTCTGCCAAATAACTTACAGAAAAAATCAACAGCAGGAATAATAATCCCACTTGCAATCAAATAAAATGTCAGAACCCAGGTTGCCTCATTATGACTGCATGAAAAAGATCCCGCCATATAAGTTAACGCAACGTTCGAAATAGTTTCATCCAACGCATACATCGCAACGGCAAGCATCAGCGGTGCTGATATCAACCATGGATTTTTACTTGGTTTCCATTCCTCCGGAGATATTATGTTTTCTTGTTTTATAACTTCTTCACTCATTAAAATCTACTCAAACACAATTTTACTGACTTTTTCCATTGAATTTCTAAAATTTCTGAGATTTTCAATTATATTTTGAACTTCATCTTCTGAAATTACGGCCTGAAAATTTCTAATTGAAGGTTCCATCTTATCTCTGATTTTAGAATATAAATTTAAACCTTCAGGAGTGACTACAGAAACTTTAATTAATTTACCGCCTCGTTCTTCAACATGGCGCTCAACAAAGCCCTTATCTTCTAAAGACATTAAAAATCTACCTGTATGAGCCTTGCCTTTTAAAATTATTCTTGCCAAATCTGCTTGAGATAAATTTGGCTTGGCTATAATTGTATCTAAAACTGAAAATTCATCTATTGAAACCTCATCTGTAATTGATTCTAAAAATTTTTTAGCATTTTCATGACAAATTCTTGCTGTTAATTCAATCTCGTAAGGCAAACTATTAATGTAAAACCTATCTTTCATACCCACTCCTGTAATTTTTACGGTAGCATGTTCTTAACATGTATATATCTTTGCATAGATTTATCTACTTGTCAAGCAACAATTTTGCTGGCAAAATATTTTTTATTTGGATTTATTATAAATGGAGGCAAAATGCAGATAGAAACTATACACAACAATAATACCTATTTTCAAGGTTACATTAAATTCCACGATAAAACTCACAAAATAAAAAAATTAAGAACATTATTTAAACAACACACTGACGATTATCTTTGTGCAAATTATCAAAAGGAAAAGGATAAAGCTACATTAGAAGTTTTATCTGGAAAACACATTGATAGATTTTTAGACTTGGTTGGAAAATGCTCTGAATATAGAGAACTTAGAACAAACTTACCTAAGTACCTTGGAGAAAAACCTAAAAAAGCAAATGTTGATAAATATATTAAAAAACTGGACAAAAAGGCTTAAAAATTATTCTTGAAGGATTTTTTCATACTTATCAAGATTATTTAAAATTTGCTGGACTTGTTGAGAATTTTGAGCCTGCATTTTGCTGGGCAATATATTTTCATTCTGGGCTGATTTTACATATTCTCTATCTGCTTTAGCCTGAACAGCCATTTTTAATATTTCTGGCATATTTATTGCTGTAGGATTATCACTTGCAAGATTTTTATAATATGCATCTTCATAATCTTTATTTAAACGAAGTTTCCAATTTGTATCGTTTTCACTGCCGCCTTTATTATATGTCTTATCAATCCCAAAGAAATCCGCAAAGGAAATCTGAACTTTTTTACATGTCAAAAACAGCTCTGCAAACTTAGCCTTTACACGTTCTTTATCATTACTTTCAATAGTTTTGCAATACTCATCCCGGATTTTTGAACGTGCGGGGTTAGAATTCAGCAAACCAGCAAGATAAAATATATTCCAAGCATTATCAGATCTTATCCAATCCTGTTTTTTAATCATTTCATTTGCCGGCAGAGAATCATGAGAACCAACAAGTCCCCAATTATCAGTATTTTGATAATTTTCACCTCTCATCCATTCTAATTGAGTTAGACCGGGCAACTTATACTTATCGTGATAAATACTTCTAAACAAAGGAGTATCTGTACATAAATCTTCCCAGACCGGATCATTTTTAGCAAGACCATGTTCTTCCAATGTAGGAAGGATAATTTTTTCCAAAATTAATCTATATTGTCCATCTGGATCTATTTCTGGCATATTTGAAATATTAGCGGCTTTGAATTTATTTAAATCAATTTTGCCGTTTGTAATTTCAACAGAATTCTTATCATAAATATAGGGATCAATCAAACCTAAAGCATGATCAATTCTGACATTATCAAAATCGTCCAGAGAAGCTGCAAGTTTTTTCTTCAAATATATACCTGCAGGTCCTAACGTTCCGTCACTATTGAATAAACGTTTTGGATTTAAAACAGGTACATCCCATAATTGAGGTCCATATTCACCTCCATACGGGCAACCCATTCTATAATTCTTTAAAAATAAATCCTGATTAGCCCATTCATCGGCAGGCGAAAATCCTACCAACAAATCACTTATATACTTATAACCTAAAGATTTTCTAAGTTCAGTATTTCTATTAATTTGTTTATCAAGTAAAAATTGTGCAAAAATATAAGACTCATAGTCATCCCGAGAACGAAAAACAAGTTTTTGATATCTTGCTCTTGCTGCTGTTTCCCTTTGACCTAAACGACTGATCAAATTTTTGTCCATTTCATCCCATTTTGTAAAGTCTTGAGTATTATATAATTTAGCCAACACATCAAATAGAGCATCTTTATAAACTACATCACCTTTTTCTTCTTTAAATTTTTTATACTCTTCATTTAAACGAACAGCATCAGGATCCCCCTCTTTCAACTTTTTACGAAAATTTCGTGTAGCTATTTTAATACAATAATCATAATTAGCAAATGCCTCAGGAAAATTTGAATATGCATAATTCTTATCAGTAGGTACTTTTTTATCGAACACAGATTCAACCACACTCTTCGGCAAAATTTGCGCATACTCATCAGTTGCTAACTCTGAAAAATCTAAAAACAAATAGTTTCTTGTTGATACCGTAGATTTATAAGGTGAAATATGCTGAGGATCCCTAATAACACCAACAGGACCCAACTGATTTGCATTAAATCCATGTAAAATTTCAAAAGGCATTAATTGTGCAGCAACTTTTCCATACGGAGAACCTACTCCAATATCTAAATCTGTTTCCGGGAAGGAGGTTCCATGTATTATCATTGCAACTTCCTGAGTACCAAGATATTTCATGGCAGGTTCAATAGCGTTCTGTTTGTAATCCTTTTCCTCTTCAGGGGTTAACCTTCTGCGAAAAGATAGTATATTTTTATAGGCTTTTATACTGTCCACAAACATCCCTAATGAATCCTTTATTGAAATTACTTGGTAAATATGCCGACCACAACATGCTTTATTTTATAATTCTAATATAAAATCAAAAAATAAAAAATTTTGTTATAGTTTTATTACGAAAAATATATTTACATAAGTAAAAATTTCTAGTAAAATACTGTTATATTTAGGAGTTAATATTTTATGAAGTATGAAAATGTGTTTTCTTTGCTGGAAAAGATTACTGTATTGAACAATGAAAAAATTTCATTAGGAATGAAAAGCAAATGGGGATGGAACGAATTTACATATAAAGGCTTAGGACTTTTATCAAGACGACTTGCGTGTTATTTGATTAATGATTTACAAATTCCAAGGGGCGGAAAACTTGCAATTTTATCAGAATCTAAACCTGAATATGGAGCATGCGTATTTGGATCTGTTTTAGCCGGATTAACAACAGTTCCATTAGATAATAAATTGACAATTTATGAATTAGAATCAATATTATCAAACTGTGAACCTGAAGTTTTACTAACATCAAGTGCCAATATAAATAAAGCAACAGAATTAAAAACTCGAATACCTTCAATTAAGCACATTATACTCATGGAAACTTCTTCAGACGAAAATACAGATATTCCGAGCATTTATTCAATTCCGGAAAATTACGAAGCAAAATGGAGAAGAAGGCCACTGAATGCTACAGCGTTTTTGATTTACACCTCAGGTACAACTGGAAACCCAAAAGGTGTTGAAATCACATTCAAAAATATGCTAGCCCAGATGTACGATCTCCAAATTGCACTAAAAGAAATATTACCGCCAGGAGATATGAGAATGCTGTCCATCTTGCCGATGAATCACCTATTTGAATTAACTGTAGGATTTTTTACATTCTTAAATCATGGATTTTCTATTTATTATACCCAAAGTCTTAAACCAAAAGATATTTTGGATGTAATGACCGAGAAAAAAATTCAATTTATGATAACAGTTCCAGCTTTTTTGAAACTTCTAAAAACATCAATTGAGAGTGAAGTTAACAAAAAATCTGCAATTATACAATTTATATTCAAACTAAATTTTGAACTGGCAAAATTTATACCGATAAAATATCGCAAAATTTTATTTAAACAAATCCACAACAAATTTGGTGGGGAATTTTATGGCTGCATATCAGGAGGTGCCCCACTTGATCATAATGTAGGAGAATTTTTTGATCGCATTGGAATAAAAATATATCAAGGCTACGGTCTGTCAGAAACCAGCCCAGTTGTAGCTGTTAACAGAGGTAAAGTACAAGATATAAAATCTGTAGGCCCAGCATTAAAATCCTTTGAAGCCAAAACGGACCAGCAAACAGGAGAACTACTTCTTAGAGGGCCATCAGTTATGAAGGGATATTATAAACGTGATGATTTAACATTAGAAGTTATTGATAATGACGGATGGCTCCATACCGGAGATATTGCTCATATTGACCCTAAAACAAAACTTATATATATAACAGGCCGAATTAAAAATATGATAGTCCTATCCGGCGGGAAGAAGGTATTTCCTGAAGAAATAGAATCCGTTTTAGAACAAAGCCTTAATTTTGCCGAAGTTTGCGTAACAGGTCTAAAGAAAAACGGAGGTGAAAAAGACGGAAGTGAAGAGATTGCCGCAATTATAGTCCCATCAGAAGAATACTGCAAACAATTCAAAAATAACAGAAAAGAATTAGAAGCTGCAATAAAAAATGAAGTAAAATATTTGTCAAACAGATTAGCGCCTTACAAAAGACCAATAAATATAATTGTTAGACAGGAAAACCTTCCAAGGACTACAACCAGAAAACTGAAACGCACAGAAATAAAAAAATTACTATGTGAATGTTCTAAATAAAATATTTGCGATACAATATAAATAGAATTATGGTAAAGATTGTTACTTATTGGTAACATGATTTACCCCCGGGATGTAGCGCAGCTTGGTAGCGCACCTCGTTCGGGACGAGGGGGTCGCAGGTTCAAATCCTGTCATCCCGATTTTTTATGACATATATCAAAATCAACTTTAATTCTAATAAATAAATTCTACGCCGCAGAAGAAACTATATTATTACTACTGATTTCATCCCATAATTTATTTAAAGCCTGCAGCTTATTTCTTGTTTGTACATCAGTTAATATTTGAGTTATGACATCACGATTTACATCCGTAAGCTTGTATGAAAATTCAGCTGTTTCATCACCGCCTGCTTTATGTGACAATTCGTGCAATGCTGTTTCCAATACTTCACTTAAATTATTACTGTCCAAAAAATCTCTATCTATCCAGAAGCCTTTTGAAGTTCCTCTATCTATAATAGCTTCTGCCATAGTATCTGAATATAATTTTTTATCTTTATTACCTTTATTACTGAACAGATAAATTTTAGCATCCAGTTCTTCCGGATCAAAATGTTTTCCTTTCAAGGAATTCGACAAATTATTTAAAGCTTCTTTGAGAATCAAGATTTTCTTGGTTTGATTTGCATCAGGTATAACAATTTCGTGAGTTCTAGCATCACCCATCAAATCGTGAATTGTCTGCATCCCTAGTTTTGAAAAATAGTCTTTACATACTCTGTAGCCATTCTTTCTTAATTCTCTGACTACATCATTGCTGGATTGAGAATATGCAACATAATTTGACGGGAATTTTATATGTAAATCACCTTTGAAATCTCCGCCTGCATAAAGAAGAAATCTTGTCAAAAAGGCATCAACAGGACTATCATCAGAAAAACTTTTTTTATCCCAGTATGGTTCAAGGGCTTTTAGTAGTTTAGCTTTATCTTCTTGTGGCATACGAGATTCTCTGGCAAGCCATTCTGCAATCTTTTCAAGCTGATTGCTATTTAGTGAAGTACGATCTCTTGAAGGATCAAGAATATCAACCGGAGGTTTTTCTTTTATGAATACAACAATATCATTCAGTCCATCAAAATCGTTATCATATTCAAAACGTTGTCCTGCAATATATAAACCACCTTTATCGCCTGATTTTAGGAGTTTAACTCCAATTAAGTCATTTTCAAAATCAGGGCACCTAAAATGTGTATTATTAGAATGATAGAAGCGATTGATTGTTTTTCTGAATGTTTCTAATAAATTTTTATCTGATGTTTCAAATTCAATATAGTTGCCGTTGAATTTATCAACTTTATCTAGAGAATAAGCAAGTACACGTTTATCTGACAAGTCACCTTTCTGTAAGTTATATGTCAATTTCCAGTTATCGGAACCTATTTTGACTTCATCAGCACCGCAGTCTTTCAATAGTTTCAGAACTGACATTTTCAAACCTTCACCATAGTTACCTGCAGCTTTGGCATTATCACGTTTTGTAGATTCTCCAATATAAACAGCTTTATCAACTGTATATGTACTATCGCCTTTTATTCTTACTTTATATTTACCGTTTGCTACAGGTTCAAATGTCATTTGTATGCCATCTAGAGTTTGACCATGTCCATCGTAGAAATTTTGCATTACATCACGTGCAATTTTATCATTGTTCCACTGAACAGAATCTGCATAACTTTCAGTAATATTAGTTAATTGATTTTTTACCGGCTTAAAGTCTTTACTTTGCATATGAGTAATTTGCATTTCAGCTGATGTTGGCAATTTATATTCAAAACGTCCATCAGCAGAAACTTCCGGGATATCAAGATCTCGCATACCAATTCTGTTCGTTGTACCGGAAACTGTCGGAAGCTCAATTGCATCTTCATATACTGTTGGCATGGTTCTTCCTGAAATCGGAGGTGTTTCTACATCATAAGAGAGTTTTCCTTTATTGATTTCAGTTTTATATTTGTTATAAATAGCATCTCTTACATTTTTAGGAGCAATATCACCCTCAAATAAATCTTGAAGTTTATCTTTTGCTTTCTGAATTTCATCCTGCAATTCTTTATTTATTTTCTTCAAACTATTATTATCATTTACCAAGGATTTATTTGCTGTCGAAAGTTTTTCAATTTGTCTAACTCCATCATCAATTGACTCTTGAAGTATACTTGTACTTCTTTGTAATTCACTATTTTCAGATGTAAGTTGGCGAATAACCTTTTGTCCTTTTCCATGCATCACTGCTCCACCAAGAACTGCGGCTGATAATGCAGCGGCAACAACAGCACCTGAAAGTTGTTTACCAGAATATCCTTTGTTTTTTTCTTCGATGTTTTCAGGTATAACCTTTTTATCAGGTTTCCCAGACTCCGTATTTGCCGTAAATTGCGGAGCTGTAATGTAATTACTTACAGACTGAATTTTCATAAATTTTTAAACCTTCTATTTTTAACACATATTAATATTAATAAATTTGGACACAACTTTTTGCTCTATTTTAAATAACTGATTAAAATATTTTAACATTACATTTTTATTTTGCTTTTTTAATTTTTTTAATTTTCAGAAGAAATAAAACGGGAATAATAATTATACACATCATTGCAAGTACAGCAAAAACATCATAAAAAGAAGCTAAACGAGCCTGTTGCAAGAGTTCTTTATATAACATTCCGTTAGCTTTTTTAGCAGCAACTACTTCCGGATAATGTATAAGAAATTTACTCGTAAGCTTCATCAATTTATATTGATACATACTGCTTTGATAAGATAAATTTTCAACAAGATAATTTTGATGCACCTGAGAAACTCTTGCTATAAAAGTAGAAGAAGCTGCCGTCGCAACAGCAGTTACAACGTTCTTAAACAGGGCATGCAAAGCTGCTGCATCCGCATTTTTTGCAGCAGGAAGTGTAGTGAACGACATTGCAGTAATAGGTACAAATGCTGTCGGAACACCAATACATAAAAGCAAGTTTGGAAAAACAATACTATCCATTGATGAAGTTAAATTCATCCTTGTTAACATAAGTATTGCTATGCCCATTATCGTTAAGCCGACAATTGCCAAAGTACGAGCCCTTACATATTTTGAAATTTCACCAACAACTAACAGTCCTATAAAACAAATAATTGCTCTTGGAAACATTGTCAATCCTGACATAGAAGGACTGTAACCCAATAAACTTTGAACAAACATCGGAACGAGCAATAATGTAGAATAAATCATAACATTTATAAATGAACTGCATATTGTACCGAAAAGGAAGTTTCTATCCTTAAATACCCTTATATCTATAACCGGATTTTTATATTCCAATTCCCATACATAAAAAAATACAAATGAGAAAATACAAATTCCTGTTAAATAGCAAATCCAAGGTGTATCGAACCAATTATACTGCTGACCTTTATCTAACACAATCTGCATACAAGCCATTGCAATAATAATAGAAACGTAACCGATAATATCAAATTTTCTCTTTTTAACTTTTTTCTCCGGTTTATCACTGGGGACAAAAAGTTTTACCAGCAGAAATGAAAGCATACATAACGGAATATTTATAATAAATACCCATTGCCAAGAAAAATAATCCGTCAAATAACCGCCAAGAAACGGACCTGCAAGCGGAGAAAACATTGCGGCAACTCCAAACAGACTCATTGCAACTCCACGCTGTTCCCTTGGAAAAACCTCTAATAATATTGCCTGACAAAGTGGTAATATACAACCGCTGCCAACCCCCTGAACAATACGTGCTGCAATCAGAGAATGTAAATCAGGCGCTAATATACAAAGTAAACATCCGATACAAAATAACCAGATACTGTAATACATCAATAATTTTTTACCAATCATTTCAACTAAATATCCGGTAACAGGAAGCATAATCCCACCTGAAATTATATAACATGTAATTACTGTGTTAGCTTCATATTGAGTTGCTCCGTAATACCCTGCAATATTTGGCTGACAAACATTTGTAGCAGAAGATGCCGCCAATGACAAAAATGAAGGCAACAACACAGATATTGCTACTACATACGGATTTACTTTAGGGGTATTCTTAACTTCTTCCATAATTTGTTAACTTCCCGACACTTTGTTATCATAATAACAAAATTTATCTTCTGTTTCCACTATATAACTTAAATTTTAAATTTCAAGACAATTTTTAGAATATTTAATATTATGGTTGTATAATTTTAGTATGAAAAAAATAATATTAATAATTTTAATACTACTGACACCATTATTTTCAATAGCACAAGAAACATCCTTGGAAATCGAAAACGAAAATAATAATACTAAAGCTGCTGAAGAAATAGAGGAATACACTGAAGAGATTGATGAAGAAAATGATATTTATGACAATCCGGATGCTGTACTTTTAGATTTTAAAAATACTAATTCAAACAAACTAAATATAAAAAATCAACAAAAAGGCATTAAAAATAAAACTTTAAAAATAAACAGAGATAAGGATATTAGCCTACCTCGACAAAATATTTATCACTATCAAAACAATGATATTTATTCTAAAAAAACAACCTCGTACGGCAAAGAAAAGAATTTTAAAAACATGACATTCGGTGCAAAATACGATAACAGTTTTACCCCTGATACATTCGATCAATCAAGAACACTGTTCTCAAAATACAAAATAAACAGATTAACCCTTAACACGTCATATAAAAACAGTGAATTAACATCTTTTGGCCAGCAATTTAAAGGGATCTTTTCTTTTTCTCCTGAATACAAAATAAATGACAAAATGTCATTTCAAAGTGTATATTCAAGAAATATCTCAGACAGAAGTAACAAAAATGAAGTAATTTTTACCCTAAAGCCGTTCAAAGATGATCGTATGGATTTTAATTTAGGAGCCGGACAAATCTATTATGAAGATGCAACTCCAACACGATCTCAATTTAATTTCTCAACAAAATTTAAATTTTAATAAACTCTAAATTTGTAACAATTTATAAAGAAAATAACAATTTTTTTTATTCTTGTAGTTTACTAAAATTGGAAATATACAAGTAGAAGATAATTAAGTCATGAAAGTAGCTCCGGTAAAATTCAACCAAAGAATGGCAAATTCTCTTGAAAAATTTTCTTCACAAGGTGGAGAAAAAATTGCCAATTATATAAATGCAGGCGGGAAATTCGCAATTGCACCATTGATGATCTTATACAACCCGTTTTCAAAAGAATCAAAAGAAAATAAAAAATGGGCTGCAATTAAACAACCGGTTGAAGCTGTCGTAACAATCGCCGCACAAATTGCTGCATTAGGCTTACTGTTTAAAGGTATCGATAAACTTGCGGCAAAAGGAAAAATTAAATTCAAATTAGTTGAAGATATAAAAAAATCAGGAGAATTTCCAAAACAGATTTTAGAAAGTGTTAATAACGATAAAACTAAAGCCCTTGAAGAATTAAGCAAGGACTGTCTTGACATATTCAAAGACAGAGTCGGCACTGTTTTAACTATTGCACTTTATGTACCTATTCTGGCACTATCCAACAGAATATTTCCAAAAGTAGCAGACATGTTAGTTAAGGATGATGACAAAAATGGTTAATATGATTTCATCTATTACACAGTCAAAAATTTTTAACAATCATTTAAAAAGAGTCATAAATGATGATGCTTTTGCTGCAAAAACAATCGTTGTCTGCTCTGTTATGAAAGACGTATTTGCATATTCCGTACGTTACAAAACAACAATGGAGAACAAAAAAATTCCGGAAAAACGCAGACCGTTTGTCGCTGCAATGGATATGGCCTCAGGAATTGTAACCTCTATTGCTCAAATTGTTGTAGGCTTTGCAATTGCCAGCCCTAAAATTCAAAACAGACTATGGAATGCAATATTTAAAGATGCACAATTTAAAAATATCGGAATTGCAAAGAAAAGTTTTGCTACAATATTAGCTCTCGTTGGTTCAGGAGTAATAACAGAAAGAATTTTGGTTCCTTTAATAGCAACTCCTCTTGCAGAAAAAATGGAAAAGAAATTCTTTAAACACTCTGATGACGGAAAAACCCAGACTACATTTAAACAATCTCTGCATATCGGCAAACGGAAACCTGCAATGAAGGATTTTGTTGCAAAATCACAAACAAAGTCTGCCAAAAAATCAGAAACACCATCTGCTCCTGCTGAAAAAGAACAAACAACACACGTTAAATAATTTACATAAATCCTATAATAATATATAATTCCGTTATTACAGAACTCTCAGGATAAAAATCTAGGGTTATAATTATTTCAAAATATCTGAATTTTTTATTTCTTTATTCCAGGTGTATAAGAAATATACAGATAAAACACAGTATACAGCCCACATTAAAATTGTGGCAAAACAGTTTGAGCCGTTTAAATATGCTTCAACCCACATAACAGTTGACAGGGCATTTACAACAAACCAAACATACCACTGTTCAATACAGCGTTTAACAGTTAAGATAAGCCCTATAACAGAAAATACGGAAGTTATTGAATCAATTAAGGGACTCAAATCCCCGAGATATTTTAAAACGAAATACGTTATTAAAGATAAAATAACAGCAAAAATCAAATAAACAAATCTTTCTTTATTTGATAACTTTGTTTTTACAATCTCCTGAACATCCTTTTTTAAATGTTTTTTCCACTTAAAAATACCCAAAACCTGCATAGGGAAATAATACAAAACATACAATGCCAAATTTCCATACAATGCATTTTTAAAAGAAATATAACTATAACAAAATGTTCCGCTCAACCCGAACAAATAACAAGAAATCTTGCCCTTACCGGCCAATATTGAATAACTGATACCGCAAACCGCAGAAACAAGAGCAACTTTGCTGTCTTTCATAACAAAAGAAACAATAATTATTATCAAAATCCCTATTGGAAAAAGTATTCTCTCCCACTTTCCCCAGCCGGAAAATTCTTTTTTTATAAATTCCAATGTATTCATTAGTTTTATTCTAACGTAAAAATACTTTATTGAAATATTTTAAAATTTATCAAAAATGTTTTACTTTTTGTTTTGTGTGGTGTCTACTTATATTAGGTAAAATAAAATGTCTATTTCAAAAATCAACTCGAATATTACTACAAGGATTCTTAAAAATAAAACCCTGCTAAAAGGTTTGGAAAAAATTTCAGATCATGGAACTTCTTTTACTGCAGGGACTTCTCTTGTTATGTCTTTAACAGTAAGACCTTTAGCAATATTTTCTACCCCTGATACCGAAAAAGAAAATAAACAGTACGCAGCTGCAAACTCAATATGTTCAGGACTTATTAAATTTGGAATGGTAGAAGCTATAGCTCTTCCAATAGAAACTGCCGTAAAAAAAATAGACAAAAATCCCTCAAAATTTCTAAAAGAATCTACCGTAAAAAATCTATCAAACACCCCTGAAACACTAGCAAAATCCAGAAGCTACAAACTTATAACTCAAGTTATTAAACTAAGCACAGGATTATTTACCGCAATACCTAAATCAATGCTGACTATTGCACTTATTCCAATATTGATGGATAAACTGTTTTTTAGGAGAAAAAAGTCATCTGATGAAAATATCCAAAATCAGCACCCGCTTAATTCTGACAAACAAAAAAGCCTTAATTTTACAGGTAATATCTCTGAAAAATTAACAAAAGGGCTAAGTAAAATTATAGATAATGAACAAGTGCAAAAACTTGCTAAAAAATATGAAAATAAAGATAAAGATATAGCAAAACATATAACTGCAGGAACAGATATTTTATTAACAAGTTCATTTGCATACCAGACTTCAAAAAGTAAAGACATAAAAGAAAACCGCAAAAAAGCACTTATTTATAATAATATAATCGCAACAGGAATAACAATTCTCGGAGGATACGGAATTGACAATCTTATTAAAAATAAAACCGGGAAATTTATAGAAAAATTTAAACAAATCAACGCAGGTGATGCTAAATTGCCAAAATACATAGAAGGGATAAATATTTTGCGTCCTGCAATAATTTTTGCGGCTATTTATTATGGTATTTTACCGATTTTTTCAACTTACCTTGCTGAAAAAATAGACAAATTTATAGAAAAACGGAATCCCAAAAATTCTATTAATTAAAAATATTTTTATCATATAAATAAAGTATTTAACAATCAGGAAATGTAAACCATATTAAATATGGTGAACTATTATGATAAATATAAATAATATTAATAAAATAATATTATTTATATAAAAATGGAAAGTAAGAAGAATATCAAGCTACAATTCAAATGATAATGATAATCCAATAGCAAAATTCATATTGTTGGTATTGATTTTCATAGTTTTAATAAGAACAGTACTTGGCAGTTCTGAACAATCCATAAATTGTGTACCAAATGCAGGCTGCACAGTAATAACTAAAACGAACAGGTTTGCCAGAGCAGAAGCTGTATCATTTAATCAGAGTGATATAAATCATATTGAAATATCCAGTTATGATCTAACAGATAACCAGAGGAAGATATAAACCAGCAAGAACGGAAACCTATTATTATCCTGTAATTATATTAAATGACAATAGCATAATTCCGCTGCGAACATTTCAATCCCTTTACAAGTCAGATGCAGAAAATCTTGCCGATAAAATAAAACAAAATAAGCAAATTTCCATTGAGAAGAAATAAATTCACTTATTTTTTAATTACAACAATATCTCCTCGTTTAACTTCCATTGCTAAGGATTTTATAACCTCATTATCCATTCTCATACAACCTAAAGAGGCATATTTGCCAAGGCTTGATGGATTATTCGTTCCATGGATAAATTCACCTGTCTGAGATTTTTGACCCGTAATACTATCTACTTTTTCCAGACATATAATTTTAGGGCCGTAATCATTTGGTTTTCGTCTGCGCCTTGTATTGGCCGGAGCATTATTATACGGATAAGTTTCAACATGCGTAACAACCCTTAGACCTGGATCTGTAGGATATTTAGCCTTACCGCTTGCAATCAAATAAGCACACTCTGCATCACCTTTATCGTTATATTTATACAAAATATTTTTTGACAAATCCACAACAATCCTTGCAGTGTCCTTAATTCCTGCAATGATAACTTTAGGCGACGGAGCTCCAAGCAATACTGATTTCTCTGAGGTCCCTTTTGGAGAAACACTTGCCACCTGTTCAAACATGTCTGTCACAGGTGCTTTTTCAAGCTTTTGAGCCTTTGCCCAAAACGGAGAAAAAAACATAGGAAGGGTTACCAACCCGTATATACCAAAATTCTTTTTTACATTATGTACTATATTATTTATTTTCATAATTATTTATAAAACTGTAAATAAATTTTTTTGCTAATTAAACATCATAATTTATTACTTTTAATATGTTTTAAAGAATTATTCTTCTTAACTTCTTTTTCATCACAACCTAAAACTTTATTCAAATGCTCAATAAGTTCTTGAGAATGATATTTCATAGCATGTTCAGATTTATGATGAATATCAACAAGATGATAATGCAGGGCCATCTCTACCTGAATAAGTGCCATATTATAATTATAAAGGCTGTCTATATATTCCTCTAATGATCTTATATAGTCCTGCCTTGCCGCTTGCAATGCGATATAATTTAATTTATCAGATTTATATTGAGCCTCAACAAGTTTCAAATTTTCAATAGATTGTTCAACTTCCATCCTTGATATGGGGATTTGATTTTCAGCCTTATTAACATTATTAAAAGCCTTTTTTACTTCGAAATACAAATCTTTTTTAAACAAAACAATCTCATTCTCTGCAGATTTTAACTGCGCATCTGCCCCCTTAATGTTATGTTTTAATTCCATCAAATTTACATTCGATGATAAATTAACTCCAACCTGAAATCTATTATTTGTAGTTTGATTTGAATTTACAAAATCATACCCTGCATTAGCCGTTAATTCCGGGAAATAGGTTCTTTTTACATACAATAAAGACTGTTCCATAGCTTGCTTTGTTGCAATAAGAACACTCAAATCAGGACTGTTTTCATAAGCTATTTCAACAGCCTCATCTATTGGAAAAGAAAACATTTCAGGTTTAAATACTTCAGGTTTATTAGAAGATGTTCCGTATGAATATTCATTTTCATATGAAAAAGTATGCGTACTTTTAATAGTAAAATCAGGCTGATTATCAAGATACATAGAATTATTCAGATCTACACGTGCATTATTGTAATTATTTTTTGCTTCTATAAATTTAACTTTTGACTCACTTAAATTAAGATTAGCAGTTGTTAAATCAGTATCTTTCTTATTTTTTGCCAATTCAACAAAATTTTCATTTATTTTGACATTATCTTCCGCAACTTTCAATAAAGCCTTTGCCTTTAGCAATTCATAATATTTATGTTTCACATCGAACAAAGTAGAACATAAACTGTCCATAAATTCATACTCGGCTCCAATCTTATAAAATTCTTCCATTTTTATATAAGCGGTTGTTTTGCCAAAGTCCCATATAAGCTTATTTACAGTTACACCAACAGACGGCAGCTCCCGGAAATGAGAATTGTAATATATATTATCAGAATTATTTTCATTATAAAATCCGACACCTGCATTTATAACCGGGAAATAACGTGATTTTGCAATTCCTACATTACTCTTTGCAATATCGAGATTATACTTTTGTCTTCTTATCCTCGGACTGTTTTTAAAAGCTAATGCTACGCAGTCTACTATTGATAATTCCATTCCATCCCTTATTTCAACAGGATTAAATAAATCATCATCCTCCAGCGCAAAAGTATTTAAACTTCCCGCAAATAAAAAAACAATCAAAACTAAAAAATAAAAAACTTTACGTAGACTCATATATTAATTATACAATGTCTGTCAATAGCAATATAAAAAATTTTCTCAATAATTTTCAATTCGGAATTATTTTTAATTATTTTTTTAATTTTATTGTTTAAATATTATATATAACAATAAAGGAGATTTTATAATGTTAACAGAACAAGAAGCCAAGGTACTAAAACTGCTATGCGAAGGAAAGACAAATAAAGATATAGCCCAAACACTTGGAATTAGTATACACACAGTAAAAGCTCATATAACACATATTCTTCAAAAATTTAATGTTTCAAACAGAACAATAGCCGCATACATTGCAGGTAAAAAAGATTTCTATCCAGATTAGAATATTATTATGCTCTGGCATACATATGAGAGCGAACAAGTTCATTTGTTGGATATTTAGCATAACTAATTGTCACCGGCTGGACATTATCAATTAAAAACTGATAGGCAATCCTTGTAGAATCTTGAACATTATTTAAGGAATAATGTAAAGCATCTTTAACCGTAGGAAGCGGGTTCATGCGGCTCTTAAGCATATAATACAGAGAATTTGGCACATCCTTTACAATAGTTCCTACATTTATTGTTTTTCCGGAAAGTGAAGCCGCCTCAGTAATGCCTGTATAAAATTGCATTTGAGCTTTTAATGCAGTTGAAGCTTCCGGCTTCATAGTTAAACCATTTTGCTCTAATATTGTTTGAATGGTTTGCTGCACAGAATCCACATCTTAAAACTTATATTCATACAAATGACCTATTACAACTTATACATATTTTGGAACACACATAAAAAATAAATTTGCTAGATTTATAAATTAATAAATGAAACGATAGGTAAATTCAGTGAATCTCGTGTATCTAAAATCTTGTTCGAATATCTATAAAAATATGATGTTGGGCTTTTTGTCCAACAAGTAAAAGGACACATGGTTTGATTATTTGTTCCACATGGTTTGATTATTTTAGGCAACATAAATTTGAAATATTAAATAAATGAGCAAATTTGCAATTTTAAGAATATAAAGTTACTGTCATAAAAACAAATTAAAATATATAAGTTAACTCTGCATTTTATCAAGCAGAGTTTTAATTTCCATAATTTTTTCTTTTGCAATTTCAGAATCAGAAAAAGACTTAGCAACACATTCTTCAAGATGTGTTTTCAATATATTGCTTTCAACATGTTTTATTGCTGAACGTACAGCCTTGAGCTGCACAATAATATCCGGACAATATCGTTGTTCTTCAATCATTTTCTTGATACCTTCCAACTGACCTATTGCCCTGTTTAGGCGAGGTATCTCATGTTTATGGCTCGGATTTTCTGATTTTTTTATGTTCATATCGTTTGTAAACTCTTTTTTCATTCTTTCATTATACACAAAAAGGAGCAGCAACGCCGCTCCTTAATCCCCAAATAATATTCTATTTTTTAGGAAGTTCATTGCACTCAGGCGGGCAATTACATTTGTCTTCGGTGCAAGTACAGTTGTCTCCGCATTTGCAGTTAACGCATTTGCAATGTGGATTTGAACATTTAGCCATATTAGCCTCCTTTTTCTTTTATACCCACAGGGGGTATCTAACTGCATGTACATAATACCCTATATGGGTATATTTGTCAAGTGGTCTTTTTATGATAAATCGTGTATTAATCCATCTCACCCTTGTAGGCGCAGGGGATATTTTCTTCTTTTAAATAATTCATTCCCCACTTGGGATAAAGTTTTCGTTTGATTATTCCATCTGTTTCAAGTTCTTTTAACTGTTGTATAAGCATTTTGGGAGTTGCGTGTGAAATCAATTTTTGTAGTTCATTATATCTCAATGTTTTATTTATAAGGTGTCCGATTATAACTCCTTTGTATTTCCCTCCGATTATATCCATTGTTGCCTCAAGAGGACATTTATATTCATCTTTCTTATGCTTCGTCATAATTAAAGTCCCTAATTTACTTTTTAGTAAGTATTATACAAAAAAGTGCATTCTTGTCAAAATGATAATAAATGTATAAAATTGCTTTATTAAAGGAGGAAATCTAAATGAAAATTACACAGGTAAGAAGTGCAACAATTATAGTTGAATATAATAATACAAAATTTTTAATTGACCCATGGCTTATGCCCAAAGATTATATGCCCGGGTTTGATGTTGCAATAAATTCCGATGTCAGACAGCCAAGAGTGGAGCTGCCTTTTGGAATTGAAAAAATTGTTGATGTTGATGCTGTTATTATCACTCATATCCACCCTGACCACTGGGATGAATTTGCAGAAAAAGCTCTGGATAAAAATATAAAAGTTTTTGTTCAATCTTCTGTTGATAAAGACTACGTTATCTCAAAGGGTTTTACAAATGTTGAGATTATACAAGAATCCGGAATAGAATATAATGCCATAACCCTATACAAAACAGGAACTCAACATGGCAAAAGAGAGATAATAAAACCGTTATGTGATTCTGTTGGCTTGCCTTATGATGCAATGGGTGTTGTTTTTAAATCAAATAATGAAAAATCATTGTATATTGCAGGCGATACAATTTGGTGTGAGGAAGTAAAAGATGTCTTAGGCAAATACAAGCCTGAAGTTATAGTAGTAAATGCCTGTGCGGCAACTCTTTTGAACGGAGAACGCATAATTATGAATATTGAAGATGTAAAAAATGTTTTGGATGCTGCGCCTGACGCAAAAGTAATTGCAAGTCATTTAGATACAGTCAGCCATCTTTCTGTTACAAGAGAAGATTTAAAAGAATTTAAAACTAAAAATAATATTGGTAATCTGTTAATCCCTGATGATGGAGAAACGCTTGATTTTATAGGCAATAATTAAAATTTTATACTAATGAAGTTGCTCAACCCAAGGTCGGAAAAATTTTCCCGACCTTGTTTCAAATTCTCAAACCTTATGATATTTTTGTGAAAATTTTCGGAACTGGACTATTCTGAAATAATCAAATTATCCGTACAGTTCAAATTTGGTGCGTATCTCACTGATAATATACAAATCTCAATCTATCCGTACAGTCCAGAAAAAGTCCAGTTTTCCAGTTTGATTTTTTTGGAACACTTAATTTTTCGACCCGAAAACGCCCACACAAAGCCAACTTTACCAAAATAATCTATCTAGCCGTACAAATCAACCTGGACAAAAAACTACAATTTTTACTAAAAAAGAGAGTTCCAAAACCCTTGAAACCCTCTTTTGATAAATGGTTGCGGGAGCTGGATTTGAACCAACGACCTTCGGGTTATGAGGGGCTTTTGGGGACAAAAAACTTTGTAAAAATTTATTGCACACTGTTTCATAAATAGCCTAAAAATCAATATTGACAACATCTCAACTGCTATTCCGTTTAATCAATATTTCACTTTAATCAATTATGATTTTCATAATTATGGGAACAAAATGGGAACAATTCAAAACCCTGAAAACACTTGTTAAATCATTGATCTATTATATAAAATTTTTATTACTTTATTACTTTTAAATAAAATAGATACTAAAAGTAAATCAGTATAAACATTTTGATTAGTAATAAAAATGTTAGAATTTCGTAATAAATAATAATTTTTTTTTGTTTATCTAGAAAATTACTCATTATAATCAAAATTATTAATGAATTTTATCTTAGTTGGATAATTTTGTAAGTATTTTTCTTGTTCGTCAATGTTAATTACTCTTATTTTTTGAAGACAACTATTAATTTTAATGGCTAAATCCTTTCGTTGATTACCGCTATCAGTGATACTAAAAAGTTCAGCTCTATAAGAATCTTTAAACATGCCTCTCCATAAAGGCAAAACCTTATTTATCTCCGAATGCTTATTTAACTGTTTTACATTCACATAATTATTAAATTCATCTATATCAGTCATTGCTAAAGCATTTAAGAGTAGTGAAGGTTCTATTAATAATACATCTTTTTCTGAAAGTATATCTAAAAATAAATTAAATCGCATGAAATACTTTTCAATATCTCTTGCGGAAAATTCAAGGATATTTGTAATCTCAGATATTAAATGACTTAAAACATTTTGTTCTTGCATTACGTCCATATTTCTTGCAAAACCAAAGCTATCAATTCTGCGTTGTAAATTGTAGTTGTAATATCTATCACTTTTTACAAATTTGTCAATTTTATTCCACGAATTATGTAAATGGTAATGTATCAACTGTTCATTAGAGGTATCAGGCAGTTGAAAATCGACATCTATAAATTTTCTTAAATACCCATTGACATCTCCATCATTTGTTCCAAAAATTCTTTTTACAGAATTTTCTAGTTGTTTTTTGTCAACAGATAAGACAAAAATTATATTAGAAATTCCAAATAAATGTTTTACAATTTCAAGAGTTTTTATTGCATATATAGGATTACAGCGATCAAGTTCATCAACAAATATTATAATCTTTTTACCCAGTTGTTGAGGAATAAGTTCTAAATTGTTTTTAAGTTTTTGAATCTCATTTTTTACTTCAAGATATTCCGATTTTTTAGATTTTTTATTCGGGTCAAAATTGGCACTACAATTAAATGCTTTATATTTTAAGCCGATTTGAAATGTAGTTTTTTCACAGATTAATTTCAAAAATTTTTTGCAAGACTTTAAAATTTTTATAAAATTCTTATCATATGCATATTTTTCAAGTTTTGCAAATAATTCTACAAACAAAGGTATAAGAGGCGAATCGTAAAAATCAGACTCCCAAGCATTATATAAAATATTTATTGAATCTTCTTGCATCAACTTAATCAAATTTTCAATAAAATATGTTTTACCACCACCCCATTGAGCAGAAACGCTAAAAACATTTAAATCTGTGTTTAACAAAACATTTTTAAAATTTTCAGCTACAGTCTTTCTATTTAATTTATCATCAGCAAAGGGTTCTAGTGTTTGAACGACTTCTTTATTATTTTTCATTTCATTTTCATCTGCCATTGATACTCCTTATTAAATAATTTTACCATGAACATAATTATGCTATAATAAACGCATGGCAAAGCGAACAGAGGCATTGAAAGTATATTTTTACAAGACAAGTTCTAGTAATGAACCTGTGAGAGAATGGCTTAAAGACTTACCAAAAGAAGATAAGCGTACAATCGGCTTTGATATCAAAACTGTCCAATATGGCTATCCTATTGGTATGCCTTTGACAAGAGTTTTGCATGGTACAAATGGCTTAGAAGAAGTCCGCAGTAATGTATCAAACGGAATTGCAAGAGTTATCTTCTATGTTGAAGATGATACAATGGTGCTCTTGCACGCATTCATCAAGAAGAGTCAAAAGACACCGCAAAAAGATTTAGATGTTGCAATTAAACGGTATAAAGAGCTCCTGAGGAAATCATAGATTTCCACGTCGCTATCGTTAAGTTACGTTGCAGAAAACTCAACGTTTCCGGCAACTACACTCCGGCTATCGCATTTTATGCAAAAGATAAAATAATACGTTTACCTAAGTATTTAGCGACTTTTTCTATTGTATTCAAGGTGATTGAAGTATTATTAGGGTCAAGAATGCGGCAAATAGCTGTTCTTGAAGTTTCAAGTTCTTTTGCTAAGCGATTTACCGAAATATTATCCTCAAGCATTTTTTGTTCTAATGCGTATGCTATAACCCTTTTTATTGCAACAGCTTCTGATTCTTGAAGCATATCTTCTTCTTCAAGAAAACTGTCAAAACTGGAGCCTATATGTTTTTTATCAATCATTTTTAATTATCCTTTTCTTATATTTATATTGTACCAAAATTGGTGCAATATTTCAACCCCTATGTCAAAAATTTGTTAATAAGCCTTAAAACACTGGCAATGCAAATATGTACAGGGCATTTTATTCCAATTATAATAATAAAAATGGCTATTTCAGACACTTTTGAATAATAAAAACAGAATTGCTGAATCCAGAATAAACGAGATTAAACGGAAACAGTATTTTAAATATAAATATATATAAAATTCAAGAAAGTTCAACGAGTGTCAATCTCGTATTAGCAGAGGTATTTTTATGGAAAAGATAGATTATTTAAAAGAATTTATGGCAAAACTGCAATCTTTAGACCGTTCAAGAAGTTTAACGATAGTGTTTAAAGACTTTTTGACACTATGCACCTGTTCATTAGCACAGACGATTTACAGAAGTGATGAATTAGAACAACAAAAATACCTACAAACAATAAAACAATATACAAAAGAGCAAGCAGAAGAATTTTCAAAACTGCTTGCTCTTTTAGTTAGGGCACTGGAAGAAAAGTATCAAGACTTTTTAGGCGAAGTTTTTATGCGGTTGAATTTAGGCAATTCTTCTATTGGTCAGTACGAGACACCTTACACAGTAAGTAAATTTATGGCAGAAATAAATTTCTCAGAACTCGAAATTTCTCAAAAGATTGCGAATAATCACCTGATAACACTTTCAGAACCTTGCTGCGGAAGCGGTGGAATGATTATAGCTTTTGCTGAAACTATGAAAGAACATAATTTTAATTATCAAAAATATCTTTATGTTGAGGCGATTGACATAGATGAAATGAGCTTTATGATGGCATACATTCAACTAACACTGCTTGGAATTCCTGCAAAAGTAATACAAGGCGATACATTGTCTCTGAAATTTCAACAGGTGCTTTATACTCCGTTTTATTTTCTGAGCGGGATTGAGTATAAACTTCAAAAAATCAATACTAACAACAAACATGAACTTATTGAAACAAAAAATAACAATCAAAAACAGAATATGCAGTTACAGCTATTTCAACTATGACTAATTCTGACATAGGTATATATCATAATAAAAATACAAGGAACATGATATGGAAAAACATCACTGGTACAAATTAAAGAAAAGGCTAAAAGATATTATGGCTCCGAACTTAAATATATCTTTTAATTATAGTCCTCTAAGAAAGAAAACGAACCGGAGTGAAATAACTTTAAGATTTTTTCAAGTAAAACTTGATGATGAAATAATCTGGCAATTTCCGGAAGATACAAATCAAGTTATAGATGAAAATTTCATATACGGACAAAGTAAGTTTGATAACCAGTATATCAATTTAGAATTCCCGATACAGTCAATAATAGCATATCTTAATTTACCTAAAGAAAAATTGTTTAACTATGAAGATAAAGCAGGAATCGCAGAGATCTTAAAAGTTTGTGATAAAAGAATTGGGTACAATCGCCTAAAAACATTGGAATTATCGCAAGCTGGAACAAAGATTTTTGCAAAAAGATTTAATCGTAAAAAAGACTTGAAAGGAAGGTATAATGAAAGAACTACCTTGTGATGATTTATTTGTATTATCAAGAAATTATAGAGCTATCTATGATAATTATTTAGCTAAAACAGAAGCTGATGAACTCTGGGAAAAAACTAAAGATTTTGAAAAGGTTGATAAATTTTGTGAAAGAATAAAGCTGAAACAAGAATCAGCATTACTACTGAAAAAATCAAATATCCATAAGCGTTTTATTGACAAAAAATTTAATAATTTTAAAACTTTTGATGAAATTACTAAATCAGCAAAGCAATCAGCTGTGGACTATGCTGAAAATATTTATGCTCATTTAGCTTTTGGTACCAACCTTGTTATTGAAGGTTTAGGGAAAGTCGGGACAGGTAAAACCCATTTAGCATGTGCAATTGCTCATTATGCAATAGAACATGGTGTTCCAACAAAATTTATTAATGTTGTGTCAATGATATCTGAATTAAAAGAACGGATGAGTATTCCAAAATATATAAGAACATATACAGATACAGATTTATTAATTATTGATGACATTGGTAAAGAAAAGAATTCTGAATGGGTATGCCAACAATTTATCAGATTATAAATATTCGTTATGAAACACAAATGCCCACAATTATTACAACTGAAAACTCAATGAAAAATATGACCGCTCATTATAAAGAAAAAGGTAAAGCAATTCAAAGCAGAATTACAGAAAACTTTGTCTTAATAACACTTGATGGCAAGGATTACAGACAAAAAGGAACAAGATAGTGGAACTGGCTACTAATATATTTAATGAAAAAGGAGAACATAAGTTAAAACATTTAAAGAAGGTGATTCGAACAGAAGTCAAAATCGACTTTTGGGAAGAATCAGTCAAAATCTATGTTACCATTCCGCAAGCAAACAGACAAAATGAAAATTCAGAAAACAAGCTGATAGGAAATGTTGTAAACGGCAGAATAAGAAAAAGAATAATCTTTAAACGATTTAAAGTGTCAGAAGATTTTTCTGCCGTAACTATAGACAATTATGACTGGTATATACCTGTATTTTTCAACAGAGAAGCACTAAAACAGCAAGATATAAAAACGTGGGAAATGGTATTTTATTACATCTTTAAGCAAGAAGTTAATGAAGCGATACAAAAATCAAAAACAATGTTAAATTCAAAAGGTTAATTATATGAAACAGATTTTTATAATTTTAGTTTTATTTTTATCAATACAAACAGTACAGGCTCAACCAATGGTTGTTCAAGAGCAAAAGTTGAACAATGGAGAAATTGTGCGTATGTGTGTGTTTGATACTGGTAATTATGGCTATTGTACACCTGAAGATGAATACAAGGCTGTTAATGCTTACCAAAATTCAAAGCAACAGACTAAGCTACAAAAATTTAATACAGGAGTAAATAATACAGTGAATACAATAAATAACCTGCTAGACGGTGTAAGAGTCATAGGTAGTTATTTTGGAATATGACCAAAAATGACATAGTAAAGAATTATAATAAAAATACAGGCAAGCGTTTCGCTTTATGCCATGAATAATAAATAGAGAGAAAATCAGTTCACTCCCTGCGGTCGTGAACACAAAAATCCAAGTCCGGCTTTATTTTTATAGAGCCGGTTTCTTGATTTATAGAAAAGCCGGAAAAGAGATTTTATATTTTCCTAAAAGTTTTTCATTATATGCTCTTAATCTTATATAAAATCTGTAATCTACATGTTCAATATAAGCGATTTTTCCTGAAAGTTTTGATACTTCTTTTTCAGTCCATATATGATGTTTTAAATCTTTTTTGGTAGAATATGACATACTTATTGCATAATTATGCAAAGCGGCTCTAATTTTTCTTTTTTCTTCATTAGTAATACAAACTTCTTTGTTATTAACTACAAGCCCTAACAGTTTTTGCTGTTTATTTCCGCTTATGTATTTTGTTTTTTTAGAATTAACTTTATAGCCGTAAAAGAATAAAACATTTTTTACTCTTTTTTCGATGATTTGCAAGAGTTTTTTGTTATTGGATGAAAATGTTAAATCATCCACAAATCTTGAAAAATCTACACCGTAAATATCGCAAATTCTTCGGATTTCAACTTCTGTTTTTCTAAAACAAGCATTTGCAATATGAGCTGATGTGGGTGCTCCTGTTGGCAGTTTTTTATCAACCGTAACCAAATTCAAATAATAATTTGTATCAGCATTTTTAATCTTTGTACATACTCTTCGTATAAATCTTTCTATATCAGAATAAGGCACGGAATTATAAAAATCTTTTATATCCATTTTTAAAATCCATTTTTTTGCTGTATGAATTTGTGCTGCTTTATAAGTATCTATTTTTAATCTGTATTTCCATTTGATAGCATTAAGAAAATATCTTTGAGCCTTTTTTAATTCTTCACAAGGGGCTAAAATTATACGATTTTTTCTTCTGAAAACTGTATAATAAAATCTCGGACTTATAAATATTTTATTAGAATACATCATAATGAACCGGCTCCAAGAATTTTGCAATAGGACTTCTAAATAACAGTTCTATTGTACATACTGCTCCCATCTTGTTTTTTGCAACAATTATTTCAGCCTTACCTTTATTTAAGGCATAGTCTTCTTCATCAAAACTGCATTTGTAATACTCTTCCCTGTAAATAAACATAACTACATCAGAGATATTTTCAATATCACCGCTTTCTCTTAAATCAGAAAGCATTGGATGTTTATCACATCTGCTTTCTAATGCTCTTGAAAGTTGTGAACTAATGAAAATTATGCAGTTATTTTCTTTTGCAGTCTGCTTTAAATCAAGCATTATATTTGTAATAGCTTCACTGCGTTGTTTTTTACGAGGAGTATCAAGTAATTGTAAATAATCAATGAAAACATATTCAGGTTTCTCTGTTTCAATTTTTTGGTAAATTTCATCAAGTTTGTATGTATCATCAAATATTGAAAGGTCAAAACTTGATATAATATCCAGTGCTGTTTTTATTTCTTCTTTTTTTCTATCATCTAAAAATTCACTATCGTTTAAACTGAATAAATCTATTTCTCCTACCTGAGCTATTAACCTTTTTAAATACTGACTTATACCCATTTCTAAAGAAAATACCAGACATTTTTTATCCTGCTTTAAAAAATTGTATAAAATAGAGGTCATAAATGCTGTTTTGCCCATGGAAGGTCTTCCGCCTATGACAATCAAATTTCCTTTTTCTACACCCGATAATACTGTGTCTAGGTCATTAAAACCAGTGATTAGCCTTTCTGTTTTACTTTCTGTAATTTGTTTAAATGTATTTTCTAAAATTTCTTTGTCTATCATTGTATTTCTCCTTTTTTACAATTATTACATTGTCCTGTGTCAATTTTGGACATAGTTCTACAAATCTAAACTCAAATACACATCATCCATTTCATCTTGCGTAATTCCTATGTAGCGGAGAGTAACACTAGGTGATGAATGATTGAACAGTTTTTGAATTAGCGTTATATCATAGCCGTTGTTGTAGGCATGATAGCCAAAAGTCTTTCTTAGTGTATGAGTTCCGATTTTTTCTTTTATTCCGACTGATTTTGCAACATCATTAATAATTTTATAAGCTTGTTGCCTCATTAAAAAGCCTTTATTCTTACGTGATATGAATAAAGGCTCATTTTCGTTATATTCTCTTGTCTTTAAATATTCTTTCAGTGCGGATTTTGTACTATTTGATAGCGGAAAATCTTTGAACTTATTAGTCTTTTTCTCTCTTAGTCGTATTCTGTCTTTGATTTTTCCTTTGTCTGAAATATCAGAAATTCTAAGTTTCAGCAAATCACTTATTCTAAGACCTGAATTTATACCGAGTAGAAATAAGCAGTAATCACGTAAACTTCGCAACTTCAATAGCTTTTTAATTGTTTCAATCTGTTTTACATCTCTGATTGGCTGTACGAATTCCATTTTTACCTCTTTCTATGGCTGAAATGCAGCTATATTCAATAATACATAATATATTTATATTATAAATTATGTATTATTCTATGTACACCTTAATATTTACAAGGGTTTACAAAATTATTGAAGTTTAATCGAGATAATAAACAGAGGCATTTTAACGAATGATACAAAATATAATTATGTATTATTGCGGCTAGCATTAGTTTAAACACTTTTTCGCACTAAACAACTGATTTTACAGAATAACCTTAGTTAAATTTTTGCAGATAATTAAATATAAAATATTATATACATATCAGAAAGTTTAATCAGATTAATTCTGGAATCACTCTAGTCAAAATCAAACAAACATTTTGCTGGAATCTCAAGAGCTTCGGCTATTTTAAAAATCATTTTTAAATTCGGATATTTTTCAGAACGTTCAATTTTCCCGATATAAGATAGGTCACAGTCAACTAATTCAGCCATTTTGCCTTTGCTGTAATTTTTAAGCTCTCTATATTTCTTAACATTTTGAGCAAATTGCTTGCAATAATTTTCTGTCATATTTATATTGTGCTATAATACTTGCATCCTATTATAGACTTAAGGTCTAATGATAAATTTTGTTACGACAAGTTTTGACGGAGTCGTATGATAAACTGTTGGTAAAAATGAAAGGTGGTGTTATGGATAATCTTTTTAGTTCACCTATTTATAACTTATCGATGTGTTCATTGGAAAATTTTCATACTTGTTTCTGGAAATGGGTGGGGAATACATATAAAAAAGAATTCTTAAAAGTATTTGTGGATAAAGTCATTTTAGATGAAAATGACATAGAATATACAGACCAAGTTCCTTTATCAAATTTTAAATTAGATTTTGAGATTAAGATTAATGAAAACAACCAAGAAAAAAGAATAATTATAGAAAACAAAATAAAGTCTTTTCCCTCGAATACACAACTGGAAGACTATCTAAAAGAAGCTGGTACTAAAAATAACACTTTTATTTTAACTTCATTGGCTCCAAAATTTGATATTCCAAAACCTTGGAAATACTTAAGTTATACAGAAATCGCAGATAACATGAGTAAGATTTTTAACAAAAACTTTAAATACAAAAATGATTTTCATAAATATCTTATACAAGACTACATAAATGTTATTAGATATCTTTCAAAAAACTTTCCTTGTGATAAAACTGAAAAATACGATTTTTACTCAAAAGAAGACCTCTCACAAGTAGGTTTAAGTGATATTTATATTAAATGGAGAACATCTGAATTTGCAAACTACATCAAAAAGTATATAAACGGGTGCGATTATTATGTTGACCATAGTTTTCATAATAAAAAAGGTACTATTGATATAGTAAAAACATTTACTCATAAATTGAATTTTGATATTGGAATTCAAATAGAGGGCAACCAATATAGATACTTTATAAATACTTTTAATGATGAATCTGTTGAATTAGGAAATCAACTTAGAGAAGAACTTGCTAAAGAGCTTCTGGAAAAAGGTTATTGGTTTCTAAATACGCAAACACCAAAGAAATCAAAAATATATAAATCTTTTTGTGGTTATAAACCTGGTTTTATTTATAGGTATTTTCTAATAGACAAATTCTTTGGAGTTGATAATTTAGAGTATGTTTCTTATGAACAAATTGCAGAAAAGATTTATCAAGACATTACAAATTTGGATAAAAATATTGTAGCTATATTAAAAATAGTTCAAAATATTGATATAAAAGCAACTAATCATTTGTTAGAAAAATTAAATATTGAAAGCATAAAACTATAGAAAGGCGGTGTTATGGCAATTAAAGAGGCTAAGCAAAGCGGAAGTAATGTATATGTAAAATGCGGAAATTCAGGAACTACATTTTCAGGTACATTAATCGGTTACACTTCAAATGCTGTATTTATCCAAAATGGCAGAAATCTACAGGTATTGGTTGAACGCAACGGAAATGTTGTAACGAGTGGTGTTCAAATTTCACTAAGCGGTAACGAAGATATCAGAATGTACGGCAATCAAGTCGGTATCAAAAAAGGCTCAACAATTCACTTGTATGGTGAAGATGGCAAACCTGCAGGAACAAGGTCAGCATAAAGGAAGGGAGTTAGAATGACAGAGACTTTACAAAATTTGCTTAAACAATCAATAATTTATAATTTATCTATGTGTTCACTAGAAAATTTTCATACTTGCTTTCTTGCCTGGTTAGGGCAAAATTATTCAAAAGAATTTGTACATATTATATCTGGGAAATTATATGGCGATAATACTAATATAAAAATTGATACACAGGTAAATTATGGAAAGAGTAATATTTTAGATTTACAGATCCAAATTCAAGATGGAGATAATACAGAATATATTATTATTGAAAATAAATTGAAGTCCTTTCCAACAGATGAGCAATTAACAAGATATCAGGAATGTTTTCAACACCAAAAAGCAGAATTTATACTTTTATCTTTTGCTCCAAAACTCAATATCTCAACAGGCTGGAGATATATGAGTTACACCGAACTTGCAGAAAAAATGTCTGGGGCTTTTTCATACAAAAATGAATATGATAAAAATTTAATAGAAGATTATATTAATGTAATCAAAACAATTTCAAATGCATTTCCTGCTGATAGTACTTACACATACGATTTTTATGAAA
The DNA here is from genome assembly GCA_949300485.1 of uncultured bacterium. GTDB lineage: Bacteria > Cyanobacteriota > Vampirovibrionia > Gastranaerophilales > Gastranaerophilaceae > Zag111. The sequence continues at coordinate 95,939 of CASGEL010000010.1, forward strand.
TAAATTCACTTGATGAAATTGGATTAAAAGATATTTATGTTAAATACAGGACTTCAGAATTAACAGATTATATAAGAGAAAATGTTAATAGAGATGATTGGTATATCGGATATAGTTTTCATAACAAAAAAGGAACGATTGATTTGTTCAAAGATTTTGAAAATCCGGCCTTTAAAATGGGACTGCAAATAGAGGGCAGTCAATATCGATACTGTTTAATAACGCAGCAAGGAGATTCAAGTGAGGAGGCTCGTAAAAACAGAGAGAATATCGCAAGAGAGCTGCTTGCAAATGGATATTGGTTCTGTAATACGTATAATACAGAAAGAGGTCGTTTATACACAGATTTTTGTGGATACAATCCCGACTTTATATACAGGTATTTTACACTTGATAAACATTTTGGCAAAGAAAGTCTTAAAGATGTTTTATATGAAAGAATTGTTGAACAAATACAAAATGATATGAATAATCTAGACAAAAATATAGATGCTATAAGCAAAATTGTTTCAGAGAATATTCAATAAGATTTTAGAATAAGCACAACTATGACCCATTTTGTCGTAGTTGTGCTTTATTATAATTATAAGAGAGGTCGAACATGAATAAAAATGCTATCTTAAAAAATATTGAAGAACTAAGCAATAATGTAATATTTTCCCTCTCTCTAACATCAAGAGAATTATTTCATACAAACTTTTGGGCTTGGTTGTTAAGAAAATATCCGAATATTTTTACTTCTGTTTTTTATCCGAATTATGACGAAAAAAGTAAGGTTGAAGTTTTAAGAGAAAAGTATAATTTTGACCTGCTGCTTAAAATAAATGATGAATATATTATTATTGAGAATAAATGCAAATCAGT
>CASGEL010000011.1 GCA_949300485.1 uncultured bacterium
GCTCGCCTGCCATACGCACATCTGTTATTGTATTTTTCTTTAGCTCTTCTGACTTTCTTTCGGCTTCTTTAACAATTTCTTCGGACTTAGCTTCTGCTTCTTTTATTATTCTGTCAGCTTCGCTTTTAGCATTTGAGATTATTTCATCAGCTTTTTTGTTGGATTTTTCAACACCATCTTGATATATGCGTTCAAGAAGGGAGTCTAATTTTTTCTCTTCAGCCATAATAACTCCTTAACGTTTTTTATAAATTGATTTATAGAAATTTTAAAATTTTCTCCAAAAAGACACTATTTTTATAGTTTATCAGTATTTTTAAAAAAATCAAGCAAAATAAAAAGTTTATCAATATTATTATTTCCATTATGTAATTATTGTGTAATTGAATTTAAAATATCTAAAAAAGTATAAACAAATTTAAACGAATTAAAACTCTGAAAACAATGAATATAATTACGTTTGAATACGTTAAACAATATCAGATGCAATGAGCTAAAACTCGCTTGGGACGAGGGGGTCGCACGTTCAAATCGTGTCATCCCGACCATTTAAAAAAAGACTTTCAAGAGATTCTTGAAAGTCTTTTTAATCTGAATACCTCGATTACATCGTAAGCACGCAATTTGTATATTTTTTTATTTTGCAACTGATTTTCAAGATGTAATATATGATTCAATTGTAAAAATTAAAATCTTCAGGCAGTTGATCCTCTATAAGTTTTACAAAGTCTGAACACTTATAGCCAAATGCATTTGCCAATTTCCATAATGTTGTAATTTTTGTATCTATTAATCCTTTTTCCAAACGAGACAATAAACCATTACCTATATCATACTCATAGGAGAACGTATTTATCCCTTTCCTCATTGCCGCTCTCTTTTGGTTAACAATACAACCTAGCGTGGCAAGAAGTTCTTTTTTCTTTATATTTTGAATAGAAGCATCTTCATCTTGCATATTTTTTTATTTTAATTTATATTGAACATGTTCTATTGATTGTAGTCTATAGATTATATTAAATGGGTAATCATTTATGAAGAAGAGACACTTTATAGCATTATTATTATCTTTAGGAATACTATACTTTACCCATCATACTTGGCTCGGGTACAATTTCAAAATCAATAACAGAATTTTGGAGAAGATGGCACATATCTTTATCTACCTGGTTCAAAGAATATGTTTATATTCCTCTTGGAGGCAACAGAATGGGAAAATTAAAAACTCTAAGAAATTTAGGAATAGTATTTCTATTGACAGGTATTTGGCATGGGGCGGCATGGAACTTTGTAGTCTGGGGACTTTGGCACGGATTTTTTATAATTATAGAAAAGATAATAAATATTAAAGAATTTGAACAAAAATATACTCAAAAATGGGTACAGATTATTCAACATATATATTGTATTTTGGCTTTTGTTATTGGCTGGGTAATGTTCAGGGCCGAGTCTATGACGTATGCCTGGTTATATATAAAAAATATGTTCGGACTCCTAAAAATTCAAGATATCACCTATAATATCGGATATTATATTGATACATTTGAAATAATTATATTTATTACAGCTTTATTATGTTCAATACCAATATTCAACAAAATGCTTGACGTAAAAAATAAATTTGGAAGAGTTTGCATAAATATATGGTTACTGGTTATATTTATATTATCAACGGCAACTATTGCATCAAGTACATATAATCCTTTTATTTATTTTAGATTTTAAATATCTTTATAAAAATCAATAAATATTATGGCTTGGTTTGACTTGATATATTGTTTATATTATATTTTACAGAGAGAGATTTTACACTATAAGATGAGGATTAGGGAAAGTGGATTTTATTTCTTTAACTATAAAATTTTTAAGCGTATTAGCTAATTTTGTAGGCAGCTACGGATTGGCAATTATACTTTTGACCATTATTGTAAGAGCTGCGATGTGGCATCTTAACGTACAGCAACAGCGTTCAATGAAAATGATGCAGGCACTACAGCCTAAAATGAAAGCCATTCAGGATAGATACCAAAGCAATCCTCAAATGATGCAACAAAAGATGATGGAATTTTATAAAGAACATAAATTCAATCCTATGGGAGGATGTCTTCCTTTATTAATTCAAATGCCAATCTTCATTTTGTTATATTCTGCATTAATCAGCCCTCAATTTATTCAAGTTGCTGGAGATCAGCATTTCTTATTTATAAAAAGTTTAGCCACAACAATGCGAGCAACTGCAGGTATCTCAGAAAATGGTGTTCTTGGAGCTGCTAAAGGTGATAAATTTATATTAGGCAACACCGCAACTGTATATTTACCTGATGAAACTTTGAAAAATGTTAAAATTACAGATCCTGCTCAAGCAATAACCATATTAGGAGATCTGGAACCGGGTAAAGATGTTGATTTAGCAGTTAGTCTTGATCATATAAAATTAAAATTCAGCCAGCAGGATAAAATAGAAAAAGCGGACTTAACCGTTACTAATAGTAACATAAGAGAAAGTGAAACTATTACATTTACAAGAGATAATGGAGATTTACGAGCCAAAGTTCCTACAGTTCCTGTTAATAAGACTTTGCATTGGGATGTTATTTTGCTAATTGTTTTATTTGCTATAACAATGGTTATTTCTCAAAAAGTCATGATGGCTATAAATAAAACTGATACTACAGATCCTACGCAACAGGCTCTTCAAAAATCAATGGGAACATTCATGCCGTTAATGATTATTGCAACATTTGTTGTTATCCCAATTCCTGCAGGGGTTTTATTATACCTTATAACAAGCAATCTTATTCAAATATTACAAACGGTACTTATAAATAAACAAATTGATGCTGAAGAAGCAAAGAAAAAAGAAACAGTTGAAGATAATGAACTTAAAAATGCAAAAAAAGTAAAAGAAAAATAAATTTAAACTTACAAAAAACAACTCCAATATTTATTGTATTGGAGTTGTTTTTATAGAAAAGGAATAATATGAATATTTCAGAATTTGATTACAAACTTCCGGAAGAACTAATTGCTCAAATGCCATCTGACAAACGAGAAAACTCAAAAATGATGGTTCTAAATACAAAGAATCATACAATAGAACATAAACATTTTTTCGATATTGTAGATTATCTGGATGACAACTGTATTTTAGTTTTAAACAATACAAAAGTTCTTCCTGCCAGACTCTACGGACACAAAGAAACAGGGGCAAAAATAGAAGTATTTTTATTAGAAAACGTAACAAATTCCGAAAATAACAAATGCATATGGAAAGCTCTAATTAAACCTTCAAAACGAGTAAAGCCTGAGACATTGATAAAAATAAGCGATGATTTAACGGCAAAAGCCATAGAAAGACTGGAAGATGATGGAGAATGGTTGATTGAACTAATTTACAGCGGAGATTTATTTGAAATATTACACAAAGTTGGGAATATTCCGCTGCCGCCATATATAGAGAGAAAAATACAATCCGAAGATTTAAAAAATTTTGATATGGAAAGATACCAAACTGTTTATGCAAAAGATGAAGGCTCAGTTGCAGCCCCGACGGCAGGTTTACATTTCACTCAAAAAATTCTTGAAAAACTAAAAGAAAAAGGAGTAGAAATAGCTTATATAACATTAAATGTAGGACTTGGGACATTTAGACCTGTAAAATGTGAAAATATTTTGGATCATAAAATGCATTCCGAAACGTTTGAAATAACACAAGAAACAGCAGACAAAATCAACAAAGCTAAAGCTTCAGGCAAAAAGGTAGTAGCTGTAGGTACAACAACTGTAAGAACATTAGAAACAGCATACAAAAAATATGGTTGTATAAAGGCATGCCACGATCATTCAGAACTTTTTATTTACCCTCCATATGAATTTAAAGTTATCGATAAACTTATAACCAATTTTCACCTGCCAAAATCAACATTACTGATGCTTGTTAGTGCTCTAGCAGGAAAAGAATTCATATTTAATGCTTACCAAGAGGCTATAAACAATAAATACAGATTTTTCTCTTATGGAGATTGCATGTTTATTGAATAAAATTCCCCAAATTCATAATATTTTCTCAAATATATTGACATTTTAATCTATATCCTTAAACCATATGGAGGATACATTATTTTTAAAAATTGAGTAGAATAATGTATGGGAGGTAGTATAGAGTATGTTCTCTGAAATGATTCAAAGTTTGCTAAATTCAGGCGGGAAGGCTGCAGCAATGAAAAGAGCCTCACAGCTAAACGGTTATGTAAACAATATAAATAAAAGAACGCAACAACAATCTATACAAAACTCCTTAGATACAATTTATCCTCCAAATGCAAATAATGTTCAATCCTTTGAAAAAGTTTTAGCAAATTCAACGGCATCAAATTTTGGCTCTCTGCTATTAAATCCAAAATCATTAAACGTCAGTGGGAATATCTATGACAATGATATTGATGCAAGCTCATTTCAAGATGCAACCCTACGCAGGGCAATACAAGAGGTTAATGATGCTACAAGAGTTTACAATCCCCAACAAAATACCGCATCAAAATCTCAACTTCTTGGAATGATAAATAAGGTTGCACAAAAACATGGAATTGATGAAAAACTTGTTCAAGCCGTAATAAAACAGGAATCCGGATTCAATCCTAATGCGACATCTAGAACAGGTGCTATGGGCTTAATGCAACTTATGCCAGAAACAGCAAAATCCCTTGGTGTAAATGAGCCTTATAATCCGACTCAGAATGTTGACGGTGGAGTAAGGTATTTAAAATCAATGCTGAATAAATATAACGGGAATATCATATTAGCACTTGCAGCATATAATGCAGGTCCAAATGCAGTAGACAAGTATGACGGAGTTCCGCCGTATAAAGAAACTCAAAATTATGTAAAAAACATTCTTTCAAATTATCTGTAATTATTTACATATCAAGACTACCAATCAAGATTATCCGTATGCAGATAATCCATATTGCCATTGATAACTACCCAACCTGTACATCCGCCAACGTTATTCCATCGCTGCCCCATACATTGATTTTTAAACGACTGCGTCCAATTTGTATCTTGTTTAATTCCCTTAGGTGCAATTCCATCATAATAAATGTGAAATACAAAAACATCTCTACCATCAGTATTTGGACCCGATTGACCATTTAAATCTATATAAATATCATCACAAGTACCCTGATATCTATCATGACCGTTAAAGGTATTCACACTGCGTTTACACCACCAATCCGAATACCCATCACCATTTTGGGATTTAATAGCAATAGAGGTACCATTATTTAGAACGCCTACTGCATACTGGGTATGATTAGCAGCTACTTATATATTGCTTTTTCCAAAACGATTCTTATATGACTGACCAGAGGAAAAACATTTATTTACCCCACAAGGAGAGATTCTGGTTGTTGCACTCAAATTATTAAATATTGTATCCGTACATTTTTTATAACCCTCAGAAATATCACACCAGCTGGAAACATCTCCATATTCATCTATTGCTCGGCGAAAACCCTGCTGTAAAATAGAATACGTTTCTTTGACTTGAGCAACAGTTGCCTTTTCTCTCCATTTTGAAATTAAACCTGGAATCGTCAAAGCCGCAATTACACCAATTATACCAAGAGTTATTAATACTTCGGCAAGAGTAAATGCAGGATAAAATGACAAAGATCTGAAACAGGCGCTATTTAAAGGCCTTAAAGGATTACCCCCACCCCAGAATTAGCGTTATTATTGAGTTGTAGCATATTTATTTCCTCCTATATTTTTATAATTTTGATAAAACATGCTGTAATCTATCTAATTTTTTATTATCCGTACCTAATCCACAAAGAAGCATTGTAGATTTTTCATTAGTTCGCTCATCTTCTATTCCGAAATCTTCATATAACATTTCTGATAATTCAAAACCTGAAATACCCGGCACTCTAATCAAAACTTTTGTGGGATCATCTCCGAAAAATTCGCAACCTCTACATTTTGATCTTATTTTATCCAGTCTGATTATTAAATTATCAATTTCTTTTCTGCCTTCTCTTGAATCAAGATAATTTATATTAGCCTCAATAGAGGCTAACAAAGGATAGGATGGAGATGTAGTCATAAACATATTTAATGCAGGTTTAACATCAATCTCGCAATTACAATGCAATAATGCAGTAGGATTTAAACCACCTGCAGTTTTATGCAATGATTGAACCGTAAAATCTGCAATATTAACAGCCGATAAAGGCAAATTATCAGAAAACGGATATAGTGCACCATGAGCTTCATCTATAATTAAAAAAGCACTATGTTTTTCACAAATAGATTTAATCTCTTCAATATCAGAAATTATCCCCTCATATGAAGGAGAAGTAACAATAACAGTTCTGATATTATAACGACTCAAATAATAATCAATAACATCTGGTTTAGTTTCTAAAGGCACTCCCCATTCAGGATCTATCTCCAAATCATAAGTTAAAGCTCTTGCACCAGCCAAACGTACAGCATTAAAATGACAAGGATGAGAATTTGATGCTATTAAAACTTTATCCCCAACTTGAGTACAAGATAAAACTGCAGCAATAATACCGCTTGTCGAACCATTAGTCAAAAAAGTGGTAGAATAAGTATGATAAATAGCTCTAGCTCTTAACTGAGCACGTTCCAAAGCTTCTTGAGGATCCTGACACTCAGTTTCCGAGATATCAATTTTATACATTTCTCTCAACGGTTCATATATTGCAAGTTTTTGTCCATGAGAAGGGGTTGTAAATAAAGTTTTCTCAGGTTTTTCATACAACAGCTTAACTAAACTCATTTTTATCCTATTTATTCTTAATTTCTACATTTCTTTTAGCACAATACTGAACTACAATCATTCTGTCATGATTTGAATTATAAACAAATTGCCCGGAAACAATATAACCACCCTCAGATTTTTTTTCTAATCTTATAGGTTGAAATTTACAATTCATTACTGTTTCATTAACTCCAAATAAAGGAAGCTTTATATCATAGGAAGCGTCTATATCAAGTTTATCATTTGTTAAAAATTTCATACCACCAGCAGAAATATCAAGTGTTGAAATTTTATAATTATTATTATCCAAAGATAACTCTAGATTATAAATATATTTTATACGTGTGTATTGACGTCTTTGTAAAAACTTATGTTTAGCCGGACTTGCAATTACAAGAGTTTTACCATCAATATTTTTGGCATAAGAATCAAAATACAATTTGCCATGAGCGGTTTGAGTATAGAATTCACAATATGTATTTTCCAAAATTCCATCCGGCTCATAATCAAGTTCCAAGGTAAAATCTCCAGCTCTAACAGCAGTAACCGTACCTTTATTAGCAAATTTAAAATTTTGCGGAATCATCAATACTTTTTGATTTTCAACAACTAATTCTCTCATCTTTGACCTTTCTAAAAATAGTGATATATTGTGATTATACATTAATTTTCTCAAGTTGTCATAATGTTAAGAAAAAAAAAGCCTTCCTTTAAATAAAGAAAGGCAAGCTGAGCAATCAGAAGAGTTGAGGATTTACATTATAATAATAAAAGGACTAAATTGACATTTCATTAGCTAAAATAACAATAATAAACAAAAAATATTGTACTAAAGTATTGATAAAAGTATAAAAATCAATTAAAATAGAAAAAAGTGTAGAAGAAAAAAGGAGTTTATATGAAAAAGATCTTATTAAATTTATTAGCAATTTCAACTATATTTGCAGGTATATCTCCAGCCTTTGCTTACCCATACGGATACCTTGAAACTCCAAACGGAGGAAATTCAAATTTTAGACCAATAATGCAACAAAAATTTGAAAAAGAAGAATCTCTGGATTTTATAAATAACCCTGAAGAATATAAAGAAAAAAGAGAGAAAAAGGATGCTATACTAGATTATCAGGAGGGAAAAACTACAGAAGTACCTGAATTTCTAAAACCAAAAATCAATATCCAAAATTCCACCCCGGGCGCTAATTCTAATATGCAATTTGTTAAAGACGAAAACGGACAAATCAGAATAAAAGGCAGCACGCCTTAAATTTTATAAAAATACTAAAAAAAAGTTCCTGCTGGTGGCAGGAACTTTTTTAGTACAATCATTGTAATTAAGCTATGAACACCCTGAATATCCGCAGTTTAAACAAATGAAACAACCCTCAGCCATTTCTATTGTATTTCCACATTCAGGACAAGTGATTTTTTTAATTTCACCTGTAGGATTGTATTCTTCAGCACTCTCTTTTTTATTTAAAACTTCAGGCTTTGATTCTACAGTCTTAACCTCTTCGATTTCAACTTTTGCTTCTTTCTTTTTATCATCAAGATTCATCGGCTGGAATTGACGAGAATTATTCCTATATACTGTTATACCTTTTAAATTATTTTTATAAGCAAGAATATAAGCTTCCTTTATATCCTCTCTAGTTGCTGATTCAACAAAATTTACTGTTTTTGAAACAGCATTATCTGTATGTAACTGAAATGCTGCCTGCATTTTTACATGCCAGTACGGAGAAACATCATGTGCTGTTGCAAATATCTGTTTAACCTCATCAGAAACTCCTGCCACATGTGCAATTGTACCTTCTTTTGCAATCTGGGACATTAGCTCATCTGAGTATAAACCATGAGAGACCATATAATCCTTGAATATCGGGTTAACTTCAAGCATTTCAGTTCCGTCCATAATCAAGCGAGAAAAAACCAAACCGAATAACGGTTCTACACCGCCAGAAGCTCCAGCTATCATTGATATTGTACCGGTTGGAGCAATACATGTTGTTGTCGCATTTCTTAAACCGAATTCTTTGATATCGTCATCCAGCTTTGCCCACATGTCATCAGAAATTTTACCGGCAGATTTGCCTTTAAACTTGTTATAAAGATAATGATCCTGATCATAGATACTGCCTTTGAAATTATTAAAACTTCCTCTTTCTTTAGCAAGCTCAATAGACTCTGTTTTCGAAATATAATCAATAAATTCCATAACCTGACCTGCAAGTTTTGTCCCTGCTTCTGAGTTATATGAAATTCCCATTTTCATAAGCATATCAGCCCAGCCCATAACACCAAGTCCGATTTTTCTGTTATTTTGAACCATATGAGAAATTTGCGGAAGCGGATAATTATTAACAGCAATAACATTATCCAAAAATCTCATAGCAGTTCTTGTTGTTTCCTCCAACAAATCCCAATCAACTTCCCAGCCTTTTTCGCCTTGCTTCATCATCAAACCAAGATTTATTGAACCTAAGTTACAAGCTTCATAAGGCAACAATGGAACCTCTCCGCATGGATTAGTTGATTCTATAGCTCCAACCAACGGAGTAGGATTATCAGCATTCATCTTGTCAATAAATACAATTCCTGGCTCGCCATTTCTCCAGGCTCCATCAACGATCAAATCAAATACTTTTTTAGCACTCATTTTGCCAACAACTTCATTGTTTTGAGGATTGATTAAATCATAATCGGTTCCGTTCAAATAAGCTTCCATAAACTTATCTGTTATGGCTACTGATATATTAAAATTATTTAACTTATTATTATCAGATTTACAATTAATAAATTCCAAAATATCAGGGTGATCAACACGAAGAATCCCCATGTTTGCGCCACGTCTTGTTCCGCCTTGTTTAACAGCTTCAGTAGCGGCATTAAATACTTCCATAAATGAAACAGGACCTGAAGATACACCCATTGTTGATCTTACTACACTGTTTTTAGGTCTTAATCTAGAAAATGAAAAACCTGTTCCTCCGCCTGACTTATGAATTAATGCAGTATTTTTTACTGTTTCAAAAATACCTTCCAAGCTGTCTTCAACAGGCAATACAAAACATGCTGCCAATTGCCCCAACTCTCTTCCTGCATTCATCAATGTAGGAGAATTTGGCATAAAATATCTGTTTGTTATAGCTTTATAAAACCTGTCTGACAAAATTTTTACATCATCTTGAGATTTTCCAAACTGTAAATCTCCTGAAGCGATTGTATCTGCAACTCTACGAAACATATCCTGAGGTTTTTCAACACAATTCCCATCTTTATCTCTTTTTAAATATCTTTTTTCTAAAACCTTTATCGCATTTTCCGATAAATTCAACGACTCTTCTACACATGCACTGCTTGAATCTGACACATTAACCTCCATAATCTGATTAAATTTAAAATATTAAAAGTCCCAAAATCGGCATGCTCCGACATGCCTTTTATAAAATTGTACTACAGCACAAAAAGTCAATGCAATAAAATTATCAAAAACTCAACATATTTTGTAATGTTTTTTATTTGTAATATTGACCACAAAGAGAATACATTTATAACTTTTTATGTTATCCTAAAAGCATGACAAGGAGAGGTTTTAGGGTTTTATTTGTTATATTATTAGCAGCTCTTTTATGTAAGGGGTGTCTGGTTAAAGATGTGCCGGAATCCGAAATTTCAAAAAAAACAATAGAAAATAATTCAATAAATATAGACTACCCTGCACCTAAAAACGTAACTTTAAACGGAATTGACTATTTGCAATCACAAGCTCCTATCGGGAAGTTCGGAGGAGAGTTAATAGCTTCTACCATTGGAGAAGGTCCTAAAACTTTTAATCCATTCAACTGTAAAGATAATATTTCTTCTCTTATGGCAGGAATAATGTACGATGGATTGTTATCATCCGATCCTATAACAGGACAACCCATTCCAAAACTTGCAAAGTCCTTTTCAATATCTGAAAACGGAAAGGATTATACAATAAAACTAAGACATGGAATAAAATGGACTGATGGAAAACCTATAACAGCCGATGATGTTATTTTTACATGGAATGATATAATTTTTGCTGGCTTGGGAGATACTTCAACTAGAGATTCTATAATAATTGATGATAAACTGCCAACGGTAAAAAAAATAAATGACTATACAGTAGTCTTTTCTACACCTAAACCGTTTGCACCGTTTATCAGAATGTTATCAACACCCATTGCACCAAAACATATTTTTATGCCTGCTACCAAAAAAGGCCCTGAGTATTTTGACTCTTTCCTATCAACAAATACTCAGCCAAAAGATTTTGTAACCTCAGGTGCTTTTAAGTTGAAAGAATACGTTCCGGCCCAAAGAGTTGTGTTTGAAAGAAATCCTAATTACTATGAAATAAATACAAAAGAACAAAAATTACCTTATCTTGATAAAGTAATTTATTTAATAGTCGGAGATTTAAATAATGAAGTACTAAAATTTGAGGCAAAGGAACTTGATGTAATTTCTCTTCAAGGCTCAAAAGTTGCAAGATATAAATCGTTAGAACCCCACTCTGACTTTAAATTATATAACCTTGGACCAAATACCGGCACGATGTATTTATCAATGAACTTAAACAACAGAAAGAATGATAAAGGTCAATATTATGTGGATCCGATTAAACAAAAATGGTTTCAGGACTTAAATTTCAGAAAAGCCGTAGATTATGCAATAGATCGAAAAAGTATGGTTTTTAATATTGCAAACGGAATAGGTGCACCGTTATTTACAGCTGAAAGCCTTAACTCAATTTATCTGAATAAAAAGTTAAAACCATATGACAAAGATATAAATAAATCAAAAGAGCTTTTGAAAAAATCAGGATTTTATACAGATAAAAAAGGAAGACTGTTTGATAAAGCCGGACATCGTGTAGAATTCAATCTATATACAAACGCAGGGAACAGTGAACGTGAAGCTATAGGCGTTATGGTAAAACAAGATCTTGAGGATCTTGGAATGAAAGTGAACTTCAAACCTATTGAATTTAATTCTCTTGTTAATAAACTTGTAAGTACATTTGACTGGGATATGGTAATAATGGGATTAACAGGATCACCGCTCGAGCCGAACGGAGGTAAAAATGTTTGGCTCTCTGATGGTAGACTGCATATGTTTAATCAAAGAACACCTAAAGAAGGAAAAATAGGGATATTATCATGGGAAAAAGAATTAGACGAGATGTTTATAAAAGGAGCTCTGGCTACGAAATTTGAAGACAGAAAAAAATATTATGATAAATATCAAGAAATTGCCTACAATGAAAAACCTTTCATTTACATATATTCACCGGTAATAATTGTAGCAATAAGGGATAAATTTAAAAACATTTACCCTTCAAGCTTAAACGGAATTACTCATAACATTGAAGAAATATATATCGGAGATTAAGACTATGGAAACTCTAAAATATATAATTAAAAGAATACTTCAAACAATACCGTTACTTATTATAGTATCGATAATAAGCTTTTTTATAATAAGATTGTCACCGGTTGACCCTTTGGCTGAACTAAAATTAAATCCATCTATTTCTCCGGTTACGGTAGAAAGAGAAAGGCAACGTCTTGGACTGGACAAACCTATTATTATCCAATACGGCAAATGGGCATATTCTTTTGTAAGAGGAGATTTGGGAGTAACTTCTACCGGAGAAAGAGTAAGCCAAAAACTGAAAGAAAGAATTCCTAATACCCTTCTTTTAACTTCAATAGTAATTCTATTAACCTGGATTGTCGGAGTTCCGTTAGGTATTATTGCTGCCGTTCACTGGAAAACAGCATTTGACAGAATACTTACGGTTTTAACAAGTATTGGAATGGCTATACCTTCATTTTTCTTTGCAGTACTGTTACTTTTATTCGCAGTTAAAACAGGTTGGTTTCCTATAGGAGGCTTAACCAGCCCAAACTTTGCAGATCTAAACTTTGGTCAAAAATTTATAGATATAGCATACCATCTAATATTACCTGTATTCGTTTTATTTACAATATCTTTGGCTAGCCTGCAGCGACAGATGAGAGCAAATATGCTTGATGTATTAGATAGTGATTACGTCAAATTTGCAAGAGCAAAAGGTCTGCCGGAATGGATTGTTATTTATAAACATGCCTTACGAAATGCAATTAATCCTATGATTACCCTTTTAGGATTTGAATTTGCTGGATTATTAAGCGGAGCAGCATTAACAGAATATGTTTTTCAGTATCCGGGACTCGGCAGACTTATTTTGGAAGCGGTTTTAAAATCTGATATAAATTTAGTAATGGCATCCTTGATGATGGGGGCTGTTATGCTTGTAACCGGTAATTTAATTGCGGATATTCTTCTTATCATCACTGATCCGAGAATAAGGGTGAAATCATGATAAAAGAAGTTTTACAACAATTATGGAAAGATAAATTTGCAAGAGCTGCACTAATTATTCTGGGTTTTATTTACCTCTCATTATTATTTGCAGATTTTATTGCACCTTATACAAAAGATTTTTCCGACAGAACAATGGCTTATGTACCACCGTCAAAAATATTTACCATAGATGAAAACGGAAAACTATCAAAACCCTATACCTACAACTATATTAGAGAATTTGATGAGGAAAATCTTTCCATAAAATATAAATTAGACAGAAGCAAAAAACATTATATTAAATTCTTTGTAAAAGGACAGTCCTATAAATTTTTAGGATTAATTCCTTCTAAAATACATCTGTTTACAACAGATAAAGAGGGCAGAATATTTCTTCTCGGCACTGATATAAACGGTCGGGATGTATTTTCCAGACTTCTGTTTGGAGGAAGAATTTCAATGACTATAGGATTTTTATCATTGTTTGTATTATTTCCTATAGGTCTTTTATATGGAGGAATTTCAGGATATTTTGGCGGAAAAATTGATATGATAATGATGAGGTTTGCAGAAGCAATTATGTCAATTCCAAGTTTTTATCTTCTAATTATTCTCGCTTCGATACTCCCATCAGGCATGACCAGTACTCAAAGGTTTTTGCTCATTGTAATAATTCTTGCTCTTATCGGCTGGGCAGGATTTGCAAGAGTTGTTCGAGGAATGGTTTTGTCAATAAAAAACCAAGAATATGTTCAAGCAGCTCAAGCTATAGGAGCATCCAGATTAAGAATAATAATAAAACATATTCTTCCTCAGACTACAAGTTTTGTTATTGTTGCGATGACATTATCTATTCCCTCTTACATACTTTCAGAATCCGGACTAAGTTTTCTAGGACTTGGAATTCAGCAGCCGGATGCAAGCTGGGGAAATATGCTAAAAGAAGCCCAAGAATTCACAAATATTCTATACAGACCATGGCTGCTAACTCCTGGATTTTTAATTTTTGTATCAGTTTTGGCATTTAACCTGATAGGTGATACTATAAGAGATGTCTTAGATCCTAAAAGTAAAGTACGCTAAATTTATTATTGGAGAACTACCATATGAAAAAGAATATTTTTAAACCTGCGAATGTACTTTCAATATGCATGATTTTGCTTGGAATATTTGTATTTTTGTTTATTCATCCATTTATATATTCCTATATAGGAATAATCGAACAGGGTAAAACAAACGTAAGAAATACCAAATGGGACAAATTAGCTGTAAAATACTCTATTTTTAAAAAGCAAAAAAAATTCACAATAAATTCTGCTATTCCAAGTCTTATCTTAAGTGAAGAATATGATACTGCTATTGAGTATTTTCAAAAGCTTGAAGATTTGAATATTGCAAATGAAAGAAATTATTATTTTGCATCATTTGCATATGAACATAAAAAAGATTATGATAATGCTTTAAAATACGCTAAAAAATCAGGTGATAAATTTAGAGAAGCAAAAGTCTATATTAAAATGAAAGATTTTAACAATGCTGAACAAATACTTAATACTTTATCAAAAGAAAGTCCTATAAAACCGAGAGTGTATTTGTATCAGGCTGAATTAAAAATGGGACAAAAAAAATGGCAAGAAGCAAATATTTCTATTAATAAATTCTTAAAAATCAATCCAAACAGCAAGGAAGCATTAAAAGTTAAAGCTGAAGTTTCAAAACAACTGGGAAATACAAAAGATTATCAAAAATATACAAACAAAATAAAAAATATAGAAACAAAAATAGAAAACAGAATTAATTAAAAGGAAAAATATGGAAACGGCAATTGATAAACTAACACATATAGTAAATTTAGAATACTTTATTAGAATAGCTGTAGCTGTAATCTTTGGATTTTGCATAGGTCTTGAACGAGAATTAACAAACAAATATGCAGGATTAAGGACTCATATTTTAGTATGTCTGGGAGCATGTGTATTCACACTCATCTCAATTTACGGATTCCCGACATTTGCACCTGGAGATAATGTAATAATAGACAATGCAACAGGAGTAAGAGATACTTCAAGGGTTGCGGCTCAAATTGTTACAGGTATAGGTTTTATCGGTGCAGGAACAGTTTTAAGAAATGGACCTATAGTTTTAGGACTGACGACAGCTGCTACACTGTGGATTGCTGCAAGTATAGGTATGTCATGCGGAGCAGGAATGTTTGATATAGCGTTTGCTGGTACAGTTTTATCTATATTAACTCTTGTTTCTGTAAGAGTTTTTGAAAGAAAAGTTCTTCCTACAAGTACCAAAATAACCAGCCGCATAAAAATCAATATAATTTGTAATAACGAATATACACAAAAAATCCAAAAATATATTATTGAAAAATATCCAAATATCTCAGAACTTTCCACCAAACAATTAAAAGTAGACGAAAACAGCACAAAAATAACATGTGTATTGGATATAATAAGCAGAAAGCCGATAAAAGACTTATACAGAGCTTTCAGTAATATTCAGGGAATCGAGTCTATATCTATTCAAGAATGTTTGGAATAAGCAAAAAACCGTTACAAAGAACTTTACTTTGAAATGTCTTTAAGCTAGGATAAAACAAGAGTAAAGGGAGATAAAGAAAGTTGAAATATAAAAGAATTTTACTAAAGGTCAGCGGAGAGGCATTATTAGGAGAACAACAGTTTGGAATAGACCAGGCTCCTGTAAAAATGATTGCAGGAGAAATAAAAAAAGCAGTTGATGAAGGTGCACAGGTTGCAGTTGTAGTTGGCGGAGGAAATATCTTCCGAGGAATGAAAAACAGTGCAAAACTTGGAATGGATCAAGCTTCCGGAGATTATGTCGGAATGCTTGCTACTGTAATGAATGCAATAGCATTGCAATGTGCTCTAAATCAAATTGGAGTTCAATGCAGGGTTCAATCCGCAATTACAATCAATCAAGTTGCAGAACCTTATATAAGACATAGGGCAATCAGACATCTTGAAAAAGGAAGAGTTGTTATATTTGCCGCCGGAACTGGAAATCCTTTTTTCACAACAGATACCGCAGCAGCATTAAGAGCTTCCGAAATAAATGCAGATGCCATGCTTATGGCTAAAAATGGAGTTGATGGGGTTTATACTGATGATCCTAATACAAATCCGAATGCTAAAAAACTTGAAACAATTACATATGATGACATCATTAAAAACGGATTAAAAGTTATGGATACATCAGCTTGTGCACTTTGCAAACAAAATAACATACCTATAGTTGTCTTTGATTTCAAAAAAGAAAACGGTATAAAAAATATCCTTGATGGTCAAAAATTAGGAACATATATTAGTTAATTATACGAAAGAGGTAAAAAATGACAGAATCGTTAGAAGAATTATTTTTGTTCGGAGAAGAAAAAATGGAAAAAGCAATTGCTCAATTGCAAAAAGAATTCAGTTCTATCCGTTCAGGACGTGCAAATCCCGGAATTTTAGATAAAGTTATTGTTGAATACTACGGAGCTCCGACACCTTTAAGACAAATGTCACAAGTGTCAGTTCAAGACGGAACAACTCTTGTTATTACCCCTTACGATAAATCTATAATGAAAGAAATTGAAAAAGCGATAATTAAAGCTGAAATAGGAATCACTCCAAACAGCGACGGTATTTGCATAAGATTAACTTTCCCGCCTCTAACGGAAGATAGAAGACGAGAAATTACAAAAGATGTAAAAAAACTCGGAGAAGATGCAAAAGTTGCAGTAAGAAATATCAGAAGAGATATGACCGATCAGCTAAAAAAAATTGAAAAGAATGAAAATCTTCCGGAAGATATGGTAAAAGATAATCAAGACAAAATCCAAAAGTTAACAGACAAATACACTGCTAATATTGATAATGCAGTAGCTGTTAAAGAAAAAGAGGTTATGACTGTATAATGATTGACTTAGGCTTGAATAAAAACGCAACCAGAATGCTAACAGGTTTCATAATGGGAACCGTTGTTATGTCCTGCATTATATTAGGAGATTTCGCTTTATTACTTTTGCTTTTATTTATGCTGGTAGTCGGCTCAAAAGAATATGTAAGAATGCTTAATCATAAAGGTTTTTATCCAAGCCTTAAAGTTATATATATAACTGAAGCAATACTTGCAACTGTTGTATATTTTAAAAGATTTGATTTAGTAGGAATTACCTTGACTATTTGCGCAATGGCATCATTTATGTGGGTGCTGTTTAGAGGTAGACAGCCATACATTGCCAACGTTGCAACAACTCTTTTAGGCATGGTATACTGCGGTTGGTTTCCTCTGCATTTAATATTTTTAAGAGATCTTTCATGCGCAAAATATGACAGCGGATTAGGATTTGTTGTACTAATGTTTATGTCTATATTACTAACAGATGTAGGTTGTTATTATATTGGTACAAAATTTGGAAAAAATAAATTAGCCCCTGTTATAAGCCCTAATAAAACTATTGAAGGGTCAATAGGCGGTATGTTTTTTGCAATAATCGGAGCTATGATAATAGGTTTATATATAGGACTGCAATGGTACTTAGCATTAATTGCAGGTATATTGTGTACAGTATTTGCTCAAATTGGGGATCTGTGTGAATCTTTAATAAAAAGAGATGCCGGAGTTAAAGATTCCGGTACCAGTCTGCCTGGTCATGGCGGTTTTTTAGACAGAACCGACAGTTTTGTCCTAACTATACCTATCATGTACTATTTCTGTAAATGTTTTATTTTCCACACAGAATGGATTACAACCCTTACAAACTGGTTAAAGGATTTATTGTAAATGAAATCAATTGCTGAGATATTCGGAATTGAAACTATCACTGAAGACTTATATAAATGTGCTTTGACACATTCTTCTTACACAATAGAACAAAACCTTCCTTATACACAATGTTATGAAAGGCTGGAATTTTTAGGTGATGCTGTTTTAAAACTTGCAGTATCGGATGTACTTTATAAAACTTATCCTGAATCAAAAGAAGGAGAACTTTCTAAAATCAGAGGAGTTATTGTTTCTGATAATGTATTAGCTGATATTACCAAGAAAAATGGCCTTCAAAATCTTATAATTATTGGAAAACATGAAGAAAAACAAGGCTGCAGAAACCTGAATTCAATATGCGCCTGTACGTTTGAGGCAATACTTGGAGCTTATTATTTGGATGGAAAGTTTGAAGATATCATAAAATATATTGAAAAAACTTTCAAACCTTATATTTTAGAGGTTTCAACACATTTTGAAAAATTTAATGCTAAAGCAATATTGCAGGAATATACACAAGAACGAACCAAAACAACTCCTGAATACAAAGTAATAGATGAAATTGGGCCGGAGCATAAAAAAGAATTTGTTATAGAAGTTATTTACAATAATGAAATTCTTGCGACCGGAAAAGGATCCACTAAAAAAGAAGCAGAACAAAAAGGAGCCTACGAAGCCTGCAAAAATTTAGGAATAATAGAATGACAGACAAAATAATAATATCACCTTCAATATTATCCGCGGACTTTGCAAATTTAGAAAAGGATATTAAAACAGTAGAAAATGCCGGAGCCGACTGGATACACATAGATGTTATGGATGGACACTTTGTACCAAATATAACAATAGGAGTTCCTGTCGTAAAATCTATACGAAAAGTTACACCTTTACCACTAGATGTACATTTGATGATTGAAAATCCTGATAAATATATAGAACCGTTTGCTGCTGCCGGTGCGGATATTTTAACGTTTCATTATGAAGCAGTTAATAATTCTCAAATTATAGAAATTATTAAACAAATACACTCATATGGAATAAAAGCAGGTTTGTCAATAAAACCCAAAACAAATCCTGACGAAATTTTCAAATATCTAAGTGAAATAGATTTGTTGCTGATAATGACAGTAGAACCCGGATTTGGCGGACAAAAGTTTATGAACGATTGTGCTGAAAAAATAAAAATAATAAAACCTAATGCCCCAAAAAATTTAATTATACAAGTTGATGGCGGAATAAATGATATTACCGGGGAAATTTGCAAAAACTATGGAGCAGACTCACTTGTTGCCGGGAATTACATTTATAAATCAGACAATATTGAACAGGCAATCAAATCACTACGCTGATTGAGAGTTAATATCTTCACCTTTTCGGATTTTTGCCTTTAAAATTTCGTCTATACTTGCACTGGCAATGGCTGAAGCCTCAGTTCCGTCATTTTGAGCTGTTTGTACAGGTTTATCAGCTTCTGATTTATTATCACCGTTTTGATCTTTACTATTACTCTCTGAATTTTCCGGAGCAACCGATGCCGCTGAAATACCTGTTTGAGCTTCAATATTACTTTGATGAGCCATAATAGAATCATGATTGCTGTTTAAAGTATCTAAAGACTGAGCAACTACAGATTGAGCTTGTTCAGAAACGGATACAGTATTTTCACCTGTACGAGAAACTCTACGTCCAAAAGCTCCGTAAATAAGCGGATATCTCCTCAATTCTTCCCCAATACTTATAGTTTCTGTACCATAATCAATGCCGCTATCAGGTATAGAAGACTGGCCTTCAACCAAAGACATCAGATTATCCAATTCTAAGGAATACGAAGCTGCAATAGTCTGCCCGCTAGTACCCAAATTTTTAACTTGCTGATTTAGTTTATTAATTTTTGCTATATTGGTATTATCTTTTTTATTAGCTTCTGATTTTATATCTGACTTTAAGGCATCAATTTGAGCCATCATTTCAGACATATAACTATCTAAACTTTCAATTGAATTTGAGGATTGTTCCGATGCAGCAGAGCTTGATGCCTCAACATTTTCAGATTCCACTGTTTTGTCATTACTAATACTTCTAAATTCTACACCTATAGAATAAAGGGATTGACCATCTTTTTCCATTTGCTTTCTTTTTGCGGAAGCAGAAAGTTCCTCTTGATTTGTACCACTTGTATTTTCTGAAGTTTGAGTATCAGCAGATTCAGAAGTAGATGTAACAGGTTTAGAGGTTGTTGTTGCAGATACAGGTTCAGATGTAGCCATTTCATATGTGGTATCATCATTATCACCAGCTGCAAGCGTACGCTGAAATTCTTGTGCCCACTGCAAATACTGCGAAGGAACCTCTACTCCTTGCTGTTCAAAATCTATAATTTCTTTTGATGTAAGCTTTCTCCAATCTACTTGAGTTGGAGATACTGCACCTATTCTTGATACATCCATAGTACATCCTTAGTTATTTTTATATAATCATTTACGGATAAAAAAATAAAAACTTTAAATTTTAATAAATTATTTTACAAAATTTAAAATCATTCATACAATCAAGGGATAACTTTTTACTAATCCAAGGTATAATAAAATCAAAAGAGGTTATTTATATGACATACGAAGAATTGATGCAAAAAGCAATTGAAGTATCTCAAAAAGCATACACACCATATTCAAAATTCAATGTCGGAGCTTGTGTATTAACGGAAAACGACAAAGTCTACTGCGGATGTAATTTTGAAAATGCAAGTTTTGGACTTACCATCTGCGCAGAAAGGAATGCCATTGGTTCAGCTATCGCTGATGGAGAAAGAAAAATAAAAGCAATAGCAATTTACTCTCCGAATCAGGATAACTGCGTACCTTGCGGAGCCTGCAGACAAGTAATCAGCGAATTTTGCGATGATAATACTGAAATTATCGTCAAAATTGGTGATAGTCTAAAAGCATATAAAATTACAGAATTACTCCCTGAAAGATTCTCTTTATAATGTATATTTTTGAAATTATAGCACAACTTTTCAAAAAAAAAGAAACTGTTCAACATTCGTATGATCCACTGACCAATAACAGTGAAGACTTACCACAAGATAATATAGAAGAATGTGAACATCTTTTTTTGCCTCTGGACAGTTCTAATATGACATTTGCTTGTAAATACTGTGGACTTGTCGTTCCAAGAGAAAAATTAAAAAACAAAAATATTTTTGAAAATAAACCTTTTTAATAGGTTAATTGTAGAATACGAAAATTATCCGAAATGATTAACCTTACATAAAAGGAGGTTAATTTATGTCAAAAAATCTTGGTGAAGTAATAAATAAAATTATGGAAGAGAATTCTTCAAGAAGAGTTCTTATACTAACAAATCATATGCAAATATTAGGAACTATTCATGATTACTATGATAAATGCGACAACTGCCACGACTGTCTAATTTCGCTAAAAGATGTAAAAATTGCAAGAATAGAAGATGTTTGTAACTGTAATGATTGTGAGTGTAATTTAGAAGGATATGTTGATTTCAAATGGTTTAATATTAGTGCACGAGCAATAGTAGGTTTCAGTATCTTAAGTCAAAACAAATAAATACAAGAAGGTCTGTCGAATATTCGACAGACCTTCTTCAATATTTACAATATCCTACACTTTTCTTTTACGAGCAGCTTCAGATTTGTGCTTTCTTCTAACACTTGGCTTTTCATATCTTTCACGTTTTTTTACTTCTGAAAGAATTCCGGCTTTTTGAATTTTCTTTTTGAAACGTCTTAAAGCACTTTCAATACTTTCGTTTTCGCCAACTTTAACTTCTGCCATTTATATTTTCACCACCTTTATAGCTTGTTTTACAAATTGAGTTACAACCAATTATAAAACAAAACCATAAAAAAAACAAGTAAGTATAAACTTTAAAAGCTTTAACCGGCAGAATTCACGACAACAAATACACCTAAAAAGCAATGATTGCAACTATTTAGTACGAAAATAATCACAAATTAATTTTTCCTTATGAGGAAGTAAATGCTTGATTCGATTTATAATGGACTTATTTTGTAAATCTTCAAGCTGTTTTGTTAATATTGCTTTCTCAATAAGAACTTTATTATATAAATCCGAACAAACTTCGCTTTTATCTATGTGTTCCTTTAATTTCGACAGCTGTAATTCTTTTTCTTTGATAGAAAAAATAAGATCTCGTTTCACGTCTATTAAACCTCTCATATATCACATTAAAAGAATAAACTGTCTTGTCAAATTTAAAATCAACTTTTTAGGTGATTTTAAACTAAACAGGCAATAAATCATACTCATAGCCTAGTTTTAAAGCTTCAACATTTTTAGGAATTAAATTTCTTCTATGAGGAGGAATCACGTTATATAAAGCCTTTTCCAACGTTTTTAACGAAATAAGCTTACTTACCTTTGCCAAAACACCTAATGCAAAAATATTAGACATTTTAATATTTCCAAGTTTTTCTTGAGCTAACTGAGTTATAGGAACAAAAATATAATTTATATCATTTCTTGTTTTCGCAATTTTTGCAAGTGAAGAATTTACAATAATAGATCCACCTTTTCTCACCCAAGACGTATATTTATCAAAAGAAGCTTGATTCAAAACAATAATAAAATCAGATTTTGATTTCTGAACTGAACTTACTTCCTCATCACTCATCACAATACCACAGTTTACGGTACCTCCACGCATTTCAGCGCCATAACTAGGATACCAGGTCACTTTTTTATTATCAAGCATAAATGCATTTGCTAAAACTTCACCTGCCAACAATACGCCCTGTCCGCCAAATCCGGCTATCATAAAATCTTTTTCCATATTTTGTCCTTACCTACACCTATACTGTAATATCTTTATACACACCCAATTTAAATACAGGCATCATCTCATTTCTTACTCTATCATGAGCCTGCTCCGGAGTCATTCGCCAATTTGTAGGACAGCTTGATAATATTTCTACAAAACCAAAACCCAGTCCTTTTAATTGAACTTCAAAAGCTTTTTTTATTGCCTGTTTTGCTTTTCTTATATTTGCAACAGAATCCAATGCAACTCTTGCACTATAAGCTGTACCGTCACTCAAAGCAATATGTTCTGCTATTTTTACCGGATAGCCGTAATACTCAATATTTCTTCCTGTTGGAGAAGTTGTTGTAACTTGTCCTAACAAAGTTGTAGGCCCTAATTGCCCGCCTGTCATTCCATATGTCGTATTATTTATACAAATAGCAGACAAGTTTTCACCTCTAAAGGCAGAATGCATACTCTCAGCCCAGCCTATTGATGCAAAATCGCCATCCCCTTGATATGTAAAAACAAATTTATCAGGCTGAGCCCTCTTTACCCCGGTAGCTACAGCCAAAGCTCTGCCATGAGGAGCCTCAATTGAATCTATATTTAAAAAATCATATATTCCAACAGAACAACCTATAGATGTTGCTGTAATTGTATTGTCTTTTAAACCTAATTCATCCAAACACTCTGCAACTAATCTTACAGCAACACCATGGTCACACCCCGGGCAGAATGAGTATCTTACATCTTTTTTAAATGTTTCTGGAATTTTAAAAACTTGCGTAACCATTATACACCACCCATTTGTATTTCAATTTCTTTTACAAGATCCTCTACATCTATCATAGAGCCGACAGCCTTACCCTTAAATAATACCGGAACTTTACCGTTAACAGCAAGTCTTACATCCCTTACCATTTGTCCCATATTAATCTCTGTTACCAAGAACTTATCAACCCTATCAGCCAGTTCTGATAATCTTTTGCTCGGGAACGGATACAAAGTAACAGGTCTGAATGCCCCAACTTTTAAACCTTTTTCTCTGCATATTTTAACGGCAGACTTCACATTACGGTACATTGAGCCAAATGCCGCAACAATAAATGTCGCATCGTCTGTCATATATTCTTCGTATTCAACCTCATTTTCTTCAATCAATTTGTATTTTTTAAATAAATTATCAACAAAAACACATTGATCAGATGCAAGTGGCGCATAAGACCTTATAATTCTGCCATCTCTGCCCTTAGCCCCGGTCAAAGCCCATGAAGAAGTATCTATGTCAGGATAAGGATAATCATAAAATTCTACAGGCTCCATCATTTGCCCTAACAAACCATCTGCTAACAGAATCGTAGGATTTCTGTATTTAAAAGCCAGATAAAAAGCTTTATAAGTCAAATCAATACATTCTTGAACATTAGATGGAGCTAGGACTATTAATTTATAATCTCCATTTCCTCCTCCAATTGTAGCCTGATTATAATCACCCTGAGATGGATATATATTGCCCAAACCAGGGCCACCACGCATAACACTGACTAAAACCACAGGCAACTCATCTGCTGTAGCATAAGATAATGCTTCCTGCATAAGTGAAATCGCACAAGATGAGGAAGAAGACATTGCCTTAACTCCAGTAGAAGTTGCTCCAATAACCATATTAATAGCAGCCAATTCACTCTCTGCAGAAACATAAGCTCGCCCTAATTCCTGCATTTTTCCGCTCATAAATTCTCCGATTTCACTCTGTGGAGTAATTGGATAACCAAAATAGCACTGACAACCTGCAAGTACTGCAGCATTTGCTATAGCATAATTACCCTTCATTAAAACCTTAGTACCTGTTAGACATTCTACTACCATTGATTTATCCTTTATATACCTCTGTTATCGCCAAATCCGGACATCTTGTTGCACACATAGCACAACCCAAACACTCATGCCCCGGATCACAAAATTCTACCACTTTTGCACCCAAATTGTTAGTATTCGCACTAACCTTAATTAATTTTTTAGGGCACTCTTTTATACATAAATAACAAGCTTTGCATTTTGTTTGGTCAATTACTATATGACTCATACTATCCCTTCTTTCAAATCTACCTGATTTCTATTTTAGCACCAATAATAAATTTTAAATACTTTAATCTTAACATTTGTAATAAATAAATGAAATTAAATTTACTAATAATTTTAAGCCTGCTAATATTATATTAATAAGTAGGGATATTTTGTAAGGACAAAGGAATGGCTCAAGATTTAGAAAAAATCGTTGAATTATTAAGGGAGATAACTAAAACAAACAGCGCTAATACAAATCATTTTGATAATTTATTAGCTGAAATAAAAACAAAGCTTGAAACAGAAAAAAAAGACAAAACTTCAATAAATTTAATCAAATCTTATTTGCTGGAATTGACCTCCAGCCTTAAGGAAAAATATACATTATCACATGCTAAATATACTCAGGTTGAAAATACTCTGCAAATAATTTTTGAAGATCAGTCCGGGCATGGAAAAGAATTTAAAAAACTCTATACAAACTTTGTTAACAGCATGGAGATACTGTGTCAGGAAAATTCTAAAAAGAGCGCAGAACTGGATAACCTTGAAAATGAATTGAAAGATAAATATTCTAACAACGCTGAACAAATCATAAAAACAATAAATTCTTTAAAAGCGATAAATTATAGTTTTGATAATACTTTAGATACAGTTATTACTTCTTTGGATACAATTGTCAAAAAATTTATAAAACCAGGAAGAGCAAAAACCATTCAACCAAATGATGAACAAGCTAAAGTAATGCTAAACGCAATGAAAGATTTTTTAGAATATGTAAATTCTGTTGATTCAGAAGGGGACACTCTTTCTAAAATATTATCAAATATTGAAACAAATGAGAAGCTAAAAATCACTCAGGGAATCATTGATTCAATATTTTTAAAATCTGAAGAAATATTTGCAAAAATCAAAAATTTAGCAGGAAAAAATAATTCTAAAAATATAAAAACAGAAAATCTAAACAATAATAAATCAATTCAAACTTATAAGAATTTATCTTCTTCAGAAAGTCTTGTAAATCAAATATATGATGTAAAAAAAGCCCTTGCGGAAATAACTCAAAATATTAACAACACTCCAGATACACAGGCTTTAGAAAAATCTTTACAAAATATAGCAATAAGACTAAATAATATTTCAAACGATATAACAAAAGCAGAATCTGAAAATTTAATTGATATTGATAATAAAATATCAACACTCAATAATGAATTAATAACAATCAAAAATATCGTTACTGACCTGAATGATGCAGTTATAGAAAAAATTAATAATTCTATTGAGTCAATTAAGACAAATAAATTGAATTCAGAATTGAAAGATCATATACATGACATATTATCCAAATTTCCTCAAAAAGAAGATATTGAAAAATTATTAAAAAATTACGAATTAGAACTTGAAAATTTGAAGAGTAAAACGGATGAAATTTCTAATAAATTAGAAACTGTTCCATCTCAAGAAACAATTGATTCTATATCTTCACAAAATGATGAAATAGAAAACATGATTGACAATTTGAATTTCGATGAAGAATTTGAAAATTTATATAATAAAACTCAAACGATTCAAGACTGGTTGGAAAAATCTAATGTAAAAGAAAATACGGATACCATTTTATCTGAAATTCAAAATAAAGCAGAACAAAAAGACATTATTACTCTTTTAAATGCCAGCGAAAAAATAATAAATAAACTTGAAGATATGGCAAACAATACAGACAGTACTCCTGCCGGAGAAACGGCTTCAAATATCTGCGAAATTATTGATGAATTAAAAAATGAATTTATGAACACCGCAGGCATGCATAATTCTGCGGTTATTGAACAACTTTCAGAATTAGAAAACTCTGTTTCAGGTATTGTGTCAGCAGAGGAATTTAACAATTTTACTGAAGATTTAAAAACTTTTATTGAAAAAATCAATAGTGAAACTATTGAAATGAGTGATAACATTGATGAAATTAAAAGTTGCCAAAATTCACTTGTAGATAGACTTAATAATTTAGATTTAACTCCACTTGAAAATATCATTGAAGAAAAAACAGAACTCTTTGATAAAAAATTGACAACAATTTCAGACTTTATGGAAAACAATATTAAAGCTGATACCGAAGAAGTAAAAAAATCAATTGCAGAAATCAGAGAAATTCTTGAAAATAAAAAATCAAACTTTGATGAAATAGAACATAACAATAATGAAACAATAAAAACAACCAATGAATATCTAAAACAGATTAAAGATCTTCTTGATACATCTGATACCGGTATAAACGAAAATGTAAGTAATAAAATAAACAAAATAGAACAAGAATTAGTTCAATATCAGAATCTAAATCAGACTTCAATAAATCAAATTATTGAAAAACTTGATGAATATAAAAATTTCTTTGATACACATACAAACGACTCCGATAAGAATGTAGATTCCTCTATCTCTGAAATTTTAGAAATTAAAACCCAAATTCAACAATTAGGCGAAACCTTCTCTTCATTAAACTATGAAAAAGAGTCTACAGAAGGTAATATTTCATCTTTTGTTGCTGACAAACTGCTTGAAATAAGTGAGAATCTTTCAGATTTAACAATGAATCTGGAAGAAAAGTTTCAACAAGGATTTACATACAATGCAGAACTAATTGAAGAAAAAACATCAACATTACTTGAAGTAATACAAGAATTACGACATACAAATACTGAAAATATGGATTTGTATGAGAAATTAACCGTTGCAGACAGTAAACTGCTTGATTCTAAACAAGAACTTGAACTGATTAATACAGATGTAATAAATAGCCTGAATGAAAAGACAGATAAATTAATAATAGATTTAGAACCGATAAGGGCAATGATCGCTCAATTGACAGAAGCTTCCGATACCAGTAAAAAAGGAGAAGAAGTTAAAGTACAACTGGAAGATCTACATGATTCTGTTCAAGATGATTTAATAGAGTGTACAAAATATTCGAAAAGTACTTATGATAAACTAGAAGAAACATACAATAAAATTACAGCGAATTTATCTGAAACAGAAAATCATTTAAGAGATTTTATTCTTGGAGATATTGATTCTGTAATTATAAAAGTTGACAGTATGAAAGCATATCTGGAAGAAAATCTTTCAAAGATTACTCCTCCAGATGCTGAGCATATGGCTGAATTTAAAACTTTTGTAGAACAAATCAAGTCTTTTAAAGATGGGCAGCAAAAACTAATAACCGATACCGCTGAAGATATAAAGACCTCTCTTGGAGAGCAAATGTCTGAACAGCATGAAGAAATAAAATCAATGCTGACCGTTGCAATCAATAATGAAGAAATAATTTCAGCTATTGATAACTTAAAAAAATGCTTCAAATTAAGAATTAAAGAACTAATTAAGCTCCAAAAAGAATCTGCCCAATCAGTACAAGATAATTTGCTTGATTTTGCTAACAATCAGTATGAACAAGTTTTTGAAGCAAGTAAAAATACAAAAGTTATAGAAGAAATAAAAGAAGATTTTGATAAATTTTCTGAACTAATAAAAGACCTATCTGGAGATAATTCTCAGATAGAAGAAGTTCTTGAAATCATCAAAGGAAAAATGGAAACACTTTCTGTTACGAAAGCAGCTCCTGAAATAATCGAAGGAGATGAAGATTCTTATAACTCTGATGATGATTCAAATGAACAAGAAGCTTTTGACTTAGATAAAGACGACAATGATATCCAAATAGAAAATAATGACCTGGAAGAAGACTATGATGAAGATGAAGATATTCTTGTAGGGGTTAACAATTTTGACATAATAAAAGCTTTGGATTTATTAAAACAAGACATAAATAATCTTCATGCTGACATCACTCGAGTTCTTCCTCAAAATGAACAAAAAACAAAAACTGACTCAAATTCTTTAAAATCAATTCCTTCTTTAGGAAATGATAATTTGCTGCTCAGCCTGAACAATAAAATAGAACTCTTATCTCGAACAATCAATAAAGATTGGCTTGAAGAGATTAAAAATTATATCTCAGGCGGCGAAATACATTCTATGCTGGAAGAAATCAATGATAAGATTAACATCTTAACTTTGTCAGATACCAGTGAATGGATAATGGAAATCAAACAGGCACTGGATCAATTAAACAGCGGAGATATTGAAACAGGAGGCGACGCAGGTAAACAAGTACAAACAATGCTTGCCCTAATCAATGAAAAAATTGATATTCTTGCATCAAGCGAAGATTATGATTTGATGCAAGACGTAAGAGAAGCTATTGACAGACTAAATTCTATTCAAGGAACAGAATCTGCAGAACTTTTAAATCTTATTAATGAAAAAGTCGATATTTTGGCTTCTTCTGATAACATTGATGATCTTGAAGATATTAAAGAATCTTTGGATGCAATTGAAAATAAAATAGATATTGTAGCATCTTCTCCAGATAACTCAGAAGATTTTGAAGATATTAAACAAACCCTTCAAACAATTGAATCAAAACTGGAAGAAGTATCGTCAGCAAATGACCTTGAAATCATCAAGAAAGCTATTATAAAACTCGAAAAAAATCTGTTAAATAATGTAGCAGATACTCCTGAAGAGATGAACGATATCCGAGATATCCTTGATTCCATTGAGGGTAAAATAGACTCAGTTGCTTCCTCAGAAACCAGCAACAATATTGAAGATATTAAATATACATTACTCAATGTAGATGAAAAAGTTGATAATGTAAAAAAACTTTCAGAATCTGATGCTAAAATCACATCAATGCTGGAAGAATTAAATCATAAAATTGATACAATCTCTAAAGAAGAACTGTCAGGAACTAAATCCAATATTGAAGATGTTAAAGATTTAATACTTGCACAAACAGATTATCTTGAAAGTTTTGAAAAAAATCATAAAACAGATGCTGTAAGAAAATGTTTAAAAGAACTCACAATTGAAGTTAATAATCTGAATAGTAATGATAATACTAAGAAACTTCAACAATCAATTAAAGAAATGAAAGAATCAATTATGGCTGCAGTGGTTACCATATTTGAACAAGTGTCTTTTGTTGAAGAATCTGAAGATATCAAAGATTTTGTTGAAGAAAAAACAGATGAAATCAATCAGAATTTAACTGCAGTTACAAAACAATTAAAGCAAATAACAAATGCGGATGAAGACCCGGATTATACATATTCAATGCAGGATATAGAATCTGATTTGGCAAAACTTCGTCTTGCATTAAATGAATTGCAAACATCAGAACAAGAAACTCAAGCAAGCAGGTTATCCTTCATACTTGATAATATTAACCAAATTGGAGCTTCTGTTATTGATTTGCAAAATTCTCTTACTAAAGAAGAAGTTTTTGGGCTAAAAACACGATTTGACAGAATTAATACAGATATAAAGAGTCTTAATGCTATAGTACACCAACTTCTTGTAGCTTCAGGAGAATCTTATAACGCATTAAACACTGGATTAGAAGATTTCGGGAAAATTATAACCGATCAGCTTGCATCAAAAGTTGATAATGTGACAAAACTGCTTGAAAAATCAAACGCTTCCGATAAAGTAATGCGTCAAGCATTGATATATATGGGAGAATGGATAGACTCAGCAAGCGACAGTATGAATAAAATTTCGACAAATTCCGAAGAAATTGTTGATATCAAATCTGCTCTTGAAGGATTAAAAAAAGAAATTCCTGAACAAACAGATATCCTAAATTCTATTGAAGAAAAATTTGATGAACAACAAGAACGTCTTGCTTATTTTGAAAAACAAATAAGCAAACTCGGCGGACTTGAAGACAAATTTGAAGAACAACAGGAAAGAATTGACAGACTTGAAATGGCACTTGAAAAAATTCTTTCTGCGGTAGAAGATATAGATGACTCAAAAGTTACCAGAAAAATAGATAAAATAGATAAACAAATTGCTAAATTAAGCACAAATATAGAAAAATTGGCATCATATGTTGACTAATAATTTAATAAAAGAACTAAATAATACATTACCTAAAAGCAATATACTCTCAGGAATTGAAGAGCGTTATGTATATTCGATAGATGCTTCCAACGACCCGTACATAAAATCTCAAATTCCTGATGCAGTTGTTTTTGTCGAAAATATAGAACAGGTTCAACAAGTTGTAAAAATAGCAAATAAGCATATGACTCCGATAATTTGCAGAGGCGCAGGAACAAACACAGTGGGTGCCTGTGTTGCAACACATGGTGGCATTATTTTAAATTTTTCAAAAATGAACAAAATTCTTGAAATCAATGCCGAAAATATGACAGCACGCGTACAGCCGGGAGTTATTGTAGGAGATTTACAAAAAGCAGTAGAAGACATTGGATTATTCTACCCGCCTGATCCGTCAAATCTAAAAGTTTCGACTATAGGCGGCAGTATTGCACAAAATTCTGCAGGAGCAAGGTGCTTTAAATACGGAGCAACAAAAGATTATGTTATAGATATGCTTGTTGTAATGGCAGATGGACAGCTTATTAGAACCGGTTCTAATACTATTAAAAATGCAACAGGATACAACCTTGGAAGTCTTTTTATCGGTTCTGAAGGGACTTTGGGAATAGTTGTCGAGGCAACCCTTAAATTGATAACAAAACCCCAAACCTCTCAAGTTATTATGGCCTATTTTGATAAAATAGAAGACTCTATAAAATCTGTTAATAAAATAATAGAAAAACAAATTTGCCCTACAACAATCGACTTTATGGATCAAAATGCTATTCAAACAGTCGAAAAATTCTACCCGACAGGTTTACTTTGTGATAAAGAATCTGCATTAATTATTGAAATTGACGGATATGAAACATATATTGAAGAACTGAGAAAAACAATTTGTAATATTCTAAGAGAAAATAAAGCCTCAAGTATTCAATTTTCTAAAAATAAACAAGAAGCAGACCACATTTGGACAGCCAGAAGATCATCAATGGCAGCCTGTACAAAATTAAAACCAAACGTAACAACCGATGATGTTATTGTTCCAAGACAAAATCTTGCAAAACTTGTAAAAGGAATCCAAGAAATTTGCAAACGTCATAATCTTACGGTTTGTATGGTAGGACACGTGGGAGATGGCAGTGTCCATCCTCAAATACCTATTGATTATAATGATAAAGATGAATATAGACACTATAAAATTGCAAAATCTGAAATTTATCATTTGACAGTAAAACTTGACGGTATTATATCAGGAGAACATGGAATAGGTTTGGAAAAGAAAGCATATATTTCTAAAGTTGTTGAAGGCGGTGCTTTAGATTATATGCGCCAAATCAAAAAAATCTTTGATCCTAAAAACATTCTAAATCCTTATAAAATATTTTAACAATGCCAATCAAGACTTGAAAATCGGTTACCCCTGTGATATCCTTATTTTGCTGAAAATTAAAAGAAAGAAGGCTAAAAATATGTCAGAAGTTAGAGTTAGAATAGCTCCGTCCCCAAGCGGAAACCTGCATATAGGGACAGCTAGAACAGCATTATTTAACTATTTATTTGCTAAAAAAAATAATGGAAAATTTATTTTAAGAATTGAGGATACTGATGCTGAAAGAACTTCTCAGGAATATATTGATAATATTTTTGACAGTTTGAAAGCATTAGGTCTAAACTGGGACGAAGGTCCGGATGTAGGAGGGCCATACGGTCCATATACACAATCTGAAAGATTTGATATTTATCCTAAATATGTTCAAAAACTTTTAGATTCAGGATTTGCTTATGAATGCTTCTGTACCCCTGAAGAACTTGAACAAGAAAAAGAAGAAGCAACAAAAGCTAAAAGAGCGTATGTATATTCTAAAAAATGCGAAAATTTAACAGAAGAAGAAAAAGCTAAATTAAGAGCAGAAGGAAGAAAACCGGCAATCAGATTTAATATTGCAAAGGCTCAAAAAGCTTTTCACGACTCTTCAATATTAAAATTTAATGATATGGTAAAAGGAGAACTTCACATGGATACAAATCTTTTAGGAGATTTTGTAATCCAAAAATCAAACGGAGCTCCTACTTATAACTTTGCAGTAGTAATTGATGATGCATTGATGAAAATTTCACACGTTATAAGAGGGGAAGACCATATTTCAAATACTTATAAGCAGATTTTAATATTTGAAGCTTTAGGATTTGAGGTTCCGCAGTTCGGACACCTTGGAATGATTTTGGCTCCTGACAGAAGCAAACTGTCAAAAAGACATGGGGCTACTGCAGTTTCAGACTTTGTTAAAGAAGGTTATTTAACAGAAGCTTTAATAAACTTTGTAGCACTACTAGGATGGTCACCTTCTGATGGAGAAGAAATTAAATCAGTTGATGAAATTGCTAAAGATTTCAGAATCCATGAAATTTCTTCTTCAAATTCAATATTTGAATATGACAAATTAAAATGGATGAACAGCCATTATATAAAAATGCTGCCTATAGAAAAATTAAAAGAAATGTTAAAGCCATATTTAACAAAGTACAATTTGAATGAGTTAACTGATGAACAGTATACAAAAATGGTTGAAATAACAAGAGAGCCATTAACATTATTATCTGATATAACGGATGCTGTTCCGTATTTCTTCGGAAAAGACGTAGAAATAGAACCTGAAACTCAAACAGGCACTCTCGATACAGAAACAGCTCAAGATGTTCTAAAAGATTTTGTTTCAAAAGCAAAAGACTGGGATTGGACAGAAGAAAACCTGCACGAAAAACTTGCAGACTTTAGAGCAGAATGGAAAGAAAAAGGAGTAAAACCTAAAGTTACTATGTGGGCCGTAAGAGCAGCAGTTACAGGTAGAACCTGCGGAGCTGATATGGTTGGAATCCTTGATATCCTAGGTAAAGATACAAGTTTATACAGAGCAAATAAAGCAATTAAAGCAGCTGTATAACTTAAATAACACAAATTGAAAAATACCAAAGATGTAAGTCTTTGGTATTTTTTTTGATATTTTTCTAAATATTATTAAAGATTTTGTAAATATTTGTAAATAATATACATTAAAGACTAAAGATTATGCACTAATAAACCGATATCTACGATGTGGTTACGAAAACTGAAAAGAGGTCAAAAATGAAATTTAATTTTGATGAAACAACATTACTTGAACACAAGGACAATGCATTAAACGATGTTAATTCATACTTAATATTATCTAAGGCACCAACAGTTGAAGATGCCGATATGCAAAATGTTATTCAAATTATTGATGAAACAGGAGAAGAAGTTAATTGTACGTACGATAAATTTGTAGAAATTTTTGATCAGGAGGGCTTAGCAGGATTTATAATGTAAAATTTAATAGCACGTATAAAAAAGAGGTACTTTAAAAAGTACCTCTTTTTGCCATTATAATTATTAAAATTATTTTGAATAACGTGCATATATTTCTGCAGGAGTAATATTCTCTTTAACATTACCGCCAACAAGACGTCTGAATAAAGAGTCAAGTTTACCAAGTTCTAAAATACCGTTAAAAGATGCCTCTTCCGGAGTTTTTGCTCCATTTACAGGATTTTGAACAGTACGTTTTCCCAGTGTAAAGTTTGAATATACACGCCCGTCAGGAGTTTTTCCATGGATAATCAAGATATCACCATCATTTGCATGTAAGATATTATTCAAAGCAGAATCTAACTCTCTCAACTTCTTATTTTGAGATGCATAATTAATAACTTCTTTCAACGCCTTTGACTCAAATTTTGCTCCAAAATTTTGAGCGGAACACCTGTTAGAAATTTCCATAAATACCTCCTTATTATTTAGAACTAATAAAACATCTAAAAAAACTTTTTGCTACTTGTATAAAATTTTATGTTAAGATACACATATGAAAGAGTTTACACACTATACAGTTATGAAAAATGAAGCAGTCGATGCACTTAACTGCCGTAACGGACTTATTTATGTAGACTGTACATTAGGCGGTGGAGGACACAGCGAACTTATCCTGCAAAGAATTTCACCAAATGGACATCTTATAGCCTTTGATATCGACCAAGATGCAATAGATGCTGCAAGCGAAAGACTTAAAGAATACAAGAATTTAACAATTGTAAAAGATTCCTACACAAATATAAAATCTGTACTAAAAAATTTAGGCATTGATAAAATTACAGGCGGAGTACTGTTTGACCTTGGCGCATCTTACCATCAATTAACAAAACAAGAAAGGGGATTTTCCTTTTCTAAAGAAGCTCCACTTGATATGAGATTCAATAAAGATTCTGATTTTTCTGCATACAATATTGTAAATGAATATTCTGAAGATGAACTGGTAAAAATATTCTCAGAATATGGAGAAGAACGATTTTCTAAACGAATAGCCAAAGCTATTACGGAACATAGGAAACAAAATAAAATAAACACGACAACCGAATTAGCCGAAATAATACTAAATGCTACCCCTAGGATCAAAACCTCAATACACCCTGCAACAAGGGTATTCCAAGCAATACGAATAGAGGTAAACCATGAGTTACAAAATGTTAAAAACACATTAAATGATGTATTGGATTTATTGGAATTTGGTGCTATAATAAGTGTAATAAGTTTTCATTCACTTGAAGACAGAGTAGTAAAGCAGGTTTTCAAATACCATTCAACCCGTTGCCATTGTGAGAAAAATCAAATGATATGTACCTGTCCTCCTCCGATTTTGGAGCTGGTAAATAAAAAACCAATAATGGCATCCGAGCAGGAGATTAGAGAGAATCCGCCTTCACGAAGCGCAAAATTAAGAATTGCAAAGTGCATTAGAAGGTAAAATAGAGTAATAATTTAGTGGTAGGTAGTTTAGGGAAATGAATTTAAATTCAGCAAGAGTAAAAATTGAAGAACGAGAATTACTATACAGACAAACCGGTTATGTTAATAATCCGATAAAAGAAGATACCTCCGTTATAGAAGCTGACTTTTACCAAGCAAAACCTATGACAATAAGGGAAATGGTAACTAGAAAAATTAACAAATCGCTTTGTTTCTGCTTGGGTATAACAATTGCAATTACTTTTGTCAGTTATTATATAGCAATGAATTATGAAGCTAAATTAAATAAACTTGATAATGAAATAGTAAGATTAAATGTTGAAAACCAAGATTTACAAGCTGAATTAGACAGATTTAAATCATTTAATAATGTTGATAATAAAATTGGAGAATACAACATCTTACAAAAAGCAGAAAAAGTAATTGAAGTAACAGCTCTTAATTCTGCGGAAAAAGATTTTAGTCGTCCTATAAAAACTGCTTCTGGAAACTTCAACTGGGCTATTGGCTATTAAAAATTTTTGTTTTATGCATATGAAATTTTTTCCAGAATAGGAATTGCTCCAAACAAGTAATAAACCTTTCGTGTTTCCCATTCATAAGTTTTTAGGATAGTTAAACCTAAACATTTTATACAATTTTTCTTTTTAATAAGATTCTTTGAACGAGATGTAAGATTATATTGTCTAAAAAAGTTAAGTACATACTTTTTAGATAGAATAGAATCTAATCTTTTTTTATCAGATTTTTGCATAGTTTTAACAGTGGAATTTTTATTAACCCAGTAGTGATAATACGTTCCAGGTACTGTGACGACTTTATTTGAAAAATAGACAGCTCTTGTAACAAAATCAACATCCTCAAAAAACATACCTTCTATAAACTTCAAATTTATTTCTTTCAAAAAAGCGGCTCTATAAACTTTATTCCAAACATAACACATATCAGGAACCCTTGCTGCATCAATTTTTTCTTGAGGATAAATAAAGACTTCCTCTTTGGTATAATTAATACGATATTTACGTGAAGTTTTACGCTCCCTAATAATAGAACCGCAAACTACATCTGCATCATATTTTTTTGCAGCATTCGTAAGCTTTTCATAATAATCAGGATCAATCCAATCATCAGAATCCACAAATGTAATAAAGAATCCTGAAGCATGCTCAAGTCCGACATTTCTAGCTTTACTCTGACCAGAATTCATCTGTGAAAAAACTTTTACCCTTGTATCAAGTTGAGCAAATCTATTACAAATCTCAAGACTATTATCATCAGATCCGTCATCCACAAGTATAACTTCTATATTTCTAACATTTTGGGATAACAAACTATTTATACATTTATCCAAAAATGCTTCCGAATTATAAACAGGAACTATTATACTTAATTCAACATCATTTGACATATATTTATTATCTCAAAATATTCCCCAACACGACATTAGACAACTGGGTATATTTATAAAAAAAATTACAAAATATTAATAAATTTCCTATACTAAAGTTCAAAAAATCCCATACTTTAGTATGAATTTTCAAAATTTGAATTAAAGATTGGAAAAAATATGCCGTATATAAAAAAAGAAGGCATGTATTTAAAGGAAAAATTATGGACAAAGAAGAGAATAAACAAGTAGGAGTTTCACTTTTCGGTCAATCCGAACGTTTTTTAGGCAACGATCCGATAGAAGAAATGTTTGCTCTAAATCTTGGAGATTTTATTGCTGAAAATTTGATCTCAGAAGATTTAGCAAAAAAAGTCATTGCTACTGCAAACAAAAAAGAACGACTACAAAACCAATTAAAAGAATTAATTGGAATTTACTCTTCAAAAAACACTCTCTGTGTACTTAACTTTTCTTCCGGAGAAGAAAGTGCAATCTATACATCTATAGCAAAATCAATTGTTCAAATGCTTGAAGTTGAGGAATGTTCAATCTACCTAGTAAAGAATAAAGAATTACTTGCAGTGGGTAAATCAAACAATAGTAAAGAAACTATAGATTTATCATTAACAGATTTATTACATCAAGAAATTATTGAAAAAGACCGTAATCTATATATTTCAATGAAAAGTTCAACTATACCGGTTGGTATGATTGAAATAAAAACAGAAAATCCTTTGGAAAAAGACTACTTTGAATTAGTCTTGAGTATTGCAAATCTTTTAGGAACAACAATAACTCTGCAAAATGAAATTGAACATACAAATGCATTGATAAATAATCCTGACACAACAGAAATTGAATTAAAACAGGAAAGAGCTGCTTTAACAGCCCTAATAGGAGATCTATGTGATTATCAACAAAACTTTGTAGAAGCCCTTGCTAATGCAGTAGACAGAAAGGGGCAATATACAGTATCACATTCAAGAAATACAGCCAAACTTGCAAGAAATATTTGCAAAAAGCTTGGATTAAATGAGAAAACAACAGATTTAATTTATTATGCAGGTTTATTACAAAATATAGGTAAAATCACTCTTCCTGAGAAAATTTTTGCTACAAATGGAAAACTTTCTCCTGAAGAACTGCAAAAAATTAAAAATCATATAAATGTTGGTGTAAATCTATTAATGAATATTAATTTCTTATCAGAAGTTGTACCATATATTACCTATCAAACGGAAAGAGTAGACGGTTCCGGAACTCCTGAAGGCTTAAAAGGACAGTCAATTCCTCTAGGTTCAAGAATTATTGCAGTAGCGGATGCATATTCTGCAATGACATCGGATAGACCATTTAGAAAAGCTATGGATCCTGAACAAGCTTTTGAAATTATGCTATCCGAATCCGGTACTAAATGGGATAAAGATGTCCTGAATGCACTGCATCAAGTACTAAAATAAATAAAAAAAAGCGTTTAGATATAATTAATCTAAACGCTTTTTTTAAGAAAATACTGTTTTATTTATTTAGTTTCAATATATTCAACATTCGGAGTGAATTCACGCTGTTCGCCTTGAATATTTAATTTATTGACTATACTTGCGCGTTTTTTACGGAAGAGCATATCAACAAAAGCTTCCAAACGAGTAACAAAACCTGCCTCACCGGTTTGTTCATCAATCGTTAAATTCAATAATGGCTTATTAAACTGTTTAGCACGACGTGTAATACGTTCTACCATTAATGAATCAGGTCCACAGCCAAAAGCTGTAATTGTAATAATACCATCTACCTTATTATCTTTTAAAAAGTGTCCTGCAGTACCTGTCATTTCATCTTCATTAGCCCAGTATTTGTCGTTACCTAAACTTGCGATTCCTTCATCCAACTGCTCATCAGACAACTGTAATGCTGTACAAACCTCAACATCCATTTTCTCAAGTTTATCAAAAACTTTCATACATACTCTTTCGTCATAAATATTATAACCATGACCTACGAGAGCAATAGAAATAGGATATTCTTTTGTTTTATTAGCTATCACAACCTTACCCTGCAAAGCATAACTTAAAGCTTTTGAATATGGCATACCGGATTTTGTCATAACATGAAAATTGTTATAACATCTCCATCCTGCTTTAGATGCCCTTTTAATAAGCTTCATATCCGTAATACCAAAAGGTTTTACTGCTTCTGCTAAAAATTCATATAAACCTTGATTTTTTTCAGATTTATCCAAAGTTGCCTCAATCATAGTAAAAGGCTGCTTTACTACATTACGAACCAAGTCTGGTAATCCTCTGATTTTTGAGCAATTATAAATTTTATTATCTATTGATTGCAAAGATGGAACAAAAATTTTATCAACACCTTTATGTAACAAATTCAAAATATGTCCGATATAAACCTTAATAGGCAAACAAGTTTCCGTAACCACTAAACCAGCCCCATCAGACATTGTTTGCTTTGTTGTAACATCAGAAAGAATAATTTTGATGCCTAAATCATTAAAAAATCCAAAATAAAATGGATAATTATTATAAAAAGACATCGCTCTTGGTATTCCTATAACTTTTTCTTCATATTTTGCTTGTGTCATGACAATAATCCCTAAATTTTCTACTATATATATAATAGCGCAAAAAATAAAATTTGACACAACAAAAACATATTATTTTACATTAGAAATATAATTAAAAAATTTATTAAATAATACAGAAATATATTTTGGATCTAACGAACTAAAATCAAATACAAATTCATTTATTCCAAGATTTGAAAGCAATGTCAAATCAGAAAAATCATCCATTATATTATCTTCAAACATATGCATTCTACAAAAACCATCACAAACAAACGGAAAAACTTTCTTTAAAGAAGGATCCTTAAGAGCATATTGTCCTTTATAACAAGGCGCCTTGCAAGATAGTCTTGAAACTATTGCACTGTCATTATTTAACGGACATAACCCCATACTTGAAACTCGTCTATTTCCTGCTAAAGTATACTTTCTATTTGGAATTTCATTTTTTATTTTCTTTAGAATTTTTTCTAAAGATGAAAAATCTTTAAATGGAGTGAAGTCGATAGAATTAATCACAGCTAGATCATTTAAACATTTTATCGACATACTGTTCAACAAATTTATACCTTGCCCTATTTCAAAAGGAATATTATTTATATCTGGGTCATTTATAAAAGCCCAAAAATAGCCTATATTATTTATGATTAAAGAATCAGGCAATGGTTCTGATAGTAACAATTGCTTTTCATACTCATAAACTCTGTCAAAATCTCGCTCAATCAATATACTCGGAGTTGAAAGTTGGAATTTAATATCGTATCTTGCACAAAATTCTTTTACATAAGTAATAACCTCAGAAAAACTTCGTGTAGAAAGATCGCATGTTGAAACAATTTCACCGTATTCGATGGAATAAATCGGATTAAAGCCTAAATCTTCAATAAATTTTTTTAACTCTTGAGTTTGAGCCAAAGAAGTTAAACGCAAGTTTATCCGGTATTTGTTAAGAGCATTCAATAAGAAGTGCTTATCCCAAACCGGGACTCTATCAGAATAAAGAGTTTTCAAATCTTTGCTGTCAACAGTATCATCCCAGTTAAAAGATTTTATATTTCTGCTGAATTTAAAATCTTTTCCCTCGGCACTAACCATATCTCCTGAAAAATGATTTGTCTTATAAATACTTTTTCTTACATGTTTAAAAGGAAGTTTTTGGTTTTTGAATAACTTTGGTTTATCCAAAATATTTTCAATAAGTTCAATTCCCTCCATAATATCATCTGATGATGAAAATTTACCCTTTATTACCACGCTGTCTATTGCTTTCAACTTGATAATATCTTCTGCACACCATGGCAGATTATCAGAATCTATTGCTAGAGGGAGCTTCGTATATTTTTTTATTTTTACAATATTTTTTAAATATATTTCTTCGGTAATAATAAGACCAGTTACCTTATGAAAACTGTTTATAAAATCAATTCCGGCAAGATTATGAATATCAAAATAAGAATCAGCAATAACCTGAAACGGAAATTTAAACATTTTCATCGCTTCTAACACTGCAAAACTGTTTATGAATATTCCGTCAATTCCTGAAGTTTTCAAGTATCGAAGGAACTTTTTAATTTCCGGGAGCTCTTCTTCTATAATATCATGTTTAAAATTTACAAAAATCCTGCAATCAGCATTTTTCGCATTTTCAACAAATTCTGTTACATAATCAAAATAACCATTCAGAAATTTATTGTAATATACGTAATAATCTCTACACCTTGTATTGTCAGAAAACTTAAGAATATCCTCCGGCTTTTTAACAGGAGCGATTATATTAATCTCTTTCATAAAATAATTATATCATAAATTTTAAATACTAAAACGTTTCAATAAATTTGTATGTTCAGACTTATCTGAAGAAAGAGAAGGATTATTGACCTGAGTTTGCTCCGAGTATTATTTGTCTGCAAAGCTTTTTGAGTAATCAACATAATGTCTGTAATCTTCAAGCTCTTTCAGTGCAAGCATATCAGCAACCCTTGAAGCTTTTTTCTGAGCTTTTGTTGTGTATACATCAATAGCTATAACAGGAAGCGATATAAAAGCAAAAGGCAGCATAGTTTT
This sequence comes from uncultured bacterium, assembly GCA_949300485.1. GTDB lineage: Bacteria > Cyanobacteriota > Vampirovibrionia > Gastranaerophilales > Gastranaerophilaceae > Zag111. The sequence goes on from CASGEL010000011.1 coordinate 41,630, forward strand.
TCCTAAAATTTTTCCTATTGAACTTTTCTTAATTTGTTCAGGATGCTCAAGCATTTTCAACATTGTTATAACAGAAATGCCCATTGCAACAAGAGATCCAAAAAGAGTAACACCCTGTTTTGTCATTTCGCCCACAGCTTCAACACTTTCAGAATAGGTTTGCGATTTTTCATCAACCTTATTGAAGGTTTTAAATACATTCATCTGCAAATTTTTAGCTTCTGCAAGCTGTTGTGGTGACAAATCTAACTTTTCCACAGCCTGATTAAATTTTAAATGCTCAAGCAATTCGGTTTTTCTGTATTTATTGTACTCTTTACTATCCTTGACAAGCTGTATAAAAAATTTGAATATATTAGGCTTCTTTTGTCTTGGAGGAAGTTTAACATTTGTAATTGAAGCTGCATCATTTTCATCAACATAAACTAATAATGCAGGATTGTTTAACATTTCTTGTTTTGCTTTAAATCTTCCTATTCTTGAAGCACTAACCTGAGTCTTGGTTGCCCAGGCAATAGCAGGAAAACTTGCGGCAGTTCCAACTAACATTCCTATAACAGATGGCAGTATTGATACAATATATCCGGCACCATGGACATTTTTAGATATTTTTTTTGCCAGATTTTTAACACTTTTTAACCCGCCCAACGGAGCTCCCAAAATCATTCCGCCCATAGTAGCCAGGCTGAGAATCTGACTTGTAGCAAATTCTGTAGCTACCTCCATATCCTCGGCATTTGATTGAGAATACTCATCCATTACATCAATAGCATGCAATAAAATCTTTCCGCGTTGAATATCATCAGGGTTAATTTTATCCTTATTTTTTTTAAGATACTCAAGCCGTCTTGCAATTGCTAAATCCTTATCATCTCGCCAAGACAAATATTCTAGTAAATATTTTTTATAGTCTTTATAATTGTTTAGAACTTCCATAACTTACTCTATAATGAAGCTAATATTTTAAAATTGTCATAATATGAAGAAATGTAAAGTAAAATTTAACTAAAAAAGCAATTTTACAGACGAAAAAAACTTTATAATTATATAAGGAATATCTAGGATATATTTTTACAGGAACAGGATAATAAAATCAATAGGGAGGACTTCGCATGGGCGTAGGCGCAGAAGATTACATTGATAAAATGTTAGTCCAAAAATATCAGGAAGAACGAGTTGATAACCATGATAATATGGAATCAATGGTTGATCCGAATAAAATGATGGAAGCAATGAATGATTATGCTTCTACTTTACGTAATATGATGGAACTAAGACAAAGATTAAATATTGCTTGCTATGCAATAAATGCAAGAACAGCAAGATATCAAAAATCAATGGGACATCATTAAAAAGTTTCGTGTTGAATTGTTCTTGTTTTTGATAAAAAATAATAAGTAACAAGGAGACACACGATAATGGGAAAAATTATCCTGGGATCTTCATCTCCACGAAGATCTGATATTCTGAAACAACTAAATTTAAAGTTTGAAATTATCCCGTCTTCTTATGTGGAACCACATGATCAGACGGTTTTTTCTTATGACTTTGTTGAGAAACTAGCTTTTAACAAAGCACTGGATGTTGCAAAAAAAATAAATGAGCCAGCATTAGTCATAGGCGCTGATACTATAGTTGTCATTAATAACAAAATCCTTGGAAAACCTCAAAATAAAAATGAAGCTTACAAAATGTTAAAAACACTTTCCGGTAAAACTCATTTTGTCGTAACAAGTATTGCAGTTATAAATTCAGAAAATCTAAATTCAAAAATAAAATCCACTACAACCCACGTGACATTTGAAAACCTGACAGATGAACAAATTAACTATTACATAGATAATTACAAACCTTATGATAAAGCCGGAGCCTACGGAATTCAAGAGCTACCTGAAGGTTTCATAAAAAAAGTTAAAGGCGAACTTGATAATGTTATAGGATTACCCTCCCAAACTCTGCTAGAACTTTTGAAAGAAAATTATAAATAATTATTTATAATTCCACACTTAAACAATTGACAAATTGCTAAAATATGAAAATAATTATAATATAATATATCTATTTAGAAAGCGGGTTATGAAAAAATATTACGGTTTCACCATTGCAGAAGTTTTAATTACATTGGGAGTTATTGGTATTGTTGCAGCAATGACTATACCTATTTTATATTCAAATATCAGTAGTGCACAATATCGAAGTAAATTTAAAAAAGCTGTATCTACACTCAATCAAGCAGGACTTATGGCACAGTCTCAATATGAATTTAATTATGCCGGAACAACTACAAAATGTTCTGCAAACAGAGAGACCGCAGCTACAGAGCACCCAGACGTAACAATGTCTTTTTGCGCAATTTTAAATGGAACATTATCTTCAGCAGCTTACTATGGCCCACTCACAAATCTTAAAAGATACACTAGGGATAATCAAGTTGTTCAATATAAACTTGAAACAAGAGAAACAATACCAAGTAACTATGAATCCTATCTTACATATGCACTCACTGATGGAACAATTGTAGCGTTTCATCCTGATGCTGTACACTGTGAACTTCCTTTAGGATCAAGAATAACTCAGGATTTTATCGAAGGTTCAGGCGGAGGATTAAATTTGTCTACTTGTGTAGGCTTTGTGGATGTTAATGGTGTAACATTGCCAAACAGAGAAGTTAACTGTTCTAATGGGGAAAACAGACTAGGGTCTACTGATCCATGTGTTGTTAAAAATAATTCAGGACATATGACAGATGTATTCCCTATTGTCTTCCACGATGCAACAGTAGAACCGGCTTCTGCTGCTGCGGCTTACGTTCTTGATACAAGTAAATTATAATATTATACCATACCCTCTTTAACAGCTTTTACTGCAGCCTGAACTCTATCATTAACGCACATTTTTTGAAGAATAGAGCATACATGAGCCTTTGCAGTATGAACACTCACAATTAATTCTTTTGCTATTTCAGTATTACTTTTGCCAGCAACAAGATGCTTTAATACTTCAAACTCACGCTCAGTTAAAGGAATTCTTGCCTGCTCTGATATCTGAGTACCAAGTAGCCCTACATTTTCAACTTTAGGGATTGATCTAAGAGCCAAATTAGCTACAACAGAATCTATCCAACAAACACCTTCTGATACATCTCTTATTACATCAGCTAATTTTGCTGGATCAATATCTTTTAGACAATATGCATTTGCACCTGAACTTAAAGCCGCAACAACTTCGTCTTCCCTATCATGTGAAGTTAAAGCTATAATTTTTATATCTGATGAAAATTCTCTAATTTTAACCATCGCTTCAATACCATTCATCATTGGTAAGCCTAAATCCATTAATACAACATCCGGATGCAATTTTTCGATTTGCTTCAATCCATCAATTGCATCCTCTGATTCTGCAACAACATTTAAATCAGGATTTGCATTTAATGCACATCGCAGCCCTACTCTTGTTAATTTAAAATCTTCTACAATAACTATTGAAATTTGTTTTTCTTTTGTAACCATTTTTTAATCTCCATTCCTATAAATAATCGGGCTAAGCCTCACTGTTCACCTACAAATTTATATCTTAAAGGGGAGAATGCCATTAGCCTGTTAGGTAATATTTCAATATTGCAAAATAAAATTTTTCTTATGCTATAATTTTTATTACACATAGGGAGATATTTATGTTAGATTTATTATTTAAGAATAGAGAGCAAGAAATAGCAAAAGATGCAGAACTTAACAGTGTTTATGAAAATTTAAAAAAGGCATATCCGTCTGACAATATTCCTGAATTGAGGAAGAAATATTTGTCAATGCATATTCAAAAATTCGGATATCTGACCTATTCATTCCAAAAAGCGCAAAATGAATTAACCCCAGAGGAAACTCTTTTTGCACTTGAAGAAAAATGGAAGCAAAATAATGTATTTAAAAATGGCAAATTCCATTTTAAAAATAATCAGATAAGTGTACTTTCAAGACACCAGGAAAAAAATTCTGATTGGTTCAAAAAAGAAGGTCATAATATAAAATTAATTAACCTTGCAGCATTAGGTAATGGGAATAAATCAAATGAACCAGGGAAATTCTTTGACTGGCTAAAACAACTGCTTATACTTCCTACAGGAAACTTAAATAACAATATTTATAATACAACTATTTATTTAATTCCATTCCACCCTAGAGAATTTGGTTGTGCTTATTTACCAAAAAGCAGTGAAGTAAGCCCTAAGCTAAAAGATGAAAATATTGAAAAATTAACAGGAATGGATGTAAAAAAACAAGTTCAGATATTTATAGAAATGGCTCAACTTGCAGGACATCCGGTAATTTATGACATTCTTCCACAAACAGGACGTTTTTCAAAATTTGTACTTGCAAACCCACAAGTAGCTCGCTGGTATGATATTACAGAACTTCAAAAACAACTACTGGCTAAAGTCAATGAAGTTGCTGAATTTTTATCAAAAGACCATGATCAAGATGATATACAAATTGCAAAAGATGTATACATTCAAAGATTACAAGGTAGTTCCGGAGATTTAAGTCCAGCATTTCAAGAATTATACAACAATTTTGAAGGTATTATGATTGAACATAAAAAGAAATTTTCAAATGCAATGCTGGAAAAACCTTATCAAGTAAAAATTCATAAAAGAGTTAGAGAACTTGTTGCAAAGGTTCATGAATTTAAAAACGATAAGAAAAAACTTGAAGAAAGCGATATTACAAAACAAATTGAAACAATACAACTATTGATGAATGAAGGATTATGGCCGGCACCTGGCGGCGCATGGTGTTCTGCAGGCGTTCCGATTTATGATGGAATGAGTGAATGCGGAGGATATCCTATATTCAAACACTTTGACTATAAAGGGGATGACGTAACAGCGTTTGCAAACTTAGATTGTCAAACACCATACTATTTTGTAAATCTTGAAAACGGAAAATACAATGAAGATGTTATTGACCTATTTATAGAGAATATGAAACAACTTCAAAAAGATTACAATTTTGACGGCTTCAGGGTTGATCATATAGACCATATTGTAGATGAAGTTTCTGAACAAAATGGTGTTCCAATAAGTTACAGAGCTCCTAGATATGTTCTAAGAAAACTTAACATGACTATGAAGAAGAAAATCCCGTATTTTGCAACACTCGCAGAGTATATGCTATGGGATAATTACCTAAAAGAATATCATCAAGATATGAAATTTGATCTTTTATGGGGTAATGACATTGTTTCTCAATTTGATAAAACACCAGAAAGAATTTGTGAAGATAACCAATATCTGGCAAATTACAATACAAAATTCAAAAAAGGCAATATGCTGTCTATATTAAAAACTTACAATAATCAAGATGGTGAATTCCACTGTATTGACCAGTACCCTGGGCAACTAGGAGAAAAAGGAGCTTTATACAAATGGTTCAAATATAAATTCCTTCCTGGAGGAAAGTTCGCACAAAGACCAATCATGTATGTCGATGGAGATGAAAGCTTTACTCAAGGCGGTACAGAATACACTATTGGCGAAGAAGTTGCTATGAAACGAGCTGTTAATGAAGATTTTTATAAAAAATTTGATGCAATTGATCGTTTTGTAAAAAATAACAGCATAATTACTAAAGGTGAAGCTCAGATAATTGTCGACGATGAAGATGGATTCAGTGCATGGCTAATAACTAGAGAACCAATGAAAACAGCATACCTGATAGTTTCAAATCACAAGTATCCGACGGAAAAAGTTACAAAAACCGCAGCTACAGGTGAAAACTATAGAGAAATAGTTGAAGGATATGCAATATTTGATAAAGAAATATTTATCCCAAGTGACTATAATCTTAAAAATGAATACATCTTCAATGAAAATGACTTTGAAGCTCAACCAATAGAAAACATGGACAGTATTCATTTTGACAAACTGGAACCAAGTGATTTTAGAATATACGAACTTGAAAGAGGCTAAATAAACATAATATAATAAAATTATCTTCATCCAGCAGACTGGATGAAGATTGTTTTATTATCCTGAAATACATAAAATAAATCGATATAAATACTTTACGGGTATCATTATCTATTCACAAATATTAATATAATTGCAAAACAATGATACTACTTAATAAAATTTTACAAATAAGCAAAAGCACCTATAATATGCAATTTCAGGATAATTGAAGCTTAAGAAATTAATTCTTAAGTATTAGTTTTAGATAATTAATGTTATTTAGCTAAGATATTTGGGTTAAATAAAACTATAGTATTAATATTTATGAGGATAGAAATTTGTATATAAAATGTTATCACAACAGCGGATAACCCCGAAAAAAACTGTCAACTATAGGAAAAATCATCCATATAGTTGACAGATTTTTGAAAAAATAGTAATATAATCGGTATGTAAAGCGTATGTTATAGTTAGTTTTTATTTAAAAGAAAGGTGAAAAGATTATGACAAAAAGATTCGGTTTTACTTTGGCAGAAGTATTGATCACATTAGGTATCATTGGTGTCGTAGCTGCAATGACTATTCCTACATTGATTGCAAACACTAACGGTGCAAAATTCCGTTCTCAATTTAAGAAAACAATTTCAACATTGAACCAGGCAGGTTTGATGGCTCAAGCTCAGTACGACTTTGACTATGCAGGTACTACTCAACCTTGCCAACAAGCAGCAACAGGTGGAGCTGTAGCTCTTGATCACCCTGACTCATTGATGACATTCTGTGCTATCTTGAACGGTACTTTAACCGGTCAAACTTATCAAGGTACTATTACTAATATTCAACGTCAGGTAACACAAGCAGATGGTTCTTCAGGTTCTGAAGATTACGCATTAAATATTGGTGGTGATACAGCAGGTACTGGTGTTCTAACAGCAGCTCAATATCAAGATATGCTAGCTTACACTTTAGCTGATGGTTCTATCATTGCATTCTCACCTGATGCTCAAGGTTGTGAATTACCTATCGGTACACAAATGTCTAGTACTTGGATTACCGGTCACCCTCAATGCTTAGGGTTAATCGACGTTAACGGTGCTACACTTCCTAACAAAGAAGTTACTTGTACTGAAGGTGGTGGCGGTGCTAACACTGCAGCCAACACTGTTGAAGAACCATGCGTTGTTAAAAACAATGCTCGTAACATGACAGATGTATTCCCAATCGTATTCCACGATGCAACAGTTGAACCGGCTTC
>CASGEL010000012.1 GCA_949300485.1 uncultured bacterium
AGATTGTTTTGCAGAAACCTATTATGAATATGAAGCAGGTAAAAAACGAGAGGAATATAAACCTGATTATAAAGGAAGTTGTGCAATACTTAAAAACGGAATGAGTATATGTATGATACCTCAAATAGGAGCAGCAGATATAACAGGAATAATAGATTTAAACGGTAAAAAAGGGCCAAATGTATTAGATAGAGATTTAAGAACATTTAGTATAGCAAGTAAAACCAGAGTAGGTTTAAATCAGGATACGGAAGGGGTAAAAGTTACGGAATGGAACAATATTGCAGGTGATAATACACCGTCAGGTTCCGATGATGCTTGTGATACTGATCCTAACAGTTTAGGTTGTTGTCAAACTAAGTCTATATCTGATCCGTCTGATCCTTGCTGTACGTATGAAGATATAAAAAAGAATAATCCTAATTGTAAATGCCAACTAAAATTGCAATGTACTCCAAATGCTGTTTTGTGGGGTAGAAATGAGTATGCTTATAGAGTTTTGGAATATGGTCCAAAGTGCTCTCTTACGTCAACATGTAAGTCTATATATTCAAAAACTGCGCAGGTAACTTTTACTGCTTCTTGTGTTCATCCAGATACCAGTAATTGTGTTTTTAACTATGGAGGTGTTCAGATTTTTCCTGCCTTACTTACGGATACAGATTTATATAACAAAAGACATTGGCCTACTATTGAAAATTCTGCACCATTTTCAGGTCATTGTCACCCTGCCGATAATGTACATGAGTTATTAGATGATCAGAAATGTGTTGTTACATTTAAAATAAAAGACTGTTTACTTAATACTGGATGTACCAGTTGTAATAAATCTTTTCAAGGTTCAGCTTGTAATAATGCAACTATGGATTTTTTGTATTGATTCTTGTATTCTTTATTTTTATACGAATTTATTTTGAATAATTGTGGAATTCGGTTCAAGATCTATTTAATAATTATAGTCTTGTATAACTAATCAAAATATCCGGCGGGAATTGTTTAAAATCTTCGAATTGCAGATTTGTACATTGTGAAATTTTATCTGCATTTTTACCACAAAAGCATGATTTGCCGGAATTGTCGCCCAGTATTTTGGGTGCAATAAAGTGATATAATTTATCAATATATGGAAGAAAGCTTTCATTTACCCAACCGCCTGCTTCTATAAGTATGCTCATTATCCCGAGTTCATACGCTTTATTTAGTATAAATTCCGGATTTAGTTTTGCATTTATTACAGGGGTTTTAATAAATGTTATATTACCTGTATTTTGAGGTGATAAATTTTCATCATGAAAAATATATATTTTTCCTTGTTTATAGATGGTGGAATTCAAATCAGTTTTTAGGTTTCTGTCAAGAATTATTTTGCATTTGTGCTCCATTGTCGGATTGTCAGTTATAACCGTATTTGATGAGGTAAGAATTGCATCATATTTTTTTCTTATATTTCGAACTTCATTACGAGCGGCATCTGAGGTTATCCATTTTGAATCGCCTGTTGAGGTTGATATTTTTCCGTCAACTGTTGTTGCTGTTTTTATTGCGACAAATGTTTTATTCTGTGTGTGATTTTTTATAAAAATTTCGTTTAACTTTTTACATTCATTTTCTAAAACCGGACCTATTACTTCAATGCCGGCATCTTTTAGCTTTTGCAGTCCTTTACCTGAAACAATAGGATTTGGATCTTTCATTCCGTAAACTACTGTTTTTATGCCTTTTTCTATTATTAAATCAGCACAGGGCGGGGTTTTACCATAATGAGAGCAAGGTTCAAGATTGACAATAAGAGTACAACCTTTGGCATTGTCAAGTTTTAACAAGGCATTTCTTTCTGCATGATTTTGTCCGTATTTCTCGTGAAATCCTTCGGATATTATGTTGCCGTCTTTATCAAGAATTACACATCCCACAAGAGGATTTGGAGAAGTATTACCTTGTGCGGATTTTGCTAGTTCTATGCACCTGTTCATATGCGTAATGTATTGTTTCATATTTGTATTTTATAATAACTTGTGATAAATTAAAATAGTTGAGAGAGTGTAGAAAAAGAAAAGGGGATATTATGGTAGATTTAAAGTATATTGGACATAGTGCATTCGAAATCAGAAAAGATGATAAAGCTGTTTTAATTGATCCTTTGGTTTCCGTAAATGATAAATATAATTGGCATGAATCACCAATTACGGATATCTTGTTAACTCATGCTCATGGAGATCATTTGGGTGAAGCTATAGAAATAGCTAAGGAAAAAGATATTGAAATAACTGCAGTTGCGGAACTTGCCGGATATTGTAAGGAGCAAGGTGCAAAGGCAAAATCTATTGGTTTAGGATCTTGGATTAATTTTTCTTGGGGTAGAGCAGTATTTTTACCAGCATTCCATTCAAGTTCATTGCCGGACGGTCGTTATGGAGGGTGCGCTGCAAGCATTTTGTTAGATGTTGATGGCGTGAGAATTTATCATGCAGGAGATACTTGTTTAACCGGTGAAATGAAAACGATTAAAGAATTGTATGCTCCTCAAATAGCATTATTACCAATTGGCGGAAATTATACAATGGATGTTGAACATGCTGCAATGGCCGCAAAATGGTTAGGTGTAAGAACTGTTATACCTATGCATTATGGTACGTTCCCAGAAATCACTGCTGATTTGGAAAAATTTGCTAAACTTATTGCTTTTGGTAATACAGCATGCCAAATTTTAAATCCTGCAGAAATAAAATAATTATTTAAAAGAGGTATTATGAAAGTTTTATTTGTTATAGACCGATTAGAGTTAAAGTATTTCGAGTTTAATGATTTGGTAACAAATTTTTGGATGATAAAATCTTTACTTGAAAGAAATTGTCAGGTTTTTATTACAACTATTGATATGCTGAAACTCAAATCGGCTATAGCATATACCTCTTGTTACAAATCTTATTTGAAAGATGAAAATATCTTCTATGATAAAGATAGTTTATCAGAAATAAAAATAGAAGACTTTAAATTGGTATTGTTCAGACCTGATCCTCCTGTGGATTTGGATTATATCAATGCTACTTATGTGTTTGATTTTGTTGACCGGTCTAAGACTTTTATAATGAATGATACAACTTCAATTCGTAATTTTAATGAAAAGCTTCATTCGTTATTATTTGAAGAGTTGATGCCTAATAATATTGTAACTTCTTCAAAATCGGATATAATAACTTTTTTAAATGAAAATGAAGAAATTATATTAAAACCTTTGAACCAATGTTTTGGTGGTGGAGTAATGTACCTTAAGAAAGGGGACAAAAATACTGCAGTAATTATAAATTCGATGACAAATAACGGTAAGAATATGATTATGGTGCAAAAGTATATCCCGAAAGCAGTTTATGGAGATAAACGAGTTCTAATTCTCGGGGATGAAATTTTAGATTATTGCGTTCAAAAAACTGCAAGCAATAATGATTTCAAATTCTGTGAACATAATGACAATAATATTCATAAAGCTGTTTTAACAGAAGACGAAAAGTCTAAGTTTACGCAAGTTGCAGAAAAATTAAACTCAATGGGTATATATATGGCCGGTTTGGATGTTATTGACGGTCAGATTATTGAAATTAATGTAACAAGTCCATGTTATTTTATAAAAGAAATAAATAATCATTTTGGAAGTCATTTGGAAGATACTATTGCTAATTATATTTTGTCAAAAGTAGATGAAATGATGACGGTTTCTGTTTAGTGTTTGGTTAAGCAAAAATATTTATGTGCTGATTTATATAGAATATGCAAATATGTTTTCAGCCTTCAATGAATTGTAAAAAGAGTTCATATAATATAACTAATCCAATTATATCTCATTATAAAGGAATACATAAACAACTGGCAGTGGATACTGTTTATTTTGGAAATAGGGATTTACTAGATCTTTCTGTTGATGATATTTTTAAGAAGACAGATGAATCAATAAGGGCTGAAAATTTGATTGGAGAAGGCAGTGAAGCTAAGGTTTACAAAATTCCAAATACTTCATACTGCCTGCGATTACATAAACCTACAATGAATGAATATGGAGAAGAATTCAATCTGCATTTGACTGAGGAAGATAAAATAAATCATGTTGTCGCAAAAATAGGTGGAAATTCAACTATAATGAAATATTTAGAAGGGTATAATGCTTTTGTAAAAAGAGATGATGTTGCTGCCCAAAAACGTATATTTCAAGATATTAAGGAAATGCCTGTTTCAGCTTTTCAAAGATTGCTAAATCAGTTTATACATGCAATGAATAATAAGATGCTCTTTGATTGCTGTGGCAAAAATATTATAATAAATCCAAAAGATAAAACCCTGACAGCGATAGATTTTTATAAAAATTCTGTTGAATATCCTAATACAATGTATCCATTGAGTTATATGTATTCAGCGTTAACGAGTTTTTATGACGATATTGAATATAAAAAAGTTTGTGCAAATAAAATTCTCAATACTTTTTTGAACGAAGTCGAGAGTAAATCATTATCAAGTTTTGATCTTGCGCAACTTGATATTTCAATGTTGTTGAGGAAACTTCAAGATAGCAAGTTATTTACAAATCCTAATTACTATAAACTCTCGCATAGGATATTTGGTGAAATTCGAGATTTGAAGATTACGCAGTACTGTAATTCAGAAGATAGTATATCCTTATATGGAAAAATAAAACAAGCAAGAGCAATTATCAGGCAGTTGTTTTAGCTTATAGTAAAGCTATTGATTCTTTTGTGCGCAAAAAAAAACTCTTTCTTTTGGAAAGAGTTTGGAATCTTTTTCAATTCCTCGTGTGTAGAAGGTTAGTGTGTAGTAGGTAGTGTATAATTTATGTCTCGTGTTTATTTAAATCTTTTTTATTGTTTGCTTATCGCTTACATATTAATAAAGTATTTTTTGAGTATATAATTGCTATATCTTTTTTATAAATTTACAAAACTTAATATAAAACTTTTATATCCGAAAAAATTAACTTTTTTTTAACTATTTGCTCAAAACACTTTTAGTTATTGCTTTTTAGCTTGTTAGACAAGAATAATACCCCCTTGATTAGTTTTTTTGTTAATGCTACTATTCGACATGTTATAGTAGGTTACACAATAAGAAGGAGTAAAACTTATGGTAAACGTAGCAATTAACGGATTCGGCAGAATCGGTAGAAATACTCTTCGTGCTGCAATCAGAGAAGGTATTTTTGACAAAATCAATTATGTAGCAATCAATGACCCAGGTTTAAAACCTGCTGATGCTGCTAGATTATTCAAATACGATTCAGTAATGGGCAAATTCGATGGTGAAGTTGAAGCTTATGATGAAGGTATCATCATCAACGGTAAGAAAATCAAATTCTTCGCTGAAAAAGATCCAGCTCAATTACCTTGGAAAGATTTAGGTGTTGAAGTTGTTGTGGAATCAACAGGTTTCTTCACAGATGCTGAAAAAGCAAAAGCTCATATTACAGCTGGTGCTAAAAAAGTTATTATTTCAGCTCCTGCTACAAATGAAGATAAAACTATTGTTTTAGGCGTAAACGATAAAGAATACGATCCGGCTAAACACAATGTAATTTCAATGGCTTCTTGTACAACAAACTGCTTAGCTCCTGTAGCTAAAGTTATCGATGAAAAATTCGGTATCGTTAAAGGTTTGATGACAACTGTTCACTCATATACAGGTGACCAAAGAATTTTAGATGCAGGACACAAAGATCCTCGTCGTGCTAGAGCTGGTGCTTTAAACATTGTTCCTACTAAAACTGGTGCAGCTAAAGCTGTAGCTCTTGTATTACCTCAATTGAAAGGTAAATTGGACGGTTTCGCTATGAGAGTTCCTACTCCAGACGTTTCTTTAGTTGACGTTGTATTTGAACTTTCAAAAGACGTTACTGTTGAAGAAGTTAACGCAGCATTAAAAGAAGGTGCAGATGGACACGTTCTTTGCTACACTGAAGAACCTCTTGTATCTTCTGATTATGTTGGTACTTCTCAATCTTCAACTGTTGATGCTTTATTAACTCGTGTTATGGGCGGAAATCAAGTTAAAATTATTTCTTGGTATGATAACGAAATGGGTTATTCTACAAGATTAGCTGAAACTACATTGATGGTTGCTTCTAAATTATAATTTTAATTTGGGTTACAGATATAAATCGGTCTTACCAGTTTGGTGAGGCCGATTTTTTAGTTAGATTATTACACAATGTAAAATTTTAGAGTTATATTAACAAAATATTATATGTCGAACTTTTATACCAGCAGGAGGTATAGTGATGATAAGTACAAATTATTCTAATTCTGCATCTAATCCTAACGGGCTTTCTTTTCAGGCACGTTTAAGGGTGGATGTTCCTGTGAAAGATCTTAAAAAACTTGCAAATATTCAGGAAATGTTTGCAAATAAAACTCAGCATTATGCAGAGGATACATTGTATTTAACAAGGAATCTTGATCCTGATTTTGATGAATATCCGGTAGTAACAACCGGCAAAGTTCAAGGCGCTTACTATAAATATTCTCATATTTTCGGTGATTTTGATGAAATGTTAGAATCAATGCCAGAGGATAATTTAGTTAAAAAATTGATTAGTCATTTTAAAATGCTTAAAAAAGAAGAAGAATTTGATAACCATAATTTACGTATGGATGAGTCTATTAATCATATAAGGGAATCTTTATCAAAGAATACTCAGCGTTCAAAATATTGTGAGGATATGGGTAATGAAACATTAGCTTCAAGATTCAAATTTTTGGCTGAAAATAATCAGAGAAAAATAATTTCATTACAGGAAGAAAAGAAAAAAGGTGCAGATAGAATTCTGGCTGATATGGAAAAAATTGTAGAAGCGGAACCTGAATTAGATTATGTTACTGCGATTTTTCGTAGAGATGCGCAATAAAAAGATATCTATTTAACTACTTTATTTAAACCATGCGGTTTATCAACATTGCGATGGAGTTTCAGGGCTGTTTCAAGTGCTAATAACTGTATAATAACAGCTAAACAAAATGTCTTTACTATAGGTTTATCACATTCAATATTGATATTGTATGTTGATTTAACCTGATTAGTTCTGTTTCCGATAACGCATATCGGCGGATTGTAGTTTTCTTTTATTGAATTAAGATTTTTTATCGCAGTATATGTTAGATTGTCATTCAATATATAAATAAGTACGGATTTTTTATTATTCAATATTGCGACATGTCCATGCATAAATTCGCCCAGTATAGAGGATGTTGTTTGAATATAAGAAGTTTCTTTAATTTTTAAAGAAGCTTCTTTTGCAAGAGCATAAGACTGTCCGTCTGCAGTTACTACAATATTTTTATATTTAGACAAAAATCTAGCCATATTTTTAATTTTTGGCTGCAGTTCGAAAGTTTGTTTAATAAAATCCGGTATAGTTTTTAGCTCAATAATATAATCATAAATTTCTATTTCTTTTTCCTGTGCAAATTTTAGAACAAGTAATGTTGCACATAATAATTGAGATACAAAGGATTTTGTAGCTGCAATACTTTTTTCTTCTCCTGCGTGGCAGGCTATTTTGTAATCTGAAGCATTCCAGATTGTAGAATCTTCTTTATTTGTTATACAAAGAGTTTTAACTCCAAAGTCTTTGGCTTTTTCAAGTGCACTTGTTGTATCAGTTGTTTCTCCTGATTGTGTAATAAAAATGTATAAAATATTTTCGCTGTGAGCGATGGTTTCTTCCAGTAAAAATTCACTTGAATATACTGCACTTGCTTCAATTTTTGCAATAGAGCCGAATAAATCTGCCGCATATCTTGCGCAATGATATGAAGAGCCGCTTGCCACAAGTATTATTCTGGTTATTCCAGATGGAATATCAATATTTATATTTCCATCTTTTGTAATGTATGAATCCAATATTATTTGAGCTATTTTATCCTGCTCAAATATTTCGTTTTCCATACAGGTATTTTTTCTTTTTCCAACAAATAAGTCAAACAGCATTGAATCTCCCTTGTTTATTAAAAAGAGGTCATAGCAGATATATACTATGACCTTTTATATTAGCCGATAATTTCTTTTAATAATTCATTAACGGTTTTTGGATTTGCTCTGCCTTTGGTTTCTTTCATAACTTGACCGACAAAGAAGCCTAACAGATTTGTTTTACCGTTTTTGTATGCTTCAACTTCAGATGGGTGAGCATCAACAACTTTTTGTACAATTTCTTTAATTGCTCCTTCATCCGTAATCTGGCTTAATCCTTTCTTTTCTACTATTACAGAAGCTTTTGTACCGTCTTTGAGCATTTCTATAAGAATTTGTTTTCCTATATTATTAGAAATTGTTCCTTTTTCAATAAGGCTGATAAGTTCTGCCAAGTTTTCCGGAGTTAATTTTGTATCCGTAATTTCAATATGATCTTCTTTTAAGTATGCTGCAATTTCACCCATTATGAAATTAACTGCAATTTTAGGTGTAGCCCCAAGTTCAAGAACTTTATCAAAGAACAATGCCAAACCCATTTGTTCAACGATAACATTTGCATCATATTCACTAAGTCCAAGGCTTTTATATCGTGCACGTTTCTGGTTTGGAAGTTCAGGCATAGAATCTTTTATTCTTTGAACCCATTCTCTTGAAATTTCTAAAGGCATTAAATCAGGTTCAGGGAAGTATCTGTAATCATGAGCATCTTCTTTTCCTCTCATAGATTTAGTTTCTCTTGCATTGTCATCCCATAATCTTGTTTCTTGAACAACTTGCCCGCCTTCTTCAACAATTTCAATTTGTCTGTCGATTTCATATTCAATGGCTCTTTGCAGTGCTGAAAAAGAGTTTACATTTTTGATTTCAGCACGAGTTCCGAATTCTTTTGAGCCTTTTGGCATAATTGAGATATTAGCATCACATCTCATAGAGCCTTCCTCTAAGTTCCCGTCACAAACTCCAATATATCGAACAATGTTTCTTAATTCTTCCATATAGTTACGGGCTTCTTCAGAGCTTCTCATATCAGGTTCGGATACTATTTCTAATAGCGGAGTGCCTGCTCTGTTTAAATCGACCAAGGAATAGCTTGAACCTGCTAATCCGTCAGCACCGGCATGAACAAGTTTTCCAGCATCTTCTTCCAGGTGGGCTCTTGTGATACCTATTTTTTTACCATTAATTTCAATATGTCCATTTACACAAATCGGTTCATCATATTGAGAAATCTGGTAACCCTTTGGTAAATCAGGATAAAAATATTGTTTTCTGTCAAATTTGCAGCGTGCAGGAATTTCACAGTTTAAAGCTAAACCTGTTAAAATTCCCATATTAACAGCTTCTTTATTTAAAACAGGTAATACACCGGGCATTCCCAATGTAATAGGACTGGTTAAACTATTTGGTTCCTGTCCGAATTCGTTTTTATCAGGCGCAAATATTTTTGATTTTGTTTTTAATTGTGCGTGTACTTCTAATCCTATAACAACTTCATATTTGTCTCTTAATTCTTGATCTACCATTTATTCATATCTCCTTATTTGAAATAATTATACCATAAACAATGCTTAAGGGGTAAATATGTGCCGGCGAATTTCATTAGCAAAATTTATTATGTTTGAATTTCCTATACTCAGGAGATAAATTTATGGAAATTAATAAAAATAATAATACAAATTTTACCGGGACTTTTATTTTCAGACCCGATAATATAAAAACAAGGAAAGTAATTCCTAATATTATAAAAAAAGGACGTCAAATATTTTATAATATCAAAAATGAAGGGGACGTTGTTATTGTTACCAAAGATAAATACGATAAATATGTAGCTGATTTTATAAATTCTGAAAATATAATGTTTTCTTATTATCCTGAAATTTCAACTAAATCAGGTTTGGATGATCAGGTTCCTTCTAAATTACAATCGTTATTAAATATAAAAAATAATTGTGTGGTTCGAAATCTCAAAATGTTAAATAAATTTTTGTCAAATAATGAAATTCATTTGAGTAAGCAGAGCGAATATTTACAAGAAGCAATGAATACCTTGAGATTAAATATAGGAACTTCGAAAGTAAAAATTGATGATAAGGGTGTCTTTGTTATTAGAGATGAAGCAAAAAAACGTACAATAAAGTCTACAGGTTTTCATGGAGGAATGGCATATATTCATATACTGCCTGATTCTATTTCTCAAGAAACTAAGAGGTTTCTAATCGGCAGAAACGGAAAAGAAGTAATAAAAGAGTATAATACCCCGAAAGAAATATTGAGTTTTTATAAAACTTTCAAAAAATTTGCAGAAGCTAATTAAGAATTTATATTTGTCATCTTGAGTATATTTCATGTTTTGATGGAATTTTATCAGGTTCTTTATAATTTTTTATATATTCTATTGCATCTTGGGGTGAGTCAGCAATATAAAATAAATCACGTGTTATTTTATTGGCAAATTTTTCTTCAATCATAGTGTCAAATAGTTCCAGCAATTTGTTGTAAAACCCATTTGTATTTAAAATTACAATAGGTTTTCTGTTATAGCCTAATTGTTTTTGAACTATCATCTCTGCAAGTTCTTCAAGTGTACCAAAGCCTCCTGCTAGAGCTATAACGGCATTTGAGATTTCATCCATTTTTCCTTTTCTGTCTCTCATACCTTCAGCCATAAAAAATTCATCGCAATTATCTGTTTTACAACCCATGTCTGCAAGTTTTTGGGGCATAACACCTATAATTTTGCCTCCATAATTTTTTACTTCTGAGGCACATGCCCACATCATTCCCAGCGTGCTGCCGCCATAAACAATGTTATAACCATTTTTGCCGATAAGTCTTCCTAGTTTTTTTGCATCTTCGTAATAGATATTCGGAAGATAGTTTGAAGATGATGCAAATACGCATATATTTTTTATGTTTTGATTCAATTTTTTACTCCCTGCATGTAATGAACGAAAGAAGCCGTTTATTATCTATTCGTTAAATTCTCCACCTATTCTGTAATAACGAGAACAAGTGACCCCTGTTCCATTTTTAGAGCAGTCTTCTTTGAGTTTGTCTATATCCCATCCGGTTCCCAGAGGTGTTATTTTCCCGTCTACAAAAATATTTATTCCATAGATATCTTTACCCCATGTATTAGGTGCTTTTATTCCATTCATATCGAACATCATTAGAAATCCTGGATGATAAATGTCACTGTCTTTAATATCTTTTATTCCGACTATAATATTATTTTCTGCAATGTAAACTTTCTCAAAATAGTATTCATCTTTTGGGTTTACTTTCATCCCGTTCATATATTGCGGAGTATATTTTTTTGTTAGTTCATCCTGTTCGCTTATACGCATGTATGGCTTAACAAGATTTATCATAAGAATTTCTCGAGCTTCGTTTGTCTTTGCATATTTAAAACTTTTAACGATATTGGCATCAGCTTGAGCATTCATTGCTGTAAATATATATTCCATTTTATTAAATGTTTCATTCCATTTTGAAATATAATTAGCTTCTTTCGATGCAATAAAATTAGAAGGAATTAGTAATAAAATTATTGCAAATACAACAAATATTGTTATCGAATATTCAATTTTCCAAAATCGTTTTTTCATAAGCTCATCTCTATGTTCGTGCCATATCTATTCGTTTCTTTTCTTCTAAAAGTTTTTCATAAATCCATTCAGGAACAAAATTTTTCCCTAAAATTATTTGTCCGTTCATAATATTCGGAGTATGAAAATCAGAGCCGCCTGTGACTATTAATCCTAATTCTTCAGCCATTGAGGAAAAATATTCAACGCAGGCCGGTGAATGCTTTCTATGGTAAGCTTCAATTCCTAGCAATCCGTAATTCATAAGTTCTTTGATTAACGGTTCTGCTATATCAAGATCATGGGGGTGTGCAATGACCGGAATTCCGCCTGCATCATATATTATCTCAACTGCATCATGTGGTGAAACAGTTTTTCTTTGTACATAAACCGGAGAATCATCGTGAATATATTTTGCATATGCATCCATTATATTATTTGTACCTCCGGCATTTGTAATTGCTTTTGCAATATGAGGTCGCCCGATACTTCCGCCTTCAGCAACAAGTTTTTTAATATCTTCAAATTTAATTTTTATACCTTCTTTTTTGGCAAGAAGTGTAATAATTTCTTTTGTTTGTTTTATTCTGGCCTGTTGTTGAAATTTTATTAAATCAAGAAAATTTTTGTCATTTGTATTCATAAAGTAGCCAAGGATATGGACTTCATAATTTTTATATAATGTATTAACTTCAATTCCTCTTATTACTTCTATTTTATTTTCAAGATTTTTTTCTTTTATATGATTTTGAGCGACATCATAGGCTAAGATATTATCGTGATCGGTAATAGCTATGACTTCAAGCCCGACATCTACAGCAGTATCCACAATTCTTTCAGGAGAGAAAACCCCGTCCGAATAGTATGTGTGAATATGTAAATCAGCCTTCTTTTTCACTTTCACTTTCCTCTTCTATATTATTTCTACTACAAAAAATTCTTTTAATTGCCAAGGCTTTTCCAGATCTTACATCAATATCAACTTCAACAGCATTGATCTGAGTAGTTGAGCCTTTTGCAACTTCATATCGTTCCGGTATTCCTGTCAAAAATCTTGATAGAGAGGTTGAGTATTCCATCCCGATAACACCATCTGATGCGCCGCAAAAACCGGCATCTGTAATGTATGCCATATTATTCATAATACATTCATCTGCAGTTTGAACGTGTGTGTGTGTTCCGAAAAAAGCGCTCACTCCTAATTCTGAACAATACCTTCCAAAACAAATCTTTTCTGCGGTTGCTTCTGCATGGAAATCTAAAATAATAATCGGTGTAACTTCTTTTATTTTTTTTATTTCATCTGCAACCATTTCCCATTGAGAATCTACAAGATTCATAAAAACTCTTCCCAATACATTGATTACTCCGATTTTATATTCGCCCGTATCAAATATTCTGCTACCTGCTCCTCTTGTACCTTTAGGGTAGTTTATGGGTCTTATAAGACAATCAGAGTTATCAATATAATTATAGATATCTTTTTTGTCCCAAATATGGTTGCCGCAAGTCATACAGTTTATTCCGTATTCTTTAAATTCATTATAATTTTTTTCGGTTAAGCCAAATCCATGGGATGCATTTTCAACATTAGCAATAATAAAATCATATTTTTTAGAGGTATTATCTTCTGCCAAAAAATCCCTGACGGCAAATCTACCTGGTTTGCCTACTATATCTCCAAAAAATATAATTTTTATTATTTCTTTCGTCATGAATGTTACTCTCTTTTGCTTATATAAATTGAGCAGGGAGTTAAATTTTTCTCCCTTGCTCAATATTATATACTTATTTTGCAATTTCTGTAGTTCTAAATTCTCTGACTACAGTTACGCGTATTTGTCCCGGATAATCCAATTCATTTTCAATACGTTTGGCAACATCTCTTGCGAGTTTTCCGGATGCTAAATCATCAAACATTTCTGCTTGAACAATAATACGAACTTCACGTCCTGCCTGTACAGCAAATGATTGTTTTATACCTTCGTAGCTGTTTACGATTTCTTCAATTTTTTGAAGACGTTTAATATAAATTTCTAAAGTATCACGTCTTGCACCAGGTCTGCCTGCTGAAATTGCATCTGCAACTTTTACAAGTACTGCTTCTATTGTATTAGCAACTACATCATCATGGTGAGCCTCGATTGCATGGATTACTTCAGGCTTTTCTCCGTATCTTGAAGCAAGCTCTACTCCAAGTTGGATGTGTGTGCCTTCTTGAGTTTGGTCAACAGCTTTTCCTATATCGTGTAACAGTCCTGCTCTTTTTGCAATTTTTTCATTTGCACCAAGTTCAGCAGCAAGCATTCCTGCTATATGGCCTACTTCAAGAGAGTGTTTTAATACATTTTGACCGTAACTAGTTCTGTAATACAGCCTTCCTAAAGTTTTTATAAGCTCTTTATTCAAGCCCATAACACCCATTTCTAAAGCTGCATTTTCACCTTCGGTCCAAATCTTTTTGTCGATTTCTTCTCTAGCTTTTTCAACCATTTCTTCAATCCTTACAGGGTGAATACGGCCGTCAACAATAAGTTTTTCTAATGCCAATTTAGCAATTTCACGTCTTACCGGATCAAAACTTGATAAAACAACAGCTTCCGGTGTATCATCAATAATTAAATCAACTCCCGTTAAAGTTTCTAATGCTCTGATATTACGGCCTTCTCTTCCGATTATGCGGCCTTTCATCTCATCATTTGGAAGTCCTACTACTGATACGGTTGTTTCTACAACCTGTTCTATCATACATCTTTGCATTGTTGTAGATAATATTTCTTTCGATTTTTCAAGAGAAATCTCTTTTATTTTTGCTTCATTTTCTCTAATTAGCTGCATTTGTTCCTGAGCTAAGTCATTTTTTAATTGTTCAAGAAGTGTTCTTTTAGCATCTTCGCAAGACATTCCTGAAATTCTTTCAAGCTCTTCCGTCTGCTTTTGAACAAGCTCTGCAAGATAATCTTCTTTTTCTAAAAGCTGGTCCATTTTTCTTTGAACTTGGATGTCTTTTTCGGTATATTCCTGAATTTTGTCTTCAAGCATATCCTCTCTTTTTGCTAATTTTTGTTCTTGTCTTGCAAGTTCTTGTCTTCGTTCTCTTTCTTCTTCGTTTAATTGTTCTCTGTCTTCCTGGAGTTCCTCTACCGCTTTAATTTTTGCTTCTTTGTAGAGTATTTTTTCTTTTTCTTCAAGTGCTTTTTTGTCCTTTTCAACGGATTCTAAGGCACTTTTGACTTTGTTTTTTTGAATAATCAGCATTGCAACTAAGACTATTACCGCAATAGCCGCAATAACTAATAACAAGGTTGTTGCCATAAAGTAATACCTTATCCTTTTCTATTTTTTTATAATACACGCAATGCCGGGTACATATATCCTACCCGAGCGTTTATTTAGTTTTTAATTTAAATAAAATTCATTGCATATATATCAAAAAATATTTCCTACTACATCTGTGTATATGATAACATGCAAATCCGATTTTGTATAGTGGGCGGAAATTATTTTGAAGTTGTGTTTTTATTCGTTACAAAAATTTAATATTTTAAAGATTTCAAGTTTTGTGCCGAATATAAATATGTAGAAAGTAAAGATAAGGATATTTTTATGCCCATACCTGAGATGACACCTCAGCAAAAGTATGAACAATTTATAAAAATAAACCCGAAATACAAAAATTTGGGTATTGATAAAGTTTGCTCAATTATGGTTCAACAAAAGCTTTTGACCCCTCATGATGTAAAAGAATTGAAAAAACCTTTATTTGGAAGTTTTACATTTGAACAAACTCCTACATTTGTTGATGACAGTCTTTCCTGCCTTGGAATTGATATAAAAAAAGACAATAAACAGCCTCAAAATTATGTTGACAAACCAAAGACATACCATCCGAAGTTTAAACAGTTAGAAATAACTAAAGACGGAAAAGCCGATTTAAATCAATTTACAATGCAGAATTTAAAATTAAAATATGACAGCAAAAACTATACTATAACAAAAAATGAAAACGGATTGATTGCTGTAACTAATAAAGACGGCACTCCTGTAATGTCAGTAAATAATAATTTTTTTGGGGGTACAAATGTAAGTTATAATAACGACGGTAAAATTCTTCAGTTAACTTTGACAAAAAATGGAGAAATTGAAGGTTATTCAACAAAGGAAAACGTTAACGGAACAGAAATTTATAAAAGATATGAAAAAAATAATATCAGTCCAAGTCAAATGTATGAATTGTACTCTGATGGTTCCCGTAAACAAGCTAATTATGACAAAGCAGGAAAAATAACTTTTCAGGATTATTGGAAAAAGGACGGAGGTTCTGCCGAGTGGGTTATTGAATATTCTGACGGAAAACCTTACAAAAAAATAACCCGCAGTGATGCTCGAACATCCAAAACAGAATATTTTTTGGTTAATGATTTAGAAAAAGACATTATCGCAAAAAGTTCACTGGGTTTGCCAACCACACGATCTTCATTATCCGATAATGTTTTAAAAAGAATTACATGGGGTAATGTTGAAGAAACACTTGAAGAATACGAAAAGAAAACAGGAAGAAGTCTTATTGAAGATATTGATAATGAGATAGGCTTATCAAGAGATTTAAGGGATAAACTGATTAATCATATAGAAACTTTGTACTGTAAAAGAGCTTCCGCTGAAGAATCCGGGAAATATCTGGCTAATCAGCTTTATGGTGATATTCAAGGTATTGGCAGCGGAAAACTTGCCGACCATATTGAAATGATTAATCCTGAAAATTTGAAATATGTTCTGACAGAATATAAAATTCTTTCTGCAGACAATAATTGTAATAAACAGATGGATGCCGAGAAAGTTCTCTCTGTTTTGGAATCCGTTCCGGGGGTTAAATTTGATTATAAAACAGGTGAGAATATAGCAGAAAAACTTGCACCGATAGAAGGTTTATTAACAGCAATTCAAGACGAATGGGGATTAAGCCAAAAGACAAGAAATAGACTTATTAAACAAATTGTAGATATATCACTCAAAGAAAAATCGCCCGAAGTGCAAACAAGAATAAAACGTGATATGTCAAAGCATCCTGAAGATTATCATAAAATTGAAATTGATGTATATCGTGCTGAAAATTCCAATAACGGTGATATGAGAAATCCTGCACTAAAAAATCAAATGGTGGTTGAAAACTCAAAAAATAAAACTTTTGACGGCAAAACAGAACAAGGCAGCACCGGTGACTGTTGGCTTCTTGCCGGGTTAAATTCTGTTATTGCAAAACCTAACTTGAGAAACGAATTAGAAAAACTTGTTAAATTTGACTCTAAAACCGGAGATTATTTGGTTACTATGAAAGGCATAAATAAAACTTACAGAGTCACAAAAAATGATTTGAAAGAATATACCGCATTAGCTAAAGGAAGCCAGAAGATAAATGCAGTAGAAATTGCTATGGATAAATATATTCGTGACGATGCCTATAATGACAGAAAAGATATAAAAACCGTAGATAACGACTTTGGGTTTATAAATTTTGTAACTATAGATGGAAATTTCTCAACTTTTTTGTGGCGGACATTGTTCGGAGATAATTATGATTTGTTTGATATTAAAATTGATCCTTTAACAGAAGATTTTAATAACCCTGACAGAGTTTATGAAATGTCTTTGAATGGCTCCAAGGAAGATGACGTTTATGGACTTGCAAAAAGTGAAAAAGAAGAAAACTATACCATAATAGCACGCCATGCATATTCAATAATCGGAAGTGATGATAAAAATATTTATCTGCTCAACCCCTGGGATTCTGAGGATAAAATCACCATCACCAGAGAAAATTTCAAAAAACTAAATGCCGGTATTGAAATTTATGAGTTGCCGAAAAAACAATAACTATTTTCTCAATCCGGGATCAGAGTAAGAGCCTGTTGTAAGTTTTACAAATTTATATGTTGCAACCGGTAAAACTCCTGCAAGTAAGAAGCTTGAAATTCCTACGTTTGCTAAGATGTTTCCGCATTTGATGAATTTTGCTTTTCTTGCAAATTTTTCTATATTCTTAGCATTTTTTGCAGATTGAATAAATCTTTCAAATTCATCTTTGAATTTGCCTAATTTTTTGATATCAACATATTTTCTAGGGTCTCTTATTCCGTCTTTCAGGTAAGAAATTTCGCCTGCTTGTTGTGCAAATTTAGAGAAAAATGAATTTGGTTTTGTATCTATAAATTCAAATAAATCTTGCGCTGAATTAGATTTCGGCAATTCTATTTTATTGTTTTTAATTGCATTAATAAATTCTTTGTTATCTAAAATAAGAGGGTCTAAATTTACGTTTACTTTGAACAATTTATTTGCAAGTTTATCTAATCCTTTTGCAATATAAACAGGAGTTACAAAGTTCAATATCATAGAACCAATCATTCTAAATGCATTCATATACCCTTCTTCTTTATTTCTGGAAGTTGATACTCTGCCGACAGTTAATCCTCCGTCAGATATTGCCATTTTATCTACTGTTCTTAAGTTTGCGATTGCAGATGTGAAATTACCTGTGAAATTTATATTTTGATTTTTTTGTTTGTTTGAAAAATCATTGAATACCGATCTGTCAAATGATGTAAATGTTGCTGTCTGATTTAAGTTTGTTTTATTATTTGCGGATGATCTATTTTGAGCTTTTTGTTCCCTTATTTTTCTGGTAAGTGCAAAGTTGAGTTTTGGTAAAACAAATCCCATAATTATTGTAGGTATAATTGTAGCTGCCGCGAATTTTTTAGTTAAAAGTTTTTCGTAAACGGATTTGTTTTCTTTTACTTTAATTAGGTCTGCAACTGCCTTTTGTACTTCTTCAGATTTTATATTTTTGAACTTGTTTATATTATATTCAATTCCTTGAAGTGTATTTTTACCTAATGCTTGTTCTTCTTTGAATAATTTTAAATTTACAATAGGATTAAAACCTTTTTTAGTAATATATTTATCTGCGAATTTTTCTGTTAATGGGATTCCTCCAAGCCAGATAGCAGATGTAACATATTCATCTATAGTTTTTTCTCTTGTTGCATCATTTGCTATTTCTTTTGATTCTTTTAAGTTTTCTTTTCTTGCAATAAGAATTTTTGAAGGAGCTTCTATGCAAAGATCCCTGACCATTAATGGGTAAATGCTGCTGTTATTTCCGATAGCGGATATTATATTTGTTATTGTCATAATATTTAACCTCAATTCTTTTACTAAAAAACAACTTCTCGCTTAATTTATCCTGAAGAAGTTGTTTAAAGAATTGAATTTATTATTATTTTTACAAGCGCATCATCAATCCTACAACCCCTTCAGGTTGATATGATGGTTATGATGTTTTTGTAAAAAGTTTTTAATCATTTATGTGTTTCCCTTTTGTTATTTTATTATACATAATCCTTTTAAAAAGTAAAGAGCCTAAGCCTCTGCATTTAAATCTGCCTTTTGGGCTCGTTTAAGATTTATTGTATTATCAATATATCTGCCGATTCCATAGGCAAATCCAAGGTCAATTGCGTAACCTAAAATATTAAGAGGTGTTTTTAATTTTGGGCTAACATTTTTGTTAAATGTTTTTAATAAGTCAAACAATGTATCATTGGCTGTTGAAAGTATACGTGCAACGATATTGTTTTTCCAAATTTTGGGGCTTATGTCAATAGCTGCGGCACTAACAAGGCCTATTGTTGTCGCGATATTTGATTTTTTATAAGTATTACCTTTTTCTGTTTTTGCTTGGTAACCTATTGGGTTGAATCTTTCAATTTTCATAAAAAAACTCCTTGATTTCTGGTTTTATAAAACTTATGAAGATTAGTTTTTGTCTTAATTAAATGTTTTGTTAAGTAACTTTAACTTTTCTTCATCTGATGTTGTAAAAAGAATCGTTTTTTCTTTAGAGGTTTCCCCTTTTAGTATTTTTATCGAAGTTTTAGAAATTTTGAAGGATTTTGACAAAAATTCTATTAATGCTTTGTTAGCTTTCCCGTCAACAGGCGGTGCTGTAATTTTAATTTTAATAATACTCCCATCTGTGATTATTTCATTTTTAGATGAATTAGGAGAAATTTTGATATTTATAATTATGCCTTCTTTAGTTTGTTTAATCATAAACTAAATATAGCATAAATTTTTGCATAATATTTAAAAGTAAAATATTAGTCTGATTTTTAATTTTCTAATCTTTTTAGATGAAATTTGTTTGATTTAATTGAAAATTTCATTTCAAATTTATATGATTAGTGTATTATGTCAGACATAGAAACTTTTAAAGAAATAAAAGATTTGTTAGTTGCGCAAAAGCATTCACCTGAAGATATTGCACTGGTAGAAAAAGCTTATAAGTTTGCAAAAAAACTTCACGATGGTCAATTTAGGGTATCCGGAGAACCCTATATTATACATCCATGTGAAGTTGCTAAAATTCTAGCAAGTCTTGAGGTCGATACACATACTCTAATTGCTGCATTCTTGCATGATATCTTGGAAGATACCGATACTAAACCTGAAACTATTGAGCAAATGTTCGGAGCGGATGTTTTGTCTTTGGTTCAGGGTGTGACAAAACTTAGCAAGTTGAAATTTAAATCAAAAGAAGAACGCCAAGCCGAAAATTTCAGACGCTTATTTATTGCAATGGCAAATGATATCAGAGTAATTTTTTTGAAGCTGGCTGACAGGTTGCATAATATGCGCACTTTGAATTTTATGGAGGAATCCAAACAGAAAAAAATAGCACAAGAAACTTTAGATATTTTTGCACCTTTGGCAAATAGACTTGGTATTTATAAAATTAAAGCAGAATTAGAAGATTTATCATTGAGGTATTTTGATCCTGATAAATATTATGAAATTGTACAGCTTGTAGCTCAAACAAAGGCTGATAGAGAGTTGACAGTTAATATGCTGATAGATAAAATTTCGCAAGATGTCAAGAAAAGCGGAATTAATGCTCAGATTACAGGCCGAGCTAAGCATTACTACAGTATTTATGCAAAAATGAAACGCCAAAATATAGCCTTTGATGATTTATACGATATTACTGCAGTCAGAGTTATTGTTGATACGGTTAGAGAATGTTATGAAGTTTTAGGGTTGATTCATTCTCAATTTAAACCAATCCCCGGGCGTTTTAAAGATTATATTGCAATGCCTAAAGGTAATATGTATCAGTCACTGCATACTTCTGTTATAGGACCGAGGAGCAAGCCTTTGGAGGTTCAGATTAGAACGTGGCAAATGCATCAGGTTGCAGAATATGGTATTGCGGCCCATTGGCGCTATAAAGAAAAAGGTTCCCAGAAAGCTGATAATGCTGCAGATTTAAAGTTTTCATGGATGCATAAGCTTGTTGAATACGACAAAGAAATGAAAAATGCCGAAGATTACGTAAAAAGCGTTAAATTAGACTTATTTTCAGATCAGGTTTTTGCGTTTACTCCAAATGGAGATGTCTTAGATTTACCTAAAAATGCTACTCCTGTTGATTTTTCATACAGAATCCACTCAGATGTTGGTCATAAAACGGTAGGTGCTTTAATTAATGGTCGTATTGTTCCTTTAAATACAAAGATAAAAAATGGTGATATAGTAGAAATCCTAACATCAAAAACTCCTGCGCCAAGGTTAGACTGGTTAACTTTTGTTGTTACAAAACAAGCAGCACAAAAAATAAGACAATGGTTTAAGAAAAATAACAGAGAAGAGCACGTTAAACTTGGTCGTTCAAATCTTGAACATGAATTAACAAAAGCTGTATTTGATGATTATGTAAAACAAGGCGAATTTGATAAAGTTGCCAAAATAATGAATTATCAGTCAGCAGAAGATTTATTTGCAGCTTTAGGTTATGGTGAAACAACTCTAAGTAAAATTATTAATAAGCTTAAAAAGCCTCAGGAGAAAAAGCCTGAAGATAGTTTTCATACATCAAATAGAAAAAGTTCCAATAAAGATATAGAAGGTTTGGAAGGTTTAATGTATTCTTTTGCGATGTGTTGTTCTCCAATTCCAGGAGAGCCTATTGTAGGAGTCGTAACCCGTTCAAAAGGTGTTTCAGTCCATAGAATTGATTGTAAGACTTTAGAAACAATTCCGCACGAACGTCTTATGAATATTAAATGGGCCGGAGTAAATACGAATAAAACTTATAATACTACTATAAGAATCGAAACAGCTGAAAAGTTGGGTCTGTTAAAAGATGTAATTTCTGCTGTTTCTGATAATAATGCAAATATCGTTAATGCGAATATTAAAACTAAAAATCATGTCGGAATTATAGAAATCGGTTTGGAACTTGATAATATTGATACTTTAAAAAAGGTTATAACTTGTATACAGTCTTTACCGGATGTGTTCAGTGTAAAACGTATTCAAACGTCTTCAAGTATGCTTAGAAAATCCTCAACTCAAAAATCACAAAAAAATAGTAAACATAAAAAAAATGATAAAAGCAATGATAAATAAATGAAAAGGAGTTTAACAAATTATGATGGTACCTGTTATTTCATTAGAAAATATTTGGAAGATTTATTTTTATATAGCAATATTTGCAACAATTTTATTTGTTATAAAAATGCTGATGTTCACAGTTGTTGGTGGAGATAGTGAAGTTTCTGCAGATTTTAATACTGAAACAGATGTTGATCCATCATTTAATTTTATATCAATTCAGACTGTAATAGCATTTTTTATGGGTTTTGGATGGATGGGTTATGCCGGTTTGCATCAGTTTGAGTTTGGACAAATAATTAATTTTGTTATCTCATTTATTGTTGGGCTGGTTTTTATGTTTGGAACAGGTTATCTTATGTTATTGACCAAAAAACTTGAAAAAAACGTTAAAAAAGATAAATCTACCGCTCTAAATCAAGTAGGAAAAGCATATACTTCATTTGAGCCTAATGCTATGGGACAGGTTGAAGTTGATATTAATGGACAGCTTTCAGTTGTAAATGCAAAGAATAATACCTCAGAAAACATAAATGCATTTGATTCTGTAAAAGTAGTCAAGGTTGAAGATGATTTATTGTATATAGAAAAGGCATAAATACTAATAAGTGTAATACAAAAGATAGGAGAGAAAAATGTTCGGATTAATGATTGCAGGCGCTTTGGTATTGATTTCAATATTTGTATTTATTGCAAATCAGTATAAAAGATGCCCTTCAAACAAAATTATTGTAGTTTATGGTAAAACAGGCGGAGAAAAAACCGCAAAATGTGTTCATGGTGGCGGAACTTTTATTATTCCGTTAATTCAGGATTACGGAGTTTTATCATTGGAGCCTATGACAACGGATATCGATTTAAAAGGAGCTTTGTCAAAAGGAAATATTCGTGTTGCAGTTCCTTCAACATTTACTTTTGGTATATCTACGGATCCTAGGATTATGTTAAATGCGGCAGAAAGACTTTTAGGTTTATCAAAACCAGAAGTTATAACGCAGGCAAGTGATATTATTTTGGGTCAATTACGTTTAGCTATTGCTACATTGACGATTGAAGAAATAAACCAAGATAGAGAAAAGTTCTTGGAACAGATTAATGCCAATGTAAATACAGAGTTAAACAAAATAGGTTTAGAAATTATTAACGTAAATATAAAAGATATTACTGATGAATCAGGTTATATTGATGCAATCGGTAAAAAAGCAGCAGCTGAAGCTATAAATAAAGCAAAGGTAGAAGTTGCACAACAAGAAAAATTAGGTGCAGTTGGTGAAGCTTCTGCTAACAAAGAAAAAGAAGTTCAGGTTGCTGAGCAAACAGCTCAAACCTTTATTGGTAAAACAAATGCAGATAGAGAACAGCGTATCAAAACTGCTGAACTTGAAGCACAGGCTGTTGAAGGTGAAAATATTTCAAAAGCTAATATTGCTGAATACAATGCAACATTGGCAGTTAAACAGGCTGATGCATATAGAGAAGGTGAAGTTGCAAAAGCTAATGCTCAGCGTGATGTATTGATGGCTCAGAAAGAACAAGAAGAAGCAAAACTTAAAAAAGAAGAGCTGGCAAGACAAGAAGTTGAAAAATTAAAAATTCAGGTAGAAGCAGATGCTGAAGCCGAAAGATTAAGACGTATTGCAGCAGGTCAAGCTGATGCAATAAAGGCAAAATATTTTGCAGAAGCAGAAGGTGTAAAAGCTGTGTTAGAAGCAAAAGCTCAAGGTTATGAAGATCTTGTTAAAATTTCGCAAAATCGTCCTGAAATTGCAACAAGCTTCTTAATGATTGAAAAAATCGAAAAAATTGTTGAAAAACAAGTTGAAGCAATTAAAAATATTAAGTTTGATAAAATTACTGTTTGGGATGGTGGAACCGGATCTGCAAACGGTTCAACAACCGCTAATTTTATGAAAGATTTAATTAAGGCTCTTCCTGCAATGCACGATTTAGCTAATCAGGCAGGTATAGAACTTCCTCAAATCTTGGGTAAAGTTGATAACGGTCTTGATGATATTGTTAAAGCTGTTCCGGAAGCAGCAAAATCTGTTCACCCAAAAGAAAAAACAGAAGAATAAAAATAATATTTTTATATATAACAAAAAAGATTGAGTATAACCTGCTCAATCTTTTTTGTTGTTGATTTTATTTTGTATTCTAAGTTAAAATCTGTTTTATCAAGATATTTAAACAAAGATTAATAATTTTTATTTAATACAAGTAGCATAATAAAAAAATTTGTAGTATAATTTTATTAAGATTATTAGAAGGAGAGAACCCGATGGGATATAAGATTTTATCAAAAAAAGAAATTTGTCCTAACCAATACGAAATAACTATAGAGGCACCTTATGTAGTAAGAAATGCTAAAGCAGGACAGTTTATAATATTCAGAGTTGAAGAAGAGGGCGAACGAGTACCTTTGACTATTGCTGATGTTGATAAAGAAAAAGGTTTATTAACTTTAGTATTTATGGCTGTAGGCTATTCAACAAAGAAACTTGCAACTTTAGAAGTTGGGGATGAGTTAGTTGATTTGGTAGGGCCTTTAGGCAAACCTACACATATAAAAAAATACGGAACAGCAGTTTGTGTGGCCGGAGGTTACGGAGCAGCGCCTTGTTATTTAATATCTAAAGCCCTGAAAGATGCAGGAAATAAAGTTTATATGATTGCCGGAGCAAGAACAAAAGATTTATTGTTCTGGGAAGATAAAATGAAAGATGCATGTACTGAATTGTATTTAACAACCGATGATGGATCTTATGGTATCAAGGGTTTTGGAACAACAGTATTAAAAGATATTATCGAAAGAGAAAAAGTTGATTATGTAATTGCTGTTGGTCCTATGCCTATGATGAGGGCAGTTGCAGATTTAACAAGAGATAAAGGAATTTATACTGAAGCGAGTATGAATCCTATTATGGTTGACGGTACCGGTATGTGTGGTGCATGTCGTGTAACTGTCGGTGGAGAAACAAAATTTGCTTGTGTTGATGGCCCTGATTTTGATGCTCATAAGATTGATTTTGATGAAGTTATCAATAGGACACGTATTTACAAAGATCAAGAACACAAACGCAGTGAAAATTGTAATTTATTAAAACAGGCACAGAAAGTATAGGAGAAGTTTATGGGTAAAAATGATATTCCGGTATGTCCTTTAGTTAGTATAGGTTCAGGCATAGACATGGTGTGCAGTCAGGTAAAATGCGCATGGTATGTTCCTAGTGTTCAAAAATGTTCTATGTACTTGCTTGCTTACAATGCTCTGCTTGAGGCAAATCAAAAACAAAGAGCAAAACAACAGCAACAACACTAATTTTATAAATGATTTCTTATGAAAATTGCATTATGTATAAAACAGGTTCCGGATACAACAGATATCAAATGGACTGAGAATAATACTATCCAAAGAGAAGGTGTTGAAAGTATTATTAATCCTTATGATATTTATGCTACGGAACTTGCTTTGAGTATTAAATCTGAAATAAATGACGTTCATATTACAGTGTTTACAATGGGTCCATTGCAAGCAGAAGGAATGTTGCGCAAAGTTTTGGCATTAGGCTGTGATGATGCAGTCTTAATATCAGATAAGAAATTCGCAGGATCTGATACTTATGCTACAGGTTTAACTTTGTCCAGGGCAATAAGAACTGTGCTTCCTGATTTTGATTTAATTATATGCGGTCAATTTGCTGTTGATGGTGATACTGCTCAAACTGGTCCAAATATTGCGAATTTTCTGGATATTCCTCAGGTTACATATGTTAAAAATTTTGAAAAAATAGAAAATAATAAATTATTTTTGACAAGAGAGCTTGAAGATGGTTTAGAGTTTGTGAGTGTGGACTTTCCTGCATTGGTTTGTGTTTTGCAACGCGACATAGACCCTCATAGAGCTACTATACGTGGGATAATGAATGCTTCTAAAAAACAAATAAAGAGATGCTCTATTTCAGATATTTGTTTATCTGTAGAAAAAGCTGGAATAAAGGGTTCTCCGACTTATGTTAGTAAGGCTTTTAGAAATGTGTCATCTCATAATGCGGAAAAATTCAAGTTAAGAAAAGAAGATAGTGTAAAACTTTTAATGGATAAATTAAACGATTTAGGAGTTTTAAATGATGTCTGATAAAGAATATTCCGGAATATTGATATATGCACAATTAACTCGTGAAAAATATGTACACACTGTATTTTTTGAATTGCTAGATAAGGCCAAAGAGCTTTCTCAGAAATTAGGCGGAGTCGATGTAAATGCCGTAATTTTTACGACTACAGGTTTAATTGAGGAATATAAAGAGTCTTTCAAAAATAAAGGGGTAAATAAAGTTTATTATTTTGAAGACGAGAGATTAGAAGAATATTCTACCGAATATTACACAAAGTTAGTGGTGGACTTAGTTAGTGTAATAAAACCTGAAATTTTATTGTTAGGAGCAACAAATCAGGGCAGAGATTTGGCCCCAAGAGTTGCAAGTTCTTTAGCTACGGGCTTAACTGCAGATTGTATCGATCTTGATATTAATGAAAAAGGTCAGTTGGCAGCTACTCGCCCGACATTCGGAGGTCAACTGATGGCAACTATTTTGTGTAAAACCTATCCCCAGATGGCTACAGTGCGTCCAAATGTTTTTAAAATAAATTTAGAAGATGATTTTTTTGATACTGAATTTATATCTTGTCCTGTTAATCTTGAAGGTATGAAAAAACATGTTGAAATTATAGAGTTTAAAAAAACGGTTGATACAATTATAAACGATTTAGATTCAGCAGAAGTTATTGTTACAGGAGGTAAAGGCTTAAAAAATGAAAAGGGGTTTGAACTGTTAAGAAGGTTTGCTTCTTCTATTGGCGCAGCGGTTGGTGCAACCAGAGGTGCAGTTGAAATGGGATTGGCTCCTTCTGCAATTCAGGTAGGACAGACAGGAAAAACTGTTCATCCTAAGGTTTATATTGCTTGTGGAGTTTCAGGCGCTATTCAACATACTGTAGGTATGGAATCTTCTGAGTATATTATTGCAATAAATAATGATGAAAATGCTCCTATTTTTGATATTGCGGATTGTGGTATTGTAGGTGACCTATTTGAAATCTTACCGGAATTTATCAAT
The DNA here is from genome assembly GCA_949300485.1 of uncultured bacterium. Taxonomy (GTDB): domain Bacteria; phylum Cyanobacteriota; class Vampirovibrionia; order Gastranaerophilales; family Gastranaerophilaceae; genus Zag111. The sequence continues at coordinate 27,131 of CASGEL010000012.1, forward strand.
GCTAATAGGAAAGGCTGATGTTGTTATTTTACCCCTTTGTAGTATTATAATTATATGGAAAAGAAAAGTTTATTCAGTGACAGGATTGTTAAGATTGGCCCGGATAGTGGTTATGATAATTATATAATGGCGATAGAATCAAGTTGTGATGAAACAGCATGTGCTATTGTTAAAAATGGCAGGGAAGTTATTGCAAATATTGTAGCATCACAGATAAAGACCCATGAAAAATTTGGTGGTGTAATTCCTGAAATTGCAGCTAGAGAGCATTTGGATTCTATAAATATTGTAGTACAAGAGGCTTTTGATCAATCAGGACTAAAACCTGAGGATATTACTGCTTTTGCTGCAACTGTTGGTCCCGGCCTTGTAGGATGTTTGCTTGTCGGGTTGAATGCCGCAAAAACATTGGCTTTAGTTCATGACAAGCCTTTTATCGGAGTTAATCATTTAAATGCACATCTTTGTGCAAATTATATAGAAACTGATTTAAAACCTCCGTTTATGGCGCTGTTAGTTAGCGGTGGTCATACTCAGATTATTGATGTTGAGTCTTATTCAAAACAAACAATTTTAGGTGAAACTATTGATGATGCAGTCGGGGAGGCTTATGATAAGGTTGCAAGACTTATTGGCTTGCCATATCCTGGAGGTCCAAGACTTGATAAGCTTGCTCAGGAAGGTAATCCAGCTGCGTTTCAACTGCCTGAAGGCAAGGTTGATGGATATAATTTTAGTTTTAGCGGATTAAAGACTGCTGTATTACGCCTTGTGAAATCTTTTGAAGGTAAAGAGTTACCGGTAAATGATATATGTGCAAGTTTTCAAGAGTGCGTATCCTCAACTCTGGTTAAAAAGCTGAAAAAAGCAGTAGAGCAAAGAGGATATAAACAAGTTGTTATAGCCGGCGGTGTTGCTGCAAATTCTGAAATCAGAAAAAAAGTGTTTGCACTTGAAAACGAAGGATACAGAGTTAATGCTCCAGCAATGAAATATTGTACTGATAATGCATCAATGGTTGCCTCATGTGCATATTTTAATACTAATACTTTTGATGATATTGATGTTGAAGTTTTTTCAAGGGTTTAAACGATTTCAGTATAATTTAAAATAAATCTTAAAATATAACGTCCAAAGCTTTACCTTTATGGTAAAATTATTGATGCGATGAAAGTTAACTGAAGGGGATAAAATTATGTCAAATAAAGTTGTTGTCGGTGCTCAATGGGGAGATGAAGGTAAGGCTAAAATTACAGATCTGCTGGCTCAGGATGCGGATTTGATCATCAGATATCAAGGCGGTTGTAATGCAGGTCATACTGTTGTCGCTCATGGTAAAACTTTTAAATTTCATTTAATTCCTTCAGGTATTTTATATAAAGGTAAAACTTGTCTTATTGGTAACGGTACTGTTATTCTTCCTGAATATTTTGAAGAAGAGTTGAATGGATTAAAAGCTGAAAATATTGATGTTTCAGGTTTAAAAATCAGTCCTCTGGCTTCAATTACAATGCCTTGGCATACAGAAATTGACGGATATTCTGAAAATAATGCTACAAAAGGTAAAATCGGAACAACTAAAAAAGGTATAGGGCCTACTTATACTGATAAAATGAATAGAATTGGTTTAAAGATTGAGGATTTATATTCTCCGGAGGCTTTATCAGAAAAATTAGATATAATTTTACCGTTAAAAAATAAGCAGTTAAAGGAAGTTTATGGTTTAAAAACTTATACGAAAGATGAAGTTTTAACTCTTTGCAAAAAATATGCTGAGATTTTTAAGCCTTTTGTGTGTTTTGACTGGCAAGAGATGTTAAGAATAGCAAAAAGAGAAGGCAAAACTATTTTATTTGAGGGTGCACAAGGTGTTATGCTTGATGTTGATTTTGGTACATATCCTTTTGTTACAAGTTCGAATCCAATCGGTGGTGGCGCTGCCACCGGATCAGGATATGGCCCTACTGTTATTGATGAAGTTATTGGTGTTGCAAAAGCTTATTGTACAAGAGTCGGAGAAGGACCATTTGTTACTGAATTAACCGATGAGGTTGGTAAGAATATTCAAGATATTGGTCATGAATTCGGAGTGACAACCGGAAGACCTCGCCGCTGCGGATGGTTTGATGCTGTTACTATGAAATATTCTTGTCTTGTTGGTGGGCTAACCTCAATTGCGTTGACTAAAATAGATGTGTTCGATACTTTTGATGAAATTAAAATTTGTACAGCATATAAGGATTCCAGAACCGGTAAAATTTATACGTCGTATCCTACTGATGTATTTAGTCATAAATATTTGGAACCAGTGTACGAAACATTCAAAGGATGGAATGAGAATATTTCAAACATAAGAAATTATGAAGATTTACCGCAAAATTGCCGAAAATATTTAGAAAGTCTTGAAGAAATTTTGGAAACCCCTATTTCTATTGTTTCTGTAGGTCCGGATAGAGAACAGACAATATTCAGAGGTTAATATTTCTTAAATATATTGGCAAATTTTTTAAATCCTGTGTTTTCTATAATATATAGGTAGATTTGTATGAAAATTATTCCAAGTTATATAACAGAAAATACAAATATTTCTGTACCTGTAGTTCTGCAGGCTCAGAGTTTTACTTCTGTGCAAGATGGTGCGAAAACAGGTAAAGGCAGAGTTACTCTACCTGCGGTTACTCCTGATTATAATGTCAATGTTCCTATTTCTTATAAACATATTGAAGATATTAAATTAAATAATGATTTAACTGCAAAATATTACAAGCTTACTAATGGACAAAAAGTTGTAATCGTTCCTAAAGAAGGTTCAACCGTTGTAAAAACTTATGTTAATACAGGTTCATTCAATGAACCTGATAAACTGAGAGGAATTAGTCACTATATAGAACACAATCTGTTTAACGGATCTGAAACTTTAGGAGATAAAGTCTTTTTTGACGAAGTTAATAAAATGGGAGCAGAAACAAATGCTTCTACATCATTTTCTGTAACTGATTATTTTATAGCCTCTAATTTACTTGAAGATACTGATTTGGAAAATACAATAAAACTGCAGGCCGGACAGGTTCAATATCCTAAATTTTTGTTGGATAAACTTGATAAAGAAAAGAAAATTGTAGATGCTGAAATCAACATGTATATGTCAGAAGATGAGAGCGTCGGTTTTTCTCAAACTATTAAAAATTTATTTAATATAAACTCAACATCAGCGGATTTGGTTGCCGGAACAACCGATAATATAGATTCTCTAACAAGAGAAGATGTTCTAAATTATTTTAAAAGTAATTATTATCCTGCGAATATGGTTACGGTTATTTCAGGAGATGTTGACCCTGAAGAAACTATTAAACTTGTTTCAAAATATTTTACAGCGATGAATACCCCAACGGATGAGCGTAAATTTGAGAAAATGGTTCCTATAGATAAAACTGTAAGGCAGGACATTATATCTAATAAGTCAAAAGGTGAAGCAACTGTATTTTTAGGTTTTACTGGTCCGGAAAATAATAATACAAAAGATAAGATTTACCTGGAGGCATTGGCATATTTATTTGGAGGCTTGGATAATTCCAAGATTTCAGCTTATGAGCGTCAATATGGAACTTCTGTTAATATTTTTCCTGAAAGATTAAGTTCCAGACCGGCGGATAAATCTTTAATGATGATACAATCAAGTGTTCCTAATGCAAAGGTAGAATTGTTATTAAAAGATATATATTCTGTTGTTAATGATTTGTCTAATAATCCACCTACAGAAGATGAATTAACTGCAATTAAAAATAGAATGAAAAAAAATAATAATGAAATGCTTGAACGTTCTGATTCTATAAATTCTATGATTGGTACTGCATTTTTGAACGGTAATATTGATAGGATTAAATATTTTAATTCTATTGTTGACAATATGACGGCTGATGATATTGTTAATACCGCAAAAAAATATTTGGATTTAAATAAAGCAGCGTTAACTGTTGTCCATCCAAGCAATACTACTAAGCAGGATATAGAAAATGATTATAAACTTATTTCAAGTATTTCTTTTACCGGGTCAGATAAGAAAATTCCTATTGATATAAATAAAGTAGAAAAATATCGTATGTCTAACAATTTTGAAGTTGTTATGAATGATATTAATACTGATAATGTTTATTATAACTTTAGTTTAGAAAAGAAAAATTGGACACCTCAAAAGGCAGCCGTTGCAGATGTGTTATCTTATATGATGAATATTGGAGGGACCAATACAAAATCCGTCGAGGATTTATCAAAACAGTCTGATATTTTGGCTATGGATTATTTTACTTCGGTTAATCCTTACGGTTTAAGAGCTCGTGCTGATTTTACAGTTAATGGAACAAAAGAAGCTTTAGCTTTATTAAATGATAAAATTAAAAATACAGATTTATCTCAAGAAAATTTTGATAAAGCTCTAGCTTTATTAAGGGATGAATATTTAACAACAGAGCCATCTCCGTTTGATAAATTGGATAAAGCTATTTATGATGGAACTCCGTTAAGCTATACTCCGAAAGATAAATTGCAAAGTTTAGACAGTATTACGCTAGATGATGTTAAAGCTTTCTATAATGATATTTTTACAAAGGGTCAGGCTCAGGTTGTTGTATCAGCTCCGTTTTCAAAATATCCAGAATTGAAGGAGACTGTATTTAATTCTGTAGGAGAGTATTCTAAGGTTCAACCTAGAGATGTTTCACTTGTTCAAAGTTATAAACCGATTGATAGAGTTCAAGTTTATACAGATACTAGTATGAAAAATGAAGCTAAAATAGTTGAAGGTTTTAAATTTAAACATAACGGAAATTTAAAGGATTATTTAAGTGTAGCTTTATTAAATGAAATTTTGGGCGGCTCTGCTTCCTCAAGACTGTTTAAAGACTTGAGGGAAAGCCGGCATCTTGCATACAGTGTAAATTCCAACTGTGTATATGATGATGATATGGGTGTTATGTCATTATATATTGGTACTACTACTGAAAACCAAGAGTCAGGTAAGATGACTTATGAAAATATTCAAAAATCTATTGACGGATTTAATGAGAATATCCAAAAGATTACAACCGATAACGTTTCTCCTGAAGAGTTAGAGAATGCAAAAAAATCATTGAAATCCCGTATATTATCAATTTCAGAAACAAATTTCGGTAAAAATGCAGGGTTATCCTATGCTAATTCCACTCTTTACGGTTTAGATTATATTAATAAAGAAATGGACATGATTGATAAGATTACAGTTGATGATGTTCGTAATGCTGCACGTTATATATTTAAAGAAAAACCTGTATATTCAATTGTTGCAACTCAGGCTTCTTTAGATGCAAATAAGGCATATTTAGACTCATTAGGGGCTTCTAATTAGTTGGTGCAGTCTTCAATTTGTTTTATAATGAGTTCTGTACCGTCGTATTTTGCCATTTTTAATGCTGAGTTTTGGATATCTTTTAGCATTTCAGGATTATCTGTAAGTGATTTTATAAGTTCTAATAAGGAGTCAGCATTTGTATCTTGATTTTCAAGATAGAGTCCGGCACCTTTTTCAACCATACATTTGGCATTTTTTCTCTGGTGATCTGCAGCAGCGTATGGATATGGAATAAAAATAGATGCTATACCGCTTGCGCAAAGCTCTGAAATACTTAGGGAACCTGCTCTTGATACAGCGATATCACAGGCTTTTAGAACTGTTACCATATCATCAAAATACGGTTTTATAATAATGTTTTTATCATTAGCATATTCAGGGTAGATATTTTTAATCTCGTTTATGACATTGTCATAGTTTCTTTTGCCTGTTTGGAATATTATTTGAATGTTATCAGTTTTAGAAAGCGTTTCTAAAATTTGGATAGCGGCATTATTTATAGTTTGAGCTCCTTGTGAACCTCCCATTATGCAGATTGTAAGTTTATCTTCCAAATTTAGGTTCTGTCTTGCCTGTTGCTTTGTTAAAGTTTTAAACTCTGCTCTTATTGGATTTCCGTTGACGTGGCAGTTTTTATTATTTAACTTGCTTTTGGCTTCTTCAAAAGCTATAGACACACTTTTTGCGTATGGGGCTAATTTCCTTGTTACAAGACCGGGATTAGCATCACAATCGTGCATTACAAAAGGAACTCTCATTGTTATAGCAGCCATTAGGACAGGAGCTGAAACATATCCGCCTGTTCCAAATACGGCATCAGGTTTATATTGTTTTATATATTTGCAGCATTTTAACCATGCATACAGCATCCGGCATGCCCAAATAGGGAATTTTAAACTTATTTTTCTCGGCATCCCGGAGGATACTACCGGCAGGAACTCATAATTCTTTTGAGAAACAATATTGGCTTCTAAATTATTTGGGTTACCAACATAATATATTTTATCAGTGGTATCTTCTGTTAATAATTTGTCAGCTACAGCTATTGCAGGATAAATATGCCCCCCGGTTCCTCCGCCTGTTATAAAATAAGTTTTTTTATTCATTTACTTCAGTCCTTATTCTTTTAATTCTCTGTTTTGATATATTTAATAAAATACCTATCATCGCTAATGACACAATGATTGAAGTTCCACCATAACTGATAAACGGAAGAGTAACACCTGTTACGGGTAATAGGGAACTAGCTACTGCCATATTCAAAAAAGCCTGAAAACCGAATATAAAAGTAATACCTATAGCAAGTAATTTTCCATACATATCCGGGCATCTTTTAGATATTCTGAGACCTCGGTGTACCAGAGCAACAAATAGTCCTGCGATGAATAGGCATCCAAAAAATCCAAATTCTTCTGCAATAATAGCAAAAATAAAGTCGGTATGACATTCAGGGAGATATGCCAGTTTTTGTATAGAACCTCCATAACCAGTACCGGTCAAACCTCCTGATGCGAACGCAATTAAAGATTGAATAATATTGTAGCCTTTGCCTAACGCATCACTTTGAGGGTTCAGCCAGGTATTTATTCTATCCATTTGATAACCATGTAATAGTTTTGGAGCCATTAATAATCCTGCAAAACCCATGCCACCGCCAAGTACTCCAAGTACAATCCAAGGACCATGGGCTGCAATATATAAACTTAAGGTGGTAAGTGTTAAAATGATTGCCATACTTAAGTTTGGCTGTTTGAATATAAGCAGTAATATTACCAGCATTGGAATGTAAACATCTGTCCAGTTTTTTATGTTGAATAAATCAACTTTGTCTTTAAAATTTGCGGCTAAAAGCATACAAAACAGTGGTTTAGCCAATTCTGACGGCTGTAATTGTATGATTCCTAAGTTTATCCATCTTTTTGCCCCATTTATTGATACACCCAACGGGGTAAACTGTAGAACTAATAACAAAATTATTACAAGCCACATAAAAGGAACATTATATTTTTCAAGCTTTTTGTAATCAAAATGTGCCAAAAAGCCCATCGCCATAAATCCAGCAATTGCATATATCATTTGTTTAATAAGAAAAGAAGCAAGATTTACTCCTTCACTCATACATTTGGGAGCCGTAGCTGAAAATATTGCCAAAAAGCCTATTACAACCAAGAATATGACAATGACCAATAAAGACTTGTCAGGCGGAGATAGAATAATATCAGAATTTTTTTTCCTTCTCCGTCTTTTTTCTTTTCGTTCTCTTTCTTGTCTTTGTGGTGATTTATATTCTCGATAGGACATATTCTTTGAATATTTCTCCTCTGTTTTCGTAGCTTTTGAACATATCAAAACTAGCACATGCAGGTGATAAAAGTACAACATCAGGATGTAATTCTATACTTTTATCAATCGCATCTTCCATTGTTTTTTCTCTGATAATATTTTTAAAACCATTCTGTTTTAGATTTTCTTCAAATCTGTCTGCAGCTTCACCTATTAGAATAACTGTGTTAATATGTTTATTTACTGAGTCACAAAATTCTTTAAGGTCCGTATTTTTATCTCTTCCTCCTGCAATAAGTACAACATCCGTATTGTTGAACGAATTTATTGCAACAATCGCAGCTTCAGGATTTGTGGCTTTTGAATCATTATAGAACGTGATACCGTTTTTTTGTGCAACTTTTTCCAATCTATGTTCAGGGGCTCTAAATTCCATTATTGCCTGTTTTATTGTTTCGTTATCTATCCCTGTTAATTTAGCACAAATTATTGCACACATTATATTTTGATAATTATGTTCTCCGATTAATGGGCATTCATTTAATTTTATTACAGGTTCTTCTACATTATCTTTTTTGAATATTATTTCATTATTTTCTTCATAACAGCAGTTTGCCCCGATGTTTTCCGCAAACATATAGACCGTACCTTCTGCATTTTTTGCAAATTCTAAAAGTTTAGGGTCTTTAGCATTTAATACGCTGTATTTTGGAGCTTGCGGAGATTTAAAAACTTTAGCTTTTGCCTTGAAATAGTTTTCCAAGCCTTGATGCCAGTCTATATGATCAGGAGTGAAGTTTGTCCAAACTGAAATATAGGGTTTCAATTCCTTAGTCATTTCAAGTTGAAAAGAACTAGCTTCGCAAACAAAATAGTTTAAATCTTCATCAGCCATATCACAAGGAGGAAATCCTATATTCCCGCAAGGTTTTGTTTTTAATCTTTTATTTAATATATGCTGTGTTAGAGCTGTAGTTGTTGTTTTTCCGTTTGTTCCGGTGATTATAATAAACGGGATTTCAGATTCTTGGTATGCAAGTTCCAGTTCTGATATAACAGGAATATTTTTTTCTCGCAGTTTTTTTATTATTTCGCTATGCGGAGGTATTCCGGGGCTGGTTACGGCCAGTTCAGCTTTATTTATAAAACCTTCTGAATGTCCGTCATATTCTACACTTATGCCAAGAGCTTTTAATTCTTTAACAAGTTCTAATTTATCTTCTGTAATGGTTTTTCCTTCGCTCAGATAAACATCAGCACCATGACGTTTTGCTAATTTTGCTGCTGAAATTCCACTTTTAGAAAGCCCTAAGACAAGAACCTTTTTCCCTGCTACTTTCATTATAATATCCCCCTGCTGAACAATTCAAACAGAACAATTGCAATTGTTGACAATATTAATGAAACTATTGAAAATACTATAACAATTTTTTTCTCATTCCATCCTAAAAGCTCAAAATGGTGATGAATTGGTGCCATTTTGAAAACTCTTTTCCCTGTAGTTTTAAAACTTGTAACTTGTATAATTACCGAAAGTGTTTCCATAACAAAAACACCTCCTATAAATATCAGTAAGAATTCAAATTTCCCAAGTACAGCAATAGTTCCGAGTAATCCTCCAATTGCCAGAGAGCCTGTATCTCCCATGAAAACTTCTGCTTTCGGTTTATTAAATTTTAAAAATCCTAATAATGCCCCTGCTACTGCGGCTGATATAATTGCTAATTCAATTTCTCCCATTGAAAGAGAAATTAATGCACAGGCAATGAATGCCGGAACTCCGCATCCGGCGGCAAGTCCGTCTAATCCGTCAGTCAGGTTATAAGCATTTGAGGCTCCTGTTATGATAAATACTGCAAAAAATGGATACAACCATTTCATATCAATAACAAAATTTCCTATAGAAAATTCGCATGCACTTGGATTTGTTGTTATTAAAAATAGTGTTGGCAGAAGAGCAATGGCTATTTGTCTGAATAATTTTCCTCTTGCGGTTAAGCCGTCGTTGCCCTTACCTTTGATTTTTATATAGTCATCCTGAAAACCTGCAAATGTATAAAAAGCGAGGGTTATTATTGTTATAAGGGCTATTGTAGTTAGTTTTTGAGCCAATAGTAATGCTGTTATTGAAGCTAATATTACTGCTACAATTATAAAAACTCCGCCTGTAGTTGGTGTACCTTGTTTTTTTGCATGATTTTCAGGGGCAACATCTTTGATATATTGACCAATCATTTTTTTCTTGAGCATATCAATATACGGTACGCCAAATAGCATACACAAAATCATTCCAAGCAAGAATGCTATTGTTACCATTATCATAATTTACATATCCCTCTTTTTACATTTTCTAATATTTCTTCAAATTTCATAGATCTTGATGCTTTTAAAAATATTGTATAATTGTTATTTAAATTATCAAGAATGTAACAAGAAGCTTCATTATTTGTATTAAAGTAATGAACTTCTATTCCTTGTTTTTCAAGTTCTTTTCCTATTTCTTCAGCTAAATTTCCAACTGCAATGTACTTAACTTTTTTGTTAAATTTTGCAAGATATTCCCCTACCTGTTTGTGATATAGAATTTCATCTTCTCCCAATTCACCCATATTTCCGAGAATAACAACGGGGTTTTTATATAGTTCAATGAATGTTTTAACGGAGGCTTTCATTGACTCAGGATTTGCATTGTAACTGTCATTAATAAATTTAAATCCGTTAATTTCTTCAACTTCCCATCTCTTTTCTATAGGATGGTATTTCTTCAAACCTTTTTTTATTTGTTCGTATGTTAGATTGAGCTTTTTCCCAAGTTCAATAGCCGCAAGAGAATTTTCAATATTATAATCGCCTTCCACATTCAATTCATATATTTCATCTTTATATTTGAATTTTGAGTACGAAGGAGCTTTGTCAATAACTTCAACATCATTTAATGAATAGTAAATTTTTTCTCCTTCAAAACTATTGTGTTTTTTTATAATTTCCTGATTTAAAGCAATAAATGTTCCGTTCTTTTTTAGGCCTGATGTTATCTCGCATTTCGCTTTTGCAATATTATCAAGACTGCCCAATCTGCCGATATGAGCTGTTCCTGAGTTTGTAATTATTGCATAATCAGGTTCAAGATGAGTCGAAATGAGTTCAATTTCTCCCAAACCTCTCATCCCCATTTCGACAATAAGAGCCTGAGTATTATCATCCATTCCAAGTACTGTCTGGCAAAATCCTATTTCATTGTTGTGATTTGAATAAGTCTTTTGAGTTTTATATTTTTGACTTAAGACGGAATAAACAATTTCTTTAGTGGTTGTTTTCCCGGAGCTGCCTGTTATGGCAACTGTTATAGGATTTACTTTATGTCTATAGTATTTGGCAATATTTAAATATGCCTCAAGGGTATCCGGTACTTTGAAGACTATTTGCGCACCGTTTATAATATTATCATTTTGGGTAAAATAACCGGCAGCACCATTTTCCAATGCTTTATCAATAAAATTTTCTCCGTCAAAAGATGTTCCTTTTAAGGGTAAATAAATATCTCCCGGTTTTATTGTTCTGGTGTCTGTTGATATTTGTAAATTTGTATTATTTTCAACTTCATTTATTAATAAAATAGCGTTTGTCGCTTTTTGTAATTCTTCCCACTTAAACATCATATAATTATGATACTTCAAACAATTATATCGGAACATTAAAGTTAATAAATATTAAAACTACTTGACATAGGGTTTACTCTGGTAGATAATGACTATACGTGAATACTCGGGTCAATCGTTTATAAAACCCCATACTCAGGGTTACGAAACCCAAAATGAAAGGAAATAAAGATGTACGCAATAGTCGAAACAGGCGGAAAACAGTATCAAGTAGAAGAAGGTCGCTACGTTGATATCGAATTGTTAGAAGGCGAAAAAGATTCAAAAGTAGTTTTTGACAAAATCGTTATGATAGTTAACGGTAAAAAATCTAAAGTAGGACAACCTTATGTTTCAGGTGCTTCTGCTGAAGGTAAAATCGTATTAAACGGTAAAGCAAAGAAAATTATCGTTTATAAACAAAGACCTAAAAAAGGTTACAGAAAAAAACAAGGTCACAGACAAAACTTTACAAGAGTTATGATTTCAAAAATCAGAACTTCTGCTAAAAAGTCTGCAGCCGAAGAAACAGCTGCCGAATAAGCAGTCTAAAATCGTTATAAGTAGAAAAAGTAAAAAGGAGAAATAAAAATGGCACATAAGAAAGGTATGGGATCTACCCGTAACGGCCGTGACTCCGAAGCTAAGCGTTTAGGCGTTAAAAAGTTCGGCGGAGAAGCTGTTAAAGCCGGTAATATCCTTGTTCGTCAAAGAGGAACAAAAATTCATCCTGGCAACAATGTAGGTATCGGATCTGATGATACTTTATTTGCATTGATTGACGGAGTAGTTAAATTTGAACCGCACAGACGCACTAGAAAACAAGTTAGTGTTTACGCTGTGTAAGGTTATAGATTCTAAAAAAATAGTCAGGTTCAACCTGACTATTTTTTTATGCTTTTATACTTCGCAAAGTGCTTCTTCTTCAAATGGTTTATCCGGAATGAAATCTTTATCATCAATAGTTAATTGAGGTATATTTTTATCATACTTTGGAACTTCAAAATTGTATTTATTCATTAATTCTTCAAGTCCAGGTATGGATCTTTCAATATGCCCAAAACTTTCGGTCTTTGCAGTGCCAAAACCATCTCCAAATGTACTGTTAATCTTTGCAGTACCGCTTTCTCCGACTTTATTTAATCCAATGTTAAAATTATTGTTTACATTACCTGGTCCGTCTATACGTGTCATAATCTGCTCTCCATTTTAAAACTTTTATCTATACTTTAATAAAGTTTTCAGGAAAGTCATTATTTCACTATTGAATAAACTTGTTACATTTCTTAATCTAAAAGCTCATATAAAGTAGAGGCTTCTTGAATACTTACATTACCTGTTGGGACTTTTATAACTTTTGCATTAACAGTTCTATTTGCATATTCTATTGTTATTAGGTCGTTTTCTTTAATTTGTTTGGCCGGTTTGGCGGGATTTCCGTTTACCAAGACTCTACCCATATCTGAAACTTCATTGGCAACGGTTCTTCGTTTTATTAGTCTTGATACTTTTAAAAATTTGTCTAATCTCATATACTATCCTTCTGTAACCATAATATCATATCTTTTTATTTTATGATATAATATTACACAGGGAGAATTTAGTTATATATGAAAAAGTTTATATTATTTCTATTTGGAATATTTGTATTTTTTATCTTTACAAATACAAAGGCTTTTGCTGAAAATATTCGTTTTGTACAAATTTCTGATTCCCATTTATCTGTCGATTCGGAATATTCAATGAAGGTTTTAAAAAATGCGGTCGAAGATATAAATAAACAGGAAGGAGTTTCTTTTGTAGTTTTTACAGGAGATAATATAAATAATCCAAAAGAGGAAAATTTACGTGCTTTCTTGTCTATCGCAGCAAGACTAAATGTCCCTTATTATGTAGTTCTGGGTAACCATGATGTTTATAAATCAAATGGATTGTCTAAAGTTAGATATTATGAAATCCTGAGAGAGAAGAATATTTTATATCCACAACGTAAACCCAATTATAAATTCACTAAAAATGGTTTTGTGTTCTTAATTGTTGATGGGGCAAAAGAAGTTATACCAGGGGCAGTCGGTTATTATAGAGAAGATACTTTAAGCTGGTTAGAAAAAGAACTTAACAAAAATTCTAAAAAAGATGTTGTTATATTGCAGCATTTCCCGGTAGAATACCCCGAAGGTGTCGAGACAAGATTGAGAACTCATAGAACATATAAGGTAGAAGAGTATCAGGCATTGTTAGAAAAACATCATAATGTACTTGCTGTAATTTCAGGGCACTTCCATGTGAATTCAGAGAATATGAAAGATGGTGTTTATCATATTTCTACTCCTTCTCTTATTGGGTTGCCTAATTCTTATAAAATTATTGATATCGTGACTACAAAAGAATTTTCACCTATTATTTACACTCAGCTAAGAGAGTTTGAAGTTAAGGATTAAGCACCTTTTTTAAAGAAATTTTTAATTATTTTACAAATATCTTTTCTAAAAATTATGATTGATGTAATTCCGCTTGCTCCAAGCAGAATCTTTAAGACAGTTGGGAATTTATGCTTTTCCTTTTTCTTTGCAGTTTTTTCGCCTATATAAAGATCATATTGCATTTGGTTATATTGTCTTTGGGCTTCTGTTCCTGAATATATAATTTTTTTTGGCAGTTTTCCAGGAACAGCAAGAATTCCTACGGGAGTTCTATTTTGCCCATAAGACATTTGCTTATTTGCTGGATTTTCTACCTGTTCTACCATATATTTATAAAAACATAAATGTATCTAGAATTGCGTAAAATTTATTAATTTTTGTAAATAAATATTACCGTAATAATTTTTATTTTAATATATTATTGCATTTTAATCTTTTTTTGTATATAGTTATACTATAGCCGCAGACAATTAGTCCAGGCGCACAGAAATTGCAGATCACTCTTTGTATATTTTCTGAAAAGCTTGGTTAAATGATTAAAACTCAGCTAATCGAGGTTACACAGTTAGAAAGTAAATAGTTAAATATATTATAGACTTTGTTGTGTAGATTTTGCGGTTGAACTAGAAAAGCAAAATCTTTTTTAGTTTAAAACAGGTCGATACTAAATAATGATTGTAATCAATCAAAACACTAAAGGAGCTAAAAATGGCAACAAAAGCATTTAAAGAAGAAAAAATAGATGCTATAAAAGCAAAAATTGAAAAGGCCCAATCAGTTGTTATTACTGAATACCAAGGCTTAACTGTTGAAGAAATCACTAAATTAAGACGTGAAACTCAGAAGTTAGGCGGCGATTATATGGTTACTAAAAATACATTGGCCAAAATCGCAGTAAAAGGTACTGAGTATGAAGCATTAGCTGAAAAATTAACCGGACCTATCGCTTTGGCTTTTGGTTTTGACGATCCAGTTTCTCCTGCAAAAGCTGTTGCAAAATTTATTAAAGAAACCAAAAAAGCTACTATTATTGGTGCTGTATTGGATGGTAAATTGTTAACAGAAGCAGAAACAAAAGCATTGGCAGAACTTCCTTCAAAAGAAGAACTTTATGCAAAAATGCTTGGATCAATCAATTCCCCAGCATCTGGTATCGCAAACTCAATCAATGCTGTTCTTTCTCAACTTACAAGAGCTATGGCAGCTGTTCGCGATCAAAAAGCCGCATAACATTCTGTTATTCGGTTTAAAACAAAATTATTAAATAGTAGAAAACAAAAATACAATAAAGGAGAAAAACAATGAGTGTAGAATCAATTTTAGAATCAATCGAAAAATTAACATTATTAGAAGCAGCAGAATTAGTAAAAGCTATGGAAGAAAAATTTGGTGTATCTGCAGCAGCTCCTGTAGCAGTTGCAGCAGCTCCTGCAGCTGGCGCAGCAGCTCCTGCTGAAGATGCTGATGCTGAAGTTTCTGTTATCTTAGCTTCAGTTCCAGCTGATAAGAAAATTGCTGTATTAAAAGAAGTTAGAACTTTAACTGGCTTAGGGTTAAAAGAAGCTAAAGATTTAGTTGAAGCAGCTCCAAAACCAGTTAAAGAAAACATTAAAAAAGATGAAGCTGAATCTATCAAGAAAACTCTTGAAGCAGCTGGCGCAGTTGTTGAAATTAAGTAATTTAGCTTCACTATTTAATCAATTGAAAAGGACAGTCAATAGTATTGGCTGTCTTTTTTCTTGTTTGATTTTTATAAAATAATATGCTATTATGAGTTTGTATTTTGTATATATACTTGTAGTTTGAAGGAGCTTTATATATGGATATGCCTTATGTTTATGCAGCGATTGCTATTATGTTGATAGTTTTTGCTCGTGAATTTTTAAGAAAACGATATAATTTTGATATGGATAATGTAAGTTTTGATAAATTAAAAGCTTTATTCAGTGGTCAAAATAATGGATCTAAAAAAGAAGAAGATTGTGTTATTAAACGTACTTCTGGTGATAAATCTTTAGTATTATCTGATGCCGGAACTAACAAAGCAACTGTAATGGCAACTTTAAGACAGATTACAGGTATTGATTATAATAGTGCAAAGAAAATTGTTGAATCAGCTCCATATACATTTATGACAAATGTATCTGATAAAGAAGCCGACTTGACTAAAAAAGCCTTAGAGTTTGTTGGGGCAAAAGTTGAAATAAAATAAGTTCATAATTTTTATAGTTCTATTAAAAATCCCGAACAATTATTGTTCGGGATTTTTAAGTAATAGTTTTTATATTATATAGTTAGAATGAATCCGCCTTTATCTGCATTTTTAAGAGCTTCTCCATCAATTTTAGCTCTAAGATTTTTGATATATTTATAAACATAATCTCTTGGTAAATCAAGAAGTGTTGCTAAATCTTTTGCGTAAACTATTTTATTTTTATTTGCAGAGAAATAGTCAAATACTTTTTGTTCTCTATCAGTAAGAGCTTTTTTGAATACAATTCTTACATCATCTCTAAGAGTATCACCTGTAGAAGTATTTTCAATTGCTTTGATAACTTCGGTAGTCTTTTCAGCTTTTTTCGCTGTAGTTTTAGTTTTTGCCGTTGATTTTTTAGAAGCAATTTTTTCTGTAGATTTTTTTGTTTCAGAAGATTTAGTTTCTGATTTTGTAGGTTTTGTATCATCTAACTTCAGATTCTGAGCAGAGAAAGGTGAAATATATAGTTCTTTTTCTTTTTCATAAGCCCTATCTGCAATAGAACTTAGTCTTTCTACTTTTCCTGTCCATTCAACTTCTTCTGAAATTACAGGTTTTCCATGTAAGACAATGTCAATCAAATCATTAGTTTCTTTTTTTTCTTCGACCTTTTTCCCTAATCTAGCAGCAAATTCCTCCAGTGTGATTTTTTCTAAAGAGCTTCTCCATTGTTTAATCTCTTCCTTGCTCAGATATTCTGACATTCAAACATCTCCTTACTATAAACTATTCCTTAAATACATCCTTTTACAACCTTTAATTTAGCATAAACCATGTTCCATGACTCAAAATGTTTCATAACGTAAATTTTTATTTAAAGATATTTACATTTTAGTCAAAATTATTGATTTTTTTTCTAGATTGCATAGCGAAAATACAGATATAATTTAATTTTCTGCTAATAACCTTGTGCTAATTTTTCCAAATTTTGCGGATAAATTATCAATAAAGTGGATTAAATATAATTCAGGTTCAAGATCTTTTTGATCAAGGTCTATAATTGCGCCCCAATCGGTTCTTCCATGGTGGGCTGCAATCATTTTTGCTACCATTTTAAATCCTGCAGTCATACATATGCTAAAACCGTATTGAGAGTGAGAAATCCATTCTTCTCTAAATCTTGGAGCATAATCTATAAGACCTGTTTCTGTATCAATTGTATATTCAAATATTTTTCCGAAATCGTGCAATAAACAAGCAGCATATATTTCATCTTCATTTGTTTTGTATGTAAATTTTGCCATATTTAGTTCTGCAAATTCAGCACATTCTACAGTGTGAACAAGTAGTCCGCCAATATAATTATGGTGCATAAGTTTTGCAGCAGGCATAATTTTAAATTGTTGCTCGTGTTGTTTGAATTGTTCAGCGACAAAGTTATGTAGTTTTTCATCTTTAATTTTTTCAATATAGTATTGAAGTTTTGTCCAATATTTTTCGATTTCAGTTTCATTGATACCGAGTTTGGCTTCTTTGACCAATTCAAGCGCTGAAACAAGGCAGTTATTAAATTTTTCATTAAAGCTAGCAGAAACTATTCTGACCAAATTTCCGGTTCTGAATATTTTATTATCAAAACGGTTCAGTGTTTCTTCCCAGAGAATACAGTTTAATAAAGTATCATCAGTGGTGTTTTTTAGCTGCAATTTACCCATTTTGGTTCCGGCTTTAGTGTCGCCTATTGAGAATATTACTACTTCATAAATATCTTCTGTGCTAAACATTTTTATATCCTTTTTTTATAAATATCTATTTTTTAATTTTTATTTCTATTAATAATTTTGTCTTGTCCCCAGATAAAAGAGGATCTGATTTCTTCTCCTATTTTTTCTATAGGATGAGAGAGGTTTTCTTCTCTTAGTTTGTTAAAGTTTTTGCAGCCAGTGGACATTTCTTTTGTGAATTCATCTGCAAATTTTCCTGATTGAATATCTTTTAGAATTTGTCTCATTGCATTTTTTGAGGCTTCTCCGATAACTTGAGGCCCTCTTGTCATATCCCCGTATTCTGCGGTATTGGAAATTGAATACCGCATATCTGCAAGTCCGCCTTGATTAACAAGGTCGATAATAAGTTTCATTTCATGTAAAACTTCAAAGTAAGCCATATAAGGTGAATATCCGGCTTCAGTCAGAATTTCAAATCCTGCTTTCATCAATGCTGAAACACCACCGCAAATTACAGCTTGTTCTCCAAATAAGTCTGTTTCTGTTTCTTCTTTGAATGTTGTTTCAATAATTCCTGCACGACCTGCACCTATTGCTGAAGCGTAAGATAGTGATATATCTTTTGAATCTCCTGATGGATCTTGATATATTGCAATCAAAGACGGTACTCCTTTTCCTTCTGTGTATTGGCTTCTTACTGTGTGTCCCGGGCCTTTTGGAGCAACCATTATTACATTAATATCAGATGGTGGTATTATTTTTTTGTAGTGAATATTGAATCCATGTGAAAACATTAGATATTGACCTGAGTGCATATTAGGTTTGATTTGTTTTTCGTAAACTTCGGCTTGTAGTTCATCAGGAATAAGAATTTGTACGATATCTGCCCATTTTACGGCTTCTTCTATAGGCATAACTTTAAATCCATAGTCTTTAGCTTTGATTTCTGATTTGCCGCCCTTTCTTAGACCAAGAACCACATTGCATCCTGAATCTTTTAAGTTCATAGATTGTCCATAACCTTGTGAACCAAATCCGATAATTGCAATTTTTTTAGATTTAATTAAGTTTTGATTAATATCTTTGTCAAGATAAATTTTAAGACTATTCATACACACCTCGATTTTCTTCTTATTTGTTTATAATTTTATCACGAAGAAAGAGTCTGGTAAATGTTCCTTATCCTATTTGGTTTTCTCCAAGTAAAAATACATTCCAGTTTGTAGATTCTTGTTTTACTGGTTTATAAAAATCTTTTACAAGAATTTGTTGAGTTTGTATAGGTATATAGTTTTTGGATTTTAAGAAGTTTTCGAATTTTTCTGAATTTTTTGTGTAAGTTTTTTGTTTTATAACAGGATAGAATGCTCTTTTTTTTCTAGCGATTTCGCATAGCATAATATTTATAATACTGTTATAGTCAAAGTCATATCCACTGTTTGTTGTTATATCAAGAATGTAATTAAGATTATCGCTTGTTGTTATGGAAAAATATCCTAAAATATTTTTATCATCTTCAATTACGAACCTTGTTTTGTAGTAATCATTGAATCCGCAGAAAAAACTTTCTTGAAATTCTTTTTCGTGCCTGATTAGGGATGGTTTGTAGATGTTTACCAGTTCGGAATTATATAATTGCGCTATAGATTTGGCATCTGATTGTTGTGCATATCTCCATTTCAAGTCATTTTTTTCCGGAATTGGTTTTTCAATTTTCCAAAGAATTTCGGACGCACATTGTCTAAAACCACAGCCATTTATAAAAAGGTTAAATAGTTCATCATGACATTCGTCAATAGTAACACTAAAAGAAGTTGCCCCCTTCCCACCAAATTTTTGGATAACGAATTCTACAAGTTGTTTTGCTATATCATAAAGGTTTTCTTTAAAAATTAATCTAGTTATGTTTATTTTATACGGATTTCCCGGAGTTTTGGCAGTTGTTATTAGTCCGAGAATTTCATTTTGATCGACAAGAATAAAAGATTCAGATTTAAATTTCATAGCAAGTGGTAAAAGTGCATTGATAAATCCTATTGGTTCTTCCATCAATGATTTTGCAAGTTTATCATTTTCATCAGTGCAAAGATAGGAAATTAGTTTTTTGAGTTTAGGATAATCAAAATAGGTTAATCTTCTTATTCTAATCATATTGATATTATAGCGCTTGAAAGATTTAGGTGCAAGTTAATATTTGATATAAGAGTTACTATGCCCCAAGAAAGTAGTTATTCAGATCTGTATCTATAAAAAACAGAGAAGAACATTTGTTCTTCTCTGTCAAAAGTTATTAAACTTTTACAATCTGACTATTTAGCAGATGTTAATACGTATTTAGCAGCATTTGAAGCCGGTTCAACTGTTGCATCGTGGAATACGATTGGGAATACATCTGTCATGTTACGAGCATTGTTTTTAACAACG
>CASGEL010000013.1 GCA_949300485.1 uncultured bacterium
ATAGGAGCCGACGTAAAGAGTTATGCTATCTAACATACATCAAAAAGAGGTAAGATAACACCCTCTGCAAAAAAGGTATCGTTATCTTACCTCAACAAATATAGTATCAGGAACAACCACAAATAGCGGTGCGATTGCACAAAACACAGTATCAATTGCAGACGGTGCAACGCTTAACACTGATGCAAGCGAATTAATCACAAGTGCAGGTGTTACAAACGCCGGTACTTTACAATTTACAGGCGGAGAAAATGCTAACGCTATAACAGGTGGTGGTACAACTCAAATTTTAGGTGATGTTATAAATAATGCTTTAATTTCTCAAACAATTGGTATTACAAGCGGTTCATCGCTAAAAACCTCAGCCGATAATATTGGCGGTGCTGTTTCAAATGCAGCAGAGCTTGAAATTACGGGCGGAACACTTGCTCATAACGTTACAGGTGCAGGCGATGTAATTGTAAGCGGTGAATTAACAAATAATGCAATTTTAGAGGCAAATTTACTTACCTTGAATAGCAATATTTTAGGTACCGGTGATTTGAGTCTGAGTGGTACGAATGATATTTCAGGTAGCTCAAATACAATTTCGCAAAATTCGATAACAAATACAGGTGATTTAACGGCAAATGTTGGTCAAATCACTTTAACAGACGGTATGACAAATAACAGTAACTTGAACTTAAAAGGCGGAGTTGATTCTGCGCTTGAAAATAAATTAGCAATTTCAGGCTCAGGAACTACAACATTTACCGATAAAGTTAAAAACAAGCAGTTGTTAATAACGGTGAATTAACTTCTTCTGCTGACAATATTACTGGAACTGTTGATAATACTGGTACTTACAATATTCAAGGCGGAACTATTGCGAAAGCCATTTCAGGAAACGGCATAATTAACATTTCTGATGCAGTAACATCAAATGTTCAAAATACCGCAACGGGTGAAGTTAATATCCTTGAAGGAGCAACACTAGCACTCGGCGGCGGGCAAACAGAATTGTTTAAAAATGCAAGCAGTGTAAATGCTCAAAATGGTTCAACAATTAACTTGATTAACGGTTCATCTGCAACAACAAATATGGATAATTTAGTAGTTGCTTCTGGTGATAATGTTAACTTGCAAATTGATTGGAATGATGTTTTTGATTCAACATCATCAAATGTAAATGGTAATTTATATCTTACAAAAATTGATTTAACTTCAACAAGCGGTGGTGCTGATAATTATACTTTAACAAGCAATTTGAAGGATAAACTCAGCTTAAGTCAAAATATTGAACTTGCAGCAAATGAAAACTCAAATAATTATATTGCTTATGATTCAACAACCGGCGCTTTACATTCAAGTAAAGAAACTCTTGTAACGCAGTTTCAACAAAAAATGAAACAAACAGAGTATATCAAATGATAAAAGATGAAGAGGTTTTATCTGATCTTGGTACAATGGCAGGTACTGATTCAACCCTTATCGTAAATGGTGCAGGAAACGAAATTAAAGGGAATGATAATGCAGGTGCTACAATTGACACAGGTAATACGCTCACATTTAATAACATAAAAAACATTGACGGATTTAAAGATGACCTGTTTGCAACAAACGAAGGAACAATTAACCTGTCTAATGTTACTTTGAGCGATAAAATACAAGGCTCGGGTGTTGTTAATGTTAACGGCAGTTCGACAATCAATAATTCAATCACAAATGCAATTAACCTGAACTCAGGCTATTTAACCTTAGGTCAAACAGGAGACTTGTCTCAAGCAGCATCACTTGTTGCTAATGGTGGCGGTTTGAGCTTGCAAAACGGTGCAATTCAAAATACAAATCTTGGAAATCTTATACTAAATAACGATTTGGATTTAAGACTTGACGGTAACTTTGCAAATCAAACACTTGATACAATAACTGCAAATAATTTTGAGGCTAATGGAAACAACATTAATATCTCAAATATTAATGTATTAAGTGCAACAACTCAAAAATCCTTCTCAATATCACCATTAGGTGAAGGCATGGATAGTGCAGTGAGAGACGCTCTTGCTGGTGCCATTCAATACACCGGAAGTGACATAACTTATGGTTCTATATATAAATATACTGCAAGTTATGATCCAACAACAGCCATGTTTAACTTTGGGCTTGTTGGCGGAGGCGGCTATGACAGCTTTAACCCTTCTGTATTGGCAGCTCCTGTTGCAGCACAACTCGGCGGATACTTAAATCAATTAAATGCTTATGATAACGCTTTCAGAAACCAAACAATAACATAGTATTTGACCCGACGGTAAGTCAATATGAAAATAAAGCTGGATGGTTTAGACCTTATGCAACATTTGAAAATGTATCTTTGAATAACGGTCCGAAAGTATCAAATGTCGCTTACGGTTCATACTTCGGTGTTGACTCAGAACTCTATGACTTAGGTCATGGATGGGATGGTATGTTGGGATTATACGGTGGCTATAATGGTTCTCATCAATCATACGACGGTGTTAGCATATACCAAAATGGAGGTACATTAGGACTAGTCGGTATCGCTTATAAAAACAACTTCTTCACAGGCTTAACTGCAAACGTTGGTGCTAATACTGGTGAAGCAAATACTATGTTCGGTAGTGAAGACTTCTCTATGCTAATGACTGGTATAGCATCAAAGACTGGTTACAATTATGAACTTGCAAAAGGCAAATTCATTATTCAACCAAGTATGTTGATGTCTTACTCATTCATTAATACATTTGACTACAGAAATGCAGCGGGTGTAAAAATCGATTCTGATCCTCTGCATGCTATCCAACTAGAACCGGGTATTAAATTCATCGGAAATCTTCAAAACGGATGGCAGCCTTATGCAGGTGTAAGCATGGTTTGGAATATTATAGATAAAACTCACTTCACTGCTAATGATGTATCTCTCCCTAACCTCTCAATCGATCCGTTTGTTAAATACGGTATCGGTGTAAGAAAGTCTTGGGGTGAAAGATTTACAGGATTCTTCCAAACATATATCACCAACGGTGGAAGAAACGGTATAGGTTTGCAAGCTGGCTTCAGATGGACTCTTGGTAAATCTCAGCCAAGTACAAAAAAAGCAAGCAAAAATATTTCTGAATTACCAAAAACTCAAGTGAAATTAAATAATAAGTAACTAGCAGGGGGAGTTAATCCCCTTTGCATTTGATAAGGAGAAAACAAAAATGAAAAAACAAATTACTACATTAACAATCGCAGCAGCAGCATTTGTCGTAGGACTCGGCTTCAATAACTTTGCTATGTCCTATGTCCCTGCTAATTACAAAGTAGCAGTTGTTGATGTAAATGCAGTAGTTGCAAAATCTGCTCAGGTACAAGCATTAAAAAAAGAACAACAAGCTAAACTACAAGAATTACAAAAATGGCTTGAAACTGTAAGAGCTGATGTTCAAAAACAATCTACTAAGGAAGGTAAAGAAAAACTGATAAAAAAATACGATGCTGAATTTGCAAATAAGCAAGAAGCTATTAAAAAGAACTATGCAACAAAACTTCAAGCAATAGACAAAAGCATAAGTGCAACAATAGCTGCAGAAGCTAAAGCAAAAAACTATAACTTGGTACTTTCAAAAGGGGTTGTTTTATACGGAGGAGAGGATATAACTGCAAGTATTTCCAAAATAGTGAAATAACAGTTATTTTGCATTGAATAAAGGAGTTCCGATTAGTTGGGACTCCTTTTATATTTATATACAGATTAAATTTATGCCAAAATTTTGGTAATAATATTTTTTCATCGATATTATTATAAATAAAAACAAAGTATAAATATATTTTACAATATGAATATACTTCCTTTTCCTGTAAGAATATAATTTACGTTAATATTGTATTTAGAGATTAGCATTGATAGCTTACGATTATTTAAAAGTCTTTCATTTTTTTCTATTTTTGATAGATATTGTTTCGAAACATTTAAAACTTCTCCTAATTGCTGTAAAGATAACTGCAAATGTTTCCTTGCTTTTTTTATTCTTTCTCCTTGCGTACACATTCTAACCTCCTTTTTTTGTATTTTTCTAAAGCATTAATTCTAGTTTATACTTATATGCTTACTATTTGTCAAATAAATACGACAAGGAGTTTGAGAAAAATTCTAACATTTATTTAAAAATTTTTATCTAACTGTCCCAAAATTCCGAAACTGGTTGTCAAATATTCCGGAACTGGTTGTTCTTTTACAATAGTATTACTAGTTCCGAAAATAGCTATTCATCTCCATCATTCACAGCAAGACCCGAACAAATTTTTAATAAAGCTGTTTTGGCTGGTTGCCCGGGGAAAAGGGCTTATTTAACTAATTTGGCAATTTATTTTGATAAATTAGAACATAAAATGAGGAAAAACACTTCTCTTCCTGATAGTTTTGACTATTGTCTAAAGGAAGATAATTATATTCCTGAGAAGTTGGCAAAAACAAAAGTCCGTACAGGTTTTCTATCCTGGACATCTTTTAAATCTCTGGATAAACATTTAAAAGAAACAGAATTTGCTTGCAACAGTGAATCTCATTGCTCATGCGGCAAAGGTAAGTCATTAAAGGAATACACCTTTGAATTGCTGGAAAAAATCGGTGTTCCTGAACCTAATAAAATTTCATTGAGAATATATC
The DNA here is from genome assembly GCA_949300485.1 of uncultured bacterium. Classification (GTDB taxonomy): domain Bacteria; phylum Cyanobacteriota; class Vampirovibrionia; order Gastranaerophilales; family Gastranaerophilaceae; genus Zag111. Next base: position 4,649 of record CASGEL010000013.1, read on the forward strand.
GTTAATAAGATATCTCTATATTATAGATATAATTTGACAGACGTTGTAGAATCTTGTTTTTGAACGTTAAAGTGGAATAGATATAATTTGATTTATCCTAAATATACCAGTGATAAATTGATATCTCCATTTTCAGCTTTTTGAATATTCTCAACTTTAAACTTAGAGCTGTATTTCAATAGTGTTTCTGCTTTTACTCTGTCAACGCATAACATTTTACTGCCTTTTGGTAATAATATATTATATCTTATACATGAGGCTGGCAAACTTCTATCAGCTATTTCCCCACCATAGTTTCCAAAAGCGTAACCTCTATCCGGACTTGTCCACATATAACCAGGTTCAGTATAAATATCGCCTTTTTTTAGTTTTAGTAATTCTTGATAGCCAAAATTATCGTGAAATAAGCGAGCACCTCTATATTCAATAGATGCTTCAGGATTCGGAGTAATGTTGTCAAAAGCTTCATCTAATACTTTTTTAGATTTCTTTTCCTCTTCTGTTAGATTAACCAGTTCGGGCATTGCTTTTTGCCTTTCTGCTATCTTTGGATTTTGACTTGCAATGGCTCTATATCTAGCTTTACGAGTTATTTCCATTGCATATGTTGTTGCATCAACGTTCTGTCCTTCCCCTATATCTAATAATTTGTAAGTTTCAATTTTTTTTCGAGGAAGTTTTCTTAGATATCCTACAGGTGATCCTCCCCACATCTCCATATCTTCTTTAACACACGTTTTTGCCAGGTTTTTAACAACTTGCTTATTCTCTATCTCTAACTCTGCTTGCAATGCATTTGTATATGATTCAAAAGCTTTATCATAATTAGGCTTATATGCTAAAATAGTGTCAGCAGTCACTTTTTGCTTTTTTGTGCATAAAATACCAGGTTTGCCAGCAGTTTTCGCAAACGCAGATGTTTTTTTTAGCAAAGATAATCCAATTCTTGCAATTCCCATAATATAATCTCCTTTATTTTCCCCGTATATAAATATTAAGGATATATTGGGAGAATAATTGCTTATGTAGTTATATTTATTAAGTTTTATGAATAATTTTAAAAATATGAATATGCTTATGAAACTTGACAATGCTTTTCCTACCAGTAGTTCATATGTATTCTGTCTTCTATTTTTATAACTTTCTGAATTAGTAATTTAGCATCTTTTTTGGTGTATCCTAATGCAATATAGCATGGCTTTGTATAATTATTCGGATGATTAATCGTATTTTTTATATGTTCTACCTCTTTGTCCATAGAAATTCTAGTTACTCCTAATATAGCTGAAAGCATTGAAAAATTCAGAGAATGTAAGGCTGATGATAACACTATGATACGAATGTACTTAAGATTATGCAATGCACAAGAACTAGAGCAACAGCTTGTCAAAGGTCAACAAAAAGAAATGTTTTAATTAATGTCCAAATTTATCGTTGGGCATGTATGCCCAGCCTACGTGTCTGATTACCCATTTTATCTGTCATCTGTAAGTAGGCTATGTACAAACATGTTGGTTCGTTCTTCTGACAGGTGCTATCTTGCTAAACATTTGTGGTTATAATATATTATTTGTATTGTATTAATTGAGGTTTTCTTTGTTATGCCATGTAAAAAAGAGGTCATTTTGTTTGTCGGTTCAAAGTCGTTTGAAATTTTAATTGATTTTGACGAAAATAAAATATATAAGTCAGATGGTAGCAAATTATTTAATATTGCTAAAGTCGATAATAATATTATTTATCTTGAAAAACATAGTTTAGGCAATAATTTAGTTTTAGCTTTTGATAATAAGTTTGCATTTTTATCAACATTAGATAGTCCATATCTTGTTTTCTTTCAACCAATGTCGATATGGGAAATGCCAACTCACAAAGCTTTATTTTTCGAAGTCGCTAAAAATGCTTGTACATCAGTTTTGACTAATATTTACTTATCGGAATGGAAGCAACCTTGGAGTCCTTCAGTAACTTCTGATTTTTCAATCTGGGACGTTCTTTTTTGGCAGAATCATTATTTTAGAACGAAAATGCTTGTAACTAAGCAGGATTACTTAATGAATTGTGAAAAATTTTCGCATTACATTAAGTTCTTGGTATATGATGATCCTGTAAAACGTTTTTTGCGGATGGCTAACAATAAGTATATTGAACATCATGAAATTGCATCAAGTCTTAAGTTTCCATATGATAAAAATATTTCAGACTTTATAGATAAGCTTTTGCTTATTATACAATTAGACTGTTTAAATACTAAGTCTTGGGATCAGCATCTGGCACCAATTTCTTTAATTGGCAAATCATATTTAGATGACATCACAGATTTTGTATATCTTTCGGATTTGGACTCTTTTTTCCTTAAAAAGTTTAATATTCATTTGCCAAGATTGAATGCTATGCCAAGTGATAAAAAATATATAAACGAAAATTCATTACAAACATATCAGCTTGTAAAAATTAAAGAAATATACAGTGCTGATTATTTGATCCCAATAAAATACGAAGATAAATTTTTTAGGTGCTAAAATATTTATCTTTATTTCTGAATAAATTTATAGTCCGATTGTTTTCTAGAAATTGCAATTTTATATGCTTTAACTGTATGTGTGCTGATGCATAGTTTCATACTGATTTCTTTTATACAATAGTTATTTTTGAGTAAATCAAGGATTAGCTTTTCTCTTTCTGTTAAATTATTCATATTACCTTACTCTTTTCCTTTTTACCGCTTACTTATTATTTTATTAAAAATAATTCCTATAATAAATTTATTTATTGTTTTATTATAAAGTTTTTACATTACTAAATACTTTAATAATAATAGCACATGACTATTTTATATACAATTTTTCAGTATTACGGGATGTCTAATATTTGAGCGGATATTTAGCCAAAATTAATATTGAATTTCAATATTAATTTGTTGATTTTCAAGATTTAAATAATATTTTGTTTACCTGCAATATATGCCGCAAGAGTTCTGTTTGGAACCTTCATTTTTCTAAGAATAGCTCGAATATGAGCTTTTGTTGTATGGGTACTGATGTAAAGCTTTTCAGAAATTTCTTTATTACTTAATCCAAGACATAGAAGTTCCAATACCTGTTTTTCTCTTTCAGTAAACATAAACCTCTCCTTTCTTATTGTTTACCAATTTTTATCTGCTTATATCGTTAAAGTCGCCTTCTGTTACTACTATTTTATTACTCCAAAGAAAGAAAAGAGCCTTCTGATCGAAGGCTCAAATAATTCGGAATTAAGAATACCGGATCTGTAAAAGATCCAATATAATATTTAAGCTTTTGTTTTTAATAAATATTCGATAAACTCTCTGACAGCACCTTCTCCGCCTTTTTTTTGAAGGATTTTAATGCTTGGAATTTGTTTTATTTTTTTAACAGCATCATTTGGACAGGCTTTATATTTTACTGCTGACAATAATTCAAAATCATTGATATCGTCACCAATATAGGCAATTTCATCCATAGTTATGCCAAGCTCTTTGCAGAGAAATTCAGCATATTCTATTTTGTTTTTAGTGCCCATAGATAAATAATCAATTTTGAGTTTTTGGGCTCTTTTTTCTACGATACTGTTTTTTTCGGATGTTATAATTGCTGTTTTTATACCCATTTCTCTCAGCAACTGCATACCCATACCATCTCTAGTGTTGAATTTTTTAATCTCGCATCCGTTATCGGTATAATACATTCCTGCATCTGTCATTGTTCCGTCGACATCAGTAGCGAACAGTTTTATTTTAGTCATTTTTATATTTCTCCATAAGTTTTTCCAAATAGAGGAAATCGTCAGGTTCATCTATTTCGGTAGAAGTATATTCAGGCATTTGATAAATGGATATTTTTCCTGATAATCTGTTTTTATTTTTTAGTATATTTTCTACGGAGTTTATATAGCAGGCACCATTTTCCATCATCAAACCTTTAAAATCCTGTCTTCTTGGCCTCTGTGTATAATCGTAATTTATCGGAGTCCCATCTTCTCTCCAGAAAAATCTCTTGCAAACAACGCAAGAAAGTGAGGAGTCTGCATTATCAAGAAGCATTTTATTGAACATATTTTCTATATGAGTACTTTTTATAAGCGGCGATGTCGCTTGAATCAGAAATATGTAATCATCCGGTAATAATTCTTGTTTGTGCAGATATTCAAGGATTACACTTTCAGTAGAAGATGAATCCTTTGCATTTTCAGCATCCCTGTTATATACTTCAAGCTTTTTCAATCCAAAAGATAGGACAGTTTTTTTTATTTCTTCGCTGTCGGTGGCTATAACGACTTTATCTATACAGAAAGCATCATTTGCAGCTTTTGCACTCCAATAAACAAGCGGTTTGCCAGCCAGCAGTTTAATATTTTTCATCGGGATAGACTTGCTGCCGCCCCGAACAGGAATAAACGCAATATTAGACACAGAGCGCCTCTTTCTTTTCTTCTTTCAAAACCTCTACATTTTTTAGTTCAGGATGATCTTTTAGGTAACTTTCAGTATAGACATCTTTGAACAGACCTTTCAGTCCTACAGGATTGATTGAGATTATTTCAATGTCAGGATAGAGTGTTTGGATATGCTTTTTCGCTTTTACCCATTGTTCTATTAAGTGTTCATATTTATGTATGCCATCGTTGCCGTAAAAGTATCCGTTAGTATCACAATCACAGCCTGTCAAATAAATTCTTTTTGGATTTGTATATAGTGCAAATTGCAAAGCTGAAAATACTGTAGATTTAAATTCTCCAAACGGTTCAATAGATATATCATAAGGCCAATTATGGCTAATTATGCTTTCTAAATAATAAAGTGAAGCGTTTGCCTTTTTGACACTTGCTGGAGGAATTCTTTTACAATGTGCAAATTTTGTACAATGATGGTTTGATAGTATTCCGTAGAATTTTTTACAATTATTTCCTTGATAATTGTCTGCATCAGTCATTCCTTCAGGGAAGAGGTCTTGTATAAACAGATAATCTAAGTTTATATTTTTATTAAATGCTCTGTTAACTCCTATATATATCTTATCAGGACTTTCGTCATAGTATTTAAGTGTTTGTCCGCAGGCAACTATAACTATTTCTTTATCTGTATATATATCTTTATATGCTTTTAAATAGTTATGAGTAACAATAGCTAAGTTTTGAATATGTTGATTTTCTGCAAGTTGTAAAAAATCAATAGATTGCTGTTTTTTATATAAGTGAATTTGAATTCCTAATATATAATATTTTTTGTATTTATTATTTTCTCTGATTTTAAAAATTCCAAATAAGTATTTTCTTTTTGTGTAACCGTTTTTCTTTATTTTTTTGAAATACGGTATATTTAAAAAACGATGTTTTTCCTTGTTATTTCTAACTGTTTTTTCAATTATCGGATATCCGAGAATATTATAAGATTTATATTTATCAAATTGAGATTCTCTGTATTTATTTTGAATAACGCATTGTAAAAAATGTTTTCTTTGATCGTTGAAATACTTATAGGTGAAATTTTCATCTTCTTTTAAGTCTTCAGCAAATTTTTTCCATTTTTCAAAAAACTCTTTTCTGTATTTAGGATGAATGTTTTTATAAAATCGATAGCCGGATTTACTGCACTGAAAATAGAATTCTTCTTTTAGACTTTCAAACATATTATATCTTTTCAAAATGTCTTTTGCTATTTGCCATTGAGATAGGATTTGTATTAATTTTTTACTTTTATTTGCATTACAAGATGAGGCATTAGTATTATCAACTCTGTAATGATATAAATAGTCCTTTAATCCTATTATTTTTTTTGCCTTGCAGTATACTTCTGTAATAAAAGGACCGTCTTGATAGCTAGCTTGAGGAGTTTCATCAAATTTTATATTTTTTATAAATTTTGCATTGTATAATTTTGACCATACTGATGGGTGTACTGTATATAGATAGGGGTGTGTCATTATAGAAAATGTGTTAGTGTCATCTATATTTTCTATAGTTTCTAAATAGGGTTTGTTTTGAAAAATTTTACCTTTATATTCATAAAAACTGCATATACACACATCTGCATCAAATTTGATGATTTGATTATATAATTTTTCATACATATCAGGTTCAATCCAGTCATCTGATTCAACCAGACCTATATAATCTCCGCTTGCTGCAGCAATACCTGTATTGCAAGCTGTTCCGTATCCTTCGTTTTCTTTGTGAATAACTTTTATACGGCTATCTTTTTGAGCATATTCATCACATATTTGAGGACATTTGTCAGGACTTCCGTCATCTACAATAATAATTTCTATATCCTTTAATGTCTGGTTAATTACACTGTCCAAACACTCTCTTAAAAAGTTTTCAACTTTATATACAGGTATGACTATTGATACTTTTGGCATTAGCAGTTTCTCCTTTATTTGCATAGCTCAACTTCATGTTTTAATTTTTTTCTTTGTACGGCTTCAATATCTAAAATTTCTTTATCTTTATAGTTAAGAGCCATATATGTTTGTCTTAAGTCTCTGGCAAGCTTTTGCAGTCCCTGTGGTTCAAGGCTTGCTGCGTGGTCAGTACCCTTCCAGGTTCTGTCAAGAGTAAAATGTCTTTCAAAATATGTTGCACCAAGTGCCAGTGCCGCTATATCAACCGCAATTCCAAGGTGATGACCTGAAAATCCTATTCCCAGAACTTCTTTTCCGTAACTTTCTTTTAATCTTGTAATTTCGTTGAGACAAATGTCTTCAAACGGTACCGGATAGCCTGAAGTGCAGGCATATATTACCATATCTTTTGCTCTGTCTTTTTCTTTAAAGAAGTTGATAATTCTTCTTTCTTCTTCATGCGTTGTCATACCGAATGAGAGATGAATTTCTCCGCGGTATTCATCTCTAAGATATTCAAGCATTTCAAAGTTTAGATTACTTGCAGAAGGAACTTTGATTAGTTTTGGATTTAGTGAAACTATTTCTTTTGCTGCTGTCAGATCCCAGGTTGATGTTGAATATATAAGCCCCTCTTCTTCGCACCATTGTTTTAGTTGCTTATGTTGATCTAAATTAAACTCCAAATATTCTCTGTGTTCTCCATAGGTTTTTCCGTAGCTGTTTCGTGGATTAGGGTGAGGTGCATTATATTCTTCTTCACTTAGTAATTCTTTATTTGTTCTTTTTTGAAATTTAACAATATCTATATATGAATTTTCATTCAGTAATTTGAATGTACCGAGCAGCTTAATCATTTTATGTGCAATATTCATATCTCCCTTGTGGTTGCAACCTATTTCTGCAATAATAATCGGCTTTGTCATTATACTTCCCTCCTAATTCGCTTTTTTAATTCCTTTTTTGTGCAACATTTTGACTAAAATGTGGTACTAAATTTGAAATTAAGGTAATATCGCACATTGGAGAAAATATTTTAGAAGTATATAAAATGTTTTTATAGATAATTTTTTGTTGAAAGTTGTATAATGTTTTCTTATCGTTTGATAATTTTTATATTTAATGTATTATTAACATGGCTAATATAATCTGCAACATTTTAGTCATAATGTTGTGATTTTTAACATAATAAAAGACCTGCGGAGTTTGTATCTTCTACAGGTCTTTATTTATAATAATTTAAATTATAATAATTATTCACTGTATACAGGATAAATTATGCTGCCCGGTTGGACTACAACAAATCCTTCTCCTTCAAATTTCATTTGAATGGAATCTCCGCTGCCCCTTCCTAAGAGAGTTTTTACGGATATATCTGTTTTAAAACTCGTTTTAAGATTTGAAGACCAGGCAATTGTTGCTGAAGGGTCTGTCATAACAGGCTTGTCAGGTGTAACTTTTAGTGTCATAGGTTCATACATAGTTGTAATAGCAAGCATTCCGTCGCCTTTTATTTCAATATTTGTAAGTCCGCCTGCCATCATTGATGAAAGTTTCATCAATTTAACATCCCATTTTAATGTTGGCTCAAATGCTAAAACGTTTGAACCGTTAACAAAAAGACTTTCTCCCTTTAAATTCAATATTGATATTTTCTTTCCTTCATCCGCAATATAAAGTTTTCCGGTTCCCTGAGCTTTTACCAGGCTTCCTCCTTCGCCTGATACAAACCTTTTTACTACAGTTTTTATGCCATGTTCAAATAAATTTTCTAATGTGAATTTTATATCTCCTGTGTAAGCAATCATTGCACCTTTTTTTATCCAAGCAAGATTATTAGATAAATTTATCTCCATAATACGAGGAGTTTCTTGTTCAAAAAAACCTTCATTTTTGTCTTGTTGGCTTGTAGAATTTACAAAATCCGCTACACTGTATCTAGTGATTGTTTCTGTCATATTAACCCCCTTTTTATTTTTTTATTGTAACCAAACGGATTTAATATTGCAACTTTAATAAATTAGATCAGTATTTTATAAAATAAATTCGATTTGTATATTTATTCCTTGCAAGAAATCTCTTTTGTTGTTGCAACCCCTTTGGCATCTTTTATTATAAAAGGTCTTACAAAAGCCCAGGTGCCGTATAGTGAAGTTAGTGCTCCTATTATACTTAGAGGTTTTGATATTTTGGGATGTTTGTTGGTGAGAGATCCTAATGTTAAAAGAGTTGTTCCGGTCATAATTCCCAAATATCCTTTAAATATAGTTCTTGGAACAACGATTGTATCAGTCATATCAGCGGAATTTTTTGCTTTATCATGAAACATACTTAAATAGTCTTTTTTATTTGTGGTGTTTGAAGTGAAGGTCGGACTGATTTTATTTATTTGCATAAATTCTCCTATCTTTTTTTATTATAAAACCAAAAGAAAAATTTTTTGACAATTTAATTCGGAAATTACTTTGCTAAAATTACAAAATATCATTCTAAATTTAATGTTTCAGCTTTGTGAAACCTGTTTGTATAATGTTTTTTCCGAATTTTGCTTCTAGTTTATCAAAACATTTGACGAGTTTTTCCTTTTTTATATATTTTTCTTGATCTGTATATAGTGATAATTGTTCTGAGCCTTGTTCTCCTATTTTTTCCAAAACAACTCCGGTGCTTCGATATAAAATTTGAGGATTGTATATTTGTTCAAGAAGCTTTATTGCTATATCTGATATTTCAAGTTCAAAATCTAATGGTTGCAGTAAGTCTTTTTTTGCATAATAAACTTTAAAATCTTTTGTTCTAAGCATAACACCTATTTGCATACATTTTGTTTCGTATTTTCTGAGTTTTCTGCACGACGTGTGAATGTGTCTGTTCAATTCATTTTTTATAAAATTAAAATCAGAGGTAAAGATTCCAAAAGCTCTGGTGTTTTGTATAGATTTTGGAAGTTTTCTTTCATTTGTGACTTCTGAAACCATTTCTCCTAAGAGTTCATGACGCATTTCAATTCCTTGTATTCCTATTTTTGAATCCAGCCATTTGTCGCTTTTTTGAGTTAATTCTTCAGCGGTTAATATACCATAGCTTTTTAATCTTTTTGTCAGTCTTCTTCCTATTCCCCATATTTCTTCAATTTTTGTGTTTTTTAGTACAGCAGGAATTTTTAATTTCCCGATAATATACACCCCTTCTTCTAAATTTTTTGCTTTGTCTGATGCGAGTTTTGATAGTGTCTTTGTTGAGCTTACTCCTATTGATACAGGAATATCAGCTTCAAGTTTGATTTTTTCCCGTAAATATATTGCAAGTTTTTTGTAATTTTTTTTGTATAGTTTGGTCAATCCGGTTAAATCTACAAATGCCTCGTCTACCGAATATATATCTACATAAGGACTGAAATCTTTTAATATATTCATAACTTGGTGTGATACTTGAGTATAATATTCGTGATCTGCTGTTATATAAATAGCTTTAGGATGTTCCTTTTTTGCCATAAAATATGGTTCGCCCATTCTGACTCCCATTTTTTTTGCTTCTTTTGAGCGAGAAATAACACACCCTTCATTGTTGGATAAAACACATACGGCTTTTCCTTTTATCTCTGGATTTCTTTTTTGTTCGCATGAAACAAAGAAAGAATCACAGTCTACTAACGCAATAACTTTTTGTTTTACCATAATTAAAGTATTATTCATTTATTCTGTTTCGTCAATATTACTTTTGTAATAAAACTATATAAACTAGCAAAAATATTCTTGATGTTTTTTTACACATAGTATATTATTAAATTAGTTAAAGAAGGTAGTGTGTTATGAAATCTAAAGATAATTATATTTTCCCGAAAAAATCTGATTTAATACAGCTTGAGATAAGTGCGTTTGATTCAGAACTTCCTGATTTAAAAAATGCAGAAGAGGCCAAATCAATAGTAATAGGCAAATGGTTGGCTCAGAGGATTTCAAAATCATTAGAAAATGGAAAAATTTGCGTGAATAATATATTACCTTCAAAATCAGAATTTGCATATTTACTTGGTGTAAGTATTGGAACTGTTCAGAATGCAATACGTTATATCGAAGATTTAGGGTATGTTGAATCAAAACAATGTATTGGAACCTTAGTGAAAAATTACAAAAATAAATCTGTAACAATTCGCAAGTTAACATCCAAAAGAGATCTTGCTGTAGAGGCAATAAAACGTTATATATTAACGGATGGTTTTAAGGTTGGATCTCAACTTCCATCTTCACGAACAATTGCTACTATAATTGATTTTTCTGCGAATACAACAAGCCTTGCTTTAGAATATTTAGCTTCTCAATATATTATTTGCCGCAGGTATAAAAATCCAAAAGTTTGCACTTGGGTTGTAATGACTCTTGATTTTGATGTGGAATCCAGTGTAAGAAAGAATTCTGAAACATTAGTTGACATGTTGGTTAAAGATATGGAAGACTATATAAATGCAAATCTTAAAATAGGCGATAAAATGCCATCGCATTCTGTTTTGGCACAAACATTGAAAGCAAGTATAAAGTCAGTGCACGATGCTCTAAAAGTGTTAATAGATAAAGGTATTTTATTAGCAAGACGTGGCCGATACGGAACAACGGTTGTAAAAATGCCTAATGGTAGTATGCAATCTCTCCAAAAAATGGAAACCTCTATTTTTGCTCCTGCTAAAGATACAGCATTTTATCATTATGAAAAAACTCAGAATTATATAAAGCGAATGATTGCTCAGGATTATGAAATAGGTGATAAGTTACCTTCAATTATGGAATTGTCGCAAATGCTTGATTTAAGTCCTAATACTATTAGAAAAGCCTTTCAAAATTTAGCAAAAGAAGGATATCTTGTATTTTCCAGAGGCCGTTACGGAGGAACTTTTGTTATTGATATTCCTGAGATTGAATCTCAGACATTTAAATGGATTGCGGTTAATCCTCAATATGCTAAAGAATACCAAAATGTTGAAGAAAATTAATCAGAATTGTAAAAAATATTACACACTTTTGACATGACGTGCTTTAGTCTGCCATAATAGTTAAGAACAGTATACTTGGGTAGACTTTATGTACATAAAACAATTAGAGATTGATAATTTTAAATCATTTGCCAACAAAGCCGAAATCCCTTTGCTAAAAGGGTTTACTACAGTTTCGGGTCCTAACGGATCTGGGAAAAGTAACATTATAGATAGTATTATGTTTGCACTCGGTCTTAGAACAGGTAGTGCTTTGCGTATTGAAAATCTCTCGGATTTTATAACGACTTTTAATAATAAGAATGAAGCAATGGTAAAGGTGACCTTTGGCGATGTGGATGGAGATAAGGAGCTTACTGTTGCAAGAAGAATTAAGAAAAATAATCAAGGGTTCGCCAGTACATATTATCTGAATGATAAAGTTGATACCCTAACTAATATTCGCTCAATATTGGAAAAGTATAATATTACTCCGAATAGTTATAATGTAATGATGCAGGGTGATGTTAACAGTATTGTAATGTGTTCTTCTAAAGCAAGACGAGGAATTATTGATGAAATAGCAGGTGTTGCTGATTTTGACAGGCGCATAGATCAGGCTACAAATGAATTGAAGACAGTTGAACAAAGAGTTGAGGCTGCTGCTTTAATTTTGTCTGAAGTTGAAAAAACGTTAGAGCAGTTAAAAGCCGAAAGAGAAGTCGCTTTAAAATATAAAAAGCTTCAGGAAGAAAAATCCGGTCTTGAATCTCAAATAAGTACCGTAAAATTCTTTGATTTAAAACGAAACTTAGAATTAGCTCATGAAAATATTTTACAATCCAATAAAAAATTAAAAGAAGAGCAGGCTAATAAAACTGATCTTGATGAAAAAATAAAACTAATTAACGAAAAATATAAAGAGCTTGATGCAAAATTAAAAGAACAGGGTGAAGAAGAACGTAACCGTTTAAAAGATTCTCAAAGTGATTTGTCTGCGCGTATTCAAACAAAGAAGAACGCAATCGATTATTCCGAAACTCAAATTCAAAAAGGCCTTCAATCGATTGAAAATGCCAAAAACGGAATTCAACAATTTAAGAAAAAAATTGAAGACGAGAGATTAAATATAAAACTTTCGCACGATAAAATCGGTATTATTGAAGACCAATTAAAAGAGAAAAAAGAGGAACTCTCTAAAAAGCTTGCAGATATTTCGGGGTTAAGTTCAACTGCGGATAAGTATATTCAAGAGCGTAATGAGGTATCGCGTCAGTTGGATTTGTTGAAGGATAAAGATAATTCGTTGTTGCAAGAATCTTTACAAAAAGAAAATGAATATAATAACCTGAAAAAAGAATTGGATGAGGCGAAATCTTTTATTGAACAAGCAGAAAAGGCTAAGGCGAATTTCGGAGATGATAAGTCCTTAAAAGAACTTCAAGTCAGCGATTTGAAAAAAGAGATGGAAGAGCTTAAAGAGCTTCAGCTGAAAACAATGCAGGATCTTGACGATGCTAAGACAGCAATTCAGGATTATGATCATGATGTAAAGGCAGCCTATCGCAAATTTACGGATATGGAAGCTCAAAGACGTGCAGTATCTGCATCTGGTTCAAGTATTCCAATTACAACAGTTATGAATGCTAATTTAGAGGGTGTGCATGCTCCATTAATGCAGTTGGGTACTGTTGATGAAGAATATTCCCTGGCTTTAGATGTTGCATTTGGAGGAAGATTAGCTCATATAGTTGTAGATGATACGCATGCTGCATATGTTGCTATGGAGTTGTTAAATTCTTCTAGAGCCGGCAGGGCAACTTTTATACCATTAAATAAAGTAAAGAAAGCTCCGTCTAAATTACAATTACCTAAAAATAAAGGAGTTATTGATTTTGCAATAAATCTTGTTGATTTTGATGATATGTATTTAGATGCATTTTTCTACGCTGTTGGTGATACATTGATTGTGGAAGACGTTGATGCTGCAGAGCAGCTTATCGGGAAATATCGAATGGTTACTCTGGATGGCAAGTTGTATGAAAAATCTTCTGCTATCACCGGCGGTTATGTGAAAAAATCAATGTTTGGTTTCGGGCAAAATGATGATAAAGAATTAGAGGCTGCAAAAGCAAAGCTCGATGAACTTCAGAAAAAGTATGAAGAATCTGTCATCAGGCAAAAAGGCTTAGAAGAAAAACTTGAAAAAATAAGAGCAGCTTATACTTCATCTTATACCGAGTATTCAAAATCTAATATCGAACTTAATAATATGAGTTCTCAATTTGAAAACAGCCAAAAGTTATTAGAGGTTAAAATAGTTTTTGTAGAAGAAAATTCTCCAAAGGAACAAAAGCTTGGTTCAGAGTTAGACAAGCTGGAAGCAAAACGTGTAGAATTGGCTGATCAAATTGCTCAATTCCAGGATAAATTAACAGAATTGGATAATTTATTGAATGATAAAGATCTAAAAGATTTGAAAGAAAAAACGCAAGGGATTGAAGATGATATAAGAAGCTTAAATAACAATTTAATGAATGTAAATAATGAAATTCAAAGTTTTAATAATAATATTAAATTCAATGAGCAGCTTATTATATCAAAAGAAGAAGATATAAAAAATATTACTAAAAATAACGAATCTTTAGAAAAAGATAAAGAAACATATAAAGAAGAAATCAATCAGTTAGAGGAACAATTAAATACCCTATCTGATAAAATTGCAGTAATTGATGCAAAAATCGGTGAGCTTGTGAAACAAAAAGATGAAATTCATAAAAGTTTAGTTGATTTGCAAACAAACAGTGCAGTAAAAGCTTCTGAAATTGATAGAATTAATGAACAGATAGAGTCATTTAAAGCAAGAAGGAGAGAGTTGGAGCCTCAATTAAAAGAAGCAACGGAGTTTTTGCAAAATTCAGGGGTAGAAGTTGATAAGCTTGCTCCGGTTGAAATTTCAATAGATGAATTAAATGCAAAAATTCAGCGTCTTGATAAGCGAATGCAGGAACTTGGTGATGTTAATATGCGTGCTATTGTTTCATATGAAGAAAAAGCAGCAAGAAAAGAGGAACTCGACACACAAATTAAAACTTTGACAACAGAACGTCAGTCAATTTTAGATAAGATGAACGGATTTGAGCAGCAGAAAAAAGAAGCGTTTATGACTACATTTAATGCCATAAACGAAAACTTTAAAGATATATATCACCAATTGTCAGAGGGTGAAGGCAGATTGATTTTGGAAAATGAAAAAGACCCGCTGTCAGCTGGTATGACAATAGAGGCAAAACCAAGAGATAAAACAACTAATAATAAATTAGGGGCTTTATCAGGCGGTGAAAAAGCATTAACAGCATTGGCTCTTGTGTTTTCAATTCAAAAATATCTTCCGGCACCTTTTTATGCCTTGGATGAGGTTGATGCCAGTTTAGATACAATGAATGTTGAAAGAATTGCAGATATGGTAAAAAAACAGTCTTCTGATACTCAATTCCTCGTAGTAAGTCATAGAAGACCGATGATAGAAGCTGCAAATAGAACTATAGGAGTTACCCAAAAAGAAAAGGGCAAAACTAAAGTTACAGGTGTGAAAATAAGAGAAGACGATAATGAATAATAACTTAATAAATTCTGAAGATTTAGAAAATTCTATATATTCACTTCCAGGAGAATTCGATGCAAATGACGGAATCGGTATATTGGTAGATATGGCAAAATCCGGAAAAATCGATCCTTGGAATATTGATATCCTTGATGTAACAGAAAAGTATCTTCAAAGGATGATTGAACTTAAATCTCTAAATTTAAGAGTAGCCAGCAGAACATTATTATTTGCATCAATTTTGTGCAGATTGCAGTCAAATGTATTGGCAGGTTTATCTATTGAAGAGTTTCAAGATCAGCCAGAGAATGATGTTATATATGATGAAGACGGATTTATAGTTGAATATCTAGAAGAAGAGCAGGAATTTATTCCGACAAGTAATGTAGTTAGTTTTGATGAAGCTCTACAGCGACGCACAAGTATAAGATTAAATCGTAATCGTGTTGTTACATTGAAAGATTTGATTAAACAGTTGGAGTTTTATGAAAAACTTGAAAAAAGAGCATCAATGAAAAGTGCTCATGAAAGGGCAAAACGTCATGTAAGGAATTATTCAAGATTAACTCCTGAAGAAATAGTTTCTATGGCGCATGAAGAGTATATTGAAGAATCGGTGCTTATTTTAAAGGATAATCTGGAGCAGATATTTACTCATGTTGATAAAATTGAATTGAATGAATTAACAATGCTTGGTATGGATAAGATAAGTGCATATATCGCATTGTTGTTTTTGAGCAGAGATACTGATTATGAATTGGAACAGAAAGAATTTTATTCTGATTTATACGTAGTAAAAGGTGGTAATCATGCAGCAGCTGAAGTCCAGAATTGAAGCGGTTCTGTTTGTTACAGCAAAGGCTTTGACATTAGAGGAAATAGCCGCATATTTAGATGTTGAACCTGAAGAGGTTGAAGAAGCAATCTTAGAATTGATAATGGATTATGCTTCAAGAGATGGTGCATTAGAGATCGATGATGAAAATGGCTATATTCTTCAAGTAAAAGAGGATTATAGCGATATCGTAGAAAAAATTTGTCCTATAGATTTATCTCCTGCGGTATTAAGAACCCTTCTTGTTATTGCATTGAAAGAACCTATTAGACAAACTGAACTTGTAAAATTGAGATCTGGAGCTTATGAACATGTTGCTGAACTTGTCGAAAAAGGTTTAGTATCGAAGCATAAAGATAAAAATGGTAGAAGTATAAATATTAAAACTACTCCTAAATTTGCAGAGTATTTTAAATTAAAAGGTGATACAAGAGCCCTAGCACAGCAGTTAGAAAAGGATTTGGCAGAAAGAGCGAATGCGTAAGTTTTTATTAGCTATCTTACTTATAGTTTTAATAATTGCTCTTGTGTATAAGTCACCTTTTTCTGCCTTGTATAACTATAACAAAGCGAAATCTTTATATGACAGCGGCGCTTATGAACAATCTCTCCCATATTTTGAAAAATCTTTGTTCGCAGATAATAAAGGGATATTGGCACGATTTTTCTATGTCTTAGCACTGTCAAAATCCGAACCTGTTTATACTGTTCAGAAAAAATTATATGATATGGCTAATTCTAAAATAGATGATGAGGCAGCAAAATATGCCAAGGCTCAAGCTGTTGCCTTAAGATATAAACTTATTGAAGGTATTTCAAATAATTATATTTATAATGCGGCTATGGGAAATGATATTTTAAGGTGGGATATAAAAACTTTTCCTTTAACTGTTTATTTTGAGGGGAAGGATTCAGTGCCATCATACTATATTGAACAAATTTTAAGAGCAATGGATGTTTGGACAAAGAACACAAATTTTGTAAAATTTACGCAAACAGAGGATAAGCAAAATGCGAATATTCTTATATATTTCAAAAAAACTCCGGATAATCTTTGTTCGAATGGATATTGTAAGTATGTTACAGCATATACAGAACCAACTATAGACAAAGATAAAATTTTGAAACGTATGGTTATGACTTTTTATAGAACAAATCCTTTAAATAAGTCTTTTACCCCAGATGAAATTTTTAATACAGCTTTGCATGAATTAGGTCATACTTTGGGTATTATGGGGCATAGTGATAATCCGGATGATATAATGTATGCTCTATTGGAAGATCCAGAAAGTTTTTATTCTTTATCGCGTTCATCAGATCAAGCTTTATCTTTGCGGGATTTAAAAACTCTTGTTTTGCTTTACAGAATAAAGCCTACAATTTCAAATGTAAAGGATTTAAATAGTGAATCTTTTTATTATGCACCATTGATTTTGGGTGGAGAAAATGCAATTCTAATTCGTAAATTATCTGAATATCAAAAATATGTTATTGAGTATCCGAATATGGCATCTGGGTATATAAATTTAGCATCTGTGTATGCGGATTTGGGTGATAATAATTCAGCGTTGAAGAATCTTTCAATAGCAGTAAAGTTGGCACAAAATGCAGATGAACATTATATCATTATGTATAACAAGGCTATTATTTATTTTAACAGTCAAGATTATGACAAGGCTTTAGACTGCGCAAATAAGGCAAAGTCGATAAAGAATGATCAGAATGTTAATGATCTGATAGCTGATATTATGAAATTGAAATAGCTTTTAGTAAATTATAGTATTAGTATTAATATTTACAGCAAAGTAGTTGATAATTTTAGTTAGTTGTTTTTTTAGAAATGACAAGAGCATTAGATAGTGCGATCCCTCCTTGTTGTTGTGGTTTATTTACTATTTTCCCTTTTACATACATTACTGTTGAGCCTCCGCCGTCAAGGTTTATGGCATTGGTACAGCCTAAAGATTTCATAAGATTTGCCAGTTCCATAAGTGTTAATCCAATTGAACTTCCTTCTCTTCCGTCTGCAGCAATTAATATGAGGTCATTATCTTTTGTGTAGCCTATAGCTGTTCTTGGGTTACGTCCGCCTATAGATTGTAATTTCTGAGCGGTCATATCAACAAAGACTTCTCCGTTTCTAACCAGATATGGCCCTCCGCTTATAATATGTTCAGCATCATCCCATTGAGGGTTAGTATTTATTTCTATTTTTACTTTTTTTGCTCCAAATAATTTTCCTAATTGCGATTTGGGGCCAACTATTACATAACCGTTTTCAGGAATAGAAAGGGGATTGGCAGAGGCAGCAGTAATTTTGTTTCCTTCAACTCTGAGTTGAACACCATACTGAGGTGAGGCAGGAGCATATTCTCCCCAATCCCTTGTATAAGCTAATATATATGAGGATAACATTCTTGGCTGATTTATATTATCAATTTTAATTTCCTGATTATTTCCACTAATTTTCGCATTTAGTTGTACTCTTCCTATGTCATATCCGTCTGTTAAAATTGCAAGAGCTGCTCTGTTGTATATTGGGCCAGTGTAGAGTTTTTTATCTATCATAAGTGTGCCGAGAGGAACTCCTGTTTGAGGTTTAAAATATCCGCCGTTTATGGCAACTATAGAATTTGTATTTTGGGCTATTGCCCTTACTGACTTTTTACCGGCAAGCTTATTGGAGGCAATAGCAGGTTTTATTTCATAATCCTGTGCAACTTTTTGGTTTATTTCTACAATATTAATTCTTACCGGTCGTTCGCTGTAATATTTGATCATTTGAATGTGTTTTATACCGTCAGCAACAGTGTTTATTGTGTACCCTTTGTATTTAGTGCGAATTCGTTCTTCAAATTTTTCTTTGCGAACTTCAGGGCTAATCTCTTCTTTAATATTTTCAGTTAAAGATTTTAGAACAGGAGTTCTGATTGCTTGATTTGCAAGCCTGTCATTTGCGAATAAAGTAGGACTAATAATTGAATGAGCAGATAAAACTCCCATTAGCAGCAAGGTTGTAATAATACCTTCGCATAATCTGCTCGAAATAGTAAATTTTTGTCGTTCAAGAAGCGTATCCATGATGTCACCCAAGATTTTAAAGTAACCGGATACCTTTTTGTTTTTAGAGTGGGGTGGGGAATAACACTCATCAGAGACCTATGAGGGCAAATAGGGTGTTCCTACTATTATTGTAACATATTTTAACAAATACTTCAATCCTTTTGGCGACAAGTGTTTAACAAAACTAAATAGTGGTAAATGTACACTATATAAGAAATAATTTAAATTGAAAAAGTGAAACCTATTTTAGATTTCACTTTTTCGAAAATATAGAAATGATTACTATTTTAACAATTTTAAGTATCTGTTAACTATTGATAATACATTATCAGATGCGATTTCCTTATCTGTAGGCTTAATGGAAGTCTGAGTATTGCTAGCTCTTGATAGTTCAAAACTTGCAAACTCCTGATTTCTTATTATTGTTAATTGAGCTTTTTTACCAAATTCTGTTTCTCTTAAGTGAACATTTGTTTTTCCAAAAGTTCCTATATAGTTGCCAAGATCTTTACCTTTTCTTGTTTGAGCAAGTTTATTAAAAGCCATATCAACAAGATCTCTAGTTTTTGATGCTTTTGATGTAAATGTTATAGTATCAGAAACCGGTTGAGGATCTGGTTTTGGGGTATCATGTAATTTATAGTCTTTTGGTTGAGGCTGAGCAGCCTTGTAAATATAATTTGGGGTATTTGTAATTTTTGTTATCATCATATTCAACTTCCTTTATATATTAAATGTATTTTATACACTTAATATTAAAAGCCAAAAATGATTGTATGTCAACAATAATAAATTAAATATATTATTTTTAATCTACATCTACCGGTGCTCGTAATATTTTTTCAATAGCTTCTCTTGCAGTAAATACAAGCGGTTCAGGAATGTTATCAATTGTTGTTAATTGTCTTAAAACATCAACAACTCGCTTAAACGCTCTTACAATATCACCTTCTCCGATATCAGGAAGTTGTTCTGATACTGTTTCCCACTCAGCGCCTTCAACCCAAAGTTCAATTAGTGAACTAAAGTAAGGATTTATGTAGATTGGAGTTTCAATATCATGTCTAGCCTGTGCTTTTTCAAGTTTTCTTTTAATATTTCTTATTTGGTTAAGAGTTTTCCTAATTGGTTCTGAAAATGGAATATATGGAATATCCAATCTTAAATCTTCAGTTGTTATTGCGCATACAACTCCTGCTAATTGGGCAGGTGTTATATTTTCTAGAATTCCCGAAAATATAATTTCTGATAAATACAGTTCATTTTCAGAGCGAATTTGAGATGTTGTTTTACCTTTTTCTGTAGGATAGTCGTTGAGCAAGTATCCGTATTCTTCCAATATTGCTCTGTGGGATAAAAATTTATTCCAATAAATATCTTTTTGCTTTTCTATTTCCTTTTCAAGCTTTTTCTTTTTGAGATCTATTCTTTTTAGTACTTCAATGTTTTTTGCATGTTTTTTATAGTGTTTACAAGTATCGCAGGCATATTTTTGGAGTTTATGTAAATCGTCTTTGTTTTTTTGTCCAAATTCAATAACTTCAGGTGAAAGAGGTCTGTGTTTAGCTTTTTCCTGCCGTAGAATTTTTTTATAAGTCTGTCTGTTCTGGACATATAAATATCTGAGCCTGTCATACTCTGCCATTTTTTCATCAGATAATTTGCTTGGACAAACAAAAGATCTTTCTTTTATTTCAGTGTCGTATTGTTCTAACTGCATTAAAATAGGTTTTAGTCTGGAGTCAGAAGAATAGTATCCAAAACTTTTCAGTATCAGTTCTTTTGCTTCTTCAAGACTAAATCTTTGCAGAAGATTTAGAACCATAGAATAGCTTGGAGAAAATTTACTTTCAAGCGGGTTAGAGTCGCTTAATACAAGTTCTGCAACTTCATCAGGCGATTGGAAAGAAGTTCCAACTATTGTTACATAGCCTATTTCATCCATTCCTCTTCTTCCTGCACGTCCTGACATTTGTAAAAATTCATTGGCAGTAAGCATTCTGTGACCCGTATCGGTTCTTTTGCTTGTTGAGCTTATAACTGTAGATCTGGCAGGCATATTAATACCTGCAGCAAGAGTTTCTGTTGCAAAGACAACTTTTATAAGCCCCTGTTGGAATAATTTTTCTACAAGATTTTTCCATGCCGGAAGTAACCCTGCATGATGTGATGCCACTCCTTGTATCAGATATTCTGTGTGTTTGTTTCCGTATAGATGCGGATTCTCTGCAATAAATTCATCTATAAAATCTTTAATTTTTTGCTGCTCTGCTTTTGTATTTAAACCAAGACCTGAACATTTTTCCATTTGTTCATCGCATTTTTTGCGTGAAAAAGTAAAGTATATTGCAGGTAGCATATCATTATCAGCAAGGTTTTTTATGATTTGTTTAACATAAGTTTTTTTACGTTTATCCTTACCTTTGGCCCACTGAGGTTTTTCCGGACGAATTTTGCTGTTAAGTTTCCCGTTTGGAGTCAACAGAGGCAATAATTTAAAAGGTTGAGAACTGTCGAAATAATAAAATCGCAGAGGAACCGGTCTAAAGTCAGTGTTAACAAGTTTTGTTTTTGAATGAACCGTATTTATCCAGTCTGTTAATTCCTGACAGTTTGCAACAGTTGCAGAAAGTGCGATAATTTGAATATTGGTAGGACAATATATTATGCTTTCTTCCCAAACAGTTCCTCTTTGCTCATCATTCATATAATGGACTTCATCAAGTACTACATATTTTACGTCTTTTAAGTTATCAGCAACAGCACCAAAGTTTGTTCCATAAAGCATATTTCTGAAAACTTCAGTTGTCATGATTACAATTTGAGCATTTCTATTTATCGAAGTATCACCTGTCAAAAGCCCGACTTTGTCAGTTCCGTATTTGTCTCCAAAATCGTAAAATTTTTGATTAGAAAGAGCTTTCAATGGAGTAGTATAAAATATTCTGCATCCCTGTTCAAGTGCTCTGTGGATGGCATGCTGTGCAATTACTGTTTTCCCTGCACCGGTTGGTGCACAGACAACGACACTTTCTCCGTTATCAATAATTTGACACGCTTCTTTTTGAAAATCATCAAGTTCAAACGGAAATTCGTACATTTTATCCCCTTGTAAAGCTATTCTGTATTTATTATAACACAGTATGAGTATTTATAAAATCCTGTAATGTTAAGATTTTTCAAATTTTTATTACTGTAATAGCAAAAATATTTTTTTGGCATTTATAATGAAAATGTTAGCTTTCCAATGAAAGGAGAAATTAAAGAATGCAAGTTTATAATTCTATGAACCCCCAGCCTGCTCAAAGCTTTGGTATGTCTTTAACGATGCATCAAACTGCTATTGAAGCTTTACGTAAACGTGTAAAAGATGTTGACTTAGATAAAGTCAATAATATGTTGAAGAATTTGAAGGATAGAGATAATGTAGGTGTAAGTTTATATACAACAAATCCAAATTCAACAAGATTAATGGCAAATTTATATCCGACTGATATTTCTTTAGATATTAAGACAAGATACCCTAAAGAAGGATTGTTTCATCAGTTCAGAAATCCTATGAAGTATTTAGCTTCACTTGTTGATAAAGCAAACGCAATGGAGCGAGAAGTTGTAAAAGCTAAAGCAAGAAGTAACGTATTTGATAAACTCGGTTAATTTGTACGAAAGGAAATATAAATATGAATATAGGAATTACCCCGATAAATTTCACAGGCGGACAGCGTATTAAGGTTAAAATAGCTAATAATATGGAAGATTATCAAAAAGGGTTTTCAATGGGCACTACTCTTCCAAAAGATAAATTAGATATTGAATTGAGAAAATATTCTTCAAATCCAAAATTTGCAAGTCTTGTTCAGGGAATTCTTGATGGTATAGATAGCTTTACTGATGCAGCAAAGCGTATAGGCAAGCTTGAAAAAGGTAATTATAAGGGTAATGTAAAATAGTTATGCTATAAAATTCAGCATGAAGAATATATCATAATAAAAAGCTCCCAATTGGGAGCTTTTTTATATTTTATCAAAACCTGTATATTTTCTTAAAACTTCCGGAATAATAACGGATCCGTCCGCTTGCTGGAAGTTTTCCAGAATGGCGGCAAACGTTCTGCCAACAGCAAGACCTGAACCGTTAATTGTATGAACAAATCTTGTTTTGCCTGTAGCTTTTTCTTTATAACGTATATTAGCACGTCTTGCCTGGTAATCTCCGTAATTTGAGCAGCTGGAGATTTCTTTATAGGTTCCGTAAGAAGGCATCCAAACTTCTAAATCCCAGCATTTGTTTGCAGAAAATCCGATATCTCCTGTTGATAATGCTTCACGTCTATATGGTAATTCTAATAATTGAAGCATTTTTTCAGCATCTTCTGTTAATTTTTCGTGCTCATCTTTGCTGGTTTCAGGAGTGCAAAGTTTAACAAGTTCAACTTTATTGAATTGATGAACTCTGATTAATCCTCGGGTGTCTTTTCCGGCAGAACCAGCTTCACGTCTAAAGCAAGGTGTATATGCCGTCATATATTTTGGCAGGTCATCTTCTGTTAAGATTTCCCCTGAATAAATATTTGTGACAGGAACTTCTGCTGTTGGGATTAAATATAAATCTTCATTTTCGCATTTATACATATCTTCCGCAAATTTAGGAAGCTGTCCGGTACCTGTCATTGTTGCTGCATTTGCCATAAATGGCGGCAATATTTCTTCGTACCCCTGTTCGTTACAATGATAATCAAGGAAGAAATTTATTATTGCTCTTTCTAGTTTTGCACCTTTACCTCTGTATAGGGTAAATCTGCTTTGAGAAAGTTTTACGCCTCTTTCAAAATCTACGAGATTTTTTTCTTCACAAATATCCCAGTGCGCTTTTGGTTCAAATGCAAATGTTGTCGGTTCACCCCATTTGTAAACTTCAACATTATCAGCATCAGATAGTCCTATCGGGGTTGTTTCATCTGGGATATTCGGAATATGTAACAAGATATCTCTTTGTTTAGCATCTAAGCTGTTTTGCTGTTCTTCTAAAATCTTTATTTCATCACCTAAAAGACGTACATCTTCTTGAATTTCATCGGTATTTTCTCCGTTTTTTTTCATAATACCGATTTTTTGAGATTCAGACTTCCTTTTGGCTCTTAATTCATCTGCTTTTGTTTGAATTTTCCGTCTTTCTTCATCAATAGCGATAACTTCGTTAATTGATAAATCGGGGTTTCTTCTTTTTAAAAGTTCATTAATTTTTTCAGGGTTCTCTCTAATCAATTTAATATCAAGCATCCTAGCCTCTTTTCTTTTTCCTAATAAGTATTTTTATTCTAGTTTAAAGATATTTTATAATCAAGATTTCTAAAAAAATAATTAGACTTTTGATGGTTAAAAATTTGCAATAATTATAGAATAATGTATAATATCATTAGTTAAATAGGGAGATGTGATGTTTAAAAAATTAGCAAAACAATTAAGGTCAGATAATATTAGTGAAAACACGTGTTTCCCAATGGGTTCCCCTGTTCGTTCTTTGAAAGAAGAAACAAAAAATTCTTTTTTGAAAAGTTTGTCCAGGCATGCTTTGAACCTTTATGAAAGAAAAACTGATATAAATAATTTTACACGTTTGGCATTGTCCGATCCTGAAAATACCTCACATAATGATATTGTGGATCAGCTGTTTGGCAAAGAAGGATATAAAGATCCGTTTGAGGATGATGCTTTATTTAGTCTTTCTGAAAATGAAAAATTTTTAAAGGATCTTGGTCTAAAGGATTAGTTATCTTTATTTTGTTTAAATTCTACGAAAGTAGTAGTTTTTTAGGCGTTTTTTACCCTTGAAAGTTTTTATATTTTGTGTATAATTGGGGTAGAGAAGAGATAGGAGTAAAAAATGTTCGAACGTTTTACAGAAAAAGCAATAAAGGTTATAATGCTTGCTCAGGAAGAGGCTCGAAGGTTAGGCCATAATTTTGTCGGAACCGAACAGGTTTTGCTTGGCCTGATAGGAGAGGGCACCGGTGTTGCTGCTAAAACTCTTAAATCTATGGGAGTAAACTTGAAAGATGCCAGAACTGAGGTCGAAAAAATTATTGGCAGAGGCTCTGGTTTCGTTGCTGTTGAAATTCCGTTTACTCCAAGAGCAAAAAGAGTACTGGAACTTTCTTGGGATGAAGCAAGACAATTAGGTCATAATTATATTGGTACAGAACACCTGCTTCTAGGTTTAATTAGAGAAGGTGAAGGTGTGGCAGCAAGAGTGTTAGAAAATCTTGGTGTTGATTTAAATAAAGTTAGAAGTAATGTTATAAAAATGCTTGGGGAATCAAAACCTCAGGCAACAGCTGGTTCTTCTGGATCTTCATCATCAAGCTCATCATCAACTACTGGCGGAAAAACTAAGACTCCAAGCCTGGATGAGTTTGGCAGAGATTTAACTTTAGCTGCTCAAGAATTACGATTAGATCCTGTTGTAGGCAGAGAAAAAGAAATTGAAAGGGTTATTCAGATCCTTGCGAGACGTACTAAAAATAATCCGGTATTGCTTGGCGAACCTGGTGTAGGTAAAACCGCAGTTGCAGAAGGTCTTGCTATTAGAATAGTTAATGCTGAAGTTCCGGATATATTGGATGGTAAAAAAGTTATACAATTAGACATGGGACTTTTGGTTGCCGGTACAAAATATCGTGGTGAATTTGAAGAACGTTTAAAGAAAATTATGGATGAAATTCGTCAGGCAGGAAATATTATTCTTGTTATTGACGAAATGCATACCTTAATCGGAGCAGGAGCTGCAGAAGGAGCTATTGATGCTGCTAACATATTAAAACCTGCTTTATCTCGCGGTGAAATTCAAGTCATAGGTGCAACAACGTCTGATGAATACAGGAAATATATTGAAAAAGATTCTGCATTAGAAAGACGTTTCCAACCTGTATTGATTGAAGAACCTACAATTGATGAATCTATTGAAATTATCAAAGGTTTAAAACCAAAATATGAAGAACACCACAAATTGATTATTTCTGATGATGCAATAGTTGCTGCTGTTAAATTGTCAAGCAAATATATAAATGACAGATTTCTTCCGGATAAGGCTATCGACGTAATTGATGAAGCAAGTTCAAAAGTGCGCTTGAAGGTATCCAATATGTGTCCTGAAGGAAAAGAACTTGAAAAACAGTTAAAATCTCTTATAAAAGAAAAAGAAGATGCTATTAGAAATCAAGAATTTGAGACAGCTTCACAATTAAGAGATGACGAGGCAGATTTAAGAGATAAAATTCGTGAAGTATCTGCCAAGTGGAGAGAAGAACACGAAGCTAATAAACCAACTGTAACTGCTGAAAATGTTGCTGAGGTTATAGCAATGATGACAGGTGTTCCTGTTACAAAATTGACTGAAGGTGAGAGTGAAAGACTTATGCGTCTTGAAGATACTTTACATCAGCGTGTAATAGGTCAGCATGATGCTATTGTAGCAATTTCTAAAGCTATAAGACGCGCAAGGGTCGGTCTGAAAGCTCCAAACAGACCTATTGGTAGCTTCATCTTCTGTGGACCTACCGGTGTTGGTAAAACTGAGTTGGCAAAAGCTTTGGCTGAAGCAATGTTTGGCTCAGAAGATAATATGATAAGGGTTGATATGTCCGAATTTATGGAAAAACATTCAACTGCAAAACTTATAGGTTCTCCTCCGGGTTATGTAGGTTACGATGATGGCGGACATTTATCTGAATTAGTTAGAAAGAAACCTTATTCGGTTGTTCTTTTTGATGAAATTGAAAAGGCTCACCCTGATGTATTTAATATAATGCTTCAAATATTGGATGATGGAAGACTAACGGATTCAAAAGGACGTCATGTAAGTTTCAAAAATACAGTAATTATCATGACATCCAATGTCGGGGCAAGTATGATTACTAATACGTCAAAATTAGGCTTTACAACTTCTGAAGATGAGTCTAAGGACAAATACGAAAAATTAAAAGAAACAGTTACCGAAGAAATGAAAAAAGCTTTCAGACCTGAATTCTTAAATCGTATTGATGAAACAATAGTATTTGCTCATCTGTCTAAGGAAGAAATCAGACAAATTGTTGACTTGATGTTAAAAGATCTATTTAAGCGTTTAGCTGAAAAAGAATTGAATATCGAAGTAACTGATGAAGTTAAAGATCATTTGGCTGAGAACGGATATTCAGAAGCCTATGGTGCTCGTCCGTTAAGACGTTTAATTCAGCGTAAAATGGAAGATAGTTTGGCTGAAGAAATCTTGTCTGGTAAATATGGACCTGGTGATACTATAAAAGTTACTTTGGTAGATGGTAAGATTGCTTTTGAAAAAGCGGCCAAATCATCTAAAAAAGTAAAGAAGGAGAAAGAAACCGAAGAAACTCCGGCTTCATAGTATAATCTTAACAAAGTCGGAGGGTATAAACCTCCGGCTTTGTAACATTTTTGTTATATTTTCTGCATCATATATTAAATTTTTTTTTGTTCAGTTTTTCATAATAAAGACATTTTGAATAGTAGTTGCATATGTAATATATAAAGGTAGGGACAGTAATGCGTGTAAATTCAGTACAAGGATATCCTGCAGCAAGGATTACAGGAAGAGTTTCAAATTCTGGTGTTAGAGTTAATAATAATTCTGATAATTCTTCAGTAGCAGCACCGAAAATTGTAAGAATTAGTTTTACAGGGAAAAATATAGAACAAGTGGCTTCTATAACTCCTGAAAATAATGGCTTAGGGCTGCCAGAAGCAGCACAGGGTGGAGAAGGTGTTGTAGGATTTGAATTACCGGAAAGTTTAAAGAAGCATGAAAAAGTTAAAATAAAACAGGCTGATGGAACGTTTATCGAAAAAACTGTAGATGCCAGAAGTTTCATGCCTTTTTGGGAACATAATAACCCTAAGGGAGGTTATAAATTTTTAATTCATAAAGGTATAAAAAGAGAAGAACTAAGACCTCCTGCTGTTGTAGATAAAGCTCACCCTGCTAAATATGATACTATGCCTGCACAAATGTTTTACAGTGCTAATTTAGGTGAAGATATAGAAACTGTAGCAAAACGATTTGGTGTTCCTCTGGACGAAATAAGTTATGTAATTCAGAGCAAACCTAATGGTTCAGGTCCTGATGCACCTTCAAAATACTGTATTTTGGAACCAACATCAGCAAAAGGGGAAATAGTCAGACTATCTGATAGCGTATTAGGAGAAACTCAAACTGTACCATACAGGTTATTCAAAATTTCAGATATTAACCCTACATATAACAAATTAAAGGGTGGATTAAATTATTTTTACTATACTCCATCTTTAGCAAGGGCTTCTAAACCTTATTCTTATGATTGCTGGGGTAATGTTCCATTTGAAGCAGAGGTTGTAAATTCAGACGGTATGAGAGCTTTAGCTAAGGCAATTCATAGCCAGATGAATACGGAAGAATTTGGATATTATAACCCTGCCAATGTAATTGCGCATGACAGAATTGCAAATACATACGGCAACCATATAGCTAACATGTCTGCTGCGGGTGATAAATCAGTAAATGGAATTAAAACTCATCTTATAGACCATAACACCGGAAGAAATTACCAAGGTGTTACGGATAATCCTTTCAAATTTTTGACCGTAGTTGCAGATGCTTCTGATGCTGAAAAGATTAAAGCACTGCCATATTTTGATATTCTTAACAAGGCCAGTCAATACGGTATAAATTCTGATATGTTGTCTCCAAGAGAACAGCAGATTGCTCATGCTGTTATTGACCCTGTGCTTGATAATTTTAGAGATGGAGCAGGAACGTATAATATTTTAAAAACAGGTATTTCATCTGCAAGGTTAAATCCTGATAATATTTCTGTAGGAACGGTTTCTCATACGTTTGATGCTGAAATGAAATCTTCTGAAACTCCTGATGCTGCAAAATTTTTAACTGAAGATTTTGCAAGTATTACAACTAAGTCTGCAGGAAATGGTGTAACTCCTGCAAATATGAAATTTGATGATCCGACGGCTCCATTCGGACGTGGAGATAACGGATTGTCTGCAGAGTCGCCTAAAGGTTTTACTCCATTTAAATATAATGGATCTAATATAGAAGAAGTTATTGCTGCGAAAGAGAAAAATGCAAGATGGTTGACCGATTTAATTTGGAAAGCAGGAGAAAAAGGTCAAGATGCATTAAATGAGCTATTCTTTAATAAGGGCCAAATTGCTGATGGGCACAATGTAATTGGTTATCTTTCTCCAATTAAAGACGGTGAAATTTTAGTATTTGGCTTTGGCAGACCTGATGAACAAAAAGGTTATCCAATGACAACCGGCGGATATTTAGACTTTTTAAAACGTAAAGATATTCCTCAAGAGACTAAATTAAAAGTCAAGGTTCTATTGGGTGCTGGGCCATGGAATAAAGACGCTGATGATTATAAAGCTATTGTGCATGATATAAATGAAATACAAAATCTTGATGGTGGTATTTATAAACACAATATAATGTATATTGATGGCTTTACTCCTAATAAAATCACCGGATGCTGTCATTACGGTATGTTTACATCAAGGCGTGAAATGTATGGTATAACGCCTATTGAATGTAAGATAGCAGGTACTCCTTATGGAACAACAAAAACAGGTGGTCCTGTCGATTATACAAATTCTAAAAACGGCTTTTTAACTAAAAACGCTGTAGAATTAAGGCCTGAAAGATTTGGATTAACTTATGCTAATTCTGAGTGGGAAATTGACCAGGCTCGTATAAATGCTCAAAAACCTCAGGTTGGAGATATATTTGCTCAGATGATTGATGAGTACTCAAGCCATAGGGATGTATATGTAGCAAAAAGTAAAAAGAATATCGAAGAATTAGTTGATTGGCACAATAATGCCGAATATAATCATGGAAAATCAGCTAATAGGATTTATTTAGACGATATATTAGAAACTGATAAAGGATGGGAAGCCAGAAATAAAAATCCACTACAGCGTATAATGGGTGAATTTGGCGAATTTAAAGAGGAAGTCGAAACTATTCTTGGTCCATCAGCTAAAAAATCTAAACCTGTAAAAGCTATATTGCTTGTAGTAGGTAGTATTGCTGTGCTTTCAGGTGGTTATTATATTTGGAAAAAATCTCGTGGTGGAAATAAAATAGTAAAACAACCCGAACAAACTCAAGTAAATAGTGATAAACCTAAAGTAGATAAAGCAGCATAATAGACAATGTTGTGATATAAGAGAGGTTCTAAGTAATACAGCTTAGAACCTCTCTATTACTTGCTTTTTATATTGTTTTTTACTATATTATTTTTATTCAAAGAAAAGGAGTTAGTATGTTAGAACGTATTGAAAAGTTACAAATTGCAATTTTAGGTCTATTATTGGCATTTGGATTGATTTTAGCAGTTAAGGTCGGAGTTTCATCTGTAGCAAAAAATTCTGTTACCGTTACCGGTTCCGCTTATGAAATTGTAAAATCTGATTCAGGAACTTTGGATGTATCTTTAAATGTAAGAAGGACTACTAAACCTGCCGCTTATGCTGATGCAAAGAAACAATTGCCCGTTATTATGAATTATTTAAAGTCCAAGGGGTTTGATATTGACAAGGATGTTAACGTTAAATCTATAAACGGATATGTATCATACAGATTATCACCAAGCGGTATGTCTACAAACGAGATTGCTTATTATAATTTATCTCAGCCAATCAGTATAAAGTCTGACGATGTAAATAAAATTAAAGATGCATCTCTTGATATTACATCACTGATGGATAAGGGTATTGATATTGAAGTTAGAAATACAAGTTATTCATATTCAAAGCTTTCTGATTTAAAAGTGAAGCTTTTGGAAAGTGCAACTAAGGATGCTAAGCAAAGAGCTTCTGCTATGTTAAAGTCTACTCATAACAGAGTCGGTAGTATTCAATCCGTAAGAATGGGGGTATTCCAAATTACTCCTGTTGATTCTACAGATGTTTCTGATATGGGAATTAATGATACTTCTACTATTGATAAGAAAATTACGGCTGTTGCAAATGTCGTTTTCCAAATAAAGTAGGAGTAAAAATATATTTATTTTTATAAAAGAGTCTGCCAGCGGACTCTTTTATATTTGTTATTGTTTATAAAATCTGATATATTAAGAATAATAAGAATAGAGGATTTTTCAACATAAGATTACATTAAAAGGAGATATTTATGGAATTATCCGTATATATGGATTTACAGCGTAAACTAAGTAATTTTTATATAAAACGTGTACAGCCAAATCTTGCCCGTTATAATGAAATTCATAAAGAACAGGGAAAAGCTAGGTTGCTTTTTTTTATTCCTTTCGTTAGTTTATTATTATCTTTTATCTGTCTACCTGTTGCTCAATTGTTAGGATTTATATTTTTATTATTCTTTTTTATAACTTTTTTTGCTTCATTTTTCTTTAAAGTTGATAAAAATAAGGAGCAAATGGATCTTGATAATGAGATGAAATCTGAATTAATGGAAGATTTTGTACAAATCTTTGGCGATCTTCACTGGCAGCCCGGCACTTTTATTACTAAAAAACTTGGTACGGCGGGTGAATTATCACCTTTGCCGAATCTTCCTGAGAGAAAGAAAAATGAAATTGTTTATAGTTCTGTTTTAAATCCTGCGTATTATAAAAATGTAGAAAAAGTAAAATCTTTGAATTTGTTTAATATGGCTATACTGACTATAGACGACAGTATTAATGGAACTTATCAAAATGTACCGTTTTCAATTCTGGAAGCAATGACAATTTCAACCGCAAAGCTTATTATTCCTATTTTAGCTTTTATTTTGTTTAGTATGCTTCCTCTTGCCATCATTATTGCATTGGTATTAATATTCGGTGGGCATATTATATTTATTAGTCTATATTATACAATGATAAATTTTATTGCAAGCCTTGGTGTTCCTAAAACTGGTGCTGTTATCATTACTGCTGCGGTGTTTGTTTTGGCTATAAAATTTGTTATTCAGTTGATTATCAATCTAATCAAACCGTTAATGGGATATTTTAGAGGTGTAATAGTTGAATTTGCTATGAATAAAAATTTTGAAGGTCATACTATAATTTTGGATAATTCCGGTGACGGACGCAAAGTAAGGATTGATAAGAGGAAGTTTGAAGAGGTAAAACTTGAGGATGTTGAATTTGCAAAAAATTATACGGTATATTCAACTAATCAAATAGAAGCAAGATATCTTATTACAACTGCTTTTATTGACAGACTTAAAAATTTAAAGACAAAATTTAAAAGTAAGTATATAAGAGTGGCATTTAAAGATGATAAAATTGTAATTGCAATCCATACAAATCGAGATATGTTTAAAATGGCTGATATGTTTAAGGAGAGTGGTAAAGAAACTTTTATGGCTTTGTTTGACGAAATTTCTTCTGTATTAGATTTCATTGATCAGTTAAAATTAAATTCAAAACTCGGATTATAGATTTCAGATTGCTGTTAAACATATAATAGATAGAAAGAGTCTAGGAAGACTCTTTTTATTTGTTATTACCTGATTTTTATTATAAAATTTTGTTATGACAAGATTAATAGGGATATCTGATATACATGGCGAATATGATAAATTGTGTTCTGTATTAGAACAAGTGTGTCCACAGAAAGAAGATACAATTGTTTTTATGGGCGATTATATTGATAGAGGTGCAAAATCCCGAGAGGTTGTTGATAAAATCATAAGTATGCAAGATGTATGCAACTGTGTTTATCTTATTGGTTCTCATGAATATGCAATGATGCATGCCCCAAATGATGACTATTATAATTATCTGTTTTGGAATTATGGTGGTGATGCCACTGCCAAAAGTTATGGCGGATTTGATAATATTATGAAACTTCATGGTGACTTTTTCAGAGGTCTGAAATTTTACTATATTTCAGGAAATTATTTCTTTATTCATGCAGGTATAAGAATTGGTATTCCCTTGGAAAAACAAAGTCCTGAAGATATGGTTTATATAAGAAGTGAATTTTATAAGAGGAAGCATAATCTTCCATATAAGATAATTTTTGGACATACAGAATTTGATGAACCTCAAATTCAAGATGATAAAATCTGTATTGATACTGGTTGTGGAAAATATAAAGATGCACATTTAACGGCTATAATTTTAGAAAATTCTAAAGAAACTTTTGTAACCTCTTTATAGACAAAATATTATAGTATTTCAATATAAGCAAAATAAAAGGAAGATAATTCATCTTCCTTTTATTTTGCGCTTGGCGCGATTCGAACGCGCGACCTATCCCTTAAAAGGGGAGTGCTCTACCTGCTGAGCTACAAGCGCATAAATCTATTTATATTTCCAACTATCGACTTTCGCCGTATAAATTTATAGTAGCAAGAACATTTTTTGATGTCAACTATTTTTTATAAAAAAGACTCGAATAACTCGAGTCTTTTTTATTAAATATCAATGTATTTTTTTGCACATTCAAACATTGAGTTTATTAGCGCGGCATTATTATTTAAATTCATTCCGTTTGTTTCAAGCACCTGCTTCATCCGCTCTTCCCAGATATTGTAGATATCGTTCTTATCAAGATCTATAATTTGTCCTATCATAGTTAGTTCTTTAAAGTCAATTGGAACCGGATATGCACCTCTCAGCATGTCTACGATTTCTACTCTTTTCTTTCGTGGAAATGCCTTTAAGAAAGTTACGATACTCATATTTTTTTCTTTTATCATGCTTTTTAATAATTCTATTGTATCGTCTTTTAAAATTGGTTCCTGAGGAATTTTATATTCTTCAAATTCTTCGGGTTCAATATTCATAACTGTTGCAATTCTTTCCAATGTTGTACTTCTTGTTGAAAAAGGTATGCTTTCGTCTATCAGGTTATATACATAAGATAATGTGACTCCGATCATTTCAGCAAAATCTTTTTTGTGCAAGGAGTTTGTTTCTAGAAATTCAGCAACTTTTTGCGAACTTTTTTTTGCTTTAGTTTCGTGTTTCATAATCTTTACCTCGTTTGTTTTCCTTAATTTAGTTATTATTTATCTTTTTGTTAAGCTTATACTTGCTATATCATTATGGTAATATTTATTTACGTTAAAATACTAAATATAAGATATATAATTTATTGAAGGATATTATAAATATGAAATTAGTTGCAGGATTGGGTAACGTTGGTGATAAATATTGTTTTACACGTCATAATGCAGGCTTTATGGTAGTTGATAAAATGGCTGTTTTGAATGACATAACATTTAAAGAAGACAAAAGATTAAAATGTTTTTTAGGTAAGTACAGGCATGGGTTTGATGAAATTTTACTTATTAAACCTACTACTTTTATGAATTTGTCAGGTGAAGCTGTACAGTTAGTAATGAATTATTATAAGATTTCAATAGAGGATT
This sequence comes from uncultured bacterium, assembly GCA_949300485.1. GTDB lineage: Bacteria > Cyanobacteriota > Vampirovibrionia > Gastranaerophilales > Gastranaerophilaceae > Zag111. The sequence goes on from CASGEL010000013.1 coordinate 38,896, forward strand.
TGATTGTTGTATATGATGATATATCTTTGGAATTAGGTAAAATTCGATTTAGACCGAATGGTTCTGATGGTGGACATAATGGAATTAAATCAGTTATTAAGTGTCTAGGTACTCAAAATATACCCCGTTTAAAGATAGGAATAGGGCCGCAACCGCCTGTACCATCAGAAACATTTGTATTACAGAATTTTTATAAAGATCAACTTGAAATTATAAAACCTGTTTTGAAAACGGCAGTTTCCGGATTAGAATACTATTTTGATAATGGAATGCAAAAGACACAAAATGAGTATAACTAGATTTGTATAATCTCAGATTTAATGTTATAATAATAAAAGTTATACGAGTATTTTGAAGGAGCAATATTAAATGAGTTTACAATTGGCTGAACAGTTTGAGGCTAATGAGCAGTATGAACAAGCCTATGAAGAATATAAAAAAGTCTATGCACAAAATCCGGATGACTTAGGCCTGTTAGAGCGTCTGGGGCATTTATCATTGATCCTTAACAATCCGGATGAAGCTGCATATTATTATTATGAGATATTAAAACGTGATGTTACAAATCCTTTAGCTTATGATCAATTGATATCTATTTATGAAAATACTGATAAGTATAAATACTATATTTACAGAGGTAATAAAAATTCTATTGAAGGTAAACTGGATTTTGCAATCAATGATTTTAAAAAAGCCTTAACTCAAGCCGGTGATGATGAAACTCAGATTGTTATGACAAGATTGACTCTTGCTAATCTATATAGACAAATGGGTAATATTCCAAAGGCTATTGATGAATTTAATTTAATAATGGAGCACGATAATCTTAATGAAGATATATTTCTTCAATTCGCGGATATTTATATGAAAGATGATGCGTATACCAGTGCTTTAGATGTTTTATTGCGTGCTCAAAAGAAAGGTTTTGATTCAGATAGAATGCATGAAGCTATCGCAGCTGTATATTTAAAAGATGGTAATGCGCAAAAAGCTATTGAGTATACAAAAGATGAATTGTTAAAAATTCAGTGTATGCTTGAACTTGGCGAAATTGATGAAGCCTATGCTAAATTAAAGGCTTTACCTGAAAATTATAAGACTTCACCCAAATATCATACTTTAAGGGCGCAGTATTACTATTCTAGCAAGGATTTTGATAAATCTTTAGAATGTATAAATGAATATGATAAAGTAAGTCCAAACTCTCCATTGACATATCAAATGAGAGCCTTGGTTTACGAAGAAAAAAATGATGAGTATAATGCACATTTGAATTGGGGTAAATACAATATTTTAAGAAAAAATATAGATATTGCAGTTAATGAATTTTTAAATGCTGTTCAATTAAGAAATGATGACATAGATGTATTATTTACTTTGGCGGACTTATTGACTGATTCTGGAGAAATCAATCATGCTGCAGAATATTATGAAAGAATAGTAAAACTCGACCCGAGTAATAAAGAAGCATTGCGCAAATTGGCCGCATTCAGAGAAAGTATCGGGGATTACTCTATGCAGGTTGAATATTTAGAAAAATTACTGGATGCAGATCCTAAAGATTTAAATACTCTAAAAACTCTAGCAAAAGCATATGAAAAAATTAAATCAAAGAAAAATGCTATTGATACATATAATAAATATCTTGCATTGGTAAAAGACCCTGTTGATTATAAAATGGTTAAGGAAAGACTGGATAAGTTGGAAAATCTGGGCACTGCTGACGCAGAAGAGTCTGCAGGCTTGCTTGATAAAATTATGGGCTTTTTTAATAAGACTCAAATGTAGTTGTTATTCAAAGATATTTCCGTTAACTTTTATCAATTTTTTATCAAAAAGAAGTCTTTAGAGGCTTCTTTTTTGTATAATAATAAAGTGAATTAATAAGGGGAAATATGAGCAGATTTATCGGAATTTTAGGGATTGTTTTTATATTTGCGCTATGTTATTGGATGTCAAATAATCGAAAAGCCATTAATTATAAAACTGTTGGAATGGGTTTTTTATTGCAGGTTCTATTTGCTGTTTTTATATTTAAGGTTCCTCTAGGTCAAAAAATTTTTATGGCAATCGGTCTATTTATACAAAAACTCTTAGTTTTTGCAAAGCAGGGTGGAGAATTTGTATTCGGTGGATTGATGAGTGCAAAATTTTCAGAACTCTTTTCTGGCGGAGGATCGATCTTTGCGCTTCAGTTGATATGTTCAATGGTATTTATGATGATTTTAGTTAACATGCTTTATCATTACGGAATTATGCAAAGAGTTGTAGCAGTTTTGGGTAAAGGCATGAATAAACTTATGGATGTAAGTGGTGCTGAGGCTTTATCAAATGTTGCAAGTGCTTTTGTGGGTCAAATTGTAGCTCAAATTATGATAAAACCTTATCTTGCGAATTTAACACGATCTGAATTATTGGCATCTATGGCAGGAAGTTTGGCATGTATTTCAGGAGCAACAATGCCTATTTATATAAGTATGGGTATCCCTGCTGTCTATTTATTGGCATCTTCTGTAATGGCAGCTCCGGGTGCTTTGGTTATTTCCAAGATAATTTATCCGGAGGTTGGAGAACCTGAAACAAGCAAAAATTTTAAAATTTCAGTAAGTAAACGACATAGGACACATGCCAATGTTTTTGATGCAATATCTGCTGGAGCTTCAGAAGGTATGAAAGTCGCAATTAATGTTGTTGCTATGATTTTGGCTCTTGTGGCATTGGTCGCAATGATTGATTGGATTTTAGCCGGAGTAGGAACTCTAATTGTAAAATACTTACATTTTAACCTTACAAGTATTGGCATGGATTTAACTAAACTTTCAATGAATATGATTCTAGGTAAAATATTTGCTATATTTGCGATTCTTATGGGAGTTCCTTTAAAAGAAGCAACTACAGTGGGCGGATTGATGGGTACTAAGCTTGTTTTGAATGAGATGGTCGCTTATCTCGATTTAACTTCGCCTACTATGCATTTGTCTGCAAAATCTTTTCTTATTGCCAGTTTTGCGCTTTGTAGTTTTGGAAATTTTGGTTCTATTGCAATATTATTAGGCGGTATTGGCGAAATGGCGCCTAACCAGCGAAAAAATCTTGCTAGGCTTGGCGTAAGAGCTTTAATTTGCGGTACTTTAACTTGTTATATGTCAGCATCTATAGCTGGAATTTTATTCGATTAGAAATTAACATATTTAACATTTTTTACAATTTACATTTTTGGGTTATAATCATACTATGGAGATTATCAGAGAAGTTAGACAAATTCCAAATTTATCATTGGCACTAGGATTTTTCGATGGTGTTCATTTAGGGCATCAGGCTGTTATTTCTTGTGCTGTTGAATTTGCCAGAGAAGTTAATTGCAAGTCTGCTGTGGTAACTTTCAAAGAACATCCTTACTGCTTTTTCAAGGGTGAATCTCCAAAATATATTTTAACCCTAGAGGATAAATATAAATATATTGAGGAATTAGGTGTAGATTATATTTTTGAGTTAGATTTTTCAAAAGTTTGTCATATGACTCCTCAACAGTATTTAGAAGATGTTTTAGTTAAATATTTTTATCCAAAAGGTATATCTACAGGGTTTAATCATCGATTTGGTGTTGACAAATCTGGAGATGTGAAATTTTTGTCTGATAATCAAGATAAATTTGATTATTTATATTTTGCTACTCCGCCGCAATCTATATTTGGTGATGTCATAAGTAGTACTGCTATAAGACAATTTGTTAAAAGTGGGGTTGTGGATATGGCAACATCAATGCTTGGCAGAAAATTCTCGGTTTGCGGCACTGTAATAAAAGGTAGAGAATTAGGCAGAACAATAGGATATCCTACTGCAAATGTTATTTATCCATTGGATATTATTGAGCCTCCTTATGGCGTTTATGATGCTGAGGTTGAATTAGATGACGGTTCTCATCATCGAGCTCTAGTTAATTTTGGGGTTTCACCTACAGTTTCTAATGATGGAATTTGCATTTTAGAAGCTTATTTACTTAATTTCAGTGGAGATTTATATGATAAGGATGTTAGAATAAGCTTTTCCAGAATGCTTAGACCTGAAATTAAATTTGAAAATCTTGATGCTTTGAAAACTCAAATTGAGTTGGATATACAATCGTTATACTAATGTTGATTTAATTTATATAAAACAAAAGGTAAATGATTTTGTTCATTTACCTTTTTATAATTATGAATATTATACTAATTAGATTTCTGTATTATTTGAAATGATATCCATTTCGTCTGTTGAAGCATATGCAGAGTGGCATCCGCAATCTACATAGATAACTTCACCAGTAGTTCCTGTAGATAAGTCAGAAGCTAAGTATAAACCAGCTTTTCCAACGTCTTCTAAAGAAACATTGCGTCCTAAAGGCGCTCTCAGAACTGCAGCTTTAAGCATTTTAGAAAATCCGTTAATCCCCATTGATGCAAGGGTTTTAACAGGTCCTGCAGAAATACAGTTAACACGTATACCTTTTTTACCAAGGTCAACTGCTAAGAATCTCATAGATGATTCCAAAGCAGCTTTTGCAACTCCCATAACATTGTAGCTAGGAACAGAGAGAATAGATCCAAGATATGTTAAAGCAAATATTGAACCGCCTTCATTCATAACAGGTTCTGCATTGCGACATACAGTAACCAAAGAATAAGCACTTACACCTAATGCAGTGTTCCAGCCTTCTGCTGATGTATCAACAAATCTACCCATTAAATCTTCTTTTTGAGCAAAAGCAACTGCATGAACTACAAAATCAATTTTTCCATAAACTTTTTCGCATTCTTTAAAAACAGCTTTAACTTCATCTTCTTTGGTGACATCACAGCTCATAATGATTTTAGCATCCATACTTTCAGCAATTGGACGAACTCTTTTTTCCATTGGTTCACCTGCATAAGTAAAAGCTATTTCTGCCCCTGCATCATATAGTTGTTTTGCAATCCCGTAAGCAATTCCATGAGTATTTGATACTCCAAAAATTACCCCTTTTTTACCTTTCATTAAATCCATATTATGTCTCCCTAACTTCTATAGATCATCTACCCATTAATTTTATCAAAAATAAAAATTTAAAGCAAATAGGGCAAATTTTGTTATGTAAACAATTGTAAACAAATAAAGAACTCCTGAAATAAGGTAATTTTAAAAGTTTTTATATATATAAGAGAGTATAATTTGGAGAGCTTTAAAAGTGAGCGTTAATAATGTAAATCAAAATCTTGATATACAAAAGCTTCTGAAGACAATGAAGTCTAGTCAGACTAAAAAGGCTGGATTATCTTCAAAAGTTCCTGCTCATATGACAATGAACGGGTCAATTTTTAATGCTCCTGGTAATGCTTCAACAATTGGAAATTTAAGATCAAGTAACCAAATAGGAAACCAAGGTGGATTATCAAGAACATCAACAGCAGATAATGTAGTAAAAGCAAATACAGCAAAATCTGTTTCTGATGTTTCTTCAACTTCTTCCTCAGCAAAAACATCATCAACTCAATCTACTTCTGATGAAGATACAAAAAGAGTTGACTTAAGTCAATATGATTTTGATAATTTAACATCTGTTTCAGAAGGTGAATTAAATGATTTGAAAGCTACTTTAACAGATTTAAAAGATTCTAATATTCCAAGATTTTTAGAAAATAGTATCGATAAGAAGTTAGATAAAGTTAAATCCGAGCTTAATAAAAGAGCTTCAAACGTCGCTGGCGGTGATCAGACAAAAGAACAAAATAAAACTGAAGATCAATCTTATAATGTAAATAGCGGAGATCAGTCTGTACAAGATTCAGAAGGCAGTGCAAATGATGCCAAATCAGCTACTGCTCAAACTGAACAAGGCACAACTGAGATGAATAAGTCAGCTTCTGATATGAAAGCATTAGATTCTAAGATGAAGAAAGATGAGAAAGCATTTCAGAAGAAGATGAAAACTGAAGAAAAAGCCATTGATAAAGCTCAAAAGCAGATGCAAAAAGAAGCAGAAAAGATGGAAAAGTTAACTTCAGAGATAGAAACTATTAATTCTGAAATTGAGCAACAATCAGTTATATTATCATCAGATACAGTTTCATCTGAAGAAAAAACATCTGCTCAAGAACTTATTAAAACAAAATCCGCAGCTGTTCAAACTCATCAAGCTTCAATAGGTAAAAGCCAAGTTAAATTAAAAACAGTGCAGGCTTCTACAAATAAAAGAATAAGAACTTTAACAAAAACTTCTAAAGCATATCAAAAAACAGCTGCTGCTAATCAAAAGGAAGTCCAAGAAAATCAATCAGCATCAGATAAAGTTTTAAAAGTTGCGACCAAGGCTGATGAAATAGCCGGTTATACAGTAATGGCCGGTCAAGGAACTCAATATATTGGTAAAGGTATGATTATTGCAGGTAATGCAATGGCTTCAAATCCATTCACTGCTGCAGCAGGTGTAGCTTTAGCAAATGCGGGCGGTGTTGTTGAAAAAACAGGTGTTGTTGTTGAAACAGTTGGAAATTATGGTAAATGCGCAGCAAATATTACAAAAACTGCTGTTTATGCAGCACAAGGTAATATTTCTGGTGCTTTAATGTCAGCAGGTGCAGCTGTAATGTCAGGTTGTTCAGCAGCTAAATCTACAGATGCAATGGGTAAAACTTTTGATAGTATTGATCAAAAAACAGCACAAGTTGCAGATAAAGCACAACAAACCCTGCAGAATAAAGCTAATGAAGTTGCTACTAATACTGCAACTAATACAGCTCAAAATGCTGGCGATGCAGCAACAAATCAAGCAGTTGATACAACTAATCAAACTGGTAATCCTGCTAATCAACCGGGTGATACAACTGGAAATGTTACTAAACCTGATGGTACAACATCTCAGACTGCTAATGCTACCGGAGATACTGCAGGGAAAACTGGTAAAGCTGCTAAATGGCAGGAAAAGGCTGACAAAATGAAAGAAAAAGCCAATAATATGAAAGAAAAAGCAGGTATAACAACTGATAAGACTTCTGAAGCTGTATCTGACGCTGGAGAAAAAGCCGTTGAAGGTTCAACCAAGGCTACAAAGAAGACTTTCCAGGAAAAAATGGCTAAAGGTATGCAATTTGGAAGCTTCTTACAATCTGCAGGTTCACAGTTAGGCGGTATTTCTAATAATAGAACAGCTTCTGTATCTACAGGTCCAACTTATCGTACCGTTCGTATTCAGCGTAGAAAATTACGTTAATAAGTTATAATATCTTTTTACAGCCGGCAATTTATTGTCGGCTGTTGTTTATCTGAACCTAGTAATAAGTTTGTTATTATCAGCTTCAAGTACAATACTTAAATATAATAGCTTGTTTGCTTTAGGTTTGTCCAGATTTATAAAGACTGCCCCTGCTCTGTTATTTGAAGCTGTTAGAACTTTTACTGTTGCAGGTATTGTTATATTTTTATATTTTATTTTAATAGGGATTATATCCCCTTTGTGTAGTGTTTTATTATGTTGTAGCCCTACTCCGCCTCTTGATATATCTAGAATCTTAATGTCATGCGTTCCAAAGGTTTCTATAGCCACTGGAGCGGACATTTCTTTGTTATAGTATCTAATATATTCACGTTTATCTAAAAGTTCATTATAAGTTGTTTTAGTATTGCCAGAATTAATGTATGTAGTTTTTTGGACTGCTGGTGACATTGAAGTTTTATCAGTCCAGAATGGAGGGGTTAAGTCGTGTGAATACTTATCAGAATAATCTTTATTGTAACTCTGTTGAGAGCTTATATAATACGTTTTGCTGTTATTTTGGTATATATATCCCTGATTAATATTATCATTCGTTATAGGCATTTGAGCAAAGGCTTGTGTTATAAAATTTCCCATGCTAAGACTTATCACTGTTATTAACGCTACTATTTCGGATAGATTGTAGTGTTTGACCGTTTTCATCTATAGATTATTCCCCAATAGCAATCTCCTGTTTTATTATTTTATAATGCTGAAATTTTTATTTTAAGGTATGTTTTTTCTTTTGTAATAATTTTATACAAATAGCTATTAAATAGAAAGACCTATCTATTATGTAGATAGGCCTTTCTATTTATTTATAAACTGTTATTATTGATTGAATGAAATATTGCTAGTATCTTCTAATAAGATATTTAAATATAACAGTTTGTTTGCGGTAGCTTGATCCAGATTTACAAACATTGCTCCAGCTCTGCTTGTTGTTGCTGATACAACTTTAACATCTGCATTGATATCAAGATCTCCGTATGTTAGGTGTACCGGAATTACATCGCCAACACTTAAGTTATTATCATGTTTTACTGCGATACCGCCTCTTGATATGTCTATCAATCCGTCAATTCCGTTATTTGATCTTTCTAACATAACTGGTTTAGAACTGTCGGCTACATTGAATCTCATATATTGACGTTTGTCTATGGAATCTATATCATCATCGCCAATTTTTCTTTGAATGTATGTGCTTCTGCCATCTTCATTTGGAAGATCCAATTCTTCATCTGGTTCTGGTTGAGGATCTGGATCCGGATCAACATCAGTATCAGTATCAGTATCAGTATCAGTATCAGTATCTGTATCTGTATCAGTATCTGTATCAGTGTCAGTATCAGTATCAGTATCAGTATCTGTATCAGTGTCTGTATCAGTATCAGTATCAGTATCTGTATCTGTATCTGTATCTGTATCAGTGTCAGTATCTGTGTCTGTGTCTGTATCACCTGGTTCGTCAGGTATTTCTAATGGGGTATCACTTGCAATACCATCATCCGGGTCAACATCAGACTGTTCCCCATCGAAGATTCCGTCTCCGTCACCTTCCGGATAGTAGTAGTTACGTTCATGTTCATCTCTGCCGATTTCAGTAACATCATCA
>CASGEL010000014.1 GCA_949300485.1 uncultured bacterium
GAACTGTGTCTAAATTCCCGCCATTTAAGGTTTTGAGACACTGTCTTGTTTTAGACATTGACGGACAGTAATCGGACTTTTTTGCCAGTTCAGGAATTTCATTTTTAGCGATTTCCGACTAAAAAAATCAAGATATATTTGAAACACACCCCTATTAGTTCAAAAAAATCAAATTCCTGCAATGTCTGTTCAATGATAACTATTTATAATCAATGTAATACCTCTTTCAAATCTGGATAAGAAAAACTTTATAATAAAAAAGTGAGGGTAAGCCCCCACTTTTGTTATCTTTTAAATGGTGCCGCAACTCGGAATTGAACCAAGGACACAGGGATTTTCAGTCCCTTGCTCTACCAACTGAGCTATTGCGGCTAGCTTTGCAACTCATGCTGGCTACGTTATCAATAATACCTGCTCAAAGATGAAAGTCAAGATATTGTTTTATATTTATTGACCCGCTAAATATAAGGTTACGTTTCTGCCCTCTAAGGTTGGCTTCTTTTCAACCTGAATAGGGTCATTTGCTAAATCTGCGATAAATCTATTCGCTAATTCATAAGCTAGATTTGAATGCTGCATTTCTCGCCCTCTGAGCATTACTACGATTTTTACTTTATTTCCTTGAGCAATAAACTTTCTTACACTCTTTAACCTGACTTCATAATCATGAACATCTATTTTATATCTTACTTTAACTTCTTTTATCTCTACGACATGCTGTTTTTTCTTTGCTTCTTTTGCCTTTTTAGCCATATCGTATTTATATTTACCGTAATCTAAGATTTTAGCAACCGGAGGCGCCTGATTCGGACTAATCAATACTAAATCTAAACCTGCATCATCTGCCATTTCTAAGGCTTTGGAAGTTGGAACTACTCCATGATTTGTTCCATTTTCATCAATTAATCGTACTTCTTTTGAACGTATGCGTTCATTCATTATAGTTTTGTCCTTATCCTTTATGGATCTAGTATCGTTAGCTATTTTTGTATCTCCTTATATTAAAGTATTACCTCATAATTATATTATCATAAAAAATAAAATTATGCTATAGTTTGAATTTCAATTATATATGAAGTTTTGTAACTTACCTAAACAAGCGATATATCAAGCTTTTAAACAATATATAAAAAATATTGAAAATATAGCTAAAGTTTTCTGAAGATATACCGATATATATATTGTTAAGATTAAGGATATTTACCCAAGACAATTAAATAAGGAGCATTTAGGTATGGAAAAAACACAGGCTGAAGCAATTGTTGCGACAATGGAAATTTCGAGAGTAGATTTGGGCGAGGTTGATGTCTCTAAACCTTTACAAAATTTATTTGATGAATGTCTTAAATTCATCTCAGTAAACGATTTTAATGTATAAAAAGCAAGCCTGAAATCAAAAACAAGGAGTAAGATGCAATAATGTATCTTACTCTTTGTTTTTATATACAGAAATTTACAATTAACCGATTGTGTATATACAGAAAACAAAAATTGTAATAAAATAATGCGAAGAAAGGGTGCAAACATGAACAAATCATTAGTAACTCTTACCAAATTGGCCATTATTTTATGTTTATTAAACAGTCCAGCCTTCGCAGATTTTAAAGAACATTTTGATCTTGGACAAAGTTATTTATCACAGTATCAATATTCAGCCGCAATCGATGAATTTAAAAGCGCTTTAAGAATAAATTACCTTGATAATTCTGCTAGAATTGGATTAATAAACTCTTATCTTGCAAGAGGAACAGAATACGCCAATAAAGACAGAAATTGGGGAAAAGCTGCAGATGATTATAGAAGCTCTCTATTCTACCTAATGTACTACCCTAATGAAGGGGCCGTACAAAATTCCGCAGCTGCAATTAATCAGGTTCAGAATAATTTAGAAAAATGTTTAGATGCTTCTAATTTTGATTTATCTTCTCAAAATAGATTTAACACAGCAAAAAAACTTCGTGCAGAAGGAAACTTTCCTGCTGCAGCATATGAATTTAACCAGGCTCTCGGCAGCAGAGAGCTTCAAAAAAGTAGTTTTGAGCAAATCGGAGATATTATGAAGATATTAGGTAATGAACCTAAAGCTGCAGAATATTATAAAAAAGCTCTTGCTGTTGCACCTTCAGACTTAAGCTTAAGACTTGCCTACGCAAAAATACTTGACAATATGGGTTCCGCTGACGATGCTTTAAAAGAATACAGCTATGTACTGGAAAAAGCTACTGCAGACAATAAAGATATTCTATATACACTTGAAAGAACTTTCAAGAAAAAAGTAGACAATATGCCGAGCAATGCAAATCTAAATGCTAATATGGGAGCAATACTTCAAAAAGAAGGTAGATTAGATGAAGCTCTTACTTACTATAAACAAGCTGAAACTCTTGATCCTTCAAATATAAACACTCGAATAAATACAGGAACTCTATATCAACAAAAGGGCGATTATCGAACAGCAATAAAAGCCTACGAATCCGTACTTATACTCTATCCAGATAATATAAATGCAAATTTATACAGAGCCCAATGTTACGATAAAATCGGAGAAAATAAAATTGCGCAAGAAGGCTTCAAAAAAGTTATGGCACTTGATCCTAACAATGATTATCTAAAAGCGCAAATGGTGGAAAATGCAAAAAAAACAATGACACCAGAACAGTTTGTGGAATATGTTAACTCTCAAATGGTAAATCAAAATCCGGCAGGAATTATATATGATTATGCGATTCAATTACACAAAGATGGAAAAATTGACAATGCTATTTATATGTACAATGAAGCCATAAAAATTTCAAAAGATAACGATTCTCAAATGTACGTAAACTTATCACTTGCTCAAGCACAAGGTAATAAATTTGATGAAGCACTGAATACTCTTCAAGCTGCCAAAATTAAATTTCCAAAAGATTCAACAATATCAGATACTTTAAAAAATATAGCATCCATGAAAACAGATAATCAAATGTCAAAAGCTGCAGAATATTTCCAAAACAAAGACTATCAGAATGCTATAAACACCTATCTATCAATAAATCCACCAACGGCAGATTCAATGCTCGGAACAGCATCCTCTTATCAGGAACTTGGGGATAGACAGAACGCTATTGAGTATTATAAAAAAGCACTAGCACTTAAACCTGTCGATTCTGATATTGCATACTATATAGCTTGTCTATACGGAGAAAATGAAGACTACCAAAATGCAAAACAGTATTTGGAAAAAGCAATAACCTTCAATAAAAACAATACTCAAGCTGCAGAATACTTAAATTCCATAAACGAAATGGAACGGTCTAACAAACTTAATGATGCAATAACTTTATATGATGAAAATAAACTTGATGAAAGTTTGTTAATGTTTAATGAAATATTATCAACGGACCCAGAAAATTCTTATGCACTTTATTATCGTGGTATGATATATGAAGCAAAAGAAAAAAGGAATGAAGCAATTGCTGACTTAAAAAAAGCATACAGCTTGAATAAAGAATTTACAAATTGTAATTACCTTATTGCATCAGATTATGATGCATTAGGCAAATACAAAGAAGCTTATAATTATTATCTCGAATACGCAAATTCTGATGTTCAGGATGATGAATATAAACAGTATGCAAAAGCCAGAGCCGAAGAATTAAAAGAATATGCTGAAAAAAAATAATTCTGTATTAAAACTTATCAAAAGTAAAGTATCTCTTGCTCCCATGGCAGGTATAACAGACTATGTCTTAAGATCTTTAGTCAGAAAATATTCGACCACTGCACTTTTAACAACCGAAATGATAAGTTCAGAATTTCTAGCTCAAAACGTTCAAACAGAAATAACAAAACTTGACGATAATCACCACCCTATAGCATATCAAATTTGCGGACATAAACCCGATTTGATGAAATTTTCTGCACAATATCTCACACAATATGCAGACATGATTGATATAAATATGGGTTGTCCTGTTAACAAAGTAGTAAAAGGTCAAGACGGATGCGCCCTGATGAAAAATCCTGAACTCGCAGCAGATCTTGTAAAAGCTGTAAAAGAAGGAACTGATAAACCTGTTAGCGTAAAATTCAGATTGGGATACACTCAAGATGATATGAATTATGTTGAATTTGGGCAAAAGATGCAAGAAGCCGGAGCGGCATTTATTACAATTCACGCTAGAACCAGATCTCAATTTTATGCAGGTAATGCAGATTGGGCCAAAATCAAACTTTTAAAAGATAATATCGATGTTCCTGTATTTGCAAATGGAGATATAACTTCCATTGATACGGCCGTAGAATGTCTTGAAAAAAGTCACGCAGACGGTATTGCAATAGGAAGAGGTGTGTTAGGCGACCCAACCCTAATTTATAGAATAGAACATTATTTCAATACAGGAGAAAGGATGCAAGCTCCAGATATTATTGAAAAACTTGATATTATGAAACTTCATCTGGATGAAGAAATAAAATTGCGTGGAGAAAAAGTTGCAATCAAATTTTTCAGAAAATTTTACCCTTATTATATTGCAGGAATAAGAAATGCCTCAAAAATAAGAGGAGTACTTGTACTAGAAGAAGACTATAACAAAATACTGGAATATATAAATTACATAAAAAAAGAAAACAATAAAATCTTGATATCTTAAGAAAAACTGTTATAATAACTCTTATGAGATATTTATTGGCATTATTTATAACAGTTTCTATAATGATGTACATTCCTGAAATAGCACTCGCTGAAGACTTACCCAATGTGCAGCTTGAAATGAGGAATTACGACGAAATATCACTTCCAGCAGGCACTTTTATTCCTGTCATCACCACTCAGGAAATATCAACAGAAACCTGCCCTGAAGGCTATAAAGTAAAATTCATAACTACAAATGACCTGTTTATGTACGAAACCAATATTCTGCCTCGAAATACTGAATTATACGGTTACATAGAAAAAATTAATGAACCGGTTGTAGGCACAAATGCATCAATGAAAATAAAAATAACTAAAATAATAATGCCTGATGGTTTTGAAATTCCAACAAAAGGATATTTATATACCTCTAATAACAACCTTATAGGTGGAGAACTAACACAACCCTCAGAATGGGTTAAAATGCCACATTATCAGAGCAAATTTCAAGGAATAGCTTGGAACTACAGAGGAGCCACTCTGCAAATCCGACCCGGAGGGAAAAGAAGTATGGGTGTACATACAAAAATACCAGCAGGAGATCAACAAATAATAATACTTACTGCACCAACAGCAATTACTCATACCATTACAGAATAGTCTTATTATAAATTGACAAAAATTATATATATAGTACAATAAAAGAGAATATAATATCATTATTTATAGAAGATGGGGGATATATAATGAAAAAATTATTAATATTAACAACATTGTTAATCAGTGCTAATTGTGCTTTTTCAGCACCTAACTATTCATTTCAAGAAAATACTGTAGCACCGACATATCAACCCAACTATTACAATAAAGAAAATTATCAAATAAACAATACAACACTACGCGGCAGTGTTATTACTGTTCCAGCTGGACAAACCGTCAGAGCAGTAGTAACATCTCCAGTTAGTTCCGAAACAGCAGCGGTAGGACAAAGCGTAACGATGGCACTAAATTCAGACTTTTATTACAATGGAAACAGAATTGCGCCTGCAGGAAGTACTATATACGGTTCAGTTATTGAAGTTTCAAAAGCAAAACATGGAAGTATGAATGGAAAACTTACATTAAGATTTACTCAAATAATAACTCCTACAGGATTGAATATACCAATTTCGGCAGTTGTAAAAACAGATGATAATACTGGAACACTTATAGGTGGAACAAAATTTGATGTTACAAAAGAATATGCAAAAGACTTGGCTGTTGGTGCTGGAGCAGGAGCTTTAGCAGGAGTTATTATATCTCCGCTAGCAGGAGGAAGTATAGGTAAAGGCACTGCATTGGCTACAGCAGTTGGTGCCGGAGGAGGGTTAGTAAAATCGATTTGGGATAAAGGTGAGGATGTAGAAATCCCTGTTAATGCTGCGATTGAGCTTATTCTTACTCAACCGATTACTGTTAATCCTACCAGTCCACAAAATCAGTCTTTTGGGCAATAATATTATTGTTAATTTAAAATAAAATCATTAACAAATAAAAGATTAGAAATATTTGTTGTTAGGGAAAAAAATGTCAATACTAAATAAATACACAGAAAGAAGAGATCCTAGAACAGGAAGATTACAAAACAGAGTCGAGTATAAAATGCCTGCCGTAACAAGAGCAGATAAGGAATCAATTTCTTTACAAAAAGGGATTACAATATCTGCAATTTTACACCCTGCAGGATTGCTTGTTCTATGGTTAATCCTAACAATACTGGCGCTTTTAGGTATTCATTTAACAATGTTTGAAAAACCCAAACCAAAGGTTAATGACATTGAATTTGTACTTGTTGATAAAGAAGAAATGCCTTTAAATAAAAATACAAAATTCAGAGCTGACAGAAATTCAAGAACAGGAGGAATAAATGATCCTAAAAAACCTGTTTCATTACCATCTGCTCAGCCAACATCAAGACCAAAACCGGCATCACAATCTTCTGCGCCTGCACCTGTTAAGAAAAAACAATCTTTTGTTGATAAAATAGCACAAAATGTAACACCTAAAAAAACAATTACAACTCAACCCAAAGCAACAACACCACAAAAGAATGTTCAACCAGCACCACAGGTTCAGCAAGAAATTCCTAAACCTAAAGCAGCAAGGCCACAACCGCCTACATCAAAACCGTCAGTACGACCTACTATGACTCCCAAAACGGTACAAAGGCCTTCTTCATCTCCGTTCAAGGTTCCAGTACCTCCGGGGGGAACTAAATCAGGACAATATGCTACAGGGCCGATAAGCGGTTCAGGGTCATCTCAGTCAGGAGGGACTAAAGGAGGAGGAACTTACGCTCCGAATCCATCACTAGCTCCTGTAGGTGGAAGTTCAAGCGGTTCTAGACTTGCATCTTCGGGTTCAGGTTCTGGATCTGGCAGATCAGGTTCAGGTTACAGTTCAGGAGGCTCAGGTTCAGGAGGAGGCAATCCTGGAGGGGGAGGAGGACGCCCTGGAATAGATGCAATAAGAGAACCAGATTTCGGGCCGTACATGAGAGAACTTCAAAGAAGAATTAAAATGAACTGGGATCCGCCAAAAGGAAATGAAAGTAAACGTGTAGTTCTGTTATTTAAAATTGCAAAAGACGGAAGATTGCTATCTTGCAGCGTATTTAAATCTTCAGGATTACAAAATGCGGATAAAGCAGCAATTAATGCAGTACACTTAGCTGCACCATTCAGACCGCTGCCTCCTGAATATAAAGGATCCAGCATAGATATCCAATTTACATTTGATTATAATGTATTTGGAGCTACAAAATATTAAAATAGGTTATTACATAAAATGAGGATACAAAACTATGGAATTATTATTAGAGTCAATTAAAATGGACTGGCCGGTATTACTACCAATCTTTTTATGTTCAATATTGGTAGTTGGTGTAGTTATCAGCAAGTGGTCTTTCTATCAAAAAAACCAGCGTGATATTACTATTTATATGAGAGAATTAAACAGAGAACTATCTAAAAATGACTTATCTGCGGCTCAGAATATAGCAATAAGATGCGGAGGAGTTATAGGTGAAGTTATAGAAGAAGCTGTCAGAATTTTCTCAGAACAAAAGAAAGGATTTTCAAGATCATTTGATATATCTGCAGCACTTGCAACAAGGAAATTAGAGAGTCATTTAACAATACTGGGTACAATAGGCGGTGTTGCTCCATTCTTAGGGTTGTTTGGTACAGTAGTAAGAATCTTGCTAACATTCAACATCTTGGCAGATGCAGGTAACCAAGCCGCTACAGTAGCTTCAGGTATCGGTTCTGCTTTGATTGCCACAGCATTTGGTCTTGGAGTAGCTATTGTTGCTGTCATCTTCTACAACTCTTTTCAATCTATAGTTAAACATTATGAGGATGATTTTCAGCTTATTAAACTGTTATTCTTGAGTTTTGTTGATGCTGAATCAGAACAGCAACCGGCTAAATATTCATCTTCAAAAGTTAACTTATAATTATCGGGTAAAATAAAATGGCATTTTCAACAAAAAAGAAAAAAGAACTGTTCACAGAAATAAATATAACACCTTTAACAGATATTTTCCTGGTACTACTAATCATTATGATGGTTGTTGCTCCATCTTTCCAGTCTATGGATAATGCGGTAGAAGTTCCTGAAGTGAACAACGGTATAAATATTGAAGAAGCAAAAGTTACTGTTTCAATAACAAAAGACGGAACAATGTATGTTAATGGTGAAAGAATTCAAACGGCTCAATTGACAGACAAACTTCTTGCGGCAAAAACGGACTCTGATAAGGCTGAAGTTGTTGTTAAAGCGGATAAAGCTATAAAAAGTGCTACAATAATGAATGTTATGAATGCAGCACAAAATGCAGAATATAAAAAATTAGTTGTTGCCGGTGAACCGTTAAATAAAAAAGAACAAAGGAAATTGGAACAACAATCTAAAACTGGTGAAATACCAACAGATGGAGAATAATAATGAGAGATACTTTTAACGAAATAAATATAACACCTTTAACAGATATATTTTTAGTCTTATTAATCATTATGATGGTAATCGCTCCATTATTAGATCAACAGGGCATCAGTTTAACTGTTCCGGAAAATGTTGAACAATCACAAGTAAAAAATGATCCTCAGATCCTAACAATTTTTGTTACTCAAAATGATAAATACTTTATCCATAATGAAGAAGTATCTCCAGATATGTTAGGTACAGTATTAAGTAAAGAGATTAAGAATTATCCTGACGGCTTACTTATTCAAACAGATGGAGAATCTACCCATGGTGCAGTTGTAAAACTAATGGATAAAGCAAGATATGCAGGAGTTAAAGCTATTTCCATTGACCAAATTTAGTTTGACTTATCAGTTACTATTGGCAACATAATACCAAGTCAGACCTAGGACTAAGCATTAAAAGTTTTGAAGGAATTTTCAATATTTTTAGAAATTACTTTTTTAACTGCATCCATCTCTGTAGATATAGCATTTTCTTCAGTATCAAGTTGTTTTAATTCCAACTCTAAACTTTTATCTTGTTGTTGAATTATTTCTATTTTTGAATTTATATCCTGGATTTTTTGATCATATTGATACTGTTCATAATTATACTGATTCATTGCATCATTATATGCATCTTCATCTGTAGATGTATTAGTTACTAAATTATATGTTGTTGTTACAGGTGGTTTACCTGATTCTTCTGCTATATTCCCGTCTTCATCTAATTTGTTTCCATCTTCATCTGTTTGATATAAGGTTATTGATAAATATCTGCCTGATGTATCTTGTTCTACTGTTCCAACTGCATTTAATACTTCTTTAGTTTTTGTTGTTGAACCTATTGAATAGCAGTTGATATTTTCTGTGGCTATACCATCTTGGGTATATTTATCATCATCTTCAACTTGTCTTGCACTGTAAAAATATGGTACATATGAACCTGTTGAAGAATCTTTTACATAGCGAACATACCATTCTCCGCTTTCTGCTACTTTTTCACTTGAATTCAACATTGTTTCATAGTAGCTTTCTTGTTCTAATAAATCTGCTAATTGTGTTTGATCTAATGTTGATAAATATGAATTTGATTTTATTGCATCATTTTCTTGTAAAGTTTCAAATTCTGTTTCTGACATATTTTTTATTTGTTCTGCTGTATAACCTGCTACAGAACCGAGTTTTCTTAATTTTGATGATCCTATAGAGTATTCTCCCTGATCGTTTTTAGAGATAATACTTGATGATGCTGATACAATAGAATAATCATCCTGCCATTGTTGGATATAATTGATTGCATATTCATTATTGCCTTTTGCAATCATTGTTGTAATTGTATTAGTTAATGCACCGTCATCGAATGTATAAGTTACTTTTGTATAATCATCTACTGAAGGACAGGGTAGTTCTTTGCTGGTTGATCTGCTGCCCTTCAAACTCTACGTTGTTCTTACGCGCAGTCAAACTCAAAAATCTAGCTTGTGATGCACTCATGCCCATTGGCGTCGTCTGTTCCTTTCTTGTCTCGTTTCCTATACTTCTTTATATCGGAATAAAATTTTATAACTTTAATAAATAATTGAATATCGTTACATTTTGTAACATCTCAATAATTAAATAATAATTAAGGAAAAAAAATTATATTTATTTTTGAGTTAAAATATTGAATATATAGAAAGGGAAAATAGTATGTGGGATTATTCAGAGAAGGTTATGGATCACTACAGAAATCCTCGAAATGTCGGATCAATAGATGATGCTGATGCTGTTGGAGTAGCAGGATCTTTAACCTGCGGAGATCAATTAAAAATATATTTAAAAATAAAAGATAACATAGTAACAGACGCAAAATTTCAAACTTTTGGATGTGGTTCTGCAGTAGCCAGTTCAAGCATTTTAACCGAAATGATTATAGGAAAAACTGTCGATGAGGTAAGAAAAATTACCAATAAAGACATTGCAGATGAATTAGGCGGACTACCTCCTGAAAAAATGCACTGCTCAGTTATGGGATATGAGGCATTAGAAGATGCTCTAAAAAATTACAAAGCCGAAGGTTATGTAGATTTAGACGATTTATTAGGAAAAAATCCTCCTGATAAAAAAGAAAAAATCATCTGCACTTGCTTTCAAATAACAGAAAACTTAATTTGGGATGCTATTAAACAAAACGGATTAAAAACAGTTGAAGAGGTCACAAATTACACAAAAGCAGGTGGTGCCTGCGGAAAATGTAAATCAGTAATCCAAGATATGATAGATACCTATTATAATAAACAAAAAGCTGAAACCGAAAAAATGACCCCAACACAATGGATATTAAAGGTTAATAATGTAATAGAAACCCAAATTTCTCCAGAATTACAAAAAGATGGCGGAGATATTGAACTTGTAGATATAAAAAACAAGAGCATTTACGTAAAATTAAAAGGCAGATGCTCAGGATGTAAAAATTCAACAATGACATTGAAAAATTTTGCACAACAAATTCTGCAAAATTCACTGGGAACAGACGTAACCCTTATTGAGGTAAAATAAAATGAATAAACTTGTATATTTAGATAATAATGCAACTACCAAAGTTGATGAAAGAGTCTTGGAAGAAATGCTTCCGTACTTTAAAGAAGAATATGCAAACCCATCAAGTATGTATGATTTTGCTAAAAAATCTTCAAATGCAATAAAAGAGGCTCGAGCAAAAGTCAGAGACTTTATTAATGCAAAAGATGAAAAAGAAATTATATTTACATCTTGCGGATCAGAAAGTGCCAATACCGCAATCCGAGGTGTCCTTAATTATAATAAAAACAAAAAACACATAATCACCACAAAAGTAGAGCATCCTTGCGTGCTAAATCTTTATAAGACATTAGAAAAACAAGGATACAGAGTTGATTATATCGGAGTTAACTCAAATGGTGAACTGAACCTTGAGGAATTAGAAAATGCAATGGATGAAGATACCGCATTAGTTTCGATTATGTGGGCAAATAATGAAACCGGGGTAATAAACCCGATAAAAAAGATCTCAGAAATTATTAAAAGTAAAAATAAAGATACAAAATTTTTTGTTGATGCTGTTCAAGCTGCAGGTAAAATTCCTATTGATGTTCAAGAAAACGGTATTGATCTTCTCGGGATTTCAGGGCATAAAATACATGCACCAAAAGGAATTGGGGCTTTGTATGTAAATTCTAACACAATGATAACACCCTTAATAATCGGTGGTCATCAGGAAAGAGGTAAACGTGCAGGTACCGAAAATACTCCGTATATAGTTGCCCTTGGTAAAGCAACTGAACTTGCTAAAGACAGTTTGAAATATGAAATAACTGAAGTAAAACGTCTTAGAGACAAATTAGAATCAAACATCATCAAAAGAATTTATAATGCAAGAATAAATACAGGAGTTGCAAACAGAGTTCCTAATACAACAAATATTGGATTTGAATATATTGAAGGAGAATTGATACTTCTTCACCTGTCTGATATGGGTATTTGCGCATCATCAGGGTCTGCATGCACCTCCGGTTCTCTAGAACCAAGCCATGTTTTAAGAGCTATGAATGTTCCGTTTACAGCAATACATGGCAGTATTCGTTGGAGTTTAAGCAGATTTACTACGGAAGAAGAAATTGACTATGTTATAGAAAAGCTGCCCGGAATAATAGAAAAAGTAACTTCAATTTCTCCATATCAAAAAGAACTTCAAGCACTTAAAGAGTTAAAGCAGCATTAGTTTGATTATTAAAATAGTTAACATCTAAAGACGGCTGATAAAAATCAGCCGTCTTTTATACACACAATAACTAGATACAATATACTATATTTATAAAAATATACGACTTTTGCGCTAAGAAATTATATTCGTTTTTTGACTTTTAAAAACTCCTAATTTGATGAATTGGTTTAGGGTTTGAAAAATTTTATCCTGACTCTAAGGAGTATTAAATATGAAAAAACTAATTCTCATCTTTATTTTATTTCTTAGTTGCCAAAGTTGCTTTGCTGCAAGCAGTTCAACTTTGGATAAGATTGAAAACTCACTTTATGGCTATACATATTCAAATGAAAATGAATCAACACGTTTAAATAGAATAGAAAACAGTGTTTATGGCAAAACATCAACAGAACAAAATCAAACACGTATTGCAAAATTAAAAAAAGACCTTTCTGCAGACCTTATGGGACAAGAAATAGAACCAAAGGAAGATACATTTATGGAAGAAGAAGACTCTTGGGTATTCGCTAAGGAACCGACAGAAAGTTCAAAAATAGACTACCCAGTTATAAATGAACTTGAACAACAAGTATTTAATAAAGAATTTAAAGAACAAAATATTAAAACCAGATTATCTAATCTAGAATCAAAAACTTTTGGAAAAAGTTACGAGTCTGATGATTTGGCTACACGCGTAGACAGACTAAAAGCAGAAATAAAACCTAAAAACTTTATGAATAATCAAATTGCAAAACAGGAAAATGACTTCTATAACGGAGATATAGGCAAATTAAGTGATAATTACCACCTGGATCAATACGGAACCCCGTTTGACTATGATGCTTACAATAGGCAACATAATTTTAATGACTATTCGGATTTTGATAATATAGAAGAAGGTCCCAGCGTATTTAAACCTGCTAAAAACATGAATATTTCTTCAATCGAAAAAACTTTATTTAAAACTAAATACGAAAACGAACCGATGGATAGCAGGTTATCTCGAGTAGAATCCAGCCTGTTTGGTACAGTATTTGCCTCAGATAATGAAAGCGAAAGATTATCGAGAATCTCAAGTGCTTTAAACGCTCAAAAAACGGCAAGAAAATACGACAGCAACAGATTTGGCCAAAACATGGCAACCGCTTTCCAAATTGGTACTATTATACTTATGGTACTTGCCTGTATTTTATAAGAAGCTACTCTTGAACTGTACTATTTTCCACAGGAGATTCTGAAGAAGGCATTGTTTTCTGAGAATTCATTATCACATTCTTAAGCATATTTTTTAAATTACCAGAATTTTGCTTTGTATTTTCCTTCGAATTTTGAATATCTGTTTTTGTCTGTTCAATATCATTCTTTATTGCTTCCACTCTGTTTTTCTGAGTTTCTATAATATTATTTACATTAGATTTTACAGTTTCCGCATTATTTTTAGCTTGATCTATGCGATTATCGATATTTGTTTTAATGGCATCATTAGCATCTTGTAAATCCTGCTTTATATTCATTTCTGTAGTATCACATTGAGATAACCATTTAAAACTTTTAACAGAGGAAGTACCACTGACAGGACCATTAAATATGACTTTAAAATCTTTATATGAAGTACTGCCTTCTGTTAACTGAGGAATAAGTGAAGTATCTTCATTTGCAGGATCAGCAGTTAACTGCTTCAATATATTTGAGGTCATAACACCGAATTTAGGAATATATGCCAACAGTTTATCCGCAGATAACTCTCCCAAAGGACCTAAACATGAAACAACTTTAGCCTCTAATCGTCCAAGAATCACTAAATTGGCTGTATTTGGCAATATGTTATAAACACCTTTGACATAATATGCCATCAAAGGACCAGCAACTAAAATCTTGGAAATTTTTGCACTACCGTTTGATAATTCCAAATTTCCTTTTATATATTTATATTTATTTGTTTCTTGAATTGTAGATAATGTTGATAATGCTGAAATTGCAGATTTTAATACTGAATTAGAAGATACATTCTGAGCTGCAACCAAATTTTCTAATCTACCAATCCCCATGAACCTGCCTTCTGCAACATTAAAATCCACATCGCCTGATAAGGATTGAATAATTTCTTTATCTGTAACCCCTTTCATTGATAATTTAGCACTAAAGTCAAGCACTCCTGTCAATGCATTTTTAATTCCTATAGCGCCTGCTATTGCCTCTGTAGAATTAAGTCCTGACCCCTTAAGAAAGACATCAACTTTTGTTTTTGGAATATCATAAGATATATCCCCTTTAATATTTCCATCAAAAGCTTTAGCAGTTAAATCTTTCAATTTAAATACAGAATAATTATCTAATGAGAAATCGGAAGATAAATCATCTGCTAATATACCGCCCGCTCTGAATTGTCTTGCTGTAGCTGAGCCATTTAAAATAGGACCGGATAGATCCGCAACTAAATCTTTTATTGAAACATCCATATCTTTAATAAGCAGATTTATTATATTAACAGTACCTCGAACCTGAGGAGTTAAAATATCACCTAAAATGGACACAGAACCATTTGCCGTAACCTTTGATGATGGTAACCCCCAAATTGGAAAACTAATTGTATTTGGTACAGCCAAATTAAGATTTAAATTAGGGGAAGAATATAATTTTGAAATTCCCCCACTAAGTTTTGCTACAGTAGTTTTTTCATTTGATATTCCGGTATTTGAAAATGTTAAAGAATCGCCAATAAGTTCTATACTTGAATGAACTTTTGTTTTTTGCCCCTTCAACAAATCTATATCCATAAATGAAACATAATTATCCTTATCCGAGTCTATATTTAATTTTATATTTTGGACTTTAGTATTACCAGTTAGCTTCACTTGTAACGGCAAGCTACCTTTTGCTGATATCAAAGAACGAAATTCTGCCGGGATAATTGATAATACATCATTACCAACGACTTTCCCAACCGCCGAAATATTCATATTCATTCTATCTTCAACATAATCAGCAATGGTACCAGTTATATCAATTTTCGAATTATTAAACATTAAATATGTATTTTTAATTTCAATATCTTTTTCATCAACATATACCGAAGCTTTCGGAACAGATATATATGCCATTGGATGAGCCAAAGCTAAAGCTGCTACATCTATGTCTCCGTCAAAAGCTTTTCCGTCATACAATAGAGAAATAATAGCATTTCTTAGTGAAATCCTTATATCAGACGGTTTGTTTAAGATATCTATATTAGAAATATCAGCAGACAATTCTGGCTTTATCTTATCAAGTTTTCCAAGAATAGCAGCATTTAAAGAAATTGATCCATTATTAATTGTATTATCCTTTAATAAGGAAATTTGTCCAAATGCAGCTAACAAACCCTTCAAAGATAATTTATTAGCTATAAGCTTCAAATCTAAGGATGCATCATGTCCAACTGTACCTGAGAGTCTTAAAGGATGACCCAACACAGAAAATCCTGCTTTTTTAATATTAATATCATTATTTGTTAAATCAATATCCGCAGTAATATCATTAACCGAAACATTATACAGGCCATATGTCAAACTAGAAGGAAGCACCTTTAAATAGCCGTTAGATGCCACTTTCTTCATATCAGAATTGATATTAAAATCAGCATCAATTCCCCCAGTTGCAGATAATGTATTAAAATCCTTTATTTCAAAAGAAGAAGCTATACTATCAATCAACCTTATGATATTATTAAACTTTGCATTAGATCGCAAAGTCATATCAACAGATGGTTTCTTTCCGGTATAAAAATTACCGATAATCTGAGTCAACTCATCTGAATCCTCAGAAGAGAAAAACATAGAATCTATATCTGTTTTAGAACCTTTAAATATTAAATGAGCATAACTTTCTGGAAGTTTTTTACCATTTACGGCAACTGATAATGCATCTAAATTAATAAAGCCGTTTAGATGAGG
The DNA here is from genome assembly GCA_949300485.1 of uncultured bacterium. GTDB lineage: Bacteria > Cyanobacteriota > Vampirovibrionia > Gastranaerophilales > Gastranaerophilaceae > Zag111. Next base: position 16,276 of record CASGEL010000014.1, read on the forward strand.
AGCCTTATATGTTCCTGAAATTTTTGTATCAGCAGAAATATCAAAAGCAAGTTTATTATTATATATTGATTTAAAAATATCAATAATATTGAAGGTAGAAACCTCGGTAACTTCAACTGTTTCTTCCTCAGCCTGATCTGATTTTGGAAATATCAAATCATTCAGTTGCAGTGCCGGCATGATTTTATTATATATTTTCAAGTTATAGTTAGACATAATCATATCATCTAACACAATTTTTCCTTGAGTAGAAAATTTAAATTTCTTATCAAGAATAAAATCTGATAACTTTAAATTAACACCATCAATATAATAAAATTTTGAAGTTTCAGCATCTATAAAAGATATTTTATAACTTTTAGCACTAATATTAGGTAAATGATTAGATAATTTAAACCCATAAGGAAGAGCTGTCATTGGTTCTGTACTTGTCTTCGTTTTCGGTATATAATCCTGAACTAAAAAACTGCCATCTTTCTTCACAGTCAAATCTGCAACTATAGATTTCGCAGAAACAGAATCAATCTGAACTTTTCTTAAAAGTAAAGGTAATAAGGCAAGTCTTATAGAAGCACCCTCAGATTTAAAAAATGGAGATTTCTCCGAAGGAATACTTAGAGATATATTTTGCACCTTAATTCCAGCCGATAAATTAGGAGCAGTAACAACAGAAATATCATCCAAATCAATATTAAAGCCGGAGGCTTCAGATAAAGAATCTTCAATTTTATCGCTGTATGAGTCCACAATAGGTGATATCACAAACGGAAGCAATAAAAAGAGCAAATATAATCCCAATAATATAGATCCAGACCAGATACAAAATTTCTTTAATTTATCATTCATAACCCTACCTCAACTTTTATACAAAGTATTTTAACATAAAATTAAAAAGCAAAACTAATCTATAAGACAGTTTTTTACAAATAAAACAGCATCTTCTTTTGTAATAACATCTCCTGACATCTGCGCTTCATGTAAAGAATTCATAATAAGGCCAAGTCTTCTAGATGGTTGAATATTCAATATTTGCATGACTTCATTGCCATCCAAAAGCTTTGGTAAAGGTTTTAGAGTATCTTTGATATTTAAATAAAAATTTAACAAATTATTCAAACCGTCAATATTATTTTTAACCATTTCATCAGTTACTTCAGGACCTCTGGCACTGAGCCTGTCTGCCTGTGCTATTAAAATATTATCGATTGCATTATCCTCAGACTTTCTGATATAACGCATCATTACCTTCTCACTCAATTCAGGAGATGAAACTACAGCAGATGGGTACATATGATTTTTTATAATATATGTAATATATGAAATTTGTTTATTAGAAAAACTCATTGATTTTAAAATCACTTCAGCCATTTTAGCACCAACATCTTCATGCTTCATAAATCGATGGCGACCTGTTGCTTCTTCAATAGTCCAAGTTGAAAATTTACCTATATCATGCATAAAACAGGCTAATCTTAAATGGGCAAGACGAGAAAAACCGCCGAAATCTACTTTTTGCATATGAGACTTAACAACATTTAAAGATGCACTATACAAACCATCAAGCTGCTTGATAGTTTCAATACTGTGATCAAACAATCCAAGATGATGATGAGAATTCTTAGGTACCTGCTTTAACTCCTTAACAAAAGGAAAAATCACTTCTAACATAGAGCATTCGTCCATTTTATACAATGCATCAGGAACATAGCTGCCACTAAACAACTTCATCAATTCATATTCAACACGTTCTTTTGCAGGCTTTAAAACTAATTTAGAATTGAATTTGGCTATATTAAGCAAAGCTTCATCAATATTAAAACCTAAAATAGAATAAAACCTGAAAATTCTAAGAATACGCAACGGATCTTCTATAAAATTTTCTTCTTTAACCCCTTTGAGAATTTTATTTTCAAGATCAGATATACCTCCTGTCAAATCTATAACCTCACCTGAGCGAATATCGACAGCTATGGCATTTATAGTTAAATCTCTACGTTTAATATCCTCCTCTAAAGATCCGCCTATAGGATTTGTTATATCAAGTATGTTAGTTTTATCAGGAAATACAACCCTATATATTTTATTTACCACATCTAGCGGAATAAAAACACCTTCAAAAAAGTCTGCAACCTTGCGTGCAAAAACTCCTGCATCCTCATCAGTTACAATCAAATCCCTGTCCAGAGTATCCCTGCCAAGGAAAAAATCTCTCACAGCACCACCGACAAGATAAATCTGATTATCAAAAAAACTTGCCAGATTATTTAATATGTCATCATCCTTAATTTTATCTGTTAAAATTTGAGTATTCATAAATAATATTACCTAAAGCAACGGTTACAGCAGTTTCTGCTCTTAATATAAGAGAACCCAAGGTGAGCATTTCTAAATTTTTATCTTTAAAATATTCAAATTCTTTTTGGGAAAATCCTCCTTCAGGTCCGACAATAATAAGAACTTTATCACCTTTTTTAATCGGATTATCTAAAAATAAATCTCTTAATGTTTTATTTGCAATTCTCTCACAAAAAACAACTCTCTTATCAAAAAAGTTTTGAGTCAACAAATTATCAATAGTTGATGGCTTAAAACATGTTGGAACTACAGCCCTTTCGCACTGTTTTGAGGACTCATACATAATTTTTTGCCATCTTGCAACTTTTTTTTCAATTACGGATTTACTAACAGCACAATTTTCGGTAATTATAGGATAGATGCCTGATACTCCGAGTTCTGTAGCCTTTTCTATAACAAAATTTTGAGCATCTGATCTTAATGGACTCTGCGCTAAATATAAATCGAAATCTAGAAATCTACGTGAAGGATAAGATTTTTCAATTGTAGCCGAAATTTTAGAATTAGTAATTTCTGTTATATAAGCTTCATACTGAACCTGATTTTCATCTACTAAAAGCAAACTCTCACCTGCTCTTGCTCTTAAAGATCTTGCTATATGCTGGTAGTTTTCTTTATCAGATATTTCTACAAATTTTCCATTTATTTGATTAGAATTTATAAAAAAATGCGGCATAATTAACCTCTTAACTTGTTTAATTATAACACAATTTAATCTATAACAATTTCTTTTTCATTTTTGTATGTAACATACCCTAAATGTGTTCCTGGAGGCTTTCTTAAATATTTGCGTTTTGTATATATAACACCTATTTTAGATGAGCTTTTTGCCGTAGAATACTCTTTAGCAAGCCTTGCACACTTCAAAATTAATTCATCAGTTGGATTTTGAGATTTCAAAAGGACATGAGAACCTGCACAATTATGCACATGAAACCACAAATCCTCATCCGAAGACAATTTTGAAATAATATAATCATTTTGTTTATTATTCTTCCCTATATATATCTTTGAATCATCAGACTCAACCATAGTTATAATATCCATATGATTTTTAGAAGCCTTCGATTTTCTCAAGTCCCCTTCTTCAACTTCAGAAGAAACTTCAAACAAATCTTCAATATTACCAGCACAGTCAATTGAATATAAGATCTGTTCTAGATAAGTCTTTTGTTCAGTATAAAAAGCTTCCATTTCCAATAACTTGCTCAGTGAAGTCTTAGCTTTATTATATAATTTGTAAAATTTATTTGCGTTATCTTTTATTGTTCTTGTTTCATCAAGCGCAATTATAATATTCTTTTCATTTTCATAATCATAAACGGAAACTTCTTTTGAATAATCTTTCAATGTATATAGATTAGCCATTAATAAATCTCCATACAAACGATACTTCGCTGAATCTGCAAGAATATTTTTTCGCTTATGTGTTTGATTTAAAGATTTAAGAACTTTTTTAAGTTTTTGTTCTGTTAAAGACTTATAATGAGATTTTAAAGATTTGAACTTGTATAATGAAATATGATGAGAATAATAATTATCAATCATTTCATTTACACTTGAACACTCTATACTACTATTTGGTAACAATTCAGAAAACAAACTGTACTTTTCATAATCCTCAGAAATCGCAGGAGAAATATTTTCCAGTAATACATATTTCTTCAGAGTTTCTAAAGACTGACCTTTACATAAAGATGCAAAAGCTCCTGAAAACATATAAAAATCAGAAGACAAATTTGAATAATCAACGTCACCATTATAATCAAGTATACTCATTTTATTCTGTTTTGGAGGATATATATATGGTAACGTCCCTGCCAATTCACGTTCTCGACTTTTTTCTGCACCGACATTATGAGCACACCCTATAATAATATTTGTATCATAATTGTACAAAACAATATTGGAATGCTTGCCCATCAATTCAATAGCAAGACATAGCAATATTTTATCTCCTATTTCATTATAAGATTCAGTATATATTTCAAAAATTCGCTCATTTTTCGGCATTTCAACTTTGAAAATCTTGGAATTTTCAAGATATTTTCTTAACAACATACAAAACATAGGTGGATTTTGCGGAATTTCAATCAATCTTTTAGCTGCCGTTTCTTTATTCATAAAACAAATATGATAAAATGACGGATTTATATTTATATAAAGCTGACGTGTTTCTCCATTCTTTCTTAAAGACAAAATCAGTTCGCGCCTTGTCGGCTGCTGAATCTTGAATATTCTTGCACCACAAAAAAAAGAGGATTGTTCTTTCCAAAAAGCCGTTAAAGTTAATAAATCAAAATTTATCATAAAATGAGTTTACTAAAAATCAAACCTATTGTCCATTAGATAAAAATGTGCTAATATAAAATCTGTAAAAGAGGATTAAGATATGAAAAAAGAAGACAGTAAACCACTAAAAAAGGTAATCACAGAAGGGAAATTACCACTTAGTCAAACCTTTGTAAAAATACTTGTTACAACTGAAGATTACCTAATTACAGGACAATTAAGACTGCCTATTCCAGGAGTTGTAGAAAATCCAACAACAGAAAATTTACTATTTTATGCACTAAATTGTGGAAATATGTTTATGGCATTGCATGACTGTGTAATAAGTAACAGACACAACGTTGAATATCAACCGGAACATGTTGATTATTACAACATAAATTTAAATATAGTCCATTCATGCCAAATATTAAAAGATTAATTTATAAGAAAAAGATTACAAATGTTACATGTTGTAGTCTTTTTTTTGTGTTTTTGTTAGTATTATAGTTGCGATATAAATAGACTAAAAAGGAAATAAGAGAAGATGATTAAAACAAAGTTTAAAGACCACGAATGTGGAAAGATTAACTTGTCAAACATCGGCGAAACAATTACATTGTCTGGCTGGGTGTCTTGTATAAGAGATTTGGGCGGGATTTTATTTGTTGAACTTCGTGACAGAAGCGGATTTTTTCAAATTGTTGCGAATCCACAAATCAACCCTCAAATCCACAAAATATTAGAAAAAGTAAGAAGCGAATATGTTATAAAAGTTAGTGGAAAAGTTTCAAAAAGACCAGAAGAAACATATAATGAAAAATATCCTACAGGTCAAGTTGAAATGTATCCTGATACTATTGAAGTTCTATCTGAAGCAAAAACGTTACCTTTTGTTTTAGATGATGAAAACGTATCAGAAGATGTAAGATTAAAATACAGATATCTTGATTTAAGACGCGAACCTATGTTATCAAAACTTGTTATGCGCCATAATATAGTTCAAGCAATAAGAAATTATTTAAATAATCTTGATTTTTTGGAAGTGGAAACACCTATCTTAATTAAGACAACTCCGGAAGGTGCAAGAGATTACTTAGTACCATCAAGAGTTCAGGAAGGTAAGTTTTATGCTCTTCCTCAATCTCCGCAAATATTCAAGCAGTTATTAATGGTTGGCGGAATTGAAAGATACTACCAAATTGCAAAATGCTTCAGAGATGAAGATTTAAGAGCGGACAGACAGCCGGAATTTACTCAAGTAGACTTAGAAATGTCATTTGTTGAACAACAAGATGTTATCAAAGTCGTAGAAGGATTGATTGTTGATGCATTTAAAGCTGCAGGAGTTGAAGTTAAACCTCCGTTTAGACAAATTCCATGGCAAGAAGCTATGGACAGATTTGGCTCTGATAAACCTGATACAAGATTTGGTTTAGAACTATTTGATATCGGAGATATCATCTTACAGTCAGAATTCCAAATCGTTAAAAACACATTGGAAAACGGCGGTATAGTTAGAGGTATCAGAATTCCTGGCGGAGCTAAATATTCGAGAAAAGAAATTGATGATATCACAAAACTTGCTGTATCTTTCGGAGCTAAAGCTTTGGCTAACATTATTTACAACGAAGACGGCAGTGCAAAATCTCCTGTTCTTAAATTCGTAACAGAAGAACAAGCTAAACAAATTCAAGAAAGAGCTCAAGCTCAACCTGGAGATATAATTTTCTTTGTTGCGGATAAACCAAAATTAGTTTACGACATTATGGGAAGATTAAGACTATACTTTGGTAAATCATTAAACTTAATTGATGAATCAAAACATGATTTACTATGGGTTGTAGATTTCCCAATGTTTGAATGGAGCGATGAAGAAGGCAGATTTATGGCAATGCACCATCCGTTCACTTCTCCAAACCTTGAAGACCTTGATAAACTGGATTCAGGAGATTTAGGAAATGTTAAATCTATAGCTTACGATATCGTTTATAACGGTACAGAATTAGGAGGAGGATCTGTCAGAATACACTCTTCCGAAGTTCAACAGAAAATATTTAAAGCGTTAGGCTTAACTGAAGAAGAAGCAAAAGAAAAATTCGGATTTATGGTGAATGCTCTGCAATACGGTACACCGCCTCATGCAGGTTTAGCTATAGGTTTAGACAGACTTGTTGCATTATTAGCAAGAACGGACTCAATCAGAGATGTTATTGCATTCCCTAAAAACGCAAGTGCAAAAGATTTAATGAGTGATGCTCCTGGAACTGCTTCTATTCAGCAGCTTAGAGAATTACACATCAAAAGCACAGCTAACTTAGGTAAATAAAAAATAAAAAATAAAATAATTAAACAAAAAAACCTTTAAGCATTAAGCTTAAAGGTTTTTCCTTTTCTTCATTTTCAGCTCCCGATTCCATAATAGGCAGTTTTTTATATGTTTATATATTGAATCTCCAATATCTCGACAAAAATTTGCTATTACAAATTATCTTTTATAAATCTATGAGCATCAATTACATCATCATAAGATATAGGTTCAGGACCATCAACAATTTCCAAGGGTAAATGTTTATCAGATTTTCTGTTATAATTCAGAACGATTTTACCAAAGTCTTTCCCACAGTTTACGCATGATAAACTACAAAGCAAAATATCGCAATCCTGCTCTAAAAATTTTATAGAATTTATAGAAAATTCATTTTTGCAACGAGAGCAACAAAGATTTGCAAATAGTGATTTTACGTCATTTTGAGTAAGCTTTTTCATATCAATATTTTATATTAAGTTTTGTAAATATTTCAACTGTTTAAAGTATTAATTGTTATTTTACATCAAAAAATGGGATTAATATATATGAACCCAAAGGAGGTTTATCATGGCTATTAATCTGATCCTATTCGGTTTTATCGTGTACACCGCATTGATTGTTGTACCAAGCATTTGGGAAGAATTAACTGCTGAAGGCTAATCCTCACCAAAAGACAAAAAGCGATACCGCTGATAGTAAAATTTTTAAATTCGTTTTTGCCAATTAAGAGAGTTTGAGTTTCATTTAGTGTTTAAAATACGTTTATTAGATAAACGGTTAATTTGTTGTGGGAAAAATTACTAAACTTAACATCAAAAGCCCTTAAAATAAACGGTTAAATTTGTTTGCTCTATAATATAATTATGGATTATTTAAACAATAAATTTGACATAATTATCGTAGGGGCGGGACACGCCGGCTGTGAAGCGACTTTAGCCTGTGCAAAACTCGGATTGAAAGTGTTACTTTGTACACTTAATCTTGAAAATATTGCATTACAACCTTGTAATCCTGCTGTTGGAGGCCCTGCAAAATCAACATTGGTTAGAGAAATCGATGCATTAGGCGGGGTAATGGGTGAAGTTACGGATGCAACTTACCTGCAGATGAAAGTTTTAAATTCATCAAAAGGCCCTGCAGTACGAGCTTTGCGCGCCCAATCAGACAAGGCGGAATATTCAAGATATATGAGAAATCTTATCGAAAGCAATGAAAACATATATCTTAAACAATGCTGTATAACAGAGTTAAAAGTTGAGAATGATACAATAACAGGGGCGATTGATGAATTTGGCGTTGAATACAGCGCAAGAGCCGTTGTACTAACGACAGGAACATCGCTGGAAGGTAAAATTTTTGTAGGCCTGCGCTCATACAGTGCAGGAAGACTCGGAGAGCAAGCCGCAATAGGTTTATCTGATTCTTTGCACAAATTAGGAATACAAACAAAGAAATTAAAAACAGGAACTCCTGCAAGGGTGGACAAAAGAACAATAGATTATTCAAAAATGACAATTCAACCGGGTGATGATGAATTAAGTTTCTTTTCTTTTAAACCCAATCGCCCTGTCAGGAAAACTTATCCTTGCTACTTAACAAGAACAAATGAAGAAACGCACAAAATAATTAGAGAAAACCTTGATAAATCACCTATGTATCAGGGACTTATCCATGGCGTCGGCCCAAGGTACTGCCCTTCTATTGAAGATAAAATAGTAAGATTTGCATCAAATCCATCACACCATATATTTATTGAACCTGAAGGACTTGGCACCTATGAAACTTATATTCAAGGATTTTCAACAAGTTTACCTGCAGATGTTCAGGTTAGAATGATAAGAAGTCTTCCGGGATTAGAAAAAGCTCATATTATAAAACCTGCTTATGCAGTTGAATACGATTATGTTCCTGCAGTTCAAACAACACATTCTCTTATGTCTAAACAAATCAAAGGATTATTCTTTGCAGGACAAATTAACGGTACAAGCGGATACGAAGAAGCAGCAGCTCAAGGACTCATAGCAGGAATAAATGCATTCAATTTCCTTAATAACTCTGAAATGCTTGAACTTTCAAGAAGTTCATCTTATACAGGAACGTTAATTGACGATCTTGTGACAAAAGATATTCAAGATCCTTACAGAATGCTTACATCTCGCTCAGAATACCGATTATTATTAAGGCAGGATAACGCAGATGAAAGACTAACACCTATAGGACATAAAATCGGATTAATCGATGATGAACAGTTTGCAAGATTTACAAACAAACAAAAACTTATTCATGAGGAAAAACAGCGTCTTGAAAATGTAAAAATTCCGCCAACAGAAGAGGTAAATGAAATTCTGTATAAGTACGAAGAACATATTGACAGAGGCATCAGGGCTTCTGAATTACTGAAAAGACCCAATATTACATACAGGGTTATTCAAGAGCTGGACGAATCGACAAAAGCTCTAAATATTTCAAAAGAAGTTTATGAACAAATTGAAGTTATAATTAAATATGACGGATACATAAAAAGACAAGAAGAACAGGTTGATCAGGCTGGAAAACTTGAAAAATTCAAAATCCCTGATAATATTGACTATTCTAAAATTGACCATATTTCATCAGAAACAAAAGAAAAACTGGAAAAAATCAGGCCCAAAACCCTAGCTCAAGCCTCAAGAATAGGTGGGGTCAAACCTGCAGATATTTCGATATTAATGGTTATGCTTGACAGAAATACAATAGCTAAGAAATAACCCGAACATTATTTGCTATATATTTTTCTGTCTTTGACTCTGAAGATTTATACAATTTTAATTCTGAAAATCGTATCGCCTTATTATCTTTACAAACAATAGTTAAAGATAAACGTTCAGGATTTTTGGCAATAATATCACCTGGTCTAGTTTTTCCAATATCTTCCAACAATATTTGGAAATTATACGGATTAACAATAAAAAACTTGTCATTATGAACAATATAACAAGGCAAAAACGGATGCAAAGCCCTTATTGTACGAGAAATTTCGTCTGATGTTTGATAAGTAAAATCCAGCATTTTTTCTTCACCTGAAATATTTGGATAATACGTAGCGTATTTTTCACTTTGAGTAATAGGTGTAATAATTTTATTATCTAAATCCTTTATAAAATCGCTGACTAATTTTCTTGCGACCCTGACAGACTTTTCTCTCAATTCTTTTGAGGTATCAGTATCTAAAATTTCTATCTTTTCTTGAGATAGAATTGCACCGCTGTCATAGTGTTCATCCATTAAATGTAAAGTAACACCGGAAAATTTTTCACCGTTTAGAATAGTTTGAAGGTATGGATTAGGGCCTCTATACTTAGGCAGTAATGAAGGATGTACATTAACCGTTGCAATTTTAGGAATATTAAATGTTTCTTTTTTTATACGCTCTTTCCAGGTTCCAACAAGTATCAAATCAACGTTTAATGTCAGCATTAACTTTCTAAAATCTTTTGAATTTGCAGACTTCATTCTTATTTGATTAACTTTTGTCTGCTTTAACAATGTTACAACAGGATCAGGACAAAAGAAATCCCGAAAAAATAATTTAACAGGATTAGTGCAGGTTTGTTCATAACGAAAAACACCAACAATTTCAGCCCCTGCATCAATTGCACCAAGAACCAGATTTGCCAGCATTAAACCTTTGCCTAAAATAACAACCTTCATACAAATATTATAAAATAAAAAGTTCCGCAATTGTAACAATCGGGAACTTTTTAAATTTATATTAAGTAAATTCTATAAAATTTGAGAATTATTAGACTACAGAATACTCATCATCCGCTAAAATTTCTTCATTAGCAAGCTTTTCACGTACCTGAGCCTGAGCATCTTTTAATTCTTCATAACCTTTCACAACTTCTCTTGCTTTTACATTCTGGTGATTAAATGAATGAGCAATACTTGAACATATTAACAAAATAGGACCGTAATCAATTACACCTTTAGCAAAATTCTTAATTGCAGAAGGAACTTTTGCCAATTTTTCAGAAGTCCAATTTAAAATCTTGCTATTATTTAATTTATCACTAACCTTAGCAATTGTTCTTAGTTCTTTTGTTGAGAATGTCTTAGAAAGAGTACCTGATGCTTTTGGCATCATCTTATTAACTAATTTAGAAATTCCCTTACCTGCTAAGAATATAGCACCTATACTAGCTCCGATTGTGGCAATAGTAGATGCAATAGGGTGTTTTTCAGAAAATTCTCTTACTGTAGGACTTGCTTTATCTAGTTGTCTTTTACCACCGAAGATTACATCAATCATAGCAAAAGTTCCTGCCCATGACAAAGCTGATGCTGCAAAATTACCTAATCGTAATGCTCTTGATGAATTTACAAGACCTTTTGCACTTAATGCTTTAAGCGGATTTTTAACAGCTGCTGCCAAACCAGCGGCTAAAGGAATACTGTAATATAAAGCATTTGAAATTCTCTTATGCTTCTTATCATTAACACTATAAGAAGCCTTCATATAAGCAAGCTGTCTTAAAGATTGGTCATCCATATCAGCAAATTGTTCAAGAGCTTCACGTTCTATAGCTCTTTGACGTTCAGCCTTACTGCGTCTGTGACCAAAAGACTGCTGCGGTTCAACGGTTCTGGAAGAAAGAGAATTAACTTGCATAAAACACCTTTACCTTTCACACTTTGATTATACACATGTTAAAACGGAAAGTAAATTTTTTTGCTATTTTAATAACATAAATACACAAATATTTACAATTAATTTTATTTTTAATATTATTTAAATTATGAAAAAATTTTATATCCACACAATGGGCTGTAAATCCAACCAATTCGAAAGCTCTATAATTGAAGAAAATCTTGAAAAAAACGGACTGGAAAAAGTTAATAATATAAAAGAAGCAGACATATTTATACTTAACTCCTGCTCTGTTACTCATAAAAGTGATAATGAAGCATTTTATCATCTTAGAGCTGCAAAGCATAAAAACAAGCATATAATAAATATTCTGACAGGCTGTATTGCACAAATTGAAAAAGAAAAATTGCTTGAATATGATTTTATTGATTATGTAATAGGAAATGATGAAAAATTACATATATACAACTACCTGTCAGCAGATAAACATTTCTGTGCAAAAGATATTATGCAGCTTGATAAGTTCAATAAAGTAGAACTCCTTGATACAACAAAAACCAGAGCAAGCTTAAAAATTCAAGACGGATGCGACAACCGATGCTCATACTGTATTATATGGAAAGCAAGAGGTAAAAGCCGCAGTGCTGATATTGATTTTATAATAGACCAAATTAACAAATACTCAAAAAACGGATTTAAAGAAGTAATTTTAACAGGAATTCATATTGGACAGTGGGGAAAAGATATTAATCTGAATCTAATTGACCTGCTAAAAGAAATAGAAAACAGAACAACAATAGAAAGATACAGACTTGGATCGCTTAATCCAACTGAAATCACCGATGATCTGCTAAAATTTCTAAAATCTTCACCAAAATTTTGTCCGCACTTTCACCTGTCACTACAGTCTGCTAATGATAAAACGCTTAAATCTATGAATAGATTTTACAAAACAAAGGATTACCTGAAACTCATTGATAAAATCAATGAAACTTTCGAGTTACCGTTCTTAGGCAGTGATATTATTACAGGTTTTGCAGGTGAAACAGACGAAGACTTTGAAATAACTCGCAAAAATTTAGAAAGTTCGGGTCTGACTCAAATTCATACGTTTCCATATTCAAAAAGAAACGGCACTATCGGAGCAGAAATGGAAAATCAAATTCCTGATGATATTAAAAATAAACGAGCTACAATAATTAAAGAAATTTCAAAATTAAAGTATACAGAATTTGTTTCTAAAAATCTCGGAAAAACTTATGAAGCTTTGATTGAAAAACATAGAGATAAACATTCCGGATATTTAAAAGGTATAACGAAGAATTATCTTACTGTTCAAATCGATTCTGATAACGAAAATTTATACAATACCCAGGCTCAAGTAAAACTGACTAAATTTGAAAATAATATAATCTACGGTGAACTTATTTAAATACTATTAAACAGATAAAAAGGATGAGTTTTAGTTTAACTCATCCTTTTTAAAATTATTCATTTACCAACCACTATTCTCTCAAGAAAGATTCATAATTTCTTGCTAATAAATGAGTTCTTACCTGATTGATTAAATCCAGCGCAACTCCGACCATAATGATCAAAGAAGTAGCACCAATACCCTGCAAGGTTTCGATATGTGTAGCATAACTTGCAAATGACGGAATCAAAGCTATTATACCCAAACCAACAGCACCAATAAATGTAGTTTTAGATAAGATTTTATCCAAAGCTTCTGCAGTAGGTTTGCCTGGTTTAATACCAGGAATTGATGAACCGTATTTTTTCAAGTTATCTGCAATATCTTTTGGCTGCATGTTTGGCATAATTGATGCATAGAAGAAAGTCAATGCAATAATTAAACCTACATACAAAAGATAATACACAATACCGTCCGGACTTAAATAGTGATTTAATGACACTACAAAGTTCTTTGCTGCCGCAGATTTGAAATCAGCCTGCCCGACTAAAGCTAAAATAGTAGACGGGAACAATAAAATCGCAATAGCAAAGATGATAGGCATAACCCCACCCGGATTAAGTTTAAACGGAATAAATGAATTCATACCGCCGTAAACTTTATTACCAATCTGTCTTTTAGGATTAACAATAATAACTTTTCTGACAGCTTCCTGCATAATAACAATAAGAATCATTGCCAAGAAAAATATAGTAAGTAATACTAAAAGACCTACCTGCATTTGGGAACTTGCCTTAACCAACTGAGCTGTTCTTGAAGCATATATAGGAATTCCTGATAAAATACCGCAAAAGATGATTAAAGAACCGCCATTTCCGATACCGTTTTCCGTAATCAATTCAGAAATCCACATAACAAGAACAGCACCTGCTGTTAAAACACAAATTGAACTTGCATAAAATATATAATGATTTACCATCGGCATTATAGCACCCGGCAAATGGTGCAAGTACAACATAAAAATAAATGATTGGAATATAGCTAACACAACAGTAAATATTCTTGTATATTGTGATAGCTTTCTTCTGCCTGCTTCGCCCTCTTCTTTTTGCAGCTTTTCTAGAGCAGGAATGACTACAGAAACAAGCTGAACGATAATTGAAGATGTGATAAACGGTCCTATACCTAAAGCAAGAACTGAAACCTTACCCAAAGCACCGCCTGTGAACAAGTCCAAAAAACCAATGATATTATTACCCTGCGCAATATTTGCAAAGACTTCATTATTAATACCATACAAAGGCATTTGAACTCCTAATCTCCACACTGCAATCATAATGAATGTAAAGATTATTTTCTGCTTCAAGCCTGAAGCATTCCACATAGACATCAAATCTTCAGTTGTAGGCATTTTTACACCTTGTGCCATTATACTAACTCAACCTTTCCGCCGGCAGCTTCAATTTTTTCTTTTGCTGATGGAGTAACATAAGAAGCTTTAACTGTCACAGCTGATTTAATTTCACCGTTACCCAATACTCTTAAGCCTACACAAGTAGGATGTATTGTTAAAACTTCTTTTAATGTATCCAAAGAAACTTCCTTCAAACCTAAATCATCAAGTCTGCCTACGTTAATTTGAGCATAGTTCAATCTTGAATATACCTGGAAGCCTTTTAATTTTGGCAATCTTCTGTATGCCGGCATTTGACCGCCTTCAAAACCTCTTTTGCTAGAGTTGCCAGATCTTTGACCTTCACCGTTATGTCCACGACAAGAGGTTTTACCATGACCAGATGAACGGCCTCTGCCGACTCTTTTAGATTTAGATGTAGAACCTTGTGCAGGTTTTAAATCTTCTAATGTTATATTTGACATCGTATTTCCTTCTTTCTTTGTACTTTATAATATGTTCTTAACCTTGGGCAACTATTTAACAATTTCAACTAAGTGAGAAACTTTGTTAACCATACCCATAATTGTTGCGCTTGAAGCGTGTTCAACTACTTGATCTTTCTTAGTAAGACCCAAGCCTCTTACAACTTTGCGCTGATGCTCTGAAGCACCTATTAAACTTTTTACAAGTTTAATTTTTACCATATCTGTTTTTTTATCTGCCATAATTTTATTTCCTTATAATTTCAAAATAATTTACTCTTACTAATTTAAAAGTTCAGCCATTGTTAAACCGCGTTTTTTAGCGACTTCATTGAACGGAGTTAAAGCTTTCAATGCTTCAACTGTTGCATTAGCAGCGTTTAGCGGAGATTTTGAACCTAAAGATTTTGAAAGAATGTTTTCAATACCTGCAAGTTCCAATACTGAACGAACCGCACCACCTGCGATAATACCGGTACCTTCAGAAGCTGGTCTTAACATAACAGCACCTGCCCCTGATCTTCCTGTTATAGGATGAGGAATTGTTGTTTTGAAAATAGGAACTGTAATAACATTTTTTCTTCCGTCAGCAATAGCTTTTTGAATAGCAATAATAACTTCAGAAGCTTTAGCACAACCAATACCTACTTGACCTTTTTGGTTTCCTACGATAACGATTGCTCTAAAACTTAATTTTTTACCGCCTTTTACAACTTTTGTTACGCGGCTTATTTGAACAACTCTTTCTGTCCATTCAGATTGAGGTTTTTCTTCTGTTGTTTCGATTTTTTGTTTTCTTGAACGACCCTTTCTTGATTTTGAAGGTTTTTCTTCAGCAACAGGAGCTTCTACAACTGTTTCCTCAGCTTTTACTTCTTCTACAGCGTCAGCAGAAGTTTCAGCAGCAGCTTCAGTTACATTTAATTCTTCATTGTTTTCCATTGATTTTACCTTTCTTGTAATTACTTTTGTAAATTTAAAACAATATATTTTCGGATTTGGGTTCTCCGATTTTCGGAATACGCCAAAGTATAAGCTGATTTTCAGCTATTTGGAAATCGTATTCGAACTATAACTTCTGACAGGTGTAAATATACTATAAACAATATGTTTCGTCAAGTTCTATGTAAAGATATTCTAAGTTTTTTAGATAATTATAAACAATTATTCAGAATTCTTTACAAGGGAAAGGAATAAATCGTACTTAATCGAATATTTATGCTAATATAAAAAAAGAAATGAGGGCTGTAAATATGGGACAAACGTTAGTTGAAAAAATAATATCAAATCATGCAGGGAAAACTGTTAAAGCAGGAGAACTCGTTATTGCTAATGTTGATGTTTGTGCAGTACAAGATGGGACAGGTCCATTAACTGTTCAAGAATTTAAAAAACTTGGAAAAGAAAAACTCAATAACCCTGAAAGAACTATTTTATTTATTGATCATGCCTCACCTAGTCCTAAAAAAGAATTATCAAATATGCATACAGTACTAAGAGATTTTGCAAATGAATACGGAGCAGTATTATCTGAAGTCGGTTCAGGAGTATGCCACCAAAGATTAGTTGAATCATTTGTAAACCCGGGAGAAATTCTTGTCGGAGCAGATTCTCATACATGCACATCAGGAGCATTAGGAGCTTTTGCAACAGGAATGGGATCAACAGATGTAGCAGTTGCCATGGCACTTGGAAAGACCTGGTTAAAAGTACCTCAAACATTTAAAATAGTAGTGAATAGAAGCTTTAAAGAAGGGATTTGCTCTAAAGATTTAATGTTACATCTTATCGGAATGATTGGTGCTGATGGAGCTACATATAAGGCTTTGGAATTTTGCGGTGACACAATTGATAATATGTGTATGGCTGAACGTTTTACACTTGCCAATATGGCGGTTGAAGCCGGAGCAAAATGCGGATTATTTGTAGCGGATGAAAAGACTAAAGAATACCTTACCACAAGAGGTAGAGGTGATAAATACGTAAAGATTGAACCTGACAAAGATGCCATTTATGAAAGAGTCATAGAAATAGATGCCTCAACAATTGAACACACCGTATCTTGCCCGCATACGGTAGATAATACTAAACTCGCAAAAGATTTAAATGATATAAAAGTTCAACAGGTCTATGTAGGCACATGTACAAACGGCAGAATAGAAGATATGAGAACAGTAGCATCTATTCTAAAAGGTAAAAAGGTTAATAAAGATGTAAGAATGCTTATTTGTCCTGCTTCAAGAGAAATCTATAAACAAGCATTAAAAGAAGGACTGCTTGAAATCTTTATAGATGCAAATGCAACAATTCTACCTCCAGGATGCGGACCTTGTGTAGGAATTCATGCCGGAATATTGGCAGATGGAGAGGTTTGCTTAACCACTCAAAACAGAAATTTTCAAGGTCGACTAGGCAACACGAAAGGCTATATTTATCTGGCATCACCTTATGTTGCTGCTTACACTGCAATAAACGGATATATTTCAGACAAATAAATTAACATTATAGATAGAACAAGAGCCCCAGATAACTGAGGCTCTTTTCTTATATATCCTAGTGTTGTTTATATATATTTTTTGCATAAGACTCAATATACGGAGTATCAATTTCAAATACATGAATTCTGCCAGGGCCTAAGTCTGCAGCTATTTCTCCTTGAGATACCTGGAATTTACTTTCTTCACCATAAGAAGGCAGCAAGTTTTCAAGTTTTTGATTAGCCTTAAGCGTTGGAACCTCAATTTTGCAAGCAACATGCCTGTCTACATTTTTATTTGCAATAACTAACAACGTTTTTCCCATTTTTGCACGAGCGAACGCTATAACTTTATCCTGAGGATCTTCTTTTTTATCCAAAATAATATAAGAACCTCTGGTTATTACATCATCATATTTATCCCTCATTGCAAAACACGCTGTCATAAATTGACCGATTTCAGGATTATCGCCTGTAGGCTTTCTTGAAAGATTGAATATATCAAGTTTTCCTTGATGAACAGTCATTTCATGATTATCAGTCATTGTTTCTGTTGAATGCTTATCTCTATAAGAATAATCATAATGATCACCATATTGGAAACCATCTACAATATACGGGTTTAACATAGGTAATGTAGCTTGTAACCCTGATGTTAAATTACAATAAACAACACCACCATGATTCATAGGTGAAATGTCATCATGAGTAGCAAAAGAACCGATTAATGATTTTCCTCTTTCTACTCTATATGACATATTCAAATTATCAAGAACAAAATCATGCAATTCTTTTGCGGTATTCCATTCATGGAATATGTGATACTGCCCGTAATAAGCATCAAAACCTGCACGTAATGAATCTTCAGGCCTATCATATGGCATATTAGCCTGAGGAGATGCATCCTCATATGTATAAGATTCTGCTAACCATGCAAATTCAGGATTTCTTTTTCTTGAATAAGGAATAATAATATCCCAAAATTCTACAGGTTTTGCTCTGGCAACATCCGCTCTAATTCCATCAACACCTGCATCAATCATCATATCTACAAATTTTCTGTGATATTCCAACAGATCAGGGTTTAAAGTTCTTTTACCTTCATCTGCCCAAGGTTGGAACATTCTAATATCAAACCATCCTTGAGGAGTTTTTGCTAATCCGTTACGCTCATGTGCCATTAATTCAGGTCTCGCTAAATATAAATCATATGAAGCACAACTTGGCATATCTATCATAACCCTGATACCTCGATCATGACATGCATCTACAAAAGCCTTGAATTGTTCTTTATCAGAACGAGGATCATTCTTATCTATCAACATAGGATCTATTTTTAACATATCTGCAGGAGAATATATAGAACCTGCAGTACCCATTGCATTTGTCTTACCTGGAGGATTTATAGGTAACACATGCAACGTATTAAAACCTTGAGCCTTTATTTCATCTAATCTATCAATCGCATTTAAAAACGTTCCATGCTGCTCTGTTCCATCTATATACTCATTACCGTTAAGATCTTTAGCATTAAATGTTCTTGGAACTATTGCAAGTATTTTAGCATTATTTGTTAAAAATAAAGTTCTCAAATCATTTTTATATGGTTTATGTTCAACCTCTTTTGCCTCTGTTGTTTTTTTAACTGAAGCAGCATTAATTATCGCAACATTATCTAAATACTGAGATATCAATGAGCTTGGAGATTTTTGCGGTCTATTTTGTATTGGAACACTATCTACAGAAGTATTACCTGACTGTGGCAGAGGAGTAAGTCTTTGAGAAATCAAATTACTAGTCACATTCATCATAATTACTTAACCTCCTTTATTGGTTCAGGCTTTTTCATATGTCCCATAAAGAACTGAGATAAAAGTGTAATACCAATCAGACCAGCTCCAAGTTTTCCGAATATATTAAACCATTTCCAACTATTAAACTTATTATTAAATAAATTCAAGAACATCTCGTCAGGAGCGCATCCCATCAATGCAAACTTATATTCTGAAGGTGTATTTTCTTCTTTAACAGAATTTATTAAATGATTTGGTTTCGCAAAATAAAAATCTGATCCGATAAAATGTAGAACTTTGCTTCTATAATTTCTAAAATCTTCCAATATAGGAGAATTTTTAATTTTATCATAAGTTTCAGGATGTAATTCACTAGCAAACATTAATTTCATAACTTTTTCAAAGAAGTTCTTATCGTTTGACATTTCAGCCAAATCAGTAGGTGCATGAGTTCCAAAATATTTATTTATAACTTTGCCATCTTTTGCTTCTATCTGAGAATAGTCATCCATATTAGGACTTAAATTTCTTCTCTGATAGAACTTCACAGCAAAGTCTGAAGTATGCCCTTCTAAAATTGTCTGTTTAGCTAACTCTACAGCTTCTTCTTTTACCTCTCTCGGCATTTTATCATCAAGAATATCATCTAAACCTTCAACATGTGCTACTTTGTAATATAAATCAGCAAGATCTAAAATTCTGTAGAAAGAACTTTTAACGCCCCTTACTCTGTCTGCACCAAAATTCAACAATACTCCCTTTAATGAAGTTTCTGCATTTTCATCAAAGCCAACAATAGCCTCTGCAGCATTAACCATACCGTTATTACGTAATATATTAGCAGCATCTCCACAAGAAGAATTTACCAAAGATCTGAACAGATTTTTATCACCGCCATCAGCACTATTTACATTTGGCTGCAATTCAACAGATGAAGATCTACCATGCAATTCAGCTAATAAACTTTCAACCTCAGCTACAAATTTTCCGTAAGTTTCTTTATTTGCTACAATAGATTCCATCTTATTTCTTAATATTTCACCAGCAATTTCTCTGTCAAACCTTGCTTGCTGAATTTCCTCAGGGGTAAATTTCATAACCTTCAACAGAGCATCCGTTGTATTATTCCAAGAATTTGCAAGAATTGTTTCAGGAGCTTGCGCAGCTTTGATATATAAATATCTGTCCAATACTGTATTCTTAGCCTTCAAGCTATTTATAGCAGATGATACAGTTTTTAAAGAATCTATAATATTCTCTGTCAAAATAGATGCAGGTTCTAATTTAAATACTTTTGACAATGCTGAATCCGACCCTTTTTCATTTGAGTGAACCAATTTGTTCATAATAAAATTCAATCGTTTTGCAGTTTTACTATCCGGATTTTCTTCGATAAATTTAGCAATTCGATCATCCAACAAATCTTGAACAACTTTTGAATGCTCTGAAAAATCTTTAGTATCAACTCCAAGTAAATTTTTTGAATTAAATGCATTAATAATCGAATCATTATCAGGCAAAATCTGCGCTAATTCTTTATCAGTAAGAGAAAGTTCACCAAAACTTTCTTTTAATACACCTCTTACCGCATCTAATGTTTCATTAGAGATCTTATACTTACCGCCAGAATTTAATTTTTGCTCTAAGTCTTTTCTTAAGTTTGTAGCTATAACAGGGTCTAAACCTTCTGTTATACTTGAATGAATAGAATCAATAAGTTCCGGAGTAATAGACTTGCCTAAATTTTCATCTAACAGGGTTACTAGAGCCTCATGATCTTTTGAAAAATCATACTTTTCTATTTCATGAGTAAAGTTGACCAATAAATCTTCAGCTTTTCTATTATTACGTTGGTCTAAATAATTGGCCATAGGTTTTTCCAATGCATTACAAATCAAAGCACTCATAATTGGAGTTGCAAAACCTGCAGTAAGCATCCACATTGTATTGTTTTGAAGAGCAATTTTACGCATTTTTTCCTGAATAAATTCTCTCCTGTTTGGAATATTTTTAGGAACACCAAGCCTATTTCCAATTTTGTTTATTTCATCATCAGAATATAAATCCCAAGGAATAAATTGATGATCCTGAAAGACTAATTTTTTTCTGCCATAATTATCTTCATACTTCTGTCTTATATCAAAACCATGAATTAAATAAGCAGGCAACTGCAAAAATAATTTAGGCCATAAATCCATTGCGCCAAAGAATGAACACAAACCAACGAATTCAAAGGCTTTAGTCATTGGAGTCTGTTTCTTAGTAAACAAATATGCAGCTATAGTAAGCCCACCTAGCTTCATTGCTGAATCATTCAATCGTCCAAGTTCATGGTCGTTAGCTTCCCCTTTTACCGCATGTCTAAATGCATTCCAATCATACTTTAAATCCTTAGCAACTACAGAAGGCATATCAAATAAACTTGGTTTTAATAATTTTCCGTTACTAGGCAAAGGCTTGATAAAAGTACGATTAGCCAATTCTTTTTTTACATCAAAATCCCTAGCCGCCTTATCAGAATTATACTGCTGAGCGGTTATTGTATTCCCGTTAAGATATGACTGAATTAAATTTGTTCTCATCTAACTCACCACACTTTCTTTGTTCTTATCCATGACATCATCAGCAGTAACCTTTGATGGCTTTTTCGTAATATGCAATGTATTTAACAATCCAAGAATAGTAATTAATGTAGTAGTTCCTAAAAGCAATTTTCCTGAATTTCTTTCGAATTTAGAAAAAGATTCCGGAGAGCCTTTATATAATTCTTTTACACTATCTACAAAACTTTTTCCTAAAACTTTTAAAGAATGAGCAAATTCCTTAGGTTTCCAGAACTTTAAAGTTGCTACATTAAAATAGCTTTCCCAAGGTTTTTGGAAGGCTAAACACACAGCAGTTGCTGCCCACATAAAAGAGGTGAAGCTCTTTGCCAGTTTTGATTTAACCAAAACCTCTTTATACATAGGTTTTACTTCCTGATCAGAATCATTCAGATCAGTACCCAATCCATTTTTCTCAGCAATTTTATCATATCTGAAATTAAGCTTTTCACCCTTTTTAGGATCGCCATACAACTGATCCCATCTTGGGAAATCAACACTTTCACCAACTTTATGATATTCAATACTTGTTAAATTATAATCGTCAGGGGATTCCTGCAACAAATAATTTACTTTTGCATATGGCAATTCGGTATCAATACCTGTTTTCCATTTTACAGGAAGAGTTATCAATGATTTTGCAAGTTCTTTAAAGACACAATATAGAACAACACCTAGAGCCATTTTACTACCCAACTTTGCAGCATTAGCACGTTGAGATGGCAAATAATGCTTATTTGCTGAATTAAAAATTGACATTAATGTAAGGCTACCTATTACATAAGGGACAGTGCCCATTGTCAAAAACTCATAAAAATTCGAATTTTTACTGCCGATCAAACCTTTCGCAGGATAAATTGTAAAAGCTTTTGTAAGTTTATCCAAACCAATCCTTGTTCTATTGGTAAAAGTATTCTCCAACAATGTATCTTTATCATAAGATACATCATCATCTCCCTTTTTTGCTTTAGATTTAAATGTTAAATTTTTCTCACTAAAATTACTAATTGGTAAGATCATGATAACTCCGCATTTTACATCATTAGAATACCTGTAAAGGTATTTTTTTGTTAGCTTGCTTTTGTTATATTTACAAATTTTAACAAATATAATTTATTTATAAATATTAAAAAATACCAGCGTAAAAATACCCATTATTACGCAGTAATATGCAAAAATATTTAATGAGAATTTTGAAATAAATTTCATAAAATATTTTATACATAGATAACCGACTACTCCGGAAACTAAAGTTCCCCAAATTATAGCAGTCCAATTATAGGTTAATGCTTCATGCACATCTATTTTCACCAACGGATAAACCATTGATGCTCCTAAAATTATAGGAATACTAAGCAAGAATGAATATCTTGCAGCGGTTTGTCTGTCTAGCCCTGTGAATAAACCTGTTGCCATAGTCCACCCTGAACGAGAAAAACCTGGTAACACTGCAAAACCTTGAGCAAGACCGATTAAAAGAGCTTGTTTTATATTCATATTACAATCATCCTTACCGCCACCATGCTTTCGAGATAAATATTCACTAAAAAATAATACTCCTCCGGTAATTATTAACAATCCGCCAACAAGTGCAGGATGGAAGACTAAATCATTAGCAATATCATGGAACGGAAGAGCTAATGCTATTGTAACAAGAGTTCCCACAATTATATACAATCCTAGCTTTGCATTTTTTTCTGAATAGTCTTTTTTCTTTATAGCTATAAATAAAGCCTTACAAATCTCAAAAACATCTTTTCTGAAAAAGATTAAAACTGCAACCAATGTTCCCAAATGAAGCATGATATCAAAAAACACTTCTTCTGTTGACTGTTCTGCTATAGGAATATTTTTTATAACTTTGTAAAAATTTGATGTAAAAACTAAATGAGCAGAACTGGATATTGGCAAAAATTCGCTAAGTCCCTGCACTATCCCCATTAAAATTGATTGCACTAAATTCATTAAATATATCTCTCTTTCTATAATTTACATTTATTCGGCTTCAAAATAAGAACAGCAAGAAGTTTGAGTTTCCCAAACCGTAATTTTACTTAACTGAACTATTTTTTCTTTTAATTTTGAATATATATATGCTGAAATCATTTCACTAGAAGGGCTTTCACCCTTAAACTCCGGTAAGTCATTCAAATCTTTATGATCTAAAGTGTCTAAAACAGCATTTAGCTCCTTTTTCAAAACTTTATAATCAATCAAAATATTACTTTGATTTAAAACTTCACCCTGAACAAAAGCTTCAACCATCCAATTATGACCATGCTGATTTTCACATTCTCCGTCATAATTCAACAAATGATGAGCTGCTGAAAAAAATGCTTGTGTTTTAATTTCGTACATATAATTAACCTCTTTTATGTAAAACTACTCACTGATTTCCGCTTGTGAATCATATATAAAATCACATAATTCTCTAACTGCACCTTGTCCGCCATTTTTAGATGATTTAAAATTACAAACATTCTGTACATTATTAACTGCATCAGCAGGACAAGCTGCTATTGCAACTTTTTCTAATATACATATATCGGGTTCATCATCTCCCATATAAGCAACTTGAGAGAAATCAACACCATATTTTTCCATAATTCCTTCTAATATAGGAAGTTTATTTTTCACTCCCTGAAAAACTTCTGTAACTTTTAAATCTAAAGCCCTGCGATCTACAGTACCATTACGTCTACCTGTGATAATAGCAGTAATAAATCCATTTTTAGCCATTTTAGCCAATCCATGACCGTCTTTCGCATTGAAGGTTTTATATTCAATGCCATTTTCGTCATAAGTAATACTGCCATCTGTCATAACACCATCTACATCAAATGCCAAAAGTTTTATATTTTTAGCTTTATCCAATAAATCCATTATGCGACTCCGGCTCTTAATAAATCATGAACATGAATAACTCCGACTGGAACATTATTTTCATCAACAACAGCAAGTGCTGTAATAGAATACTTCTCCATTAAGTTTAATGCTGATGCGGCGTATGCATCTTCTGTAATTCTTTTTGGATTTAGAGTCATAACATCTTTTACTTGAAGATTTGATATATTAGAATATTTAATAATAGTTCTTCTGATATCACCATCTGTTAAAACCCCGGACAGTTTATTGTCAGATGATATAATCATAGCCATACCAAGTTTATATTCAGAAATAGTGTTTATAACATTTGTAAAAGATTCGCTGTCAGATACCAATGGCATTTTATCTCCGGAAATCATCAAATCTTTAACCTTATATGTTAAACCCTTTCCAAGCTTGCCTGACGGATGATACATCAAAAAATCTTCCTTAGTAAAACCTTTTTTCTCCATAAGACAAACGGCCAAAGCATCGCCCATCGCTAGAGTTGCTGTTGTACTTGCAGTTGGAGCTTTTCCCAGCGGACAGGCTTCTTTTTCAACAGATATATCCAAGACAACTTCACTTGTTTTGGCCAGCGTAGAATTCAAATTACCTGTCATACCAATCATCTCACAACCAAATCTTTTAATAAGAGGAAGCAGATTCATCAATTCTTGAGTTTCACCGCTGTTAGATATAGCAATAATAACATCATTTCTTGTAATAACCCCGGAATCTCCATGTGTACTTTCTGCAGGATGCAAAAAATATGCCGGTGTTCCTGTTGAAGACATTGTAGCAGCTATTTTTTTACCGATAATACCTGATTTACCCATACCTGTAACAATTACTCTACCCTTACAGTTGTATAGAATATCAATAGCCTTATCAAATTCCGCACCGATATTATTTTTTAATCTCAATATAGAATTTGCTTCTATTTCCAACACTTCTTTTGCCAATTCATTAATTCTGCTTAAAGTCATAGACACCATATCCACCTCTCTTAACTCATGAAAATTATACAACAAATATCCTACAAATACAGTAAATTTTTCTTATTATTTTATATTTTGTAAATTTTAACCGAATTTATAAAAAAGGATTAGTATGAAAAATATGTTTAAAATAACATCTGCAAAAATATCAAAACAATACATATTAGATAAAATAAAAAACTATAATAATGAAATTATAGATTTATCAGACTTGAATTTATTTGAAGCAACAAAAACAATCATAATGATATCTACATATGGAATAAACAAAAACAAAATGCAAAAATTCAAATATAAAGTAACCCCAAATGTTCAAATTTTGCTAAAAGATATCCCTGTTTCACAATGCATTGAACTTGTATAAAAAAGCTAAACCAGGGACTAATCCCGATTTAGCTGTAAACATTTCCAAAGATGATTTAATGTATTCTAATTATAATTGCTTTAAAATTCCAATATTTGTTGTTCTGGTAGTATTTTGAGGTCTAGCACCCAATGCTGTTTTTTGAGCTTGAGTTAACTGTTTAATTATCTTCTTACCTGCAGCATTACTGATGTGATCTGAGTCTGTTTTGGCTGAACCTTCTGCAAAAGATTTCGTCATTTCTGGAACTGGAGCCAACACTGAAACAGTTTTATCTACAGAATCCTGATTATTACCCATACTGCTTAATTTAAATATCGGGGTTTTCTTTGTAATTTTATTATCTATATTCTGAACTTTATCTATATTTTTACCATCTTTACCCAATGCCCATCTAAAACCTGCAGTTAAAGCTATACCGTTTCGACCTCCGTTACGAACCATTGCTTGAGCATAACCGGTAAATTTATCTTTCCATCTTTTTTGTATACCCAAACCATATTCTACATATGGTTTTACACTCATCTCAGGCAATCTTACAGTATTAGCGCGAACATTTGTTCCGTCTAACAAGTTCCATACCATTCCGACACTTGCATACGGCTGCCAGCCATTTTTCAAATTGGCTATAAATTTTACATTCGGATTTATTTGAATTGCGTGCATTGGATCGCTATCCATTGTCACTCCGCTTGCTGTTTTATAATCAAACGTATTGATAAAACTGTAAGACAACAGCAAGCTCGGCTGAATAATAAATCTGCCATCTTTAAACTCTATGTTGTAACCGCTTTTTGATGCAACACCTGCCATCAACATTGCAAAGTTATCTGTGCCGTACATATTATGGCTTTCACCTGCACTTGCACCGACACTGGCAGTTATTGCAGTAAAGAAGTTTCCTTTATAGAAGGTTTGAGTAGCACCGAGCAACCCGCCGTTCTGATAAGTATTGACTCCGCTGTAACTTTGACTTGATCCGTTATAGCCGACATAACCGGTAAATACAGTTCCCCAGCCATTTCTTAACTCTTTAAAATCGCTATCGCCGCCGATCATAGTACCGTAAGTTATTGTATCAACATCAGGACCATTCTTTAACGGTATACTTTCAAAACTTGTATATGGTCTTACCCACATACCTTTTTCATGTAAATCATTCATTTGCATTGTCAATGAATCATACGAATTTATTGCATATTCATTTGCATGTCTCAGAGCAAACCTATCTACTGATGGTAATGGCATAAAGGTATCTGCGTGAGTAAATGCATAAGTAAACGCAGCATTCTGTGCAGCATATGCACCTGCCTGTGCAGCTACCGGAGATGACAAAATTGCAGGGTTGAATGCATCAGACGGATTTCCGGAATTAGACGTGCCGCCACCCGGAGTGAAAAGATTATCTCCTTTGGTGAACATAAAGTAACCACCGTCATCTCTGTTATCATACATTACATGATATTTATAAATAGGAGTATATGCTGTTGTCTGATAATTATCTGGGAGATCTCCTACGCCCAAAGATACATTATCTTTTAATCCAATTTGAGCGAAATAGATATCCGTAACCTCTCGACCTTCCGGAGCATCGCTTAACAGGTTCATTCCGACAACATTTACATTACCCTTATGTTCGCCGTAGCTGTTTGCACTAAACCTATCCATTGTTTGATTGGCAAGATCTACATCTGCCATCATATTAATATCACCGTTTACGGTCATACTATTTAGAGCGGATACACCTGATTGGTTGTTTATCATATTTATTGCACCGCTGTTTAATGTTAGGTTGTTGTTATCTAAGACATCTTCCCTGCCTAAATTCAAAGTTATGTTTGACAAGTTTACATTTGCGGTTCCCGTTGTACCTGAACTATAATCTACAGATTCTATATTGTTATTCAGGTATACTGCACCCGTTTCATCTCCATCAAAGCTTACGGTGTAACCATCTGATCCATTAATACTATCATCTATTACAAATTTTCCGTTATTTGTTGCGTCAAAGCCGATTGTTGCTTTATCTTCTACATAGATTGCTCATCCGTAGCTCCTAACGTTAAATCTGATGTTGTATAGATCGCTCCGCCTTTAGCTGTTCCGTTTTGCGAAACAGCATAGTTATTTATGAATGATGAATTTTCAATACTATTTATATTACCATTATTGTATATCGCTCCACCTGAGGCATCACCATCAGTTGATTTAGCATAATTACCAATGAAATTTCCTTGAATATTACCAATTTCTCCAATTATAGTTGAATAATAAACACCATAACCGGAGGCATTATATATAGCTCCACCTTGAGCATTACCTGATACGGATTCTGCATGATTATTTATAAAGTCACCCTTAATATTGGTTATTGAATGGACTGTCATATTTGAGCCAGTATCGACACGACCTATATCATTTGCAATAGCACCTCCAAAAGCATTACCTTCAGCCGATACATAGTTAGAAATAAAATCACCTTCTATCTTATTTATATTTGAAGAAGAAGATGTATTATAAATAGCCCCACCTTTAGCATTGCTATTATCAGATTTTGCATAGTTACCTATAAAGTCGCCTGTAATTCCAATAGGTTGAGCAAATACATCACTATCTAAACCTTGAGTAGGATCATCCCTGAACACTACTCCTGAAGAAACCATAGCATCTACCTCAGACAACATTTGCTGATATGCCTCATTACCGACTTCAGCTTTCTCATTGCCAATATTTGTAACTTTATACCCCATAGATAGTGCTTCTGACAAATCCTCAGCTGGTATCACTGAATCGCCGGACTGTAAATAATAAACTGTAAAACTTTCTCCGGTATCGCTGTTAATATAAGTTGCAGATACTAAGCCAATAACCTTATCATTCGGAACATCATAACCTAAAAGTGTTCCTGTATTATAAATAGCTCCGCCATTGGCTTCCCCAGAAGCAGCAGCATAATTGCCTATAAAATCTCCGCTGACACCTGAAATTGTAGCATTCTCATTATTACTAATAGCTCCACCGTAAGCATAACTGCCTTGAGCATAATTACCTATAAAATTACCGTTAACAAAACCAATAGTTCCGTTTTCATTATATATTGCTCCGCCTGATGCCATACTATTTGTGGAAACAGTGTAATTCCCTGTAAAATCACCTGTTATACCACCTATTGATGGTTTCATCGAAGAACTGATTGATGAATTTGCTATAGCTCCACCATAAGCCGCACGTTCTGCAGAAACGTAATTTCCTATAAAATCACCTGTTATTCCGCCAATAGATCCATAATAACCGATGTATACATTAGCTATAGCGCCGCCCATACCGCTCTGATTGCTTTGTACATAATTTCCGACAAAATCTCCTTTGATACTACCAATATCATCTATAGAATATATAGCTCCGCCATACCCGTAAGAAGAACTATACCGACCATTATATTGGACATTATTACCGATAAAGTTTCCTTGAATAGTATCTATACGTCCGCCACCACTACTACTTTCAGCATGAGAAATTGCCCCGCCATCGTTAGATGCACTGTTATTGATAAAATTACCAGTAATTGTACCTATATTGGTAGCAACATTATGTATAGCACCACCTGAAGCTGCTGTTTGACCTACAAAATCTCCTGTAACTGCATCCACAGCAGGAGATTTATCATAGTCAATATGTTCAAGAGATGATGACGGAGTGTTATAACTGTAGGTTAGATCTGCATCAGCCTGAGAAACCTCTCCAAATGTTCTGTTACCGTCATCTGATTTTGTCCAGCCATAATACTTCGGAGTATCACCTTCTCCATAAGCTGTTTTATTTAAAGTTAAACGGTAATATACAGGCGTCATAACCTTTGTTTCCGCATTATACGTAAATTTGGTTACTATATTATCACCTTCTGGTTTTTCTCCGCCCTCAGATACCTTAGTCAGTGTATATGCGCTACCTTTTTCTGTTGACGGAACAGGTGCAAGATTTGAAGTCTGGTTGTTATCATTTGTTGCTGTCTGAGGTACAGGGGCTAAGTCACTTGCATATACCCCGTTCATACTCAATGCTGCCAAAGAGGCAGCTATTAATGTTCTCATAGAATTACTGCCCTGAACATTCAAACACTCATTAACTTGTAATCCTTTTTTATGCCGTTGCATATTAATCATCCTCATACTCACTACTTCGATATATTTCCTATCGATCAAGTGCTCTTATATCTTTAATCTTTAAAGGGAAATGTTAACGCTTTGTCATACAATATATCTATTGTATATCTACTTATATTATGTACTTGTTTTTATAAAAATGCAAGTGTTTTTCATTTTTAAATATAATTCTTTAGTATTAATTACTTAAATATTAAGATTAAAATAGGATTTGGAGAACTTAATATATCTTAATACTTTATGAGCTATATAACTATTATTTCCATATGGACATATTTTATCTGTGGAAACTCATTATATACATAGAACATTCATTAAATTTGCAAATTTATTTGATGCTATAATTAGCATATGAAAAACACTTACATCATAAATACCCATTCACATGTAAATATGCTTGAAGAAATAAATATTGATACCGCGATATCTAATGCGCAAAAAGCAGGTATTATCACAATTGTTCCTTCAACTACCGTTAATGACATTTTTGATGTTGATAAATTTATACAACAATACAATGACGTTTACGGATACGTGGGAGTCTTTCCTGAAGAAGTTCGAGATTTCTCCGATAAGACACTTTCTGATATGGAAAATCTCATAAAAAACAATAAAAAAATTATTGGTATCGGCGAAGTCGGTCTTGATTACTATTGGGACAAATCGTTTAAAGATTTGCAAAAAGAAGTTTTCATTAAACAAATAGATTTTGCAAATCAAATGAATCTTCCACTTAATATACATTCAAGAGAAGCCCATCTTGATACATTAGAAATCCTTAAAAAATATAATAAAAATTCTAAAGCAATTCTTCACTGTTTTTCAGGCAGCCTCGAGTTCGCAAAAGAATGTATTAAAGAAGGAATTTATATTGCTTTAGGCGGTGTTGTTACTTTTAAAAACGCAATTAAAGCTAAGGAAGTTGCCGCTAATATTCCGATTGAATATCTGCTTTTGGAAACAGATGACCCGTACCTTGCTCCGGTGCCATACAGAGGTAAAGAAAACCAACCGATTTATGTTACATATGTTGCTCAAGCTATTGCAAATCTAAGAAACACAACAACAGAAGAAATTGCAAAATCTACGACTCAAAATGCAGAAAGGATATTTAAGTTCAATGCAGAATAAAGAAAGACTTGATAAATATCTTACAGACCTTGGCTACTTTGAAACCAAAAGTAAAGCGTCTGCTGCAATTTTAGCCGGAAATGTAAAAATTAATGATGAATACATTACAAAAGCCGGTTTCCAGATAAATCTAAACAAAGAATATGATATTCAGGTAAAATCAATGCCATATGTATCAAGAGGAGGCTTTAAACTAAAAAAAGCTATTGATGCCTTTCACCCTAAAATAGAAAACAGAGTATGCTTCGATGCAGGTGCATCAACCGGAGGCTTTACAGATTGTCTTTTGCAAAATGGTGCTAAATTCGTTTATGCAGTCGATGTCGGTTACGGACAATTAGACTGGAAAATTCGCTCCGATAAACGTGTAAAAACAATAGAAAAAACAAATCTAAAAATATGTTCTCCAGAAGATATATATTCAAATTCTGAAGAATGGGCAGATCTTTTGGTAAGCGATCTTTCATTTATTTCACTTACTAAAGTTTTAAAAAACTTACAAACCCTTCTAAAACCGGAATTTCATGAAATGATATGCCTTATAAAACCTCAATTTGAAGCCGGGAAAGAAAATGTAGAAAAAGGAGGAGTTGTCAGAGAGCCTAAAGTCCATGAAGAGGTCATAGAAAATGTTATAAACTGTGCCGAAAATCTGAATTACACAATTAAAGGACTTACTTATTCCTCCATAAAAGGTCCTGCCGGAAATATTGAATATTTAATCTGGCTTTCTACTGAAAAAGTTACCTATGATTATGATATAAAAAATATTGTTAATTCCGCTTTTCTAAAACTAAACAGTTAATTTAAGGTAATATTTTCAGGCTTTTTATCTAAATTTATCTCGATATATTTAAAAATATTCAATACTATCCCCGGCTGAAAATAATAATTATTATCTGCAGGAGTTATTCTTAGCATCCCTTGGTTTGTATTGACATTAGAAACCATAGCCAAAAACTTTTTATTTACCGCCGTAAACAAAATATATCCCGATTTTGACTGTATTTCATCAATAGTAAATCTGTTAGCATTGATAGCTGCCAATGTCAAATTAAACAATGATACATTATCTGTATTAAAAACCTTTGTGCAGTTCTCAAAATAAACATTCTGAGATGTTATTAATGTACTTAAGCTTAATTGCTCTCCTGCTGAATACACCGGAGCACAAGATAAAAATAATATACACAAAATTATACTTGATTTTAAGATTCTTTCCATGACTCTCCTACATTTATATCAACTATTAACGGAACTTTTAATGGCTGATCCAATTCCATAGATTTTAAAATC
The DNA here is from genome assembly GCA_949300485.1 of uncultured bacterium. GTDB lineage: Bacteria > Cyanobacteriota > Vampirovibrionia > Gastranaerophilales > Gastranaerophilaceae > Zag111. The sequence goes on from CASGEL010000014.1 coordinate 48,827, forward strand.
AGTCTTTTTACTTCCTCTAGCTCACTTTTCAAAACTTCAACAACTAATTCATCATGAACTTGAATAATTAATTTTGAATTTAATTTATTATTTTTCAAAGATTTTGAAAAATCAATCATAGCCATCTTAATTAAATCCGATGCTGATCCTTGCATAGGGTGATTAATTGCCGCACGTTTTGCAAACTCTCTAATCATTGCATTAGGACTGTTTATCTCGGATTCTAAATACCGACGCCTGCCCAAAATTGTTTCAACGTATCCCTGTTCTTCTACTAAAGTTACCATATTATGCATATAATCCTTTATACCCGGATATGTTTCAAAATATTTATTTATAAATATTTCTGCCTCTTGAGGCTTTATCCCCAAAGCCTTGGCCAGTCCATATTTACTTTGCCCGTATACAATACCAAAATTAACAGCCTTTGATTTATATCTCATATCTTTTGTAACTTTATCTATAGGAACCTCAAAAACCTTCGAAGCCGTTAACGTATGAACATCAATACCTGAATTAAAAGCATTGATTAAATTTACATCACCTGAGACATGCGCCAATAAACGTAATTCAATTTGAGAATAATCTGCTGATAAAATCAACGAATTTTGTCTGTCCTGAGGAATAAAGGCCTGACGGATTTTATTTCCTTCCTCAGTCCTTACCGGAATATTTTGTAAATTCGGATTTGAAGAAGAAAGCCTGCCTGTTGTAGTAACGGTTTGATTATACGTTGTATGAATACGACCATCTTTAGGCTCTATCAATGCAGGTAAAGCTTCTGTATATGTTGATTTTAATTTGGCATACTTTCTATATTCCAAAATAAGTCTTGCTATCTCATATTCTTCAGCCAAAGCATTTAAAACTTCAGCACTGGTAGAATTCTTTGATTTCCCACGTTTTTTAGAAGTTTTTAGCTCTAATTTATCAAAAAGAATATATGCAACTTGTTTTGGAGAATTTATATTAAAACCCTCTCCCGCTAAATCATAAATTTTATGCTCAACATGTGATATTTTTCTATCGATTTCTTTTGTCAAAAGCTGTAAATAATTAACATCAACACAAACCCCTATACTCTCCATTTGAGCCAATACATAAGCTAACGGGATCTCTATATCAGTTAAGATTTTATACTCTCTATTTTCTAAATGAGTAAACCAATACTTTGTTAACTCAAATAAACTTGCAATAACGTCAGCACTGTAATTTTCAAATTCTACAATATTTTTCTCGGCGATAGTTGTTTTTTTAGTATCAGAAACCATTGTCGGAAGAATATGATTTATTTGCTCCATGCATTGAACATCAAAAGAAGAATTAGCGTTGGAATCCTTTATATAACAAGCAAGCATTGTATCAAAAACAACACCATTTAACTCTATACCCAGCGAGTTTAATATACATACTTCATTTTTCACATCATGAGTTATCTTTTTTATGTCAGGATTGTTCAATATCGGCGACAATTTTTCTAATACATAAGAAGGTTCTAATTGATTATCTATATTATGATTTAAAGGTATATAAAAAGCCTTGGTTGGCGAATGATTTTCATAAAATTGAAATTGCGTAGCAAAATTAAAATCATCATTGTATCCTATTGCAATACCATAAACCTTAGATGAAACAGCATTTTTAACTTCTGCGAAAATTCTTAAAGAAACAACAGTCTTATTAGAAATTTCAGTAATCATTTCTTCCAAATTTTGAGAATCTGTAACAAGCTTAGATACAAAATTAAACGTTTCTTTATTAACTTCAGACTGCACTGCCTGCGCAAAAAGCCCCAATTGACCATTCTCAGAAACTGACGGAATTAAAGGCGTTTCTTTTATTGTATCCTGAGATTTTAATTTTGACTCTTTATCAAAAGATTTTAGAATAAACTCAATATTTTTTAAAAAGCTATAGAATTGCATAGCTCGCAAAAACTCAGTAACTCTTGAAATATCAGGAACTTCAATTTTAGTTTTATCAAAATCAAAAGGTACATCAACATTCCTCACAATAGTAGCTAGATATTTGCTTAATTTAGCATCATCTACACCATTTCTAATTTTTTCCTGAACGGATTTTCCTGAAATCTTATCAACATTAGCCAATACATTATCAACAGTTTTAAATTCATCAAGGAGTTTAACTGCCGTTTTTTCACCAATTCCCTTTATCCCGGGAATATTATCAGAAGTATCTCCTCGCAAAGCCTTATAATCAATAACCTGATCAGGATACACTCCAAGCTTTTCATAAACTCTGTCCCAATCATATTCAACAAGTTCTCCCTTTGACGGAATAATAACTTTTACACAGCCGTTTTTTTCTATAAGCTGAAAAGAATCCTGATCCCCAGTTAAAATTAAAACTCTATGCCCCAATTCACATGCTCGCTTCGATATTGTTCCGATAACATCATCCGCTTCAAATCCCTCTTTTGTATATATCGGAATATTAAATGCATCTAAACCTTCATTAATTAATCCCATTTGGATTCTCATAGGATCAGGCATAGCCTCTCTATTTGCCTTATATTCTTCATATTTTTCAGTTCTAAACGTATGATGCGAAACATCAAAAGCTACACCAATAGCATCCGGATGTAAATCTTCATTCTTTAACAAGTCAAAAATAGCTTTAAAAAAGCCATAAACAGCCCATGTCGGAGTGCCGTTTTTTGTTTTCATATTAGTACGTTCCAATGCATAATATTGTCTGAACGCTAAAGCATGACCATCAATTAATATTAATGTTTTTGACTCACCCATAACTACCCTTTTCTTAGAATAATTTTGGCATAAAAAAGAGTATTTGGCAATTTATAAACAATAAGATGTTGCATAAAAAAAAACTAGTGTTATTATAGTATCCAAAAGGAGATAAAAATGGATATAGTAAAAGCTTTTACTTATATGTTTAAAGAAAAAAACTGGTATTATAATTTTATAATAGGTTCAACAATTGCTTTCCCGTTATGTTTTTCAGAAAATTTACTTAATCTAGCCGGGAAAAATCCGTTTGAAGCACCATATATTCTTCTTTGTATTCTATATGGCGCATGCAGTATTGTAGTAGGTATTTTTTTAGCAGGTTTTCTCTGCGCAAACGCAAACTACAGATTAAGAAATAAAGATGACAAATCCATAAGCTGGTCAAACTTAGATATTATACTACTATCAGGACTAAAAACTATTCTTGCAAATTTTATTTACAAAATTCCTCTTTTTATAATTTTAGGTTTTGGGCTTATCGCAGCATTGACGGCAATGTTTGATTTGACAAATCTCAATCCTGGAACATATTATACTACATCTTTAAAAATAGTAAATGCTCTTGGATACCTGATAGAACTTATTATTTTACCTGCATTTATTATCGACCTAAAACTGGATTCTTTCTTTAACTTCAAAAGAATAGGACAGCTTATAAAAAATAATACATCAGGATTTTTACTTTTACTGTTGTTATCATTAATTTTCACATTAATTTATTCTATATGTAAGACAAAATCACATATTCCTTTGGCTCTATGGATACCATTAGATTGTATTTTAACTTTCTACATGATTCTTATTAAAAGTGATTTAATTACCCAATTTGTTCAAGAAGCGAAAAAATAAAAAGAACGGATTCTGTATTTACAGAACCCGTTCTTTTTATTTATAAAATTACTATGCTGTAATTTCTTTTGTCTTATCATCTACAGCTGTTGTTGTAGGTAATGGTACAACAGTTGCTTTGTTTCTATTTTTTACCATATCAGCGGTTACAACAAATTTCGTAATATTTTCTTTAGTTGGAACATCATACATTACATCCAACATAATTTCTTCTACAATGGAACGTAATGCCCTGGCTCCTGTCTTACGCTTAATAGCTTCTTTTGCTATCAGTTCAACCGCTTCCGGTTCAAATTCAAGATCCACACCGTCCATTTTTAACAATGCTTGATACTGTTTTAATACGGCATTCTTAGGTTCGGTTAAAATCATTTTCAATGTTTTTTCATTCAACTGATCCAAAACGGCATATACAGGAATACGACCGATAAATTCAGGAATCAAACCGAATTTTAACAAATCTTCAGGCTGCAGTTTCTTTAATAATTTAACAGCATTTGCTTCTTTTTCAGCTTGAGATAAAGGAGCCTTAGCACCGAAACCTACAGAATTGCCATCACCCGCACGCCTGTCAACAATTTTTTCTAGACCAACAAATGCACCGCCGACAATAAATAATATATTGCTTGTATCAATTTCGATAAATTCCTGATGCGGATGTTTTCTGCCGCCTTGAGGCGGAACATGAGCAACAGTACCCTCTATCATTTTTAACAGAGCCTGCTGAACACCTTCTCCTGAAACGTCCCTTGTAATAGATGTATTCTCGGATTTTCTTGAAATTTTATCAATCTCATCAATATAAATAATGCCTCGTTCTGCTTTTGCAGAATCAAATTCAGCATTTTGATATAAGCGGAGCAATATATTTTCAACATCATCTCCGACATATCCTGCTTCTGTCAATGTTGTAGCATCAGCAACAGCAAACGGCACATCTAACATTTTTGCCAAAGTTTGAGCAAGCAAAGTTTTACCTGAACCCGTCGGACCAACAAGCAATATATTAGATTTTTGAATTTCAACAGTATCTTTGTTAGTTTCTTTATTATGCTTGAGCCTTTTGTAATGGTTATAAACAGCAACAGACAAAACTTTTTTTGCATCGTCTTGACCAACAATATATTGATCTAAATATTCTTTAATTTCATGAGGTTTTGGAATAGGCTTTTCTGATTTTTCAGAGGTTTCACCCTCTATAGAACCCTCTTTTTCTTTAGCTTCGAAAAATTCTTCATCAAGAATCTCATTACAAAGCTCAACACACTCATCACAAATATAAACCTCCGGACCGGCAATAAGTTTCTTTACCTGATCTTGAGTTTTACCGCAAAAAGAACATTTTAATTTGTCATCATTCTTTGGCATTTAAATATCTCCAAATTATAATTAATTATTTTACAATATCTCGGGAAATGACTTTGTCAATCATACCGTACTCTAAAGCTTCCTGAGGAGTCATAATATAATCTCTGTCAGTATCTTTTTCAATCTTTTTAATAGATTGACCGGTATTTGAAGCCAAAATTTCATTCAAAGATTTTTTAATTCTGATGATTTCAGCTGCCTGAATTTCAATATCAGTAGCCTGACCTTGAGCTCCGCCTAAAGGCTGGTGAATTAAAACTCTTGAATGAGGCAAAGCCATTCTCTTACCTTTTGTACCTGAAGAAAGCAAAAATGCACCCATAGAAGCAGCCTGACCTAAACAAATTGTAGAAACATCTGCTCTTATATGCTGCATAGTATCATAGATTGCAAAACCTGCAGTTACGCTTCCACCAGGGCTGTTAATGTACAACATAATATCTTTTTCTGGATTTTCACTATCTAGTAACAGCAATTGAGCTACAACTAAATTTGCAACCATATCATCAATTGCAGTTCCTAAAAAGATAATCCTTTCTCTCAACAATCTTGAAAAGATATCAAAAGATCTTTCCCCTCTGCTTGATTGTTCAATAACTACAGGTACAAAACTCATGATTTAATTCCCTTTCTTATTTTTATATTATAACTATTATTTTCTAAGCTTCAACTGCTTTTTTATCCTGACTGATTTCTACATAATCAAATTTATTATTAGAAATCAAATATTCTCTTACCTTATCATTAACAATTTGTTGAGATAATGTAGCTAGGAAGTCAGGATTTTGACCAAATTGTTTCATTAAATCCTGTACAGATGTTCCGTAAGCTGCTGCAAGTTGATTTATTTTAACCTGAAAATCATTTTGCTCAACTTTAACTTCAGCTTCTTTTGCTATTTTATCTATAATTAAAGAATTTTTAATCCTTGCTTTTGCATCATCAATTAAAGTTTGATTAAATGTTGCTTCATCGCCTTGAGATTTCACAAATGTATCCCAGTCAATACCTTGATAAGATAATCTTTGCTGATAATCTGCTTTTAAAGATTCAACCTCTCTATCAATCATACTTTGAGGAATTTCAACTGAAGAAGTATCAGCAACATGTTTGAATACAACATTTTCTGCACTTACTTTTCTCAAATTTTCTCTTTGTTTTTCAAGATAATCTTTGATATCAGCTTTCAATTCATCAACGGTAGAGAATTTTGTTGTCTTTTTAACAAACTCATCAGTCAATTCAGGTAACACTCTCTGCTTAATTTCATTAATCTTAATAGAGAAAGTTGCTGGCTGGCCTTTTAATTTTTCATCATGATATTCTTCAGGGAATGTTACTTGAATATCAAACTCATCTTTAATATTATGACCAACTAACTGTTCTGCAAAACCCGGAATAAAATTAGAATTACCTAAATCTAACGCATAACCTTTTGCAGCCCCGCCTTGAATAGGCTCGCCGTTGCAGGTGCCTTCAAAATCAAATACAACTGTATCTGTATTATTTGAAGGTCTATCTAAAACCAACTCCATAGAAGAATGTTGTGTTAAAAAGTTATTTAAAGCTTTATCAAATGCATCACTTGCTTCAGCAGGAATTTCAACTTTCAAATCCAAGTCTTTATAAATACCTAAATTAACTTCAGGTCTTGTTTCTACTTCAAAAGTAACTGTAACATCTTTACCTTGTTCAAATTTATAATTTGTAATAGCAGGCTGAGTAATAACATCTAACTTATTGTCATAAATTGCCTGACCTAAATATTTAGGCAGCAACAATTCCAAAGCTTCTTGTTGAATTCTGTCTACTCCAACATGTCTTTCTATTACAGCCTTTGGAGCTTTTCCTTTTCTAAAACCATCAATGTTAATATGTTGAGAGATACGGGTTACAGCCTGAGAGTATGCTGTTGAAGCTTCTTTTGCAGGTATAACCATATCTATTGTAACTAAATTTTCTTTTCCTTTTGTTAATGTTGTTTTCATTTTTTCATCCTTTTTCATCATTTCATGTATCTTGTTAAATTTTATCGCAAAAAATAATAAAATCAACTCATACAAAAGGATTACAAAACAAAAAGAAAGAGGGTTGCACAATTGTTAACAAAAACTTGCAAGAAAAATATCTTTATGCTTAAATCAGGATAGAGTTCGGGTGGATTCCTCTTTACCCCGACTCAGGTAAACCGGCAAGCGGCGGTCGGGATGCCGAAAAGTCGAAATTTTAAATTAAGAAAAAGAAGGAAATCAGAATGTTAAAAATCAGATTAAAAAGATTGGGTGCAAAGAAAAACCCTACATACAGAATTATTGTTATCAATTCAACAACAAAAAGAGAAGGCAGACCTATTCAAGAATTAGGTCACTATAATCCAAAAACTAAAGTTATGAAATTGGATAAGGCAACTGCCTTGGATTGGATTTCAAAAGGTGCACAACCTACAGAAACTGTTGCATACTTAATTAAAAATTGCAACGAAGACGGCACTTTAAACTATGTTAAAAAAGAAACAGTAAAACTTTCTAAAAAAGCTTTAGCTAAAAAACAAGCTGAAGAAGAAGCTGCAAAAGCTGCAGCTGAAGCTGCTGCTCAAGAAGCTGAAGCTGCTCCTGCAGAAGAAGCTCAAGCATAGTTTTATAACAAACATACTTAAAACGGATTCTCAAAAATTGAGAATCCGTTTTTTACATCCTAAATTACTGCCATTTGGAAAGTTTCTTTGACTTTTGTCTTTTTAGAGAAGAAAATGCCAAATTTCGAGCCTTTAACAAAAGTTTTCGCCCCTCTAAATTTCTTGTATAAACACATTCGCAAGGTCCGATATATTTCATCCACAACTTTTCAAAAACCTGTACATCCTTTTTCTTTGATGAAAATATAGCAGGAATAGCAAAATAATCAGTCTGGTTAATAAATTTTGCAAATTTATCTTTTTTTATAAGAATATACCTTGGATTTTCAATAGGATCCAAAAATTCCTTCATTGAATTTATCAAAAGATTGTTTTCTTCAGTTGGTAAGTTTTCGCAGTCAACAAATACACTTAACTCTGTAGAATCAACATGTATACCAACTTTTTTCAATGAAGTATTTATGTACCCGAGATAGCTTAAAGTTTCCAGATGAACAATAGCAATCTGTTTCATTATTGATTCTACAGTTCCGGTTCTGAGATAGTGATAAGCCACATAAATAAAAGCAAGCAAAGTGCCTATGATAAACACTATAAATGCAACCATTACCGAAAACTCAATCAAAAAATAACACACAGCAAAAACAATAGCTAATATACTGAATAAGATTGCTTTATAACCCGAATAACAAAGAGTTTTAGCAGTAGGTCTGGCAACATCAACTCCTGTTCTCAAATGCATATAAGAACTATTATACCCGAGATTTAAAGATTTTTGCCACCATTGTTTTGTCTGTTCTCTGTTTTTTGCAAGAGTCATTATTTTCCCGTTTAGATTTTGAAAAAATCTTTGTTCACCCAAAGTCTTCAACATTTGAAAATCTTTTAATGAAAAAACTCTGTCAATCCCATTTACGATTTCGTGATTAAAGAAATATGAAGGAGCTTCAAAGCCCTCAAACCTTTTTGCTAATTGCTTCAAATCATAAAGTCCGGCATTGAGAGAATCTATATCATTGGAAGTCAAAACAGGTGCAAAAATATTATTATCCAAATCATTATCAGATTGCGGAACTTGAATGGATGCAAGATGCCAGATATTAGAAACTTTATCAGGATTATTTTTATCTATTCTTATAGCTCTGCCCCGCATCTGGTTAGAAAGCATATAAGAACTAACTGTACTTGAAAGAATTAAAGAATTTATAGAAGGTGCATCCCAGCCTTCACCTAAAAGAGCCTGCGTTCCGACAAGAACATTAACAAACCCCTTATTGAACATTTCTGTAATCAATGCAACAATACAGTGCTTAGCAGAATCTTTCGGAGTAATTTTTATAAAATTGAAATCCTCTTTATATTCGGTAACTGAAATACAATCCTCAGCAATATTTTCAGCCTTTAAAAGATTATAAAAAGCTTCTTTTACACCTGCCGGTAATAAAATAAGAGAACCGCATAAAATGCCTATATTTAAAGTTTTAAACTTATTTTTTAATATTCTCCAGATAGGTACAACACCGAGATGAGAATTATCCACATCATTTGCTCTTATATAATCAGCAAGGATAACCATACGCAAAGCATTTCCAAGATTATTAGATTCCAATTCAACAATTTTGACAATAGAATCAAGTTTACCAAGAGAATTTGCGATTTGTTTTTGAACTTTCACGCTATCATCAAGAACAATTTTTTTATTGTGAATCAAGCCAAGTTTTCTTGCAAAAGAACGATATTCCTGAATTTTTTCTTCCATTTCAGGAAACTCAAAAGAGTCTGAACATAAAAAGCCGTTTAGAAAAATTTTTGCCTGTTTAATGTTAAATTTAGGAAGTTCAATTTCTTTTGCTCCGAATAAATTAAGAAAACTCTTCGGGATTTTTACCCCCTTCATTTTTAATAAAGCTGCTACAGACACATAAAACTCGGGATTATCTAAAATTTTTTCAATTTGAATATTATCTTCACATTCCAAAACCTTTATTGAACTAAAATATGCAATCAATTCTTCATCTGCAAACAGCTTATCTAAAAATTGAGAAATTTTAGCTGTATAGTTGTTTATAAATTCTTTTTCATTTTTTCTAAGCAATGAAAAATATATAAAATCCTGATGCGGGCATAAGTCACCATTTTTCACCAGTTCGGGAATAGATATAACTTCATCTATATCTCCGCAAAGGTCTTCATATCTCTGCCACTCGGCATAATCAACATCATACGGAGGGGTAGCTGTCAATGCAACAGTTTGCTTAGGCTGTAATTCATCAACCAAATAGGTTAAAGCCTTCCACCATTCTTTTCTCAAATGATGAGCCTCATCAAAACATAACAAAGAGATATTAGCAGATTTCAAAATTTCTATAACTTCATCTGCCTTTGATGAATTGAAACGTTTAGATGAAACAATTGACTCTTCATCATCTTCCTCCTCAGAAATTCCTGAACTATCATTCTCGACTGAATTATCACCCTTTGCACCTGAAGAAAATGCAGCCAAAAGAGCCTGATATGTTGTTACAGTCACAAATGCAGGCTTCCGGATATCAACAGAAACGAGATCGTATTCATTAGGTTCCAAAAACGATGAACAAATTCTTTCTCGCCATTGATTTTTTATTGTATTTGTAGGAGTTAAAATTAATACCGGCCGATTTATTCTTGATATAACTTCTATACCGAGCGTAGTTTTACCGGCACCCGGCGCTGCAACTATATGGAGTTTTTTATCCGTTAAGTGAAATTCAAGATTATCTAAAATTCTTTTTTGATATACTCTCCAAGTTCCGTTAAATTTTAATTTCAATACCAACTCTCCCAAATAATATTAAATTAAGCATCAATATTTAACTTATATCCGCCGCCGTAAATAGTTTCGATATACTTTTTACCGTTTGCAATTTTATCAATCTTACTTCTTAAATGCCGAATATGAACCCTTATGGTTTCAATATCATCATCCGGCGCATATCCCCAAATATCTTTTAATAACTTTGCTGATGACACCATATTTCCATGATTCTGAAACAACAGATTAAATATATCAAACTCAATGGGAGTTAACTTTGCCTGTTTATCACCTATTTTAACACTGTACTGCTCAGGCAGTAATGTTATATCACCCAAAGTTAATAAATCTCTTGTTGAAGCTGACTCAGGAATTTGTCTTGTTCTTTTTAACAAAGCCCTGACCCTGACTAAAAGTTCTTCTATCTCAAAAGGTTTTACTAAATAATCATCCACCCCGATATTAAAACCATTCACTTTATCATTAAGCTGAGATAATGCTGTCAGCATAATAATAGGGATATTTTTCGTTTCATCATTTTGCCTTATTCTTTTAGCTACAGTAAAACCATCAACCTCAGGCATCATAACATCTAAAACAACAAGAGAAGGCATCTCCTGTTTAACAAGAGCAAACCCCTTAACCCCGTCATAAGCCTGAATTACGCTATAACCTGCTAGCTCCAAATTTACTTTTATTAGTTCATTTATAGAAGTATCATCATCTATTACAAGTATCTTATTGTTCATAATCAAATTTTAGTACAAATGATAGTATTTTAAAATAGGATTAATAAAACTTAACATACCTAATATTATTGAAAAGTAACCTATTAGTGTCTTTATGACATTTAATAAAATACAGAAAAAAATATATTTATCTAAAACTAACAAAAAAAAAATTTTTATTATATTATGTTATATGTGTGAAAAATATACATTTATTACATAAGGAGACAAATAAATTGACAGAATCACCTTTAGACATGTTTCAATTAAATTCTGATATTGATGAAATCCACTTAGGACAACATGTATTAGCTGAATTTTTTGAATGTGACCCTAATACTTTGAACAGTTTAGACAAAGTAGAAAAATATATGATAGACTCTGCTTTAGAATGCGGTGCAACTATTGTACAAAAATGTTTTCATATGTTTAGCCCATATGGAGTTTCAGGTGTTGTAATTATTGCTGAAAGTCATTTGGCTATCCATACATGGCCTGAATTAGGTTATGCCGCAGTTGATTTATTTACTTGCGGTTCTAAATGTGATCCGAAAGTTGCTTATGAATTTTTAAAAGAAAAATTCTGTTCAAAAAGAGCAAGTTTCACAGAACTTAAAAGAGGTATTATTACCAGAAATACAATGAAAGTAGCTGAAAGACCTTTTGAAATAATGGAACAAATCGAAAGCTAAATCAGCATCAAAACCGAATAATAAAAAAATAGTTTAATAGCCTGATGGGAGAGAGTCAGAAAATATTATCCTATCAGGCTATATATTTTATAAAATCCCCAGATTTAATAAAATAAGGTAGAAAAAAGACTCAATTAAAAGTAGAAAAGGAGAAAAAAATGAACGTTACAAGAATTGCATTTACCGGCAGAGAAACAATGTTAACTAGAGGAATAAATGAAGCTGCGTCTAAAACTCAAGATTTTGTTAAAGCAAGTAAAATCTTCTCACCTGCAGAAGTTAAAGCAGTAGAAGAAGAAATTGCTAAAGCAAAAGAAAGTGATTTTACTTTAAAAGTTATAGATGAAGCATTTAATTCAAAATCAACATATACAAGTCCATTCGCTCCAACTGCGGCAAAAAAAGAAGTTGCTATGACTCAAGCGCAGAGAAATAACTATAACTGGTTACTATCACATGGTACTCCTGCAGAAGAAGCAGAAGCTGCAAGTATGCACATTGATATCAATGTTTAATTTCAGTTTGTAAATATTTTATAGCATTAGGAATAAAGCTTATCAGATCTTCAGCCATTACTGAATATTCGGTAAGCTTTTCCTTTGCAAAATCTCCACTAAGTCCATGCAAATAGACTCCCAATGAAGCTGCCTCAAATATATCCATTCCCTGTGCAACAAGTCCAGATATCATGCCAGTTAATACATCTCCGGAACCGGCCTTTGCCATAGAATTATTACCTGTTGTATTTATATATTTACACCCATCGGGAGCTACTACAACCGTTCTATGAGATTTTAAAACAGTAACAGAATTATATTTCTTAGAAATCTCAACAGCTGAAGCCTCAAAATTATTCAAAATATCATCTAAAGAACAGTCCAGTAATCGTGAAGCTTCTTTTGGATGCGGGGTAAATACCAAGCTATTGAAACCTTTTGATAAAAAAATTTCCTGATGCTTTGATAAAATATTTAATCCGTCAGCATCTATCACCAGCGGAACGTCTTTAGCCAAAGACAAAATTGTTCTATTAAATATTTCCACTGCCTGCTTATCTTGAGATAATCCGCAGCCTAATTCTACAACATCAGCCTGAGAGAGATTTAACTCTAAATCTCTCAGCGGAACAAAAACAATATTCTGAGTTTGCGCTGCAACAGCATCAATTACTCTTTCAGTTGAACACAAAAAGCAGTATCCACAGCCTATTTTTAGGGCAGAAACACTTGATAAATATGCCGCACCCGGCATATAATCAGAACCTGCAATATTTATAACCCTGCCATAAGATGCTTTATTAGAATTTTCAAAACGTTTAGGTAATTTAAAGTCCATTTTGTCTTATTGCCTCATAAGCTACAATAGCTACTGAATTTGATAAATTTAAACTGCGTTGACCCTCTTTCATAGGTATAGTTCTAGCATGGGAATCTTTCACGTATTTATCAGGCAAACCTCGCGTTTCCGGCCCAAATACAATGAAATCACCATCTTTAAATTCGATATCAGTATATAATTTATCAGTCTTTGTTGTTAAATAATAAAATGTACCATCAGGAAATTCATTATACAACTCGTCCATAGAATCAAGTTTATGTAAATCTACACTATCCCAATAATCAAGTCCTGCACGTTTTGTATACTTGCTGCTTAAAGAAAAACCCAACTTCCCGACCAAATACAAACTTGCTCCGCAACAAGCACAAAGTCTTGCTATATTTCCGGTATTTTGCGGAATTTCAGGTTCATATAAAACAATATTTAACTTAGCCATAATTAAGCAATATTCCTATTTTTCAAAGAGTTTTTTACATTCCATTACTACAGGCAAGCCCCTAACAACACAGAATATAATAGCTATCCAGGCTAATACAATACCCACAGTATTTAACGCAGGTGTCCAGCTATAAACTTCCATTCCCGGAGTATTTGCAAGAATAATAATTATAAATGCCATTACTTTTGCTACAGCATAAGAAATTCTCATAAAACGTGAAGCACATATGAACTTACCAAGCGGTGTAGACTGCATTGTCTTATCCCCAAAAGCAGTAAAGCCTTTTGATAAAGCTACACTTCTTATACCGTCAGTAGTAAATGCTCTTGCTACACAAACAATAGGAAACATTGCATTTAATGCCTGATTTTCACCAGCCAAGTAACCAAGAACAGCAAAAGCTACCCAAAACGATACTTCTACAATTCTATCACCCATAATGTCTAATACTGAACCAAATTCAGATTCCTCATTGAACTTTCTTGCAACATAACCATCCAGTCCATCCAACGAAAACGCTATAATTGTTAAAACAAAAGATATAGCATAAGTCAAAGTAGTCGGGATAAATAATAAAAATACTGCAAGTAATGCAACAAATATTCTAAATATTGAAATAAAATTTGCCATAAATAACCTCTTTTACAAAACTATATTTTTTTAGATCTTGATAGGGCAAAATCAACATTATCTAAATTTTTAGCTCTATCTCCAAGCATAATTTTTTCAGCCTCTTCTAAAATACTTACTACGATAAAACCATTTTCGCCGTCAGACCTTGCTTTTTTACCTGTTTCACAACAACTGATAAAATGTTGGCACTCTAATTTTAACGGTTCTATTTCTAAATAATCCAACTGAACATTTTCAATTGTCCCAGCCTTATAATTATCATAAATTGTTAACTTATGTTCAGGAACAGTATCGTCCAATATTGCAGTAGCCTTTGTTCCTCTAACAAGAAGCTGAACATGTTTTCTCGGAGTAATCCAGCTGTCTGTAATATGAGCAATCGCTCCGCCTTCCATCAATATACCTATATGAGTAATATCCATAATATCATTACCGTCAGAAGAACAACCGATAGCAGATATTACACGTTTAGGATTTTTACCTAAGACATAACTAATCATAGAAACATCATGTGGCGCCAAATCCCACATTACACTACGATCATTTTTAAAATAATTTATATTTAATCTGTCGCTTTGAGCATAAACAATATCACCCAAAACGCCATCTTCTACAAGCATTTTTAATCTGTTAACAGCAGGATGATATAAAAGCAGATGTCCTACCATTAAAACTAAACCTTTACTGTCTGCTAAATCTGTCAAATCTCTTGCTTCTTGAGCAACTGTAGAAATAGGTTTTTCAACATATACGTGCTTTCCTGCTTCAAGCATTGCTTTCACGAATTTATAATGTGTATGACTCGGGGTAACTACAACAACACCTGTAATTTCTTTACTGTTTAAAATATCATGAAAGTCCTTTGTCGTAGGAATACCCGGATATTGTTCTCTTACCTTTGCAAGATTTTCTTCATCCAAGTCACAAACCATACCTAAAGCATTTAAATTATAGAAATTTCGAACAATATTTCGACCCCATAATCCGCAACCTAAAACTGCTATTTTTTGCTCTTTCATATTTTCCCTAACTTTCTTAACCTGATAGTATCCTAAATTAATTATAAACTTGAAAAGATTTTTTGCAAATATTTTACAAAGCTATCTGCTTCTGCGTTCCTGTTCTCTAAGATTTTTTACGGCCTCAACCCTTAAGTCATACATTTGCTGGTACCTTTCATAGAATAAATCTTTATCTTCCGGAGGAAATGTTGTAACAAGTTTATCCAATAACGGCTTTGGCACTTCTGAAATTTTTACAAGTCTATCTATAACCTCATTTGTCATCGGATAGAATGCTTTATAGTTTTTATAAAATATATGACTACATTCTGCTTCTACTTGCATAGAGTGTTTCGTAACCTGTTCTCCAACCTTACAAGTTACTGCAATAGGCTCAAACAAAACCCCTTTATACCCACCTAGAAGCAAGCGTATAATTAAATCATAATCAGCTAAGAGTTTAAACTTCTCATCAAAAAAATTTAACTCCTCTAACGCTGAACGCTTAAAAAACATGGCTTGTCTAGGACAAGGCATAACTTGAAAAGCATTTAACATTGCAGGTGTAAATTGAAAAACATACCCTTCCGGATGACAGCAATATGACGGAAAGAAACAAAAATCCGCATTCTCCTCTTCCATAAGATTTACAATATCAGCAATCGCTGTTATGTCATGATAAAAATCATCACAGCTTAAAAAAGATATATATTTACCCTTAGCTCTTAAGGCTCCTTTATTATAAGCATCAAATTTTCCTCTATCTTGCTCTGAATGAAAATTTAAATATCCTGAATTTTTATATTCTTTTAATAGAACTTGAGTGCCATCAGTTGAGGCATTATCCATAACTAAAAGATCTACGTATGGATAAGTCTGTTTTTCCAGCAGATTTACCAATAATGTAAAATCATCCGACTGGTTATTATCTACTATATTAGATGTTGTTACTATAACTGTGACTTCCGGTTCATACATAATTTATGTCCTTATTCTACTTTTAATTATTTACATATACATTACGCAAAATTTGTTCTTCTATATTTTTCTTATCCGCAGAAGATGTTTCTGGATCACTTATCATTATATCAAAAGCATAAACTTTTCCCCTACGAGAAACAATATAGCCAGCTAATGCACTGGAGCCTGTCAATGTACCTGTTTTTGCTCTTAAATTATCTTTAAAATAAAGCATTCTATTTTTCAAAGTTCCGGTTCCAGGAGCCGGGAATAACAATTTGTAATCTTCAAAATTATCAGATTTAGATTTCATAACAAGAAAATCTGTCATAAAATCTGCTGTAACTAAATTGTTAGAAGATACACCGCTTGCATCAACAACCTGTATGTTTTTATCATCAATATCAAATTTTTTCAAATATGCATATAGCATTCCCATAGAATTTTCAAATGTACCAGTTGAATTTGCCCAAACTGCTCCAGCGACCTTAAATAAGGTTTCAGAAGCTAAATTACTACTATTTTTCAAAATAGAATCTACTATCAAATCAATACTATGATCAACCTGCGCTACTAGATAAACATTATCTTTAGGTAATTTTGCCATCTGAACCGGATTAAAATATTCAAACTTCTTATTTCTTATAACTTCCTCCAAACGTAAAATAAAATTCATTTTTGGATTAGAAACAGGAATAGTTATATTACAAACTTTAGACACTACTCCAGAAATTTTAAGCATATTAGGAATTGCAGAATCAGCTTTTTCTACTTTAACACTGTTTTGCATATGAATATCTGTTTCTACAAGATTCATTAATGATATTGGATAAAAAGGTTTTATTTTTATATTTGCAGGTACTAAATTTGAAGCCGGAGATATTTCAATTTTTAACAAATTATTATTAATATTATAAGCACTAAACTTTGGAATATAAGAACTCAATTCATCTTCTTCAAGCCAATCTTTACCCCATTCAACATTATCTAAGATACTATCATCAATATAAATATTTTTAGGAATAATATTTTTTGCTACAGCACCATCTATTAATAAACCTAAATCATCAGACGTTAACAAAGGATCACCTGAAAGTTTTATATACAAATCATTATTTGTACTCTTATACAATTTTGTTGAAAACTTATAATCCTCTCCAAGAGTATCTACAGCAGCTGCAGTTGTAATAACTTTCAATGTAGAGGCTGGAGTACGTTGAGTTTTTTCATTTAACTGAAATAATACATTTCCATTTTCAATATTTTTTATTGAAACAGAAACAGTATCTTTATCTACACCCAAAGAATTTAAGGTTCTGTTAATAGATTCCGCATAAGCAGAAGTAATAGTAAATATTAATGAAACCAATAGAATTAAAATTTTGCGCATAAAATTTTCACCTCATAGTTATCCTTAACATCATTTAATGTAGGAGATTTTTCTCTAAAATCATACATCAAATCAAGATAAATGTCAGCACTAAAAATACCTTCTCCATCCATCATGGAAGAGACTTCTTCGCCTTTATAGTCTATAATTCTTGATTGACCGAGATTATACTCGCCGTTTTCAATATATCCGGACTGAGTTAAAGCCAACATATAACACTGATTTTCAATAGCTCTTGATTTTGTCATCATTTCCCAAGGTACAGGTTTATTAGAACCCCATGCCGCACAATTAACCAAAATATCAGCTC
The DNA here is from genome assembly GCA_949300485.1 of uncultured bacterium. Taxonomy (GTDB): domain Bacteria; phylum Cyanobacteriota; class Vampirovibrionia; order Gastranaerophilales; family Gastranaerophilaceae; genus Zag111. The sequence goes on from CASGEL010000014.1 coordinate 66,732, forward strand.
CAGCTTTAGTATAAGCTCTGTATAATTCAGGAAATCTTATATCATAACATATACTCAAACCATACTTTATGCCATCTAAATTTACCATTACAGGAGTCGTTCCGGAAGAAACATATTTATCTTCGTCACACCCATAATATGAGTATAAGTGCAATTTTGAATATGCCGCAACCAGATTTCCATTTCTGTCAAACACAGGACACGTATTGTAATAATTGTCATCTTGCTTAGTTATATAACTTCCGCCAATTATATTAGTATTATAAGTTCTTGCAATTTCAGATAAAAAAGCTGAAACAGAACCGTTATATAAATTCTGAGCAGTTTCACGAAAATGCGAACAAGACCAACCTACAGTCCAAACTTCAGGAAGCACAAGAACATCAGTTTGTCCTTTCAAACCTGCAGAAATAATCTTTTCAACTTTATCAATATTTGCGCTGACATCACCAATAATAGATGACATCTGCAACATAGAAATGTTTACTTTCTTTTTTTCCATAATTTTAAATTTTGAGCCTCTTTATACTTTCCAGGAGCAGATTGTTGGAGATTCATCAATGATTCTTTTATTTCTTTGGCTATTTGTTTATCAGATTTACCTTCTGCATAAATAGGATTTCCATATAAATTTATTAACCAGCATGGACCGATAGGGCAAGTCATTTTATCCCAAGATGGAAATTTTACAAATGTAAAATTCGGAGAATACCAATGGACAGGAATAATCGGAACCTTCGCCTCCCTTGCTAACACAATTGCACCAGATTTAACCTTATGCAAAGGACCCCTTGGACCATCAACCATAATCGCAATATTTTCCCCATCTTTTAATTTTGAAATCATTTTTAAAGTTCCGGAAACTGAACCTTTACGTTTTGAAGATCCTCTGCAGGTCTTAAACCCCCATTTTTCACATACTCTTGCAATAATTTCACCATCCAAAGAATTACTTATTAAAATATTTATATTATTTCTATCCCTTATTCCATGTAAACAAAATTGATTTTCATGCCACATAACATAGATACATGGGAATATTCCCGGATTGTTAAACTCTACAATATAAGTAAATAACTCTTGCATCTTCATTATAGAATATGCAAGATTTGTAACCTGCCCAATATTATTTTTATTTATAAGCCTAACCATAAGTACAATTAATTGTAACATAATCTATTTTAAAATCTCAAATATTAACAATGTAAAAGTTACAAAATAAAAATACTGACAAACTCCTTGACTTTGAAAAATGTTTGCCATAGAATAAATTACGTGGCTAGAAATAGGTCAAAAATAATGCAAAAGCATTATTTTACCCCTACGGGATGTAGCGCAGCTTGGTAGCGCACCTCGCTTGGGACGAGGGGGTCGCACGTTCAAATCGTGTCATCCCGACCATTTATTTTAAAAGAGTTTCAGGAATTCCCTGAAACTCTTTTTTATTACCATTATGTAATTATTATGTAATCGTATTGAAGTTCGTTAAAGCACGTTTAATTTTCATTTTTGTTGAATATTTCAAAAGGTAGATTTAAAAGTGCTTGTTCTGCTTCTTTTAATTCTGGAAGTGGTACAATTTTTTCTTTTCCAGTACCTTGCGTCATTTCAAATCTATAGATACGTTCTTGTAAATGATATATTTCTACGTAATTAGCCAGCCTAGCCAATATTTTTGCATATAGCATAATATTTGTTATCGCTACATTCGGTACTCCGTATTCGGATAAAGCTGTTCTTATTTTATCCTCTGGCTTTATTTTGTTACATGCTGGCGATACATTATTCCATATAGAAGCAATAAATGTTTCATCAGGGATTTCTAATGCTCTGGCTATTGCTATCAGTGTAAAAATATTAGGAACTTTGCCTTTATTGTTCTCTAAATCCGAAATAAGACTTGAACTAATTCCTGATTTATTAGCAAGATTAGCCATTGACCAACCTTTGTCCTGCCTTGATGTTCTTATAAGTTCACTGATGTTTTTTAATATAAGTTGCATATCTTCTTTAGAAATTTTTTTACTTTGTTTCATAAACTTTTAACCTCTTTAGTTAAAGAGTACCACTAAAAGGGCTAAAATGCAATATAACCTCTATTGAGAGTATTATACACTAAAAAGTTGACAAACGATATAAATATATGTATAATCATTTTAGATAGTAATAATATCTAGAAAGGATAAATAATGAACATTTTTACTACTGAAGAAGCCTCAAAATTACTAAGAATAGACAAGCGAACTTTACAAAAGCTGGCACAGAAAGGATATTTTCCAAAACATGTCTGTGGAAGAGTAGGTAGAAAATATCTATTCAAGGAAGAAGCATTAATTGAATTTATCTTTTCTAAAGAGGAAGTTGCATAAGGTACTGTTTATGGGCGTATTTAAACACAAAAACGGCTATTACGGCTACAATTTTATGTATAAAGGCAAAAGGCACAGTAGAACATTTAAAGGTTTATCTAAAGATGAGGTAACACAACTTGAAATTGTACATAAAGCAGGACTTGTAAAAGACGGATATGACATTACACACAAAAAGGACTATCATTTAGATGAGTTGATAGCTGATTACAAAGAGTATCGCAAAGCTCATTATACCAGGCCCAATGAATTTGATTATGTTATAGACAAATTTTACAAATTGATTGGCAACAAAAATGTAGAACAAATAACCTCATCTGATGTTGAACGATATATTACTTCCCGCTTAAATCAGGTAAAGAATTCAAGTATAAATAGAGAACTCGACATTATACGGCGAATTTTCTCATTAGGTGTAGATAATAAGAAATTATCAGTAAATCCGTGCAGTACTGTTAAAGATTTACGGATAGAAAATCCTCCAGAACGATACCTGACAAAGGAAGAAGAAAAGTTATTACTAAAAGTTTGCAATCAAACAATGCAGGCAATTATTATAACTGCATTACACACCGGAGGAAGGCAAAATGAAATATTATCGTTAAAATGGGAAGATATTTTCTTCAATGAAAATTATTTAATTTTGAGAAATACCAAAAACGGTAAGCCCCGTAAACTTCCTATGACAACAACTTTAAAGAATGTTCTGGCTAAGCAAAAAAGGTTAAGTGAATATGTTTTTACCTCGCCAGAAACCGGTACTCGGTATAAAGATGTTAAAACTACCTTTAAACGAGCTGTCGAACGGGCAGGTATTCCATATATTACATTTCATAAGCTAAGGCATACAACCGCATCACGACTGAATGAAGCCGGTGTTGATATTATAACTATTCAAGAAATACTTGACCATGCTGACGTAAAAACGACCTTGCGTTACACACATAACAGTAATGCAAGTATTAAAAATGCGTTTAACTCTTTAGATAAATATGGGACAGAAAGAATAGAAAGGAAAAATAAATGACAAGAACAAAATTACAAAGTATTGGAAGAAAACAGCGATACAGGTATACTGCAACTTTTGTGCGATTCGGAGAAAAAAACGGATATTTGGGTTCAGAAAAAACGATACTATTAAAAAATATCAAACTTTTGGATACTGATGAAATTATTACAGACCATTTATGGTTTACATGTGGAAAATTATTTGAAATGTTAAATCTAAATAGTGGAGATATAATTGAATTTAATGCTCGTGTAGGAAAATATACAAAAGGTTGGATGAGTAAAAGGAATTGGTATGAACGAGGTTGTCCACCAGTACAAACAGATTATAAATTAGAATATCCAAGTAAAATTAAAGTTGTATCTCGGGGGGGGGTAGTCTAGCCACCCCTGTCCATATAATAGATGCACTCTACTACATTCACATACAGTTTCAACCAATACACCAATAAAAACACAATGGATTATATTCTCAGAGAAGAAAGGAGAACAGAAGATGAGACCTCTAATAAAAGAAGATAAGAGTACTGTAAAACAACTATCATACTGTGTTAGTATTGAGCACTTGGAGATACTTATAACAGAGTACTGTAACAGATATAATATTGACTATGAACCGTTAGTTGAAGCATTACATAACAGTATTGAGAACATGTATAGTGATAAGTACCCGAACATTCTTATAGTTAATGAGAGACTATTAAATATACTTGAAAACAATCTGAATGAGATTGCTAAAGGATTAAAGTATAAAGTCTTAAATGAAGAACAGCAGGGGAACTTTTACTGGTTTTTACTGAAACATATATTAAGAGAAGTAGAGAAGTTTAAGCTTCACCAATCACAAGAAACAGCCTGGAAACTTCTTAAGGTTAGACCTTATAAACATGTAGAGGGTAAATATGAAGTTGATGATGATAAGTCAGTAGATGCACCCAGTAATATACTATTTAACTTTAATACGGATGCTTATCTGAGACATAATCTTGAAGAAACATTTGTTGAAGCCATTTCTTATTGTTATGCTATTGCTCATTTTATCTTGTTAAATATCGTATTCAGCAGTGTAGAACCAGTATTAAGAAAAAATGATGTAATTGAATTTATACAGAATTTTTTCTTGAGTGTAGGATTACCAATGACAGAGCTGGGTATTGAATGCAATTACACTTTAAATGGATTTTATTTCAGTGAATTGTATGCAGAGTTATCACAGCTAACAACAGACAAAAAGAACCTGTTGATAACAACTAATGTAAATACTCCTAGTATAACCTTTACTTACCGTAATGACAGTGCAAACTTTAATATTCCTGATTTTTACTATGATGAAGTTGTAACATCTATCAAAAGAGAGTACCAGAAGAGAACTGACAACAATGGTAAACACCCTATTTCTTTTAAAATATATGGCAGCGGTCGGAATATGACAATATATCTGTCTGTGTACGGAGTCGGTAACTTAATGAACCTTATCCCTGAAGGTTTCACTGAATATGCTCATACACTTCTTTATGCTGAACATGAATTATTTACCATTGCTGCAAAATGCTTCTTCAAAATAATCCGACATACTGAAGAATCCAAGACGGAGTTTAGGTCGATAGAGCCTGACTATACAACAAGAGTGATTGCTTTCCTTATGGGTAAAACTAATAGTATACAGAAAAGTATTATTATAAGCGAGTTATACAACCTTGATGATACTGAAATATCTGAAATACTTAATAATAATTTTAATAGAAATGCAACTAAACAAAAGGCTGAAATTCGGGCATTAATCACTGATACAAGAAATTATGTAAAGGAACATCCTACAAAATCAAGATTATTAACCTTGTATAAATACTGGGATTGGGCAGATTCAGTGAGAGTATCCGAAGGTAAAGTATTATGATTAATAAACCTGTTGTTACGGCAAAATCTCTACTTTGTACAAAGGTGGATAAATTACGCTTTTGTTGTGAGAGGTTAAGCATAGACCTTCAAACACTTGAAGATATTGAAGCCTCTGCAAAGGAACAATTTTATGGAGCTTTAAAATTTACCAAAGGTAAGTTTTCATTTATAGACATCACTCCTACAAGACTGAAAAGGGGAAATGAACAACAACATAATCTTCAAAGACCCTGTCAATTGCTATTTCGTGATGCATTAAATAATACATTCTTAACCGAACAAAACCGTTTCTGGTGTACAGGTATTCATATCGCAATTGATGTTGTTATGCCAAGACCTATTCAGAATTATATACAATTTTTAGGTGGTTTAAAATACAGGTACCTCGTACCCAATATGCATTCAACAAGCCTTAATAATAAAAGTTTATACCTTGCACCTGCAAAAATCAAGAAAAGTGCAAAGAATTACACAGAAAGACACTTAATAAAGTTCTATGATAAAAGGCAGGAGTATATTGACAAACATAACGTATCTATTGTTCATCTAAATGAGCCACTGAGTGAGGATGAAATTAATATACTGGGTGAAGCCTATAACAGAAATGAACATACTGTTGACCTCAGGAGAATAAACCTTTTACGGATTGAGGTTGAATTAAAAGGCACAAATGCTTTACGAAATCTGGTAACCCGCTTTGGAAGCATAAGGGTTAATAATAGAGTTACATCCAACAGGATTGTACGTGCCATCAATTGGCAGGCATTTAATCGCATAATTGAAAATTATCTGATTGAGCACCTGAATAAGTACATATTTAGTCAGTTTACTGAAAATGTAACAGAGGAAACTTCTGATTCTTACACTAAGTTTGCTGCTGAATTTCTGATAAACTCAGGCAATATATATAAGTACAAAAATATTTTCAAGGAATTTATACATATAGACAAGAATCTGGAGAGAAATTTTAGTAACCTTGTAACTAAAAGCAAACAATATGTAAGTGAAAATGATTTGTTTAATGAGTTGATAGCGGCAATAGAATCCAGTCTGGAGTTCAATAGCTCATTATCCGAAGCCCCCAATACTGAACCGGTACAGGATAATATGTTGCAGTATAACAGCGTTACAGGCATGGTAAAAAAGTCATGGCCAAGCTTTTTTATTCTGTTAAATAACGTTGTAAGTCTTTGCAAAGCATACTGTAACAGCCTGAAGCAGATTTTGCTGATATACCCTGTTCCAATCTGGGATGACAGTTGATACTCAGACCTCAATAATAGAGGTCGCTTGTATGAAGAATTTTAATTCTTTACATTCTTTTTTGCACCGGCAGTTGGAGTATGGTGCAGAAAGGAAGAGTTGGAATGAAAAATTTAGTAGAACCTATCAAAAGTAAAAAGGATATTGAGGCAGTAGAAAAGTTTCTGGAGAAACACAGCAAACGTAATCGGCTTATCTTTGCTTTTGGAATTAATACAGGATTAAGGGTGTCGGATATTCTGGGGTTAAATGTTGAAGATGTGAAGGACAAAAATTATGTTGAAATACGAGAAAAGAAAACTGGTAAGTATAAGAGATTTCCGTTAAATTCAAAATTAAAGGCTTTGATTAAAGATTACCTGAAAGAACGGGAAAATTTGTATGCTATTGGAGATGAAACTCCTTTGTTTGTTGGCAAGAAACATCACAGGCTGCACAGGTCGCAGGTGTACAGGTTCTTGAATGAAGCGTGCGAACAACTGGGAATTTCTGCTAATATAGGAACGCATTCGATGAGGAAGAGCTTTGGATACCATTTTTATAAAAAGTTCAATGACGTTGCTCTGTTACAAAAAATTTTGAACCATTCATCTCCGGCAATTACTTTAAGATATATCGGTATTGCTCAAGATGAGATAGATAACTCATACTATAATTTTGAACTCTAATGCACCAAAAATATATGCACCCAAATATTTAAACGAGTGCATATACTACCACAGTTTAATAGTAGTTTGAAAAGACAATTATGTCAATGGTGCATAAAATTAATGTTAAATAATATGACTGTTAAATTAAATTAATAATTTTTAAATATTTTCCAAAGGTATAGTCCGAGATAAATATTTGGGTGCATAAAATTAAGGAATTTTATGGCACCGGTATTGGAAAAAGAAGTTCAGGTCAAAAGTGCGGAAAGGGTTAGAAATCACGGGGAAGTCTTAACTGCAAGACGGGAAGTTGAAGCAATGCTTGACCTTGTTAAGAATGAGTCTGAACGCATTGACAGCCGCTTTTTAGAGCCTGCCTGCGGAACCGGTAACTTTCTGACAGCAATACTGGAAAGGAAACTTAAAACTGTTGCAGACAGATACAGGACAAAAGAAGCTGACTTTGAAGTTCAAATGCTTTCTGCTCTTGGTAGTATTTATGGCATTGACCTGTTAGAGGATAATATCAAGGAATCACAGGAGCGGATGTTTGAGATTGCCTGTGATTGTTATAAAAAATCTCTGAAAAAACTTCCTGATGAAACTTTTCAAAACATAATGAAATTTGTTCTCTCTAAAAATATTTTGCAGGGAGACAGTCTTAACGGAATTGATAAAATTATTTTTACCCAGTGGACACTTATAGGGTACCAGATTAAACGTGAAGAGTATTCTTTTGCCCAAATGAATCAGCAGGCAGAGATTATGAATACTCCGCTTTTTGCTGCTTTGCAAAATGAAAAGGGAGAGGATGTATTTATTCCACAGCCTGTAAAAACTTATCCGGCAGTGTTCTACAGAAATTTACCGGAGGGCTGCTGATGAGTTTTTTGCAAGAGTTACATAAACCTGATATTTTGGATTGTATTTCTCATTTATCTTCTGACGAAGTTTTTACACCACCGAGAGTTGTTAATGAAATGCTGGATACATTGCCGCAGGAGTTATTCAAAAGCCCTGATACAAAGTTTTTGGACCCTTGTTCAAAATCCGGAGTATTCTTAAGAGAAATTGCAAAAAGGTTAATTGAGGGTCTTACTGATAAAATCCCTGATTTAGAAAAGAGATTAGACCACATATTTAAAAATCAGCTTTTTGGATTGGCTATAACAGAATTGACAGCATTACTTTCAAGGCGGTCGGTTTACTGTTCAAAAGATGCAAGCGGAGAATATTCCGTTGTACATTTTGACAATCCGGAAGGGAATATTGAGTATAAAAGAACTTACCATTTGTGGTTAAAAGATAAGTGTATGATGTGCGGAGCTTCTAAATCCGAGTATGACAGAGGAGAGGAGCTTGAAACACACGCCTACTCCTTTATTCATACCGACGAACAGCGAAACTCCGCCTTGTTTAAGAGGTTAAAGGAGATGAAATTTGATGTCATAATCGGCAATCCGCCGTATCAGTTGAGTGATGGGGGTGCACAAGCTAGTGCACGTCCCCTGTATCACCTGTTTATACAACAGGCTAAAAAATTAAATCCACGATATATCACAATGATTATACCTGCCCGCTGGTATTCAGGAGGAAAAGGCTTAGACAGTTTTAGGGATGAAATGCTAAATGATAAAAGAATAAAAGCATTAGTTGATTATGTAAATTCTTCAGAATGTTTTCCAGGAGTGAATATTGCTGGAGGTGTTTGCTATTTTCTGTGGGATAAAGATTATGATGGAAAGTGTCTTATTACAAATATAAAAAATGGAGAAAAGAATACCCCACAAACTAGATTTCTCTCAGAATTCGATACGTTTGTAAGAGATAATGATGCAATATCTATTTTAAATAAAGTACTTATTTCATCAAATAAATTTATGAATGATGTAGTACATTCAAGAAATAGTTTTTCATTACCAAGTAATGAAAGAGGACATAAAGATAAAAAAGATAATGACTGTTTGCTTTTTTCTAGTGAAGGGAAGTCATATATCGAAAAAACTAAAATTAATGATAAAGAAAATATATTAAAGCTGTTTAAGGTTGTTATTACGTATGCTATGTCTGGAGGAAATAAACCAGGTTCTGATGGAAAATATCAAATTATATCATCGCCAATGATATTAAAAAGTAATGAAGTTTGCACTGAAACATACCTTATAATTAATGTATTTGAAGACGAAAAGATGGCAAACAACTTAGTATCATACATTAAAACAAATTTCGTACGTTTTTTAATGTTACAAACCTTATCCTCAATACATATTACAAAAAATTCTTTTCAATTTGTCCCCCTTCAAAACTTCAACGAAGAATGGACGGATGAAAAACTTTATAAAAAATACGGGCTAACTCAGGAAGAAATTGATTTTATTGAGTCTATGATTAGACCAATGGAGTAATAAAATACGTCACCCTGAATTTAGTTCAGGGGCTATTATTTACAAAGATTCTGAAACAAGTTCAGAATGACAACAAAATATAAGGAAAATTTATGGCAGACATTCTTAACAGCAACAAAATTCCTCGAATATACGCATACACCGAACCGCAGTTTAAAAATACTCCGTGGAAAAACAAACGCAGAGGCAGCGGCTTAATTAAAGTCGGGTTCACAACAAAATCCGCTCATGAAAGAATATCTGAACAGTTCGGAACAAACAAACCCATTGACAACCCTTATGAAATACTACTGGACGAAGTTGCCATAAGAAATGACGGTACATATTTTACTGATTTTGATGTCCATAAAGTTCTTGAGCGTGCAAGATATTACAGATTCCCTAACTCCGAATGGTTTGAATGCACCTTAGATGAAGTTAAAGAAGCTATCTTTGCAGTTAAGAATCATAAAACAGATATAACCAAACGTATTGCCACTTTTAAAATGCGTCCTGAGCAGGAACGTGCAGTTAAGATTACAAGCGAATACTTCCGAAAATATCCTTACGAAAAAGAAGGCAAAACTCCGCACTTTCTATGGAATGCTAAAATGAGATTCGGAAAAACCTTTACAAGTTACCAGCTTGCAAAAGAAATGAACTGGAAAAAAGTTCTTGTCTTAACCTTTAAACCTGCTGTTCAAAACTCGTGGGAAGAAGATTTGAAATCCCATGTAGATTTTAAAGACTGGCAGTTTGTATCAAGAACAGGTTTAAGTTATGACGAAATCGACCACACAAAACCATATGTGTGGTTTGCAAGTTTTCAGGATGTCCTGCAAAAAACAGATGCAGGTGGTATTAAACCCCGCAATGAAGAAATCCACCTTATAAACTGGGATTGCATAATCCTTGATGAATATCATTTTGGAGCCTGGAGAGATTCCGCAAAAGACCTGTATAACGCAGAAGACAAAAAAGAGCAGTCAAAACAGGACGGAGAAGGGCTTGACTATTACGACGAAGCACAAATGCCATTAACAACAGGTGCTTATCTCTATCTTTCAGGAACTCCATTTAGAGCCTTAAAGCACGGTGAGTTTATGGAAGACCAGATTTTTAACTGGACATATATAGACGAACAACGTGAAAAAGAAAACTGGGATGATAAAGACGGAATAAATCCTTACGCAGAACTTCCTAAAATGGTTATGATGACCTATAAAATGCCAGATGAGATTAAACAGATTGCACTTGACGGAGAATTTGACGAATTTAGTTTGAACGAATTTTTCTCAGCCTCTGATGTAAACGGAGAATGCAAATTTAAATATGAAAAAGAAGTTGTAAATTGGTTGAATTTAATCAGAGGGCAGTATAAACCAACAGCTATTGATGAGCTTAAAACAGGTAAAAAACCGCCTATGCCGTATTCGGATATAAGACTTTTAAATGCCTTAAATCACACATTCTGGTTTCTGCCCTCAGTTGCAAGCAGCAAAGCTATGGGCAACCTTCTTAAAAATCATCCGTTTTATAAAGAATACAAAGTTATTGTCTGTGCAGGAGCTGAAGCCGGTATGGGTGTTGATGCATTAAAACCTGTAAGAGAAGCAATTAAGGATGGTTTTTCGACAAAAACAATAACACTTTCCTGCGGGAAACTTACAACAGGTGTAACAGTGCCGGAATGGGGCGGAATATTTATGCTAAGAGATACATCAAGCCCTGAAACATATTTTCAATCAGCCTTCAGAGTTCAATCTCCGTGGACAGTCAAAAATCCTGACGGACTAAATCCTAACGCAAAAGCAATTATAAAAGAAACCTGTTATGTATTTGATTTTGCACCTGACAGAGCATTGTCCAGAATTTCAGAGTATAGTATGAATCTTAATACAAATATAAATGAAGCCCCTGAACAAAAAGTTCAAGATTGTATAAATTTCTTGCCAGTGCTCTGCTATGACGGCTCTCACATGGATATAATAAACGCAAATGACTTATTAGATTTAGTTGTTGTGGGAACTGGTTCTTCAATGCTTGCACGCAGATGGGAAAGTGCATCTTTAGTTAATGTTGATATCCCTACTTTAACAAAATTATTGGAAAATGAAAAAGCAATGGAAGCTCTATCACGTATTGAAGGGTTTAGAAATCTGAATAAAGAGTTATCAACACTGATAAATAAATCAGAAGCACTAAAAAAAGTTAAGCAGGAGAGAAAAGAATCTCTTTCTAAACAGGAAAAGAAAGAACTCACCGAGCAAGAAAAAGAGATTAAATCAAAACGTAAGGAAATTCAAGAAAAACTTCTTAAATTTGCAACCAGAATTCCTGTATTTATGTACTTAACAGACTACAGAGAACAAACTCTTATGGATGTTATCCAAAAACTTGAACCGGAGTTGTTTAAAAAAGTTACAGGTTTAACTATCCCTGATTTTGAACTTCTTGTAAGTATCGGAATTTTTAACGAATCAAAAATGAATTCAGCTGTATTTGCTTTCAAACGCTATGAGGATACAAGTTTATCATACACAGGGATAAGCAAGCATAAAGAACTTGTTGTAGGCGGCTGGAATACAAAAATGGAAAAAGAAGAATACGTAAATATGGAATAAGTCCAAATCTGACGCATCAATATTCTAAAATTAAATATCACCTAGAAAGGATTTAATAATGGAACTATTAATCGGACTAATATTATTGTATTTTGCAGCATTCAGTGATGATTAAATAATACTTTATTAATCAAGAAAGGATTGAAGTTTGAATTATAAAAAATATTTCTTAGTAATAACTTTAATTATTTGCTTAGGTTTGCCCGTATCAGCAAGCCCATACACAGACTACTGTGAAAAAGTTGTTAATCAAATGATAGAAGTGCTGGGCTTTTCAGATGATTATTTACTAAACTATCCTGTCAGAGTAGATGTTGAAATTATGCCAGACGGCTCTGTCAAAAATGTGTATATAAGAGATTACATGGGACGTCGTCAGGTAAAATGGGAAAATAAAATCCTTGATACAACATTTCCATCTCACAATCTTATGAAAGGTATAGGCGGAGGTCCTGCTGTTTCTGTTGTTGAACGTCTTATTAAAAAATCAGAATTAAAAAGAATGGAGCAGGAAAAGTTTTTGTTTAACTTGCGTTCAGCCCTGATGGACGGTTTTTCATACCACGCAAAGAATCAAAACTTAAAAGCAAAAGTAAGATACACAGTAGATAAAATGGGACGGTTAAGAAACTATGAATTAGTTGAAAGTTCAGGTAATACTTCCTTTGACAATGCAGTATTAAAGTTCCTAGATAACAGGCAAAATTATACAGTGATGTATCTTCCAAATCTGCAAACTGAAACCTATACTGATACCGTAACGTTTAGAAGTAAATAGATATATTCTATGAAAAGTACACTTTTCGTGGACTGTTTTTATTCTGCTTAAATCATTAATTTTTCGGGGGTAATTTTTATTGCAAAAGGTACACAAAACACACTTAACCTTTTATGGACTCTGAATACTTATAAAACGTACTTTTAGCAATATTGCACATGGACATAACGTCCTTAAGTTTAATCAATCCTTGTGAATAAAGTTCATACGCTCTTATAAAATCTTTCGGAATTTCTGCTTTAGGTCTGCCAAATTTCACCCCTCTTTGTTTAGCAGATGCAATGCCTTCTGACTGTCTTGTTTTAATATTCATTCTCTCTCGCTCTGCAACATAGCCAAGTAATTTAAGGATAATATCTGTAATTAATCTGCCTGTTAATCCGTTTTGATTATCTCGGGTATTTAAAACAGGCATGTCAAGAACCTGTATATCAACGCCCATATTAACAATGGCTTCCCATTCATTGCATATCTGTTTATAATTCCTGCCAAATCTATCAATTGAATGCACTATAACAAGGTCTCCGGCTCTTAATTGTGCTTTCATTTGCTGATACTTTTCACGACCTACAAAATTTTTCCCCGAAGCCTTTTCAATTATAATTTCATCAACTTTTAATCCTCTAAGGCTGTCTAGTTGCCTATCTTCCTTTTGCTCACGTGTTGACACTCTAATGTATGCAAATATTTTTCCCATAAATCAATTCACTTTCTTTGCTCTTATGTAATAACCAGTTGTGCAATATTCACTTAAATGGAAGCCGTGGTTATAGAAAAATATTTCTCGACCGTTATTTAGGGCTTTTAATGCTCGTTTTCTTAACTCTGCATAAATAGTATCTCTGTCATTGCCTTGTATAATAAGTTCTTTTTTATCTCCGTACTTGTAATATAGTGAAAAAATCTTTGCCATTATCATTAAATCCTTCTTTTATAAAGGGGGATTCAATCCCCCTATGCTACTAACTCATTTTCAATCTGTTTGCTGTCTGAAACTTCTTTAATTCCATATTGGTTAATAAATCCATTCCACATGCTGATAAATTCCGGATAAGCATACTCACCATTGCATGATATTCTTACATACTCTTCACCGGTGTAGAGTCTTTCAAAAGGTTTATCACCTATGTATTTGTCCAAATCATAGTCATAGTTGCATTCTTCATCACCTACAATAAAGCTTATCTTTAAATCCTCAATCTTTAATGAGCAAGGCTCTTTATCCGATTGCTGTTCTTTAATATTAATAATCATTCCGCCGTTGTTGTTATCCGTCTTTGAGAAGTATCTTTTAATAACCTTCTTATCAAATATATCCGGTATTCTTTTACTGTCTTTTCTAAAATTCTTCTCTTCATAGAGTGAATCCTCATCATCAATGATTGTCATAAAGTCTTTAAGTGTTTTAGCCGGATAATAATTATTAGTTATCATCTCAAGGAATGCTTTAATAAAATGATTGTGCATAACTCGACCTATACCCCATTGATGATGAACTAACCTTATATTTACTTTACCGTTCCAATATGTCCGCTTAACTAAAAATGCTGTTCTTTGCCCCATTGCTTTATATCCTTTCGTTTTAACTGCCTGCTTTGCTGATAGTGTAGGGATAAACCCTACACTATATCGAATTTCATGTAACTGCTTACTTTTAAAAGAGTTTTGTATAGCTCCGCATACTTAGTTTTTAAAGTCTTTGTATCAACATTGTTACGTATAATTTCAGTTAGCTTAAATGTGAATGCACCTGCTTGAAGCTCCATAACATTTGCCTTGTTCATAATGTCTTTAACTTCTGCAACTTTTTCATCCCTAAGCTCTTTAAGTTCTGCAATTTTTGCTTCAATAGATTTGATAACTCTTGCGTTGTCCTCTAAATTAACATTAGTTGTAATTACTTGTGCTGTCATCGTTTTCGCCCTTTCTTTTGTTTTATACCTTACGTTATCATGATGTATCGACTTTTAGTATTTGTCAATAGGTCTTTTATGTTTCCGACACAAAACTTTACGAAAACGTGAGATATTTGTAAAATGGTGTTATACTGATTAAGTGAGGTAAACATGAGTAATCCAGAAACACCCAAATATATTGCTACAGATGAACGAAAAGAACAGGCTAGGAGGCTTGTAAAGGACTTTTTACAAGAACGGCATACATCTATCTACAGATTAGCCAGAATGTTAAATGAGAAATACGGTCGCTCGGCTTCTGATTCAAACTTGTTAAATAAACTTGCTAGGTCGTCTTTTAAAGTAACTGAACTTATGGACATTGCAGAACTATTTGGCTATGAGATAAAATTTGTCCCTAAACACTCGATAGAGGGGCATGAAAATATTACATAAAAATTCTAAGTAAGGAATTGACAAAGAAATAAGCCTTTTAGAAATTTATGCACCATTTTGGATTTAGTGTTACAAAATTTATTATAAATTGAATGTACTTACTTGTTTTTTATAATATCTAAAAATATTTTGTTCCTAGATTGAGCATCTTTACATATAGAGTTTGTTGATACAATATAAACATGACAACCTTTCTTATTATTTTGGGAATCTTTTAAGTTTCCATTAAAATAATAATACATAGGTGCATTGCCGGTAGTAAATAATGCTTCAACTCCGGGCTGTGCCTCTAGATACTCACAAAACTCATTATCTAGTTC
The DNA here is from genome assembly GCA_949300485.1 of uncultured bacterium. Classification (GTDB taxonomy): domain Bacteria; phylum Cyanobacteriota; class Vampirovibrionia; order Gastranaerophilales; family Gastranaerophilaceae; genus Zag111. The sequence goes on from CASGEL010000014.1 coordinate 82,378, forward strand.
TGTAATAATGTATCCATGCATAGTTCTTATATTATCTATACCCTTTAAAATGTATTGGAGGTTCCTGTTTATTTCAGAATAAGCAGCAATTTTTCTATCCGCTGAAACATTTAAAGCTTTAAATTCTACCATTACGATATCTTTATGTATAGAGTCCACATTATTATAAAATATTGTCATATCTGGTTTTTTAAGTTCGCCAGTGATTTTTTGCATATTCTGTGCTATCTGTTCTTTAATTTTGCCAATTTCAATATCACTATAGGCTTTTAAATACGGCATAAATTTATCGTCTAACAACCAGATATTGCTGTCATATTTTGAATATTCCGAATTTTCAAAATCAGATATAGTGCCTTTAGGCATAAAAAGTTCATGTAAATCATTTTCAATAGATGAATTGTCTTCTATTAGTTTATTTAAACCCAAAATAATTTGTTCCCTGTATAAAAAATACTCTGCTAATTCTCTTGCTGAAATATCATTTACTTTACTAATATTTTCTAAAAAAATTGCCTTGTCTGTGTATTTTTTGTTTTCAAGCATTTTTGCAAAATTTTCTCTTATTTCTATCTTTTCTTTTCTATAGGCTTTTTCTGCATCATTTAAAACTTTAACTTTTGTTTTTATTTTGGTATTATCCAGTCTAATATATTTTCCTAAATAGGGTCTTTCTTCAATACATTCTTCAATAATTTTATCATTGTTTTGACTAAGATTAGGGAATTTCTCTAATAAAATTTCATCAATGACATGTTTTAATCTTTCATTGATTTCATTAAGTGGGATTGGATTAACGGTAGTTCTATTAACTTCATTCTTACTAAAAGAAAAATCATTTCTTTCTTCAGTTGTTCTTTCATCAAAATATTCAGAAGTTAATAACATATTTAAATTTAAGTTTGAGACTGGTAACGATGTTATCTTTACTGTATCAGTAAATGGTGCGACTAATCTTCCTGCGGCACAGTATGACTGTATCGCTGGTTTACTATTACTTTCAAAATAGTTGTAAAACAATATAAAATGGTAGTATTTAGGATTTAAAGACACATCTAATGTATCCAATATATCAAATTCTTTTTTACTTAATTTAGTAATATTGTCATTTGATATAACTGTTTTTTCATCACCAAGTTTTAAAATTATTTTAAAGTTCCTTTTTTCTTCTTCATGTAAAAGAAAGAATTTTACTAGGAAATGAGTTGCAATAAGTTCTTTAATCGTCTGTAAATTTGCAATAGTTCTTTCATCAATATCTTTATCTCTTTTATTTTCAGGCTTTGCAAATCTTTTATATTGTGTTGTAACATTTGAAAAAGTTATAGAAGTTCGTTTGTCTTGTGAACTTTTTTTAATTGGCATAATATCATTAACAGAAAAGTTTTTATTAAAAGCGAAACTCACATAGCTATCTTCTGTTTGACTTTCTATAAAAATATCTTCATATACTTTTAACCAGGTAAAACGTCCTACACCCTTACAACCCAGTTTTCTTTTTAAATTGGATTTAAACTTTGTAAAGGAATCAATATTTTCTGGGGTAAATCCATTGCCGTTATCTGTTATTTTAAAGCCATTAATTCTTCTTACAATGTTTATATTGCTATCTTCTACATGTTGTTGACTGTCATCAACAAATAATTCTATTTCAATTTCTGTAGCTTCTGCTTCCAGTGAATTTGCAATAGTTTCAATTAAGGGTTGCTCAAATGGTATTGGTTGTTTAAAGTTTTCAAGGATATCACCAATAGTATATTTTACGTATGCAGTATCAGGCATTTTACCTCACTTGATTTTGAATATATGGTACCATAAACATAGAGCATGTATTTGTACTACTTATTATGTTTAAAAGCACATTCCATTTTATTAATTTCGGACTTTGATAATCCTATATTTTGAGCAACCTGCCGCCATTTTGAGGTTTGCTTTTTCATATCTGTAATAATATTTTTAGCCGTTTCAGGCATGATATCAAAATATTCACTTACTTCTAAGGCTAAATCCAAACTTTGTGAGTTATCATATTCCGTTATGTAGGTGCTTAAAACATTTTTATTGTCATTGCTTGGATTAACATCATACAATGGGGATAACCTCCATCCGCCTTCATTTACATATAAAAATCCGTGGTTTCTAAGGTGGTCATCTGTGTTTGAAATAAGGATTGAAAATACAACTCTTTTCCACAATTCTGTTAAATCCTCTTTCGGTGCTGCTCCGTATTGTCTTATTGCATCTGCAATTTCCATATAACTGTGAGTTTGGCTGTCGTTATCAACAGCATTAAGCATACTCATTGCAGATAAGAATGGGACTCGTTGTTCGCCTTTTCTGTCGAAACGTTTTAAAACAATGACATCTTTAGTTCCCGCTTTATGTAAAGACCATTCCTGAACTTTTAAACCGCAGTTTTTAGCGAGCATAAGTGCAACCGCTTCCCATAAGACGTTATTTGTAAAGTCATCCTTTTTAGGAAATTTCGCAATACATAAATTCCCTTTTTTATCAATAACACTGGCTTTGGGTCTGGCTCCGCCCAGAGATGAACCAGGAGCTAGCAACAGTTGCAAATCGCTATTCTTTTCTTCTGAAGCTATAACTTTTTCTGTTGCTGCAAGTAATTTTACTAAATTAACTAATGGTGGAATAGATTTTAAATTACCCTGATACAAAAATTCTTCACTGTCTTCGGTTCTGAATCGCAAAGCACCTTGTCTTGCATAGTCATTTACATATAAAAGGTAGTCAATTTCATTTAGGGTTTTCGGACTTCTGTTTTCTTCTTTTGCAAGCTGATTTTCGTATCTTCTCATAAGGATTCTGCCCCAGGTATCAGGTGCGGAGTCACCAAATGAGCCGAACAATGGCGTTTGTCTCGGGTTTACCTGTTTGCCGGAGCCAAAGAATAAACCAGGCTCTAAAGAAAATGCTTTATTGTTATTTAACCATTCCTTTGAATACTCGAAATCAGACGTTTCTTTCCCTCTGTTAAAGTGAGACCAGAGAGTTCCGACAAAATGGTTTTCATTATTCAATTCTATGTAAACTAAAACTTTTTTATCTGACATAAATTTTATCCTTCGTCCTTTTTATAACGGACTCGTTGTGGAAGATTATCTTTATCATATATCTTACCTACAGTATCACTATCAGGGTCTGCAAGATTGTAGAGGTTATCTATCAAACCAAGTACAAACATAACTTTTGCATAAATTCCCATAGAAACCCCGGAATCACCTTTTTCCACTTTAGTTAAGGTAATATGTGTAATTCCTGCACGTTCTTCTACCAGTGCCATTGTAAGCCGTCTTTTTATACGGGCTTCTTTTAAATCTGCACCGAGCTTTTTTAATGCTTTATTAACAGGTATTGGTATTATTGATGTTTTTTTCATGAGATTAAAATATATTATCGTGTATATTATACAATTTTAAATATATTATAATATATTTTATTTAAAAAATCAAG
>CASGEL010000015.1 GCA_949300485.1 uncultured bacterium
ATCTTCGATAGCATCTTGAAACTTACCTAGTTCAGCTTTTGCTACCCCTCTATCATTATAAATAACCTCATAATTAGGATTTAACTCAATAGCCTTATTGTAATCTTCAATAGCATCTTGAAACTTACCTAGTTCATCTTTTGCAGCGCCTCTATTATTATACGCAACTTTGAAATCGGGCTTTAATTCACTTTGTTATAGTATTCAATTGCATTATCGTAGTTTTCTAATCCAATTCCTTTTGCATAGCCAATTGCAAAATAAATATAGGCAAGAAATTCTTTATCGTCAGGTGTTGTTTTATTCAATTCCTCCAGTTTGGTTTCACAGCTAGTTAGCAGTTCCCTATACTTTTCATCCTTTACTAATTTTGAACATTTACTTTTAAACTGCTCCAACTCTTCTGACATATTTGCCCTCTTACTTATATCCAATAATGTTGATTGTACTTCATTTATCCGCATAGTGCAAGCATTGTAAGTTTCAATTTACAAATCTATTTTGAATATTCTTTTCCATGATTGCTTCTTCTCGCTGCATCGGATTATTCGGGTTGTCTCCGGAGTTTTTAGGGGGACAATTCAAGTATGCCCAGCCGACCCTACCTATCAGGCTAAATATCTAGTAAATGCAAGTTGCACGTTTTCTGTAAAACGCCTCAAATCCTAGATCTAAATCATCTTTTTGAGCAAGCTCAAATGCTTGTTTAATTTTATCTCTATGTGGCGTTTTGGGATTGAGAAACATATCTGAGTATCTTTCAATAAGTCCTTTCCGCTCATTCGGGTTTGCTTTGGTTCATAATTTTTTATTCTATTGTTCTTGAGTCAGGCAGTCTATTCCGCCTCTGGAATCCAGAGCTGCTTGTGTTGATACAAAATACACTTTGTCAATTCCGGCATCTTTTAGATATTTTTCGATAACCTCTTGCAATTCCGGAAATTCTGACTTATTTGTAATATAAAACGTTTCTCCTGTTTTGTTTGAGGTTCCGCCGATACCATTCATAAAGTTTGTTTGATCGTTTGATGATGTAGTAAAACAAGGAATTTTTACTGTTTCATAGCCTGCTTCTTTTAGGTAATCTTCAGCTTCAGTGTATATTGATTTACTTTCTTTGACCAGTTTTTCTAATTCGTTTATTTTTTTATTCAGTTTATAAGCTTTTCTATGGGTAATAATTTCTTCTTGTGAAGCATTTTCACTAATTGTTGTATCTTGTATATTTATATCCTTTTGAAATTGTTTTAGAATTTCAAGACCTTTTTCATAATCAGGTATTGCAAATTGTCCGTTGTGTAACGCTCTATAAGACATATCAATATGAAAATCGTGCTGCGGAATAAATGTAACTTGATCTTTTGTCAGACCCAAATCTTCTGAAATTATGCTTTTGGCTTTTTTTATATTTTCAGGTGTCTGTTCCAGTCCCATAAGCTCAAGTGTATATGCAATCGAACTTTCTCCGACTACTGCTGCGGGGGTTCCGTCTTTGAGTTTTGTGTTTAATACGTTGCCTCCCTCCAGATAACTTGTACCGTAATGTTTTTCTGTTGCAGTTGCTTGAACATCAAAAGCTGAACCTTCATCAAGAACTCGACCTTGGCCTGTATTATTTTCATTGTTTCTTTGACTTTTCATACTGACTTCCGGAGATTCCTTGTAGTCTTCAGGGAAAGAGTGGTATGGTATATAGATTTTACCGTCTGCACGTCTTATGCTTGTATCTTCTATCCATATATTTTCTCCATCTGTTTCCGTTAATGTAAAGCCTTGCTCGTCCCCAATTTGTTGAAGTTCTTGTTTTAACTGAGGTTCTCTTTCAAGAAAACTTTTTGCGAGTTGAATTGAGGTAATATTTCTGTCCAAACCTTCTGACCAACTCTGTTGAGGTGCTTTTTCTTCTTGATTTTTTATCTTATCAAGAGTAATTGTACCGTTTTTTAGTTGTTTATTGAATTCATTTATTTCCTTCTCATCTAAAATTTCGTCTTTTTTATGAAGGTTATCTATGTAGTTGAATATTTTTGTCAGAATATTTAGTTCTTGCGGCTGTACTATTCCATCACCGTTATCAACATTTGCAAAAATTGAATTTATGGTTTTATTATCTGTTTTCATATTTTCCCATTTTTGTCCGTAAAAAGTGTTTAACTCAGTTACTTCCTTACTTTTGTTTTCAAATGAGAATAGTTTTATTAATCTTTGGTTTATATAGTCAATAGCACCCATACTTTTAACCTTATTTAGTTGTTTTATCGGTTATTTATATCAAAATCTTTAATAATATTGCATATTGTTTACAAACATCATTAGTGTCTGTAGGTTGGGCATATTTGTCCAACAAATCAAATTTGGTGTCAAAATCAAATTCAAAGTATTTGTTCCGAACGGATATGTCAACATCTAATGAATTGCAGGTTACTATTATGCCTATGAGGCATAATATCTGATACAATATAAGTATTTGCTATTTTTAGGAAATATGTAAATAATAATAAAAAAGGAAGGATTTTGTATGGATTTGAAAAATGATAAAGACATACTGCAAATTCTGAAAGATGCTGACTGTTCTGATGAGCTTATAGCCAAATTTTTTAAGATTAGAGAATTTGGTCTAAATATACAGCTTATTCAGCTTTTATATAAACATAAATCGCAGCTTCTTGATTCTTTGCACGCTTCTCAAAAGAAGATTGATTGTCTGGATTATCTGATTTTTCAAATTAACCAAGCTGTCAATACAAATAAAGGAGCGGATTAATTATGATAAAAATTATTTCAAACCAAACATTTGATGAAGAACGTTCTTTGTACAATATAAAAGATGCGGAAGTCTTAAACTGCAAATTTGAAGGACCTGCGGACGGAGAATCTGTCTTAAAAGAGTGCAGAAATTTTTCCGTAAACAAATGTTCTTTTTCGCTCCGATATCCTATGTGGCACGCAAAAAAATTCCTATTGAAGAATTCATCAATGGATGAAAAGACAAGAGCTCCGCTATGGTATTGCAAGGATGGTGAAATCGCTGACTGCGATATTCAGGGGATTAAGTGTCTTAGAGAGTGCAAAAATATTTCTATTGATAATTGTAGCATTGATTCACCCGAATTCGGCTGGAGATGTAAAGGTGTAAAAATTACAAATTCAACAATTGATGCAATGTATTTCTTATTTGAGTCAAAAGATGTTGAAATTGACAACCTCAATATGGCAGGAAAATATTCTTTCCAGTATATGAAAAACCTGCATATTAAAAACTCAAATCTTGATACAAAAGATGCTTTTTGGCACAGCAAAAATATTGTAGTTGAAAATTCCGTTGTAAAAGGCGAGTATCTAGGCTGGTTTAGTGAAAATCTGACATTTATAAACTGTAAAATTATAGGAACACAGCCATTGTGTTACTGCAAGAATTTAAAATTAATCAATTGTACAATGGATGCTACTGATTTGTCTTTTGAGTATTCAGAAGTTGAAGCTGATATAAGCGGTCATATTTATTCCGTTAAAAATCCAAAGTCAGGCACTATTGTTGCAGATTCAGTCGGAGAAATAATTTTTGAGGATGCAATTATGAAATGCAGAGGACAAGTCTTAATAAGAGAGCAAAAACTTTCGGCATAAGGAAACAAATATGAATAACAATCAGATTAATATGTATGAATTTTATGAACATATGAAAGAAGGCAAAGTTGTAGAACCTGAATCTGCAATGGCTTTTGCATTTCATAAATTCAGTCAGGATGCCTTAAAGATTACAACAGAGCTTAATAGTAAATACCACACGCCTGAAGAAATCGTAGAAATATTCACTGAGCTTACAGGGAAAGATGTTGACAAATCTTTCAGACTGTTTCCGCCGTTTTATACGGATTGCGGAAAAAATATTAAAATTGGAAAAAATGTTTTTATAAATTCCTGCTGCAAGTTTCAAGATCAGGGCGGTATAACTATAGACGACGGGTGTCTTATTGGACATAATGTTGTAATAACAACATTGAATCATCTTGAAGAACCTTCTCAAAGACAATCTATTCTTCCAAAAGCGGTAATAGTAGGCAAGAATGTATGGATAGGTTCTAATGTTACAATTGTTCCGGGGGTTACAATCGGAGATAATGCGATAATCGGTGCCGGCAGTGTGGTTGTGAAGGATATACCTAAAAATTGTGTTGCTGTTGGTAATCCTTGTAAAGTTATGAAAGAAATTTAATAAAGGAGAAGCTATGGTGAAAAAAGTATTAATATTGATTTTAGGAATTCTGTTATCGCAAAATTTTATATTTGCAGCAACAGCTGGAAATGAGGGTAATAACATGACAAGAACAGCTATTTGTAAAAAGAATTACAAAACTTTATTTAAGGGTGAAGCTCTTAGCACTACAGGTGATGATCCGGAAATGATGGCGATTTTACAAAAATACATTTTCGGGGAAGTCTTTACGGTCGGCGAACTTGATATTAAAACAAGAGAATTAATAACAGTAACATCTCTTGCTGTTCAGCAGACCCTGCCGCAGTTGAAAGCGCACATTAACGGTGCTTTAAATGCAGGAGCAACTCCGATTGAATTAAGAGAATCGATTTATCAGCTTGCGCCGTTTATCGGATTTCCAAAAACTTTGAATGCACTTGGAGTTCTAAACGAAGTATTTAAGGAAAGGGGAATAGTAACACCTCTTAAGTCAACTGCAACAGTTAAAGAAGATGAACGCTACCAAAAAGGTTTTGAAATTCAAAATCCTTTATACGGTGACGAAATAAAACAGTCAATGGAAGGACTTCCTGATGATATGGGTGCTGATGTTGCAAGATTTTTAACAGAAGTCTGTTTCGGTGATTTTTATACAAGAGAAGGGCTTGATGTTAAAACAAGAGAATTACTGTTTGTTTCTGCACTTGTTACAACCGGCAATACAACGACTTTAAAAAGTCATATTAAAGGAAGTATAAAAGCAGGAAATTCAAAAGAAACTGTAACCGCTGCAATAATACAATGCCTGCCTTATATCGGATTTCCTAATACACTTGCAGCCCTTCGGACATTGAAAGATGTATTGAATGAAAGGTAAATTATCAAATATATTCGGGAAATAGATAATAAATAAGGATGGAGTTAGAAGATTATGAACAGACGAGATTTTATAAAAACATCAGGTTTTGCACTTATGTTTGCCGGACTGGCAGGAAAGGCAGAAATTATTATGACAGATAATAATACTTTGAAGCAAACTAAAAAAATAGAACACAGAAATCTTGGAGGATTAAATGTTTCCGCCATAGGACTCGGATGCCTGCCTATGGTCGGTTATTACGGCGGTAAATATGACAAAAATGAAATGATAGCATTAATCCGCAGAGCCTATGAAAAAGGTGTAACTTTCTTTGATACGGCAGAAGTTTACGGTCCATATACAAGTGAAACATGGGTGGGCGAAGCCCTAAAACCTGTTCGTGGACAGGTAAAAATCGCAACAAAATTTGGTTTTGGAGTGGAAGAAGGGCAGCCGACAGCTTTGAATAGCGAACCTAAGCACATAAGACGTGCTGTTGAAGGCTCATTAAAAAGGTTACAAACTGATTACATTGATCTTCTTTATCAACACAGAGTCGATCCTAAAATTCCAATGGAAGATGTTGCAGGTACTGTTAAAGAACTTATTCAGGAAGGCAAAGTTTTACACTTTGGCTTATCTGAAGCCAGTGCAAAATCAATCAGAAAAGCCCACGCTGTCTGTCCTGTTTCCGTTGTTCAGAGTGAATATTCTCTAATCTGGAGAGAACCTGAAACAAAGATATTCCCGACTCTTGAAGAACTTGGAATCGGGCTTGTGCCTTACTGTCCTTTAGGCAGAGCACTGCTCACAGGTGTTATCACAAAAGACAGCAGATTTGAAAAAACTGACAGACGTGCAACTCTTCCGATGTTTACACCTGAAGCGCTTGAACATAATATGGAAATCGTTAAACTCGTCAAAAAATGGGCAAGACGTAAAAATGTAACACCTGCACAATATGCGCTTGTGTGGATGTTATCCGAAAAACCTTGGATAGCTCCAATCCCCAGTACAACAAATCCTGAACACCTGGATGACTTCTTGGGAGCTGCTGATGTGAGAATGTCAACGGATGAATTAAAAGAATTTGAAAAAGATTATTCTAAAATTCATCTTGTCGGACACAGGGCAGATCCGTTTACGGAAAGCCAAATTGATAAATAGAGGTATTTATTCTCTTTCCGTTAGAGATTTTGTCAAATAAATCATATCAATTAATTGTTTTCCGTTTTCAAAGATTGGATGGGAATAATTATCGGTAAAGAAATTTTTTATTTTGCGGGTTTGTATAAACCCGCGTTTTTTATAAAAATTAATGGTATTTTCGTTTTCTCCTGTTCCTAGAATTACAGTTTTAAAATTTTCTTTGTATCTGTTGCATACAAATTCAAGTAGTGACGAAGCATATCCTTTATTTTGATATTCAGGGTAAGTTGCAAGATTTTTTATCTCAACTGTATCAGAATCAATCTTCATAACCGCACAGATTGAGGTCAAGATATCATTATCGTACAGAACAAAAATAGTTGACTGTTCTAAATATCTGTTAATCATTGATTTATCCTCATCTCCGATTAGCAATATATCCATAAAATCAGTTTTGTTTGAACAAATTTTTCTAATTTCCATCTTTAAATCCATTTTTTTACTTATTTATCCATGATAGTATAAAATAAATTCGGGTAATTACAAATTCAATGAACAATTTATAAAATATAATTTTTAAAATAGTTTAGGTATAAATCTGTATTTGACCTTTTCAACGTATTGTTGATATTCAGGGTCTTTTATTAAATGCCGTTCTTCTGTTATCGCTCTCAAGTAGTAAATATATATCCATATCATGGTAGCCACTGTCATAATAACTTTTGTTATAATTGAATATTCTCTCATTATAAATAATGGAATTGTAGTTAGTATTATATAGCATATTTGCATTGTGTAATCGGGATGCCTTATTATATTGTAAGGAAATCCTGTTACGATACCTCTATTTGTAAGGTTTCCAACTTTTGTGCCTAGTCGTATAACTGCTATTAAACTTATAAAATTAACTAAAATAATTAATAAATTTAATATAACCAAAAGCATTTGATTATCAACCGGTAACAAAGAATCAGGTGTTACTTCTATAAATTTGTAAGTTAGTATAGTTATAGGATAATAGCATGCAATACATGTTAAAATTCCTAGAGGAGTTGTATCTGCAGATTTTATTTTATTTTTGAAAATATCTAGTTCGGTAAGATAACTTACTGCATAAACAATCATAGAGATGCCAAGTATGAATTTTAACCACATATCTCCGGTATCTATTATAAATTGTCCTAAACTAGGTAATAACGGTAGACCACTCGAGGTATCTTGTATAATTTGTCCGATAAATGTTTTTATAAAATCTATATCATATTCAGGACTTGCAAAATATTTGTTAAATAGGGCATTTAAACAGTTGTAACTAAAAAAAGCCTTTATAAAAAGTATGACAAATGCTTGTTTTTCTTTTTCGGTTGGTTCAATGTTTTTTAAAAATTCTTCAGTTGTTTCATTTTTTTTGAATTGTCGCTTTATATATTCAATTATTGCTAGATTTCTTGATTTTAAAATGGATTTTGGCTTAAAAATGAAAAATATAACTGGTGCAATAATTATATAAGCAATATAGTATAATATTAAAAATGATATATAGTCCATCCAAGAGTTTTGAATAGACTCATAAAATAACGGACTTAATGATAATATTAATAAGACCGTTCCATATATTAATACGGATGAACTGTAGTGTTTTAAAATATCTTTTGTTGTTACTTCTTGATTAATTGTATCTTCCATTTTCTCCTCACATATAATAAGTTATAAAATTCCTGTTTATTATAACATAGATTGTTAAAATGGACAAATTATGGTATAATATATTTGATTTTAATATATTCGGAGTTCAAAAATGGAATGCGAAGGCTCTGCTAAACAAGATGAAATTAATAAAACAGAGGATGCTATAAATTCAAAAATAGATCAGGATAAATTTCCAGTTTGGGTTATAGTATTGTTAGTGTTATTTTTTTCAGGCTTTTTTGTTGTTCCTGTGGTCGGGATTATTCTAGCATTGACAATCCCACCTTTGTTTAATTCTACAGAATCATTAAAATCACAGGCCGTTTTGAAAAAAGTTTATACTCAGTTCAATCAATCTATAGAAATTGAACATGCACTAGAAAATGAATATTATAGTGCTTTTAAAGATGTTTCAGAAAAAGCGGTATTTGAGCATATGAACCTTGAAAAGTTAAAGGTTAACAAATGGAAATTGGCAGATGGAGCAGAATTTGAAATCGTAAAAGTTTCAGAGAAATGTATGAAGTCTCCAAAATCCCAAAAATATAATGAGCAAACTTCGTGTGCAAAGATAATTATTGATGTAAATGGATTTGAAAAAGGTACAAATAAATTTTCAGATTCTTTGTCAAAAATTAATGATAGATTTTTATTATTATTATACTCTGATAAAGTTGTTCCTGTATCAGGTTCAATTGAAGACAAAATATTAAAGAATATGACTGAGAAATAAAGGTGGAATGTTATGAAAAAATTTATATCTCTTTTGGTTATAACTTTACTAGTCTTTGCAACAGCAAGCTTTGCTGTAGATGAATATAATGCTAGCACTTATGAGCAAGATCTTAAATACTATATTGCTAGATATGAAACATTATATTACAGATTAAATCGTATTATCGCTATTAATGAAAAGAGTAGTTATACATATGACTCTATTGTAAATATGTATCAAAATGCAGAATTTTATAAAGCGCCTATACTAAATGGTTTTGTCGATATATATGGCAATGAAGTAAGATTTGTTAAGTTAAAACAATCATGCCATAAGTTGCCAAGCAATTTAAAAGATGTGGCAAGGTTAGCTTGTGGAAAAGTTATTGTTGATACTAATGGTTTTAATACACTTCCAAATAAATTATTTAGAGATGTTTCAACGGTTATGGTTAAAGATCAGTTTATTCTATATTTATATGCAAATGGAGTAAAACCCGAATTAAATTCTCCTGAAGATGTTATTTTATATCAACGGATGTATAAAGATAATTAAAAGTTTTTAGTACGCAGGTAACTTTCAATAAAGTCATCAATCTCTCCATCCATAACAGCATCAACATTAGATGTTTCATAACCTGTACGATGATCTTTTACCATTTTATATGGGTGAAATACGTAAGAACGTATTTGTGATCCAAAATTAATATCCACATTTTCGCCTTTTAATTGAGCAAGTTTTTTTTCATATTCAGCTTCTTTTATTGCCAGTAATTTTGAAACAAGGATTTGCATTGCATACTCTTTGTTTTGAAGTTGAGAACGCTCCTGTTGGCATTTAACAACAATTCCGGTTGGTTTGTGCAGAATTCTTACAGCTGTTTCTACTTTGTTAACATTTTGACCACCGGCACCGCCTGAGCGCATTGTAGTTATTTCCAGATCTTCTTGAGGAATTGTTATTGTTTTTGCAAAATCTTCAATTATTGGAGAAACTTCTACAGAGGCAAAACTTGTTTGTCTTTTACCATTTGCATTAAAAGGTGATATTCTTACTAGTCTGTGGACGCCTTTTTCTGCTTTTGAATAGCCAAAAGCGTATTTCCCCGTAATTTTTATGGTTGCAGATTTTATGCCTGCTTCTTCTCCATCAAGTTTATCCAACAATTCGGCCTTCCAGCCTCTCTTTTCAACCCAACGTATATACATTCTTAGCAGCATTTCTGCCCAGTCTTGAGCATCAGTACCACCTGCTCCTGAGTTAATTGTAAGGATTGCATCTGCACTGTCATATTCTCCTGAGAGCATTTGTTCCAGTTCGAACTTTTCAAGTTCCTTATCAAGTTTCTTTAGCTGATTATGACAATCTTCAATAAGTTCTGAATCAGAAAGTTCAATTGCAGTTTTACTATCTTCAATTATGGAATCCCAAGTTTGGAGTTTATTCAAAATATCTTTTTTTTCTTTTATTTCTTGACCTATTTTTGTAACTTTAGTTTGATCAGACCATATTTCAGGGTTTTGTATATTCCGTTCTAACTGAACAAGTTCTGAATTTAATTTTTGGGGGTCAAAGACACTCCTTAATTTTATTCAATCGTAAAATTATAAGATTTAAATTCTGTTTAATTTCTGTTTCCATATTATTATTGTATTATAAAAAAACTTGCTTGCAATTAGTTCTAATATTGCTATAATTATAGAAGAGAGTCTGTATATGGAAGTTTTTAAATTTTTAAAAAGTATATATAAGGGAGAGAATGCGGCTGAAAATCATATTATTTTATTTTCTTTAGCTGGTATTATGGTTATATTATTTTGTTGTTATGGTGCGTCTTTGGGAAATCTTATTTTCCCAAGTGTGTTTATAGCTTCTTCAGAAAGTAAATTTGTCTTAGCTGCAGAGCTTTTTGTGGCATTATTGATTTTTATATATTTGACAGGTTACAGCTTTTATTTATGTAATTCAAATTTTCAAAATAATCAGGTTGAAATGCCTAAATTTAATCTTACACCCTTTCTATGTTTTATAAAACTTTTCCCATTGTTTTTTATCTGGATATTATATTATGTGATTTTCTTAGCTGGAGGTCTTATTGTATTTTTAAATGCAGACCAGATTATTTTAACTTATATATATGGCGCAGTATTTATATGTTTAATTCCTTTTATATTACTTATGTTTATTAATTTTTCAAAGGACTTAAAGTATAGAAAGAAATTTTTTAATCCGTTGATTGTTTTAAAGTATATAAATATTGCATTAGGTGATGTTATATATTTATCGATTAAAGTAGGAATATTGTTTCTATTAATTTCTTGTGCTATTTTTTATTTATCAAATATTCTAATTTCATCTGAAGTATTGAAACTGGCTGTGTGGCTGTTATGTGCTTGTATATGGATGTATTTTGTTCTTGTGTTTAAATATATATATTATGCTGGATTGATAAAAATTTTAAATAAGTACCCTGATATTGAAGGCTAATTTATAATTTGAATTCTTCCATCATCTTTAATTTCTATAGGTTCGTTAGTTTGTTTTAATATATTTTTAACGCATTGACTAGCATCAAATGAATATTTTTCAATTATATTATGAGGCTGGTTTAATAGGGTAAAACCGTCATTACCTTGCGCGCAATAGTCATTTAAAACTACGGAATAGAATTTATCTGTTCTTGGGTTATCAATATCTATAGGTATTTCGCTTTCGTTTCTATCAAGATAAGCCATTGAGGTAATTTTTCCATTCTGAGTAACTGAATATTTTATACCTGAGGCGTAAAATATTCCTGGTTTATTGGCAATATTTGTAAATGATTTTGCAGCTTGTTTAAAGCTTTCTACAATATCTTTTTCACAATATCGCATTTTATACAGTTTATTTTGGAACGGTAGAATGTCGACAAGTGTTCTTGTATCAACTTTCCCCGATTCAAAATACCCTCTGACATTTGGAGAAGGTAAAATTGCAATGTCACAGCCAAGATCTTTTCTTATGCAGTCTGCTATAAAATAGGCATGCGGGTTAGGTTCTATTAAATCTTTTTTTAGAGGAGGTGGTGCAGATTTTATATATCCATAAGTTTCTTTAACTCCAAATATTTTATCAAAGATATATTTAACAGGAGCATTACGTTTAAAATTTCTGGTTAATCCTAGGTTGTTTTGGACTTTTTTTATAACACCGTTTTTATCGAATTCAAGATTTAGTATCCCAAAATTTTTTCCATCACGACCAGCTTGTGTTATTATAACAGGCTCGCCGGTCTTAGAGTAAAAAAGGTTTTCTCCTTCTTTAACATCAAAAAGGAGATCATGTGAGTGACCTCCTAATATTACATCTATGCCTTGGGTTTGATTTGCAACTATTTTATCTAATGTATACCCTAAGTGAGAAAGTAGAATAATTTTATTTATTCCCTGAGATTGCAGTTTGTTAACCTCATCTTGGATATCTTGAACAGTTTCTTTTGCTTTATCAACCTTAATTTCTTTATGAATAACTCCTTCTTTCGATCTTTTTTCTAGATCTATTGGTGAAGTCCCTATTATTCCGTATTTATTTCCGTTTTTCTCTTCTATAACTGAAGATTTTATTTTTTTAGCCCAAGGATTATTAGGACTTATTTTGACATTGCATGCCAGTAAGTTCATATGTACTTGAGGGAGAATTGTACTAACTTTTTCTTGCATATCATATTCGTGATTGCCTACTGCAGATGCACTTATTCCTAATACACGTTGAAACATTACAGCAATCTGGTTGGTTGCATATTCTTCTCCAATCATGATATCACCAGAGGATAATTTTAAAGTATCAACATCTTTTTTATTTTTGTTTCTTGCATCAAATTCATTTGATGCGGTAACGGTTCTTTCCATATTGATAGATTTTCCGTGGTAATCATTTATGTAAAAGATGCTGGTTTTTACATTATTGTTTGTCTGGTTGATTGGATTTATCATCTTGAGTCCCTATAGCATGTAATCACATCAAGATTATTTTGGGGTAATTGTATATACTTTTTTTTACAATTTTTAACGAGGAAATAATATTTTTATATAAAAATATCCTGTAGATTTTTAATCTGCAGGATATTTTGGTATTCTATTTAAATTAAACTGCGACGCTTAAATTAAATCCGATTGTTTTTAAATATTCAATTACTTGCTGTTCGTTTTGGCATTTATGGATATTTTCCAATTCTTTGTTTGTCAATGGTCGTTTGTTTTGACAAGCATAAATTGCATCTTCTTTAAATGTTTCCAGTGTAAGTACATGACCCGGTCCAGGCATTCTGTTAATCCATACATCAACTAAATCTTTTTCTTTTGTTTGTTCTTCTGTTTTAGCAGGTGCTTTGCCGACTTTAAGTCCTATTCCGTAGTTATCCTGACCTTTGTGTTGAATCAGTCTTGGATTTTTGTTGTTTTGACCTTCCAGAGTATACTGGTTTTCGGATATGATTGGAGCATCATTCATTGAAATACATTTGTAAAGAACTTTGCCGTCATCAGTTACACCGATTTTTTTGTATTTATATACGTGGTCGCTGCCTGATGAGTTATCTGTGATAGTAAATTCTTCCGGATTTTTTTCATATTCTCCGATAATGGTTAATTTACCTTTTATATCTCTGGTTCGTCCGCTTGCATCTTTACATAGCATTTCTTCTCCGTCAAGCCATGTGCCTTCCTGTTTTTCTCCAGGTAATGCTGGAGGTACAGTTGGTTTTTCCGGCTGTGCTGGTTGGGCCGGCTGAGTTGGTTGAGTTGGTTTTTCCGGTTGAGTTGGTTGGACCGGCTGTTGCGGTGGAGTTGGCTGAACTTGAGGTCTTGCCGTAGTATTTTTATCATCACAGCCTTTTAATAATGCTCCTGCTCCAAGTAATAATGCTCCAATACCTGCGGCAATAAGTCCGATTTTACCGCGTTTTGATTTAATAAGTTTTGAACCTATAGCTTTGAGGCTTCCCCCGAGTTTTCCTGCTTTTGTTTTTATTGTTGAAATAAAGCCTGTTCCTTCTGTAGCCGCTTTTACTACTTTTGTTGCTTGCGGCTCATATTTCAGTTTGCTAAAATCTAAATTTTCAATAACTTTTGGTTTTTGTACATATCTTCTTCCCGGTTCTTGTACAACGACATTGTGCAGTACAGTGCTGCGAATTGGTTCAGTTACCATAAAAATCCTCCTGTTTATACTGTTTCTTTATATATCCCCTATATCTTTAATAAAAATTTTTGTTTTATTTTATTGATTTAGTTTATATATAGAATATATAAGAAATTAATAGATCGTAACATTTATTTAAATATTTGTTATTTCAATGTTATCGCTTAGCATAATAGGAGTAATAATAGTGATGCAATCAAAAAGTAATGTATAGCTTAAAATTTCATTATCTGGACTTTCCAGTGTTTTGATAATTCATCATAGATTTCGTTAATTTTATCTATAACTTCAATTAAAACTATTCCGTAATTAAGGCATTTGTATTCGCCCATATCGTGCAGCCCTATTCTTGTTTTTATTAGGCAGCCATATTTTGTTAAAATTTCCTGAAGTTTTAATGAATCGTTTGTTCTGTTGTCTATAGATATTCCAATAATTGCAGTCATAATTTACCTCGATTATTTTGATAATTATAATAATATTTATCCCTAAAAAAAATAATACCCGACAAGGGTATTATTTTTTAATAGAAAGGATATCTTGTTTATTATTCAATATCAAGATTATCGTTAGTAGCTTGAAGCTGTTTTTTTCTAATATTATGCATAACTGCATCAACTAACAACTCGTAAGATTTCATGCTTTCAATGCTCGGAAATTCTTCTTTGAGTTGGGCTCTGACCATTGCTTCCAGCTCTAGGTCGTCAGAAACTGATTTCAGATTATCGACACCGCTTATTGCCTCTAAATAATCAGTGGTGCTTTTATCTAATTTATTTTTATTAGAGAATGTGAGCCAGCGTAATCTCGGACTTACACTTTCTTTAAATTTTTGTACAAGTTTTAAGTTTTTAAATCGGTCAAACATACGCTACCTCTAATTCTTTATTTTACCTTCTTGTATCATTTTAAAGTATCCTGAAAAAAATAATTGACTTTTTAACATTTTAAAGTTACAAAAATTAACAAAAGTCTGAAAATTTGGTTATACTTTGCTAAAATCAGCCAGAAATTCGTATTTTTTTCTTAATAATGTTAAAAGAGCAAGTCTGTTTTTCTTAACATTTTCATCCTTATCCATGACAAGGACATCATCGAAAAATTTTGTAACCGTCGGATTAAGTTTTTCAAGTTGTGAAAGATACGTATTGTAATCAGTTTGTTCTGTAATTTCTGAAATTTCATTATATAATGTTTTTTCAATATTCTCTATAAAGTATTTTTCCTCAATTTTATCTTGAGAGTATTCTTTCAATATTCTTGAAACCCTATTTGCATTTTCAATCAATAAAGGCGCATTTAGATTTTGGATAATATGTACCCTTTTTACATAGTCTGCAATATCTCTTAGCGGATTTTTTATTGCACATGCTTCAAGAGCATTTTTACTGTATTTTTCATTTAAGAAAATTATCATTCTCTGGATAAAGAATTCGTTAACTTCGTCTGCGCAATCTCTTTGAACAGGTAAAAGTTTTAAAGCTTCTTTAATATATTTATCTATATCAATTTTTAAATTAGCATCAAGAATAGTTCTGATAACTCCAAGCGCTGCACGACGAACTCCAAGAGGATCAGAAGAACCAGTTGGTTTTTTCCCTGCTGCAAACACTGCACAAACTGTATCTATTTTATCTGCAATTCCGACAATTTGTCCTTCTATTCCTTTTGCTGTTTCGCTTTCTGCGTTTAGCGGAAAGTAATGTTCCTTGATACCCTGAACAACCTTGTCATTTTCTTTTGATACTCTTGCGTAATCTGCACCGATGAAACCCTGAAGTTCGGTAAATTCAAATACAAGGTTTGTCGTTAAATCTGCTTTACATAATAAGGCTGTTCTTTCTATATCAACAGAATTAATATTTAAATCATTTGAAATATCTTTTGATAATTTTATAAGTCTTTGGGTTTTATCATACATTGTTCCCATACCTTTTTGGAAGGTAACTCCTTTTAGGGCTTCAACATAGTCTGCCAAAGGCTTTTTGGTATCTTCATTAAAGAAAAACACTGCATCATCAAGTCTTGCTTTTATTACTCTGACATTACCGGCTTTGATATTTTCAAATTCATTACCTATATAGTTTGTCATTGTAATAAATTTATTTATAAGTTTTCCGTCTTTATAAAGTGCAAAGTACCTTTGGTGTACAGCCATTACTGTAACGGTAACTTCTTCCGGAATGCTTAAAAATACAGGATCAAATTCGCATATTGCAGGAACCGGATATTCTGTAATAAAAGTTACTTCTTCTAATAAATCATCTGTATAATAAGGTGTTGCTCCAAGTTTTGCAGCAGCTTCTTTTGCCTTTTGAACAATAATTTGTTTTCTTTCATCCTGATCAACAATTACACAGGCATTTCTCATTGTTTCAATATAATCTTTAGGGTCGCCGATTATTACTTTTTGCTGAGCAAATCTATGACCTCTTGTGTATATAGAAGATTCTTTGTCAATAATTTTTATCTTAACTTCATCCCTATCAAGAACTGAAACAACCCATTTTATAGGGCGAGAGAATTTTTCATCATTGTATCCCCATCTCATAAAGTGTGAACCTTGAAGTTTCATAAATACGGATGGAACATTTTCTTGTAATAATTCAGCAATTGGCTTACCTTTTACGACGATTTTTGCGTAAACGTAATTATCTTCAATATATAAATCGTCTTTTGTCAGATTATTTTTTCTTGCAAACCCTTCACCTGCTTTTGTTAGGTTTCCGTTTTCATCAAAAGCTACAGTTTTTATAGGTCCTTTTACAATTTTTTCTTCATCTTCTGTTTTGGTTTCTAATCCGTAAATTAAAACAGCTAATCTTCTTGGAGTTGCATATACTTTTATATCTGAAAATTTAACTTTATTATCGTTTAAAAAATTTGTAAAATTTGTTTTTAATTGTTCAATTGCCTGTGGGATAAATTTGTAAGGCAGTTCTTCTGTTCCTACTTCTAATAAATAAATGCTCATTTGTTATCCTTTTATTCTCTAATATCCTTACGAAGATTATAGTAAAAGCACGTTTCAATGTAAACTATTGTTTAAATATTATTAAATATACACCTTTAAAAAATATATATTTGTATCAGCTTTAATATTTTTACTTTTTAGTAAGTTTTAATTCCCTGTTTGCTTTTTTTATATCAAAATCAGGTTTCAGTTCAAAAGTTTTTTCATAATCGCCTTTTGATTTTTCTTCGTCTCCGAGATTTTTGTATATAAGGCTTCTTAAGTAGTATAAATCAGGAAGATCTTCCTTTAGTGCATTTTTAATGGCTGGGGCTGCATTTTGCAGTGCTTTTTCATAATCTTTGAGCATATAATATAAGGAGGTTTTAAGTTTGTAGCCGTCAGGATTGTTTTTATCAAGTTCTGTAGCCTTATCAAGGTGTTTTAAAGCTTTTTTTAATTTTCCAATATTCATTTCTATCCAGGCTAAGTTTACAAAAGCTGTTGGGTTTTCAGGTGCAATTTTAACAGTTTTTTGAGCAAGAGTTAATCCATCTTTAAAATTATTCATTAAAATTAGCAGACGAGATTTATTTAAGTATGCTAGCGGGTTATCAGGGTAAAGTTCAATTACTTTATCATAATATCTTATTGCCAGTTTATATTTTTTTAATACATCATAGCAATATGCTTTCCTGGCAAGAGTAAGAGCATAAAATTTTATGTCATCATCGTCTTTGCAGTGACAGTGTTTGAGAATATAATTTGTATATTTTATTGCCTGTTGAAATTCTTTCATTTGACATTTTACAAATGTAATCATCTGATATATTCTTAAATTTTGGGGATGTTTTATCAGGTAGCTGTTTAAAAGTTTTTCAAATTTTGGATAATTATCTTCATTAGTGTTCTTTTCAATAATATATTCAAGCCAGAATATATCAATTGTAGGCAGTTCTTTTATCTCTTTTTCAAAAGTTTCAAAAAATTCATCATAATATTTTATAGCCAGTTTATCTTTTTTTAATAAATCATAGTAGAAGCCTTTTCTAAAAAGAGCATCAATTTTTATTTCATCGTTGTCTTTGCAGTGTTTTAGAATGTAATTTGTATATTTTATTGCCTGTTGAAATTTTTTCATTTGACCTTTTACATATGCAAGCATCTGATATATTCTTAAATCTTTCGGGTATTTTATCAGGTAGCCGTTTAAAAGTTTTTCAAATTTTGGATAATTATTTTCATTAGTGTTCTTTTCAATAATATATTTAAGCCAGAATATATCAATTGTCGGCAATTCTTTTATAGCTTTTTCAAAAGGTTCAAAAAATTCATCATACATTTTGTTGTTGAAGTAAAGCATTCCTAGCTCTTCAAATGAATCAACATCACCTAATTTTATTGCTTTCTTATAATCTGCTATTGCACCTTTTATATCTTCTATTTCCTCTTTTACTCTTGCCCTGTAGCTATATAAATATCCTGTATCCGGATCAATACTTATCATTTTGTTATAGATTTCAATGAGTTTTTCCGGATTAATGTTTGGATAATCCAGATAGTAATAATCGCTAAGCTTAAAATAATTACGAATATTATTCGGTTCGTATTCTATTGCTTTATTTATATATTTAAAAATTTCCTGTTTTGTTTTTTTAAATAATTCAGGTTTTTTATGATAGTCAGGACACTTTTCTAATAAAATTTCAGCCATTAATATGTAGTATTTATATGGATTTTTAGGCAGATGAAATTCAAACATTCTTTCGGAAAAATATAATGCGTTGTCTATATCTTTAATATCAAGTGAGTATTTTGTCATTAAATAGATACTTTCAATACTGTCAGGATTTTTAATAAGTGTAAGCATACTTAATGACAATGCTAAGAAGTCATATCTCATATTGGCGGCAACAGTTGTTTTGTGCAAAAGCTCTTTTTCAGTGTATTTATCAAGATTATTATAAATTTCGGTTACTTCTTCGAGCCAGATTTCGTATTTTTTATGCTTTTCGGGGTGTGTTGTGTATGATTTTAAATAACTTTGATAAGCTTTTTCATAATTCTTCTTGTTAAATAATTCTTTGAATTTGCAATTCAGCATAATAATTTGTTGTTATTCCTCTGTTATTCTTTTGTAAAGACCCAGAAGCCTTTGTTGTTAGTGGTTGTTATGACTTTTCGCGGTTTTGATTCTTCTTTTTTTGCCAAGGAAATATCTTCCACTTTTTTTTTTCAGCAATAACATTTTTCTTTGGCTTAGCTTCGTTAAATACACTTGCCATTAGAGTTGTTGTGTAAACAGGTGTTGTATGAGCGTAATCAAATATTATAACTCCGTTTGCATTTAATCTTCTCGTTTGATATATTTGTCTGATTAAATCTTCAGATGCTCCACCCATAAATGTTATAAATAATCCTGCATATAGGTCTGTAGACTCTGATTTTACACTCATTACATCACTCATCATTGATGCCAGCATTTTAGGATCATATGTTAAAAATAATGGAGTAAACCCATCAATGTAGTTGTTTTTTGACCAGGATCTCCAATCCTGCTGTTTGCTCGAAAGGGCTGACACTATATCAGGAAATATAACGGCACTAATATAGACTCCTTTTTCTCTACCTAATTTTCCTACTTTTTTAACAAATTGAGTTACATTATTTCTTCGGTAATCATTCCAGTCAAGCCACTGAGCATCAGTGTTTGTTAATGTCAATGGATCAACTCCGTACAGTAATTTAAAATCATTTCTTGCATATTCAGTAAAGCCCCAAGCGTAAATATCTCGAGCAAGGCTTGTGTTAGGATATCTTATATAGTCAAGATTTATACCATCCGGTTTATATTCGGTTATAATTTCATCTAATAGCTCTAAAAGAAAATCTTGGACTTCCGGGTTTGCAGGATCTATAAAGTATCCGTTGTGCTCTGAACCTGAACGAGTTGCTTTTGGAGATTCTGCATCTCGTTTTATTTTATTCCCCCAATCCGGTCTTACAGATAATATGCTTGACGGATCTGATTCAGGAGTCTGATTTCCAACATAGAATGACTGGAACCAAATATGTACTTTTATATCTCGTTTGTGTGCTTCCTTTATCCATATTTCAAGCGGATCAAAACCTTCAAATTTTGGATTTTGTACGGTAAATCCGTATTTATTCATAGTTTTGCTTGGAAATATTGTTTTTCCATGAAAATAGGTTTCAAGAAATATGTTATTAAAACCGTTTTCTTTAATATTATCAAGTGTAGCTATTATTTGTTCTTTTGATGTTTCGGTAGGTCTTATCCAGGTCCCTCTCATTTCGTCTTTTATATATGGCAAAGATGTTTTGATTGCCATATTTGCAGCATCAATTGCTTCATGTGTATATTGGCTGAGGATGGAACTGTTCTGTTTTTCATTTTCTGCTATTTTTAAATAGTTTTCAGCAGTTACTATATGACCTTCAGGAACAGTATAGTTGTAATCGTTAACTGTATTTTTGTAGTAATCAATTATTGACTTTGCTTCATTGATTTTTGCTCTAGCTTCATAGGTATAACTTTCAGATGTGGTGTATGCAGTGATTGTCTTATTAAATATGTCAACATATATTTTTGAGCCTACTGAAATGTTTTTACTAATCCAATTTTTAGCTTTTCCATGTCCGCTTATAACTAATCCGTTTTTAGGAATAGTCGAGTCTGCTCCGCTTAATGCTGTAACGGTATTTTCTTCTACTATAGCCTCTGTTCCAAACTCATTGGTACCTGTATGTATTCCAAAATTTGGGGTGTAAATTATTAAGTCATCAACCCCCCTGCCTCCAGGGAAAATACTTGCATTAAAGCTCGGGTCGATTGCTTTTATTGTGGCACTGCTTTTTTTAAAAACTACTTCATTAGGATTAATTGTGTATGGGGAAAATGCTGAAATTATCGGCTGAGTAGGGGTATCAAATGCAGAAAAATCTATATCTTCTGCGTTTACTTTGCCGGAGAATAAGAATAATAATGTAGCTAATATTAATATTTTAAATTTTTTCACTATTATTGCTTTCTTCTTTTATTATAATATCCTGTATTTTTATATTTTAATGTCTCTATTTCTCTGATTTTTTCGGGTAACAACGTATTATTTGGTTGTATTAAAAATGCTTTTTTATAGTATTGATTTGCTCTTAATAGGTCTCCCAATTTTTCATACATAATAGCCATTTTTACTAATACGTTAAAGTTTTCTCTAAAGCCGTTTTCAAATGCTGTATTATAATAATGTAACGCTCTTATATAATCTTCTCTTGTATAATAGTATTCTCCAAAATAGTAATTTGTTAAGGCATTTGTTTTGTCAATTTTCAGGGCTCTAAAAAAATAAGCTTTTGAATAACTATTTTGTTTTTCGTAGTCGTATACTCTTGCCATCTGTACAAGCGGATAAATATTATGAGGTTCAATTTTAGTGAGAATAAAATATTCGCCGCTTGCTCTTTGAAGATAATCTTTTTTTTCTTTTGCTGTCTGAGCTTTTAAAGCCTTTTCAAAATAATAATCCGCTAATTTTAAAGTGGAATCCGTATCAATTTTCGAATAGTCAATAAGTGCATTGTTGTAATTTACTTCTCCAAATTCAACAGCCATAACTGCATTATTATAAGTGCTTCCAATCAACATGAAAGCACTTATAGATAATGCGATAATTTTATAAATCTGTGTAAGATGGAGTTGTATCTGTGTCATGATGATATATTGAATAATCTTCCGCAGCTGGGTCAGTATACACATACAATTTTCTCCAGAATCTTACAAATTTATTTTGCTTTCTGTAAGCCTCTTCATCAGGTGTATAATATTCCTGACGAGTGGCTCTGGCTTTACTTACACTCACAATATCTGCAGTTTGAGCAGAATATCCGTTTTTTCTTAAAATTGCAGGATTTGTAGCTTGATCTACAGATATAGCTGCATTTGTAGGTATTTGTGCAGATACAGCCAATAGTGCAATTAATAATACTTTTTTCATAGTCACCTCTTTTTATTATAATATTATATTTCCATTTTATAATACTTGCAATAATATTATAATTTGTTTACATAAAATAGTCATGGATTATTTGTATGATTTCAAAATGACTTCTTCCAGCTTATCTAGCAGATCTTCTTCAGGTACTCTTGCTATAATTTCCCCTTTTTTAAAAATATAGCCTTCGTTTATACCGCCGGCAATTCCAAAATCAGCATGTTTTGCTTCTCCTGGACCGTTCACAGCACAGCCCATTGTTGCAATTGTAATATTCGCATCAAGATTTTTAAATCTTTCTTCTACTTTTTTTGCTAAATTTATTAAATCAATTTGTGTTCTTCCGCAGGTAGGACAAGATACAAAATTCACCCCTTTTTGTCGTAGTTTTAGGCTTTTTAAAATATCAAAACCTGCATAAACTTCTTCTATAGGGTCTTCAGTAAGAGATACTCTTATTGTATCTCCTATTCCTTCTGCAAGTAATGTTCCAAGACCGATTGAGGATTTTATCAATCCATTTTTCAATGTTCCCGCTTCTGTCACTCCAAGGTGAAGCGGATAAGGTATTTTTTGTGCAATTGATCTGTACGCTTCAATTGTAGTCATAACATCAGATGATTTTAGAGAAACTTTTATTAAATCAAAGTCTAAATCTTCTAATATTTTAATGTGGCGCATTGCACTTTTAACCATTTTTTCATAGAGTGGAATGCTTTTCTCCTGTAAATCTTTTTCCAAAGAACCTGCATTTACACCTATTCTTATTGGAATTTTTTGTTGCTTCGCAAGCTTTACTACTTTTTCTATATTTTCTTTTTTTCCAATGTTGCCCGGATTTAACCTAAGTGCCGCAATTCCGTTGTTAATACACTGAATTGCAAGTCTGTAATCAAAATGAATATCGGCAATTAAGGGAATTGGTGATATTTTGACTAGTTCTTTTATTGCTTCTGCGGCATCTTTATTTAAAACTGCTAGTCTTACAAGTTCGCAGCCCGCATTTGCAAGCTCTTGAATTTGCATAGATGTTTCAGTAATATTTCTCGTGTCAGTGTTGCACATTGATTGAACGCTAATAGGATTATTATTACCGATTTTTACATTTCCGATTGAAATCTCTTTTGATTTTCTTCTTTTTATCATAAAATAATTGTATCACAATTATTTAAAAGAGAGGGTAAATTTATGAGAATTGCAGTATTATCGGATTTGCATGCTAATGCCCAAGCGTTGGAAGCTGTTATGAATGATGTCGTTAATCAAAATTGCGAGCATGTCTTTTGTTTGGGTGATATTGCATTAGCCGGTCCTCAGCCAAAAGAAGTCACAGATTATGTTATGGCACAAAATACTTGGACTGTAATTCAAGGTAATACTGACAGGATGATTGCTCAATACGGTCCTGATGTTGTTGAATTTTTGCAGGCGCAGTATCCTATTATGGCTAATGCTATAGCAGACGATGTATTGGCTTTGGATGATGCTCATCGTGCATATTTAGCTGAGCTTCCTCCACAATTGAGTTTTGATGTTGAAGGGTGTAATGTTTTGTTGGTTCATGGGTCTCCGAGGGCTAATAATGAAGATATTTTGCCGGGAATGCCTTTAGAGGTCGTAGAAGAAATTATTGAAGGTACATCTGAAAAATTAATTTTGTGCGGTCATACTCATGTTCCTTGCGGCTATCAGACTAATACAGGTCAAACAGTTGTAAATGTTGGTAGTGTAGGTCGTCCAATGACTCAAGAACCAAAAGCTTGTTATGCAATTATTGATTTTTCTCAAGGTTCATTTGAAGTTAGACACAGGTTTGTTGATTATGATAATGTATTAGCGGCTCAAATTATGTCGCAAAGAGGTTTTGTAGGTGCAGACAGACTTGCGGATATCCTATTAAATCCTGTTGAACGTCATATATAATATATGCTAAACTTTTATTATGGATGAATTGTCTGAACATATAAACAATTTGCGAGTAAGGTATAGGGAAATATTTTTAGATCTGGCAAAGAAGATTGAATCTGAAGTTTCGAGCTTAAAACCTGAGAAACTATCCGGAGAAATATTTGATTATTATGAGAAAAATTCTTACGGCAGAAGATGGCAAGACAGCGTCTTATCAATGATAAAAAAGATATATTATTCAGAAATGATTAAGATGCGCGTTCAAATAAATAATATACGGGATAATTATAGTTGTAATGGCTGCGGAACTTGCTGCAGGCTTGCGTGCAGTGAATTTTCTTATGGTGAATTAAAAGAAAAGGCGAAAGGTGGAGATAATTTAGCAAAACAATTTCTTCAAACCTTTGTTCCATATAACTCGTTGGATGATGTCGAAAATATTTTTCCGGAATACTTGAAATTATTGAAAAATCAAAATGAGTCGGGCTATTATTTTTACCATTGTCCAAAAGTTACATCAGAAAACAAGTGTCCTGATTATGAAAACAGACCGCAGATATGCAGAGATTTTCCTGATAATCCGATTGCTTTTTTACCGTTGTCTTGCGGGTATATGGGGTGGAAGTTAAAATCTGAAGAACTTTCCTTGAAACTGAGTGCACTGTCAGAAATTATAAGTTTTTATATTCAAAAACTGAATAAATTGCACAAATAGTTTCAGCATGTGATAATTAGTTTATGAAAGTATTATCAGGACTTACACTAAAAGAAATAGAACAAATAACAGATGAGCTTGGTGCAAGTAAATTCAGAGCAAGGCAAATTCATAATTGGATTTACTTGAAATCAGTTAAAACAATAGATGAAATGACAGATTTGTCTGTTAAATTTCGTAATGAATTAAAAAAAATTGCGATTGTTTCTGATATAAAAATAAAAGTTAAACAGGTAAGTAAAGACGGAACTATAAAATATTTGCTTGAATTTCCCGATGGTGAGTGTGTTGAAACGGTTTTAATGCGTTTTGATAATCGGGCAAACTTGACGGCTTGTGTAAGTTCTCAGGTTGGATGTGCCGTAAATTGTACTTTTTGTGCAACCGGTAAACGCGGTTTTATAAGAAACTTGACTTATAAAGAAATTATTGAGCAGGTTTTGACTATTCAAAGAGATACTGGGTTAAAAGTTACGAATGTTGTTTTTATGGGACAGGGTGAACCTTTGTTAAATCTTGATAATGTTTTGAATGCTATGGAAATTTTTAATGAAAGTTTCCAAATCGGTGCAAGGCGTTTAACGGTTTCAACCTCAGGAATAATTCCGCAAATTAAAAGACTTGCAGATCTTGATATGCAGTCTACTCTTGCATTATCATTGCATGCATCAAACCATGAAACTCGATTAAAATTGATGCCTATTGAGGCAACGTATAATATGAAGGATTTGCACAATGCTTTAAAATATTATGTTGAGAAGACCGGGCGAAGAATTACAATTGAGTATTTATTGATTAGGGATTTGAATGATACTATTGATGCAGTGAAAGAATTAGCTTTATATTTAAAAGATATTAAATGTAATATAAATTTGATCCCTTACAATCCAACTGAGCAAAATGATTACCAAAGACCTTCAAACAATTCAATTATGCGGTTTAAGTCACTGATGGAGCATTCAGGTAAAAAAGTTACTGTTCGGCTCGAACGTGGCGCAGATATTGATGCGGCCTGCGGTCAGCTTAGAGGGAAGGTTGATTAGTTTTTCTTTTTTTTAATTCAATATCTATAGAGGCACCTCAGCAGATGCAAATCGCAGTGTTGGGTTTATAGTTGATATAAATGGTCCTTATTCCCTTCCAAACAGGTTTGGCAGGGATGCATTTATGTTTAGTTTAAATAAGTATCACGGGCTGGTTCCTTCTGGTATGTATACAACCTCAGAGTGTACGCCGCCTGTTGAAGGAAACCCGGGGAGGGATTATTTAAAAAATACAGGTTGTTACAGGTATGCTTGCAACAAGCAAAGTAGTGGAATGTTTTGTGCAGCTTTAATTGTTACTGACGGCTGGCAGATTGCTCCTGATTATCCTTGGTAATTTCCTTTGTGTATCGGAATTCTTATTTCAAACTGGGTTTGAGTTTTGGTTGATTTTGTTAGCTTTAAAGTTGCATTTTGCTCTTCTAGATATTTTTTACAAATTGCAAGCCCTAAACCGCATCCGTTTTTCTTTGTTGTATAACCATATGTAAATATATCATTTTGTTTTTCTTTTGGTATGGGTTTTCCGTTGTTTGATATTTTTATTATTCCGTAAGAGTCTTTTATCTCTGCATATACTTCAATTTTTCCTTTGATTTCAATGGCTTCTATTCCGTTTTTTATCAAATTTACAAGGCAGGCTATAAATCTGTTTTCATCAATTAGGATATCTGCCGAATTTTTTATAAAGATATCAAATTCAATTTCTTTATCTATTACATAAGCCTTTGACAGTTCAATGCTTTTAGATATTGTGTTTTTAAAATCGAATATTTGAGCTTTTAAAGAATTGAGTGATTTTAAATCAAATAGGTTTGTCCCTATTATTTGAATCGACTTTTGTATGCACTCAAGTGCGTTTTCTATTGAAGGATTATCTATGTTTGACTTTATAAGATTTTTTTTGATTATTTGGGTATACATATCGCATATTGATAAATGATTTCTAATTTCGTGTGAAACACATCGAATTTGTTTGTTTAAATCGTCCAAAGTTAATTGTTCTGTCATAGAAACCTCGTTTAAAAATAAAGGGTTCATGCTAAGACGTGCGCAGCAGAACCCTTTTTGATATATGTGTCAGACTTTATACTGTTGTCATTGCTGAGGTTTTACTTGATTTAAATCCATGGCTTAAAGCATATAAAACCGCATTAGTTCTGTCGTTAACCTGTAATTTTTGGAAAATATTATTAACGTGAGTCTTAACTGTAGTTTCTGATATAATTAATTTTCCTGCAATACTCTTGTAGTTAATACCTTCGGTTAAAAGTTCCAAAACTTCATTCTCTCTTGAGGTTAGGCTGGATAATAGATTTTCTCCTTCTGCAGCTTTGGCTTCCTCTTTTGCTGTTGTTTGGAAGTATTCGAAAAATCTTGTAGAAAGAACTGATGGTAAATAGATTTTACCGGAAGCTACTTCTTCAATTGCATCAATAAGTTTTACTGAAGCCATTGTTTTAAGTACATATCCTCGTGCACCTAATTTCATTGCTCTATAGATTAGGTCAGAATCATCATATCCGCTGAGTGCAATTATTTTTGTTGAAAGATTTAACTTGCTGACTGTTTGAATAGTTTGTAATCCATCTTTTTCCGGCATATTGATATCCATCAATACAACATCAGGGTGATATTTTTTTATTAAATTGATTCCAAGGTTAGCACTTGTCGTTGTTCCTACAACCTCATAACTGCTTTCCAAATTGATAAGTTCTTTAATCCCTCTTAAATGGTTGGCATTATCATCAATTAATAAAACTCTCAGCTTTTTGTTAAAATCTCTCATCACCTTATTCTCCCGTTTTGTTTGTATATCATCTACACTATATATACTAATCTTTTTATATGGTTTTTAAATCCATGTACTGGTTGATTCTTTTGTAATGCAAGGTTGATGATTTTATCTACATCTAAAGGTTTAGGAAATTCCTCAACCATGCTCTACATCATGATTTCGCCGCATGGTTGATTTTTTATTTGTCAAATTTGTAATAATTTAATTGTTGTATCTTTTTCTCTTTTTTATCCATAGAAAAAAGTAGGAGTATTTCTCCTACTTTTTTTGTATATTTTTTATGTGCTTTACTCTCCCAGGAGTACATTATCTATAAGGCGTACTCCGCCGACTTTACACGCAATAAATACTCTGGTATGCTCATCTGCTTTTGTCATTTCTTCCAGATTGTCTTCGTTCATAAATTCCAGGTATTCCAAATCGTGATGCTCATTTAAGAATTGATATGCGGTTTCTTTCAGAGCTTCGACATCAGTAATTCCTTTTTTATAGCATTGTTTAATGTTATTTAAAATTTTGCTTAAAACAAGGGCTTGTTTTTTATCTTCTTCTGATAAGTATTTGTTGCGGGAACTCAATGCAAGTCCTGACTCTTCTCTAACTATTGGACAAGGGATGATTTCAACCGGAATATTTAAGTCTTTTACCATTTTTTTTATTATAATTAACTGTTGTGCATCTTTTTGTCCAAAAAATGCATAGTCAGGCTGTACTATATTGAATAATTTGTTTACAACTGTACAAACCCCGTCAAAATGTCCGACTCTTGATTTCCCGCATAATTTATTTACGTAGAAGAACGGCGGAATTACGTAAGTCAAAAAGTCATTTGTTCTCATCTGCCCTTCGCCGTACATCTCATTTGGCGTCGGGGCAAATACTATACTGACTCCGGCATCTTCGCATAATTTTTTATCTGCATCAAGAGTTCTCGGGTATTTATCTAAATCTTCGCCGGGGCAAAACTGAATAGGATTTACAAATACGGAAACTACAACCTTATCACATTTTTCAACTGCTTTTTTTATAAGGCTTAAATGTCCGTTATGTAATGCTCCCATTGTAGGTACAAGTCCTATTGTTAATCCTTCTTTTTTCCATTGTTTTATTTGATCTCTAACTTCTTTAATTGTGTGTACTAACATTTTTCTGCTCCTTTATGTATTTTTCAAGTTCTTGAGCATCTTCATCGGATAACTTGTATATTTCATTTTCGTTTGGGTATGACCCTTTTTTGACATCTTCATTAAATCTTTTAGCGCAGTCTAATATTAGGGATTTCATATCTCCATATTTTCTTGCAAATTTAGGTTTAAATTCATCAAATTTGCCCAGTAAATCATCAGAAACCATAACCTGAGCATCGCAGTATAATCCGGCACCGCAAGAAATCGTAGGTATGGTAAGATTTTCTGTGATAAACTTTGCACTTTCTTCAGGTACCATTTCAAGCACTATAGAAAAAGCTCCTGCTTTTTCCAGTTGTTTTGCTTGTTCAAGTATTTGCAGAGTTGTATTTAAACTCTTGCCCTGGATAAGGTGACCTCCTATAACATTTTGAGATTGCGGAGTAAAACCAAGATGGCTCATAACAGGAACGCCCATTTGAGTACATCTTTTTACAAGTTCAAGAATATAATCGTTACATCCTTCAATTTTTACACCATTTGCACCTAGTTTTACCATATTTCCTATATTTTTTAATGCAGTGGAGATATCAATTGTATAACTCATAAAAGGCATATCTGTTACAACCATTGCTCTTTTGGCACCCTTGGCTACTGCTTTTGTAAATATTTGCATTTCTTCAATGCCTACAGAATGAGTTGTTTCATACCCTAAGGCTACCATAGCAAGGCTGTCTCCGATTAAAATTACATCAATTCCGGCTTCATCCAGGTATTTTGCTGTTGAATAATCGTAAGCTGTTAATACTGAGAACTTTTCTCTGTTCTCTTTGATTTTTTTTAATGTATTGACTGTAACTTTTTTTACCATAGTGTAAATCCTTTAGTTTGATACTTATTTATTTAAAAAATCCGGATTTTTTTTGTGTTTTTCTGAACCAATAGTAAACTGCTCGGGCTACTCTGTTTGAACTATGTCTTACGAGTCCTTCTTTGCTGTTTTCTATTAATTTTTTTGCAACTATTTTGATGCCTAGTTTTTTTACTTCCGCAGCATCAAGTTTTACAGGATAAGAGCCGGCTTTTTGATATTTATCTGCAAGATTTTCGGGTAAATAATCATTAACAAGTACCGCATCAACAACTTTATTTGAACCTGCATGCTGAATTAATGCTTTCAAATGATCCGAAACTGTATAATTGTCAGTTTCTCCAGGTTGGGTCATAATATTGCATACATATATTTTTTTTGCTTTTGATTTTATTATTTCTTCTGAAATTTGTTTAACCAAAAGATTTGGTATAACACTTGTATATAGACTTCCAGGACCTAATATTATTAATTCTGCGCTTCTTATCGCCTGAATAACATCATCTAACGCTTTGCAATTTGTTGGTTCTGTGTATAATCTTTTTATTTTACCATGTGCTTCTGGAATTGTAGATTCTCCATGTATAATTCTGCCGTCTTCCATTTCTGCAACAAGTTTCATATCATCCAGTGTCGCTGGCAGAACCCTTCCTCTTATAGATAATACATTTGAAGAAGCTTTAACTGCAGATACCATATCTCCAGTGATGGCACATAATGCAGTGATAAACAGGTTTCCAAAACTATGCCCTTCTAAGCCTTCTCCCGTTTTAAATCTGTATTTAAAAAGTTTATTAACCAAATCTTCATCATCTGCCAGAGCAGTAATACAATGTCTTATATCACCGGGTGGAAGTATACCCATAGATTCTCTTAGTCTTCCGGAACTTCCTCCGTCATCACCGACAGTAACAACCGCTGTAAGGTTATTGGTTATATTTTTAACTCCGCTTAAGAGCATAGATAATCCTGTACCACCACCTACTGCAACAATCTTCGGACCCCTGTTCAGTTTTCGTCTTCTGTATAAATTTTCTAATAATACATCATTACTTCTATCATCATCTTCAATATCAAGGATTGAGAGATTAGTTTTCTGCCAGCCTTTAAAAAATATTGCAGCGCCTATCATTACAATACCAAAAGCAAGCCATTCCGTAGATATCTTATTTGCTATTTTGCTAATAAATTGCATAGTATAATATATAGGTTTAATATCAAATAAGATTAGTATACCTATAGTCATAAATATTGTTCCAAGGAGAATAAGTGCAAACCATCTTTTGACTTGTAATCCAGGAACTAGCCATCCTGCCTGTTTTGGTATTTTTATTTTCTTTATCATACTTATCCTTTTATAAATTCTATTTAGTCAACCCAGCCTGATTTTTGAGCATTTTTATAATTGTACGGCAATGGTTCAATAATTTCTTTTGCTTGAATTATCAGATCTTTAGCATTAGCCAGTTTATTTGAAAAATGAATAGAATCTGCTCTTACTAGAGTTTTTCCTCCAATGTTATTTGTCACTTGAGAATTTTGCAATAGATCTTTTAATCTTTGTATAGATATAGATGTATTTTCAAGATCTCTTGCAGAAAAATCAATATTACCCTGTTCATCATAAATTTTTTCTAGATGAACTTCATGTGCAACTTGTATATTTTCTTCTTCGCCGATTTGAGCAAGATTATCTCCTGTTGCGCCGTAATAAATAAGCCATTTTGAACATTTTTTTATTGCTTTGGCTATTGTTCTTGAAACCTCCAGATTTTCAGCAGCTTGACGATACATTGCGCCATGAGGTCTTACGTGTTCTATTTCCATATGGTAGGCCTTGGCAAATGTCATAATCGCACCTACCTGATACATAACTAAAGCTTCAAGTTCATCTTCATCCATATCCATCTGGCGGTATCCAAATCCTTGAATATCATCAAATCCGATATGAGCACCTACTACAACATTTTTTTCTTTAGCATTTAACAACGCTTCTTTTATTGTTAATGGGTCACCAGCATGAAATCCGCAAGCGATATTTACAGAGCTTACATAATCTAATAACCTTGCTTCTGTGCTGTTTTTATAAATCCCGAAACTTTGAGCCAGATCACAGTTAAAGTCTATATTTTTAATTGATTTTCTCTCTAAAACATTTTGCATAAATATATCTCACTAATACTATATCCTAGTTAATTATACAACATAAAGATAATAAATCTATTTCTTTATATATTTTTTACATAGATTTTGGCATATGCATATGAAAGAATTTGCAATATATCAGAAACTATAAGGAAATATTTATTTGTTATTTGACACCTTTGGTTCTTAATTGTAAAATTGTGATATGGCAGCTGTATCAATTATTGTTCCGGTTTATAATGTAGAGAGTTATTTGTCAATGTGTTTGGATTCTTTGACGAGTCAGTCGTTTGAGGATATTGAAATAATTTGCGTAAATGATGGATCTACAGACAAATCTTTGGACATATTAAAACATTATAGTAAGTATGATTCAAGAGTAAAAATAGTAAATAAAGAAAATGGAGGATTGTCTTCTGCCAGAAATGCCGGTGTGAATGTAGCATCTGGTAAATATATTTTGTTTGTAGATTCTGATGATTGGATTTCAACAAATGCGGTTGAACATTTATATAATAATGCTCAAAAAAATAATTCGGATTTAGTTGTTTTTGACTTTTGCTGTGATGATTTTAGAACAAATCAAAAAGTTATAATGACAATTGTGGATTATCAGGGGAAATATGAAAATACTCCTTTTAATATAGAAACAATGAATCCTTTTACTTATAAATATATTCCGGTATCTGCTTGGTCAAAGTTTTATAAGACTGAATTAATAAAAGATAAAGTTAAATTTTACGAGGATATGATTTTTGAAGATGTACCATTTTGGGCATATATATATTCTCATGCAAAAAGAATTACATATTTAGCAGAGTCTTTATATTATTACAGGAAGAATAGAGACGGTTCTATTATGACTAATAATGGCAGAAGATTTTTTGATGTAATAAAAGCATATGACAGGGTCGAAGAGATTTTAAAAAGTTCAGGATGCTGGGATAAATGCAAACCTGCCGTACAGCTTTTGATGGTAATGGACTTCTTGCAAAAGTATAATTCTATTGCACCTGAATTGAAGGAAGAATTTTTTAATACTATTAAATCTTTAAATAAAAGTCTCGACTCTGTATTATATGAACAAAATTCATTTTCTCAAGTGGAAAGAGCTTGTGTAGATCGTTTTAAATTATTAAATAGAGTTGATTATAAAACATTTTGTGAAACACCGTTTGAGGTAAGATATGATTAAGACTCCTAAAATATCTATAATTATTCCAGTGTATAATACTGGAAAGTATTTAAAAAAATGTTTAGATTCTCTTATTTGTCAAACTTATTCAAATATAGAAATAATCTGTGTGGATGACGGTTCATCGGATGATAGTTTGGATATAATCTCTGAATATGAAAAATCGGATTCAAGAGTGTATTTGTATAAGCAAGATCATTTTGGTACGAGTGTTGCGAGAAATTTAGGAATAGACAAATCTACCGGAGAATATGTTTCATTCATAGATTCAGATGATTGGGTTTTTCTTACTTTATATCAAACATTTATTGAATATTTAGAAAGCTTTAATAAAACAGCTTCAGTAGCAGAGAGTTTGGATATTTATATGTTCAATGTATCTTCCTATATAAAAGGTGAGAATGATGTAGTTCCAAAGACTTTTTTCGATATGTCAGATTGGAATAACCATAAAGAAAAATATGCTGTCCACACTTTTAACGATTGTATTCGTCCGTTTTCAAGAAATTTATCGGCTGCAAATAAGATTTACCGAAAAGAGTTTTTGAATGAGTATAGCATTAAATTTCCTGAGAATTTGAAATATGAAGATCAATATTTTGGAGTAAAAGCTTTTTTAAATGCAAAAACAATAATGATAAACCCGGATATATTTTACAGGTATCGCAATATGATCGATACATCTTCAACGCTTGAGGTTACACCAAGAGTATTTGACATATTTAAAATAGTTGATTTAGTAGAAGCGGAGATTTACAGACTTCATCAATATGAGTCGTATAAATATGCATTATTTCAATATAAGTTTAATTCTTTTTCTATGCATTATAATTGTTGTCCGGTGTCTTTACGCACTAAATATTTTGACGAAATGAAAAAGCGTTTATTGGAAGCCGAACGCAGAAATCTCAATCCTCAAATTTATACAAGGTTAAGAAATTACGGTATGTTTGAAAAGATAAAGCACTGTAGTTTTGAAGAATTTGAAAAATTTATAACAAATAGGTAATAAACTCAGATTTTTGTACTTACTTAATTCGCTCTGATTTTTTAGTTATTCAGAATTTGTTTCAGAATCAAAAACCGTTATATATTGATTGACAAATAACGGTATTAATAATTTTGCTCTTATTAAGAAATGTAAATTCTCTAAAACCTTTGAACGACAAAAGATTAATTCAAAAGAATTAATAAAATTTTAATAAACACTTGTATTTTTATAAAAACAGGATAATAATATATATAAATAGATCAAATGAATGATGCATAAATATTTGTAAATAATTACCCTAAAGTCAGTAGATAATGCATGCAATTTGTCGATAAGTAATATATCGATAAAGGTAAGTATGAGGATAAAGATTATGAATAATGAAAAACTTTCAAAACTCTCTCGTAGTTTGAACTTCGGGGGGGGGGTAACCCTATGAGAGGCTTAATAGCGGCATCTTTGGCTGCAATAAGTATGAGCGGAGCCTATGCGGATGAATTAGCTCCGGTACCATCTGCTGCGGAAGATAATCCACAGGGAACCCTTGACAAGCTTGCAGGTCAACAGATACCGAACTCCGATCCTGTACAGCAATATCCTGCAGAGGGCAGTGCATACTCATTGACTAAAGTTCAGGAAGGCGGAGAGAAGCCTGAGGGCGATAATATCATAACAAAATTCACATACGACACTGACTCAAAAACTATGACTCCTGTTTATTACAAACTGGAGTTGAAACAGACGACTTACGGAGAAGGTGATACTTCTCAAACCTTTACTCTAACAAGTGAACCTGTAAAAGGTGTAGAAATTACTGCTAAATATAATACTCCGACCGAGTCTCATGAGCGTATCTCGATTTCAAATGGAGATACAACTTATGCTGAAACAGGAATAAATGCAGATTTTGTTGGGCAAGTTGCAAATGGTAATAGTTCTAATTTCGGCGGTGCTATAAGTAACGAGGGTAAAATTGGCAATATAAACGGTAATTTTATAAATAATTATACGTATAGAACTAACGGAAGCTCCTATGGAGGTGCAATATATAGTCTTTATGGCGATTCCATTGGAGATATAACAGGAGATTTTATTGCTAATTATGCAACATCTTCAACTGGAAATGCCTACGGCGGGGCTATCTATAATAATGGAGGTTCCATTGGAGATATAACAGGAAATTTCATCGGTAACTACGCATCATCTGCTTCATATGCCAATGGCGGAGCTATTTATAATGATAATGGAACAATAGAAAATATCACAGGGTCTTTCATCGGCAACTATGCTTCCTCTTCTAGTAGTGCCTCCGGCGGAGCGATTTATAATAGTTCTTCTAATAGTACAATCGGAAATATCACTGGTGATTTCATAGGCAACTACGTTTCTGCTTCTGGTTCTTCTGCCTACGGTGGAGCTATTTATAATGATGGTGGAACAATAGAAAATATAACAGGTGATTTTATAGGAAACTATGCTTCAGCTTCTGATGTTTCCCGTGGCGGAGCGATTTATAATAGTTCTTCTAATAGTACAATCGGAAATATCACTGGTGACTTTATAGGTAACTACGCTTCAGCTTCTGATTATGATTCTGATTCTGGTGCGTATGGCGGAGCTATTTATAATTTTGGAGAAATAGGTGCTATCAAAGGCGATTTTATTGGTAACTATGCTCGTTCTAT
Source organism: uncultured bacterium (assembly GCA_949300485.1). Classification (GTDB taxonomy): domain Bacteria; phylum Cyanobacteriota; class Vampirovibrionia; order Gastranaerophilales; family Gastranaerophilaceae; genus Zag111. The sequence continues at coordinate 35,232 of CASGEL010000015.1, forward strand.
TACAGTAGATCCTTATTCTTCATATTATTCGGCTGGTGGCGCTGTATACAATGACAGTAAAATTGAGAGAATATTAGGATCTTTTATAGAAAATTATGCTGTTTCAGAAATAGCACCGGCCAACGGTGGCGCGATCTATAACACAGGTACAATTGGAGAGATCGAGGGAAGTTTTCTAAATAACTATGCCTCATCAGAAACAGGATCAAGTCGAGGCGGAGCAATCTACTCAACCGGTGATATAAAAATAGTATCCAAAGACGGCTATGAGAGCATATTCAGCGGAAACTACACAGAATCAAACGGAGTAAAAGATGATAACGCAATCTATATGGACAGTGTAGAT
>CASGEL010000016.1 GCA_949300485.1 uncultured bacterium
ATCGCTTCCGTCTTTTGCCTTCTGCTCACTCACCGCTCGAACTCAAATAGAGTTCTCTTCTCTGTCGCCCTAATAAAAAACAAATGGAAAGAAATCCATTTGCTAAAACTAGCGGGCAACGAGACTCGAACTCGCGATCTTCTCCTTGGGAAGGAGACATTCTACCACTGAACTATGCCCGCAGGTATTCTCCGTAATCTAAATATATCACAAAATTTCTATTTTAAACAAATTTTTATTTTTCTTAAATGTATTATATACAATGACATTTTATTATTTTTTGTCTAAATTTGTTTTATATGAACAACTCTTAGCATTTTTCGTTCTAAATATATAGGAGAATAATATATGAAAAAGTTTTTAACAGTTTTAATATCAATGTTAGTGTTATCAGGTATGACGTTTGCTGAAACTGTAAACAGTTATGATAAATACGGTATAAAAACAGGTTCATACAAAACCTCTGGTTCAACAACTACAAAATATAATAAATATGGTCAAAAAGAAGCCTCTTACAAAACAAATGGTAATACTACAAATACCTATGATCGTTACGGTATTAAAACAGGATCTTACAGAACTACTGGGAATACTACAATACAATATAACAAATACGGTCAAAAAGTTGGTACCTACAAAACAAATTCAAATGGTACAACAACAACTTATGATAAATATGGACGCAAAACTGGTTCTTATAAACAAGATTCTTCAGGCAGAGTTATACAATATGACAAATACGGCAGAAAAGTAGGAAGTTATAATTAATTTTAAAGCTTAAACCTGTAAAATTCAATTATTAAAGTCTTTTTACAATCTCCAATTCAAACCGCCCTGGCAGATAATACCTGTTCTGCCTACATTTCTGACAGTTGCCTGAGCGTACATCATAAGTCTGTCAGAGAAGGTTTTTGTCATACCAAATCCGTATTGCAGATAACCATGGGCCATTTTTACACTCGGAAGATCAACATATCCGGCCTGTCCATCTATTCCTGCAAAGAAATTCCAAGCGTAAGCGATTGTTGCATAAGCTTTCCAGGTTTCTCTTTGGTAGATGAAGTTTACACCGGGAGCTACATTAAAGCCGTTTAAGAAGCCTGAACTCATGCCCATTTGACCGTAATCAGTGTGCCAGTTTTGTTGTCCAAACATATTATAAGCCAATGTTAATGACGGTTGGATGACAAAATGATTTCCTAAATTCCAATCATAAGCGGTCTTACTTGCAACACCTACAAAGTAATTAAATGCATCCTCAGATGTTCCTGCAATATTCATTTCGGTTCCGTAAACACCGGCATAAATCATTGCGGTTTCCATAAATTGTTTTTTCATCCAACTGCTCATAAAACCAAGCTGTCCGCCGTTTTCCCATATCCCGACTCCGTTAAATGTTTGATGACCACCATTGTAAGCTATATAAGCAGTAGGTATATATTGCCAGCCGTTTCTTAATTCTTTCATTCCGAAATCAGCACCTATGATGAAGCCCCAAGAGTTATTACGGACTTTATCAAGACTGTTGTTCATTTTTAATGTTTCAAAGTTTCCGAATACTTCTGTCCAAAGTCCTCCATCTTTCAATGTTCTTTCGTAACTTGCAGTACCGTCTAAGATTGCTGTTTTGTTTTTAAATAATTGATCATAGCTTGCTCCATAACGTCTTATCTGCGCCCGATTGAATAACGTATCATTTACAACAAGCTGGTTCATATAAGAGGCGGCTGTTGCAACCTGTCCCCTGAAGACCTGCGGATTAAATCTTGACAGATCCATTGTATAACTTCCGTCATTGGCAGATGATGCGTTTAATCTATAATAACCTATCGGAGTGAAAATTTCTTTATCAGTGGCTGTAAAAGCAACTTCACTATCTATATTATCCGAATTAAATATTTTTCCAAGACGTATATGTTTTTCTATTGGTGCATCATAGCCAAATACATCACCTGCAATATTCCAGTCAGAAATATGAATGGTTCCTGTTTCACCTGCTGTTGCAACTTTTATTGAATCTGCGGAAATTGTGTCAGCACTTGCATTGCCGTTGCTTCGTGCATATAGATCAATTGCAAAGTTTGTCTGTCCATCACCTAATGCTCCGTTATTGACTGTAAGATTATTAATTGAATTGTTTGTTATTACGCTATTTGCCATATTGATTAACCCTGAGGTATCAATATTAATCTGATTACCATCAGAGTATTTTATTAGTCCTTTTTGCGAAAGGTAGTTTAATACAGAGGTATCATCAATTACTACATTTCCTCCTGTAATTGATGAACCGCCGTCTTTTGTAACGGTAAGTGTTGAGTTATTTGTTAAGTTAACATTTCCCCCTGAGATTTTGCTGTTTCCATCATTCAATGCCAGTGTTGCTCCTGTCATTGTTAAATTACCGCCTGTTTGAATATAATTACCATTGGAATCAGTAACTTTTGTCAAATCATCTGAAATATACAGGTTCCCATTGTTTAGACCGATACTTCCATGCCAAGAGTCGTTATTATTTAAGGAAACGTTAGCATCATTCCCATCTATTTCAAGTTTTGAAGCAGATGCAATATTTACTGTTGAATCAGCATCTATCGTTCCGCCTTTTGTTCTGAATGTACTGTTGCCTCTTATTCCAAATCTGCTACCTGCGACATTTAATCTTGAGGAATGAGTTTTTCCGTTGTTTATATCAAGTGTTGATTGTTCGCTGACATTTATTTCTCCATCAGTTATTGAGCTTTGTGAATCTTGTATTGACAACGTTGAGTTTCCTGAAATGTTTGTAGTTCCGCCGGATTGGCTGAAAGATCCGTTTTCTGTTGTTGTCTTATTTATTCCGCTTGTCAGATTGAGAGTACCGTTTGTTACTTTAGTATGACCGTTTAGGCTGTCATTGTTTCCGTCTATGGTTACATTAGTATCACTGCCGTTTAATTCAAGTGTTGCACCTTCATCAACTGTTATTGTAGAATCTGAATCAATCGTTCCGCTTGTGACAGCATGTTTGCTGCCTCTGCGTATTGAGAATCTTCCGCCTGTTGAATTAACTGCAGATGAGTTATCTGATGAATTATTTATATCAAGTTCGCCTGTATTTGTAATATTAACAGTCCCACCTGAGAGTTTGCTTTCTGATGTATTAAGAGTTAGTTTAGCATCAGAAATATTTGTAGTTCCCCCGGATTGGTTAAATGTTGCATTTGATGTAGTTGTTTTATCAAGGTTTCCGGATAAATTTAATGTTCCGTTTGAAACGTTTATATTACCGTTCCAATTGTCGTTAACTCCATCAATATCTGTTGTTCCGCCTTTGACATTAAGGGTACCGTTTTGATTGATAGTAACTGCAGCATTAGATGTTATGGTGCCTTGTTCAATATTTAATTCTCCGCTTGAGTCTGATGTTCCTATATGAAGGTTTCCTCCGGAAATGCTGTCGCTTGTATTATTTAAAGTCGTTCCTGTTCCTGTAACGGTTGTAGTACCGCCGGTTTGGGTTAATACTCCGGATTGGTCTTTATTCATCCCGTTAAGGTGCAGATTTCCTCTACTGACATTAACATTTCCTTCAAATCTGTCTGTTTCCCCATCAAGAGTAACATTTCCTCCGGTAACATTTAAATTGCTTCCGGCAGAGATATTTGTTGAAGCTCCTTGAGCTATAGTTCCGTTTGAAACTGTTACTGTTGAGCTATCTGCTGCTGTTCCAATATTGAATGTTCCGCCTGAAATAAGGTCCTCAGAATTATTAAGATTAAATGTATCTCCAGTGACAGTTGTTACTCCCCCGGTTTGAGTTAACTTTCCGGAAGTATTTTTATCAATTCCGACAAGAGCTAGATTTCCTGAACCGATATTTATATCTCCATTCCATGTGTCTGTGTTATCAAGAGTTACATCTCCACCGGAAATATTTAATGTTGCGTTAGTTTGGATATTAGTTGTTGCGTTCCCTTGGATTGAACCATGAGAAACATCGACGGTTGTTGGTTTTGTTCCGTTTCCGATATTTAGGTTTCCACCAGAAACGGTGTCTGCACTATTGTTTAGAGCAAAGCTATCTCCAGTAATTGTTGTTGTGCCTGAATTTTGTGAAAATACTCCACTTTCGTGTTTTTGTGCATTGTCGAGGTTAACAGTTCCTCCGGTAACATGCATTGCTCCATTTTCATTAATAGTAACATTTGTGTTGGAACCTATTGTTCCTTGCGAAATACTTATGCTTGAGTTTGTTGTTCCGTCTCCTATTTGAAGGTTTCCGCCTGATATATTATCTGAAGCATTATTCAGATCAAAACCTTCTCCTGTGACAATGGTGTTCCCGCCTGTTTGCGTTAGGACTCCTGTTTTATTATTAACATTTGATACATTTAAAATACCGTCAGTAACATTTATATTCCCAGCCCAGGTATCAGTATTATCCATTGTTACGTTTCCGCCTGTCACATTGATATTTGAATTTGAATTTAATGTAACATTTGCTCCGCCGTATATTGCACCTTTGGATACGGTTACTGTTGATTCTGAATTGCTTCCAATTATTAAATTTCCTCCGGAGATACTGTCTTCAGAATTATTTAATTCAAAATTCCCATCAATATTTGTCGTTCCGCCAGATTGATTAAATTTTCCGTTAGAATGTTTGTTCGCATTATTTAAAGAAAGATTTCCCTCTGTTATGTTGACATCACCTTGCCAGGAATCATTTTCGTCTAGAGTAACATCTCCGCCTGTAACATTAAGTGTCCCGTTATGGTTTATGTTGACTGTTGCATTTGAGTTGATATATCCTTGTGTGACACTCATGTCAGATTGGCTTGTTTGATCTCCTATATGAAGTGTTCCGCCTGATATTATATCTGCAGAGTTATCTAAATCAAACCCTGAACCAGTTACAATTGTAGTTCCTCCTGACTGGTTAAATACACCGTCAAAATTTTTATGCGTGTTATCAAGTGTAAGTTTTCCGTCAGTTACATTTACATTTCCTGTCCAGCTGGTAGAACTTCCTAATTCTACGTTTCCTCCGCTAACATTTAATGTTGAATTTTTTGTTATATCTACCGTTGTATTTTGGGAGATTGAACCTTGAGAAACAGACATACTTGATGATGAGATTCCATCTCCGATATTAACTCTACCGCCAGTAACACGATCATTGATATTATTGAGGTCAAATCCGTTGCCGGTGACTGTTGTAATTCCACCTTCCTGATTAAGGGTGCCGTCTTTATTGATCCCGTTGATATTCAAGTTTCCATCAGACATGTGTATAGTTCCACCCCAAGTGTCGTCAGAATCCATTGTTACGTTTCCGCCTGATATATCAATTGTTCCTTTGTTATTTAACGTGACTGTTGAATTTGTTGTGATTGTTCCTTGAGAAACATTAAGTTTCGAAGAGGTGGTGCCGTTTCCAATATTTAGACTTCCACCGTCAATCAAGTCATCTTGATTGTTCAGGTCAAATTTGTTCCCGGTGACATTTATTGTGCCGTCTGTCTGGGTTAATGTTCCGGATTTTGTTGCGTTGTTAATATTTATTGTTCCGCTTCCGTTTAGTTCAACATTTCCTTCCCAGCTATCTTCATTATCAAAGGTTACGTTTCCTCTTGTAACATTCATTTCTCCGTTAGAGGAAACATTTATAACTGCGTTTTCATCAATTGTGCCTCTGCTTACAGTAAGCCTTCCTGAATTTGAGTCGGTTCCGATATTAACAGTACCTGAACTGATTGTATCAGAGGTATTATTCATATCAAATCCATTCCCGGTTATATTAACTGTTCCGCCTGTTTGAGTGTATGTACCATTAGGGTCTTTAGTCATGTTATTGAGGTTTGTGGTTCCTCGTGACATATTAACATCACCGTTCCATGTATCTGTTGCACTGTCTAATGTAACATTTCCGCCTGATATATTTAATGTTCCGGAATCAGATATATCGACATTGGCACCTTCATATACAATACCATTTGAAACATTAAGATTTCCGGCGGTTGTTCCGTCACCAATATGGACATCTCCTCCTGTTATTGTGTCAGATGAATTATTAAGATTGAAATCTCCTGTAATTGTTGTTGAACCTTCGGTTTGAGTAAATCTGCCAGATGAATTTTTATTGATACCTATTAAAGCTAAACTCCCTCTGGAAACATTTGTTGTTCCGTTCCAGGTATCAGTATCGTCTAAAGTTGCGTTTCCTCCGTTTATATTAAGAGTTCCATTAGTTGAAATGACTGTAGTTGCTCCTTGCTCAAGTGTTCCGTTTGATATGCTCAGTTGTCCGTTTTGTGTTCCTTGTCCTATATTAACTGTACCGCCTGATATATTGTCACTTCTGTTGTTTAAATCAAATCCTGTACCGCTGAGGTTTAATGTTCCGTTTGATTGGTTTAAGCTCCCACTTTTTGTTGCAGAATTCAAATTTAAAATTCCTGAAGAAAAATTAATATTTCCGCTGATAGTGTCTGAGTTATCAAAATTTGCTACTCCGCCAGATAAGGCAAGTTCTGTTCCAGAGGCTAAAGTTGTATTAACTGCACTTTCGATACTGCTGTCTGTGGATAGTGTAAGAGTACCGCTTGTTACGTTTAAATTTCCTGTAGTTGCACTTAATATTCCGTTTACAACAGATGAAGAATAACCTCCTACGGATAATCTTCCGCCTGAAAGATCCGCAGTGATACTGTCGGCATCTCCGTTTAGCCATGTATATGTTGTATACGAGGGCAGTGTTCCCTCCCTGTTTTGTAAGGTTCCTGTAGAACCGTTTGCGGTTGCGCTATCTGTAATGGATACTGTTTCTGCAAAGACGGGAATATAAGTATTACCAACTATGGCAATACACGCAGCAACCACCCAAAATCTTTTCATTTTATTGTTCATCTGACTTCTAGTTTATTTTTAAGATACGTATCCCAACAATATTGTAATATGTATCTTAAATTTTTCAAAAAAATTATTATTTTGTTACAATTACATAATAATTTTGTTTCTGAAATTTTCTTGCTGAACAATATGAATTAATTTATTTAAGAATGCTTTATAACGAGCTCTTACAGCTTCTCCTGACAAAACTATATCCGCTTCGTTTTTGCAAGGTCGAATGTATATTTCTGCTTTTTGAGATGCATTTTTGTATACTCCATCGGCAGAATCTCCTAAATCTCTTTCTGCTGCTCTTACGTAAAATCTTTTTTTCTGTACTTCTTTTTCAATATCAACATAAATTTTAAAATCAAATACATCTTTAATTTTTTCTGTTAACGTAAACAATCCTTCCGAAATAATAATTTTGGAAGGATGTGTTAATGTACAATTATCGTATCTTTTGGCAGTTCCTGACATGTCATATTTAGGCAGGTAAACAGATTTGCCTGATAATAATTCTTGAATATGTTTATTCATAAGTTCCAGTTCAAGTGCTTGCGGAACATCAAGGTCGTAATGTTTAGCAAATTCAGCAAAAGAACCTGCTGCTTTTACCATATCCGAACGATCGTAATAATAATCGTCTGTATTGACTCTGGTTATGGCATTATCAATTTCAAATTCTGTAGTAAATGATTTGATTGTATCAATAATATCAAGTGTAATAGTTGATTTTCCGCTTGCAGTTTCTCCTGCAATACCGATTGATGCTGAGCGGCTGATATGTCCGGATAAAAATTTTGCCAATTTTGAAAGAATTTCAGGCTTATAACTTATTAAAACAGACCCTTCGGATTGTAATTCTTCTTCAAAAATTCTTTTTAATTGTTCTTCTACAGCATCTACTCTGTTAAACGGAACGGAAACATACATTTTTCTTGTTTTAATTTCTGTTGTTTCCTTTGTTTTTTGCATTATATAATCTGCCATTAGCTACCTTTATATATTCTACATTACTACATGTATAGTCTTTTTCATGACTATACCAAAATTAAATTCAAAAAAAAATATTTTTTGTCAAAATATTAATTTTAGTAAATATAATTTAACATTTGATAGTTTTTAATAAAGATAATAACTAATAAATACCAGGCTTTTATGGTATAATTTTTTTGTTCAAATACATAAGCAGGGAGTTTTTAATCAATGAATATAAACAAAAATTATCAAAATATTTCAGACAGTTATTTATTTTCAACTATTGCAAAGAAAGTAAATGAATTTGCATCAAAAAATCCTGACAAAAAAATTATCAGACTCGGGATAGGCGATGTTACTTTACCTTTGTGCAAGGTTGTAGTTGAAGCATTGAAACAGGCATCTGAGGATATGGGGGTAAAAGAAACTTTCCATGGTTACGGGCCTGAGCAAGGGTATGATTTCTTAAAAACTAAAATTCAATCATATTATAAAACTCACAATGTAGATTTGGATTTGGATGAAATATTTATTTCTGATGGCGCAAAGTCTGATTTAGGAAATATTTTGGACTTGTTTGATGTTGATAATACTGTTTTGGTGCCGGATCCTGTTTACCCTGTTTATGTTGATACAAATACAATGGCAGGAAGGAAAATTGTTTATATTGATGCAAACGCTTCTAATGATTTTCTTCCTCTTCCTAATAAATCTATTAAGGCGGATATAATTTATTTGTGCTCGCCAAACAATCCTACGGGTGCGGTTTATAATAAAGAGCAGCTGAAAGCCTGGATTGATTATGCAAATGAAAATAAGGCAGTAATTTTGTTTGACTCAGCTTATGAATGCTTTATTACGGATAAAGAATTGCCAAGAAGTATTTACGAAATAGAAGGTGCTAAAACCTGTGCAATTGAATTTTGTTCCCTTTCAAAAATGGCAGGATTTACAGGTACAAGATGCGGTTATACTGTTGTTCCGAAAGCTCTTGTATTTGATGATGTTATGCTTAATAAAATGTGGTTAAGACGCCAAACTACAAAATTTAACGGAGTTCCGTATATTGTTCAAAAAGGTGCCGAAGCTGTATTCACTCCGGAAGGTCAAAAAGAAATTCAAGAGAATTTGAATTATTACAAAGAAAATGCAAAAATTATTTCAGATACTCTTTCTAAACATAATATTTGGCACATTGGAGGTAAACACTCTCCGTATATCTGGTTAAAATGTCCGAATAATATGACTTCCTGGGAATTCTTTGATTATTTGTTAAATAATTTGCAAATAGTAGGGACTCCGGGTTCTGGGTTTGGTAAAAACGGTGAAGGTTATTTCCGTTTAACATCTTTTGGCAGCAGAGAAAATACAATTGAGGCCATGAAACGCTTTGATAGTTTTCAGTGGTAGTCAAAAATCCTATCAAAGATACGCAGCCCTCTGATGTTTTGACATATTATCGGGTCTTATTCCTATGGAAACCTGAGATTTTTAAACCAGTTCGGAATGACATGGAGAAAAATTAGATATTTATTTTGTTAGAGCCATGACTATTTTGTAAAAATCTTCTATTTTTGACGGGTTATTTTTTAAAGTTTGATTTATTTGCTCTAACAAATTTTCATTTGAATTTTTATGTTCAAAATCAAAAATTTCCAAAAAAGATATTCCAAGAACATTTGCGATATTTTCAAGATTTGTCATTGAAGGATAGTTTTTCCCGTTTTCTATATTGCTTATTGTAGCAGGTTCTACGGAAATTAGTTCTGCTAACTTTTCCTGATTAATACCTTTACGTTTTCTGATTTCACGCAAGCGCTGTCCTAAGAGTTCTTTTTTATTCATATTTTTCCCTTTTAATCTAATTTATTTCAATTTTGTTCAGGAATGAAGTAAATAGAACTTAATATTTTATTGAAAATAAAGTTGTATTTAATTATTATTAAATTGAATTTAATTTTTAAGTAAATTATAAAGTATGACCACATATTATCTGAGGGAATTAAATGTTCAATGATAGTGAAAAAATATTTTTAGTTATAAATACTTCATTCTTTGGCGATGTTTTGTTGTGTAATTCACTATGCAGAAATATAAAGCGTAATTATCCTGAAGCCAAGATTATATTTGTAGTTAATAAGCCGTATGAAGATGCTGCAAGATATCAAGAAGATGTGGACGAAGTTATTTCATATGACAAAAACGGTAAAAATAAAGGTTTGTTAGGCATTCTTCGTTTTTTATTTGCTTTCCCTTACAAGTTTCCTTTTTGTGCGTTTATTCCGTATCGTGGAGAAAGAAATTATATTATTGCACGATTGTTAGGTGCTAAACATGTTATTACCGAAGATAAAAACAATTTAAATTGTTCTGTGCAGCAAAGACATACTGAACTTTTGTATAAGTTAAATGTGAAAAATATTGTAAATATGCCTATCAGATATAAAGTTTCAGATGTTATACCTGAACATTTAAGGTGCAATATTTCTAAAAAACTTAAGTATATTGCAATTTGTCCATTGAGTAAAAATATTAAAAAAGATTTACCCGTAGATGTTTGTATTGATTTAATCAGAAAGATTAATGATACTCATTATAACGTTCTACTCCTCGGAGTAGGAAAAGATATGAAAGCATATGCCGAAAAATTAAAGATTGCAGGATGCGAATTTATTGATTTAGTCGGGAAAACTACAATTCCTGTGCTGGCTTCTGTTTTGAAAAATTGTGAATGTCTTGTTAGTGTTGATACAGGAACAATGCATTTGGGTTGTGCCGTAGATATTCCGGTTGTTGCAGTGTTTTACCGAAAAAATACAACAAAATTTTGGGCTCCTGAGCCAAAACTATATAAATCTATAGTAATTTCTGAAAATCAATCTGCCGATAATATTTTTAATGCTTTGATAAAAATTGTGGGAGAAGCACATGTTCAAAGGAAATAAAATTTACAGGATAGACAAAAAAGGGGTAAAAAGACAAATATTTTGGGTTCCTGGAGTCCATATAAGCTTTAAGGGCAGGAATTCTGAAGTTGTAATTTCCGGTCATTTGTCAAATATTTCTTTTAGCAGAATAGTTTGTGCGAATAATTGTAAGATATTTATAGGAGCCTCTGCGTATAGAATAAAAAAACTTTTAATATTAGCAAGAGGAGATAATTCTTTTATTTCAATAGGTGAAAATCTTTCAGTTACAAATAAGTGTGAGATCGTTACCGGTCCTGAATCCGGCTTGAGTGTTGTAATAGGCAAAGATTGTATGTTTGCTAAAAATATTCTTATTCGGGCTACTGATGGTCATAGGGTTGTAGATTTATCTTCAGGTAATATTTTAAATTATGGAAAAAATATAAATATTGGAAATCATGTCTGGCTAGCCAATAATGTTATGGTGCTAAAAGGCGGAAGTGTCAGTGAACATTCAGTTGTGAGTGCCGGCTCCGTTGTTACAAGAACTTGTGATGTTCCAAATGCTGTTTATGCCGGGGTTCCAGCCAGACTTGTAAAGTCTGATATTGACTGGGCTAGAGAATCTCCTTAATTTATATTTGCTTTTTTAGGGCATGCTCGTGTATAATTTTTAGTGTTGTTTTTACATTAATGGAGTTAAGTTTATTATGATGACAAAGGAAGTTAATGACTGGATAAGGAAGGTTGAAAGCGGTAATTATTCGGGTTGGGAAATTATGGAAGAATTTGCTCAGTTTTATAATTATTTGACACCTGAAGAAGTTGATCAGATTAAAAAACGTCTGGAAAGGAATATGAAACGTTAAAAATACTGGCAGATACTTAAAGATTATGTTATAATTAATATGTAATCTGCGAGGTTTTTGATGTCATATTATGATATTTTGCTGGAAAAAATTCCAAAGATAAAAAGAATTCTTGATAATGATACAAATTATACTATTTATCATTATACAAAACCGGAAAAACTTTTGAATATTTTATCTGGCGGAACTTTAAGATTTTCTAATGCATTATATTTGAATGACAAAGAAGAAATAGCTTATTCATACAGACTTATTGTTCATTTGATAAATGAATTTGAAGGTGAAGGGTTAAACCCTGATTTGTTTGATAAAATTAAAAATCATTTCAGCAATAAATACAAGCATATTGTTGATGGGAATAACGATTTTGTAAATAAATTAGAGTATTTTACAACCTCTTTTTCAACAGAGAGTGACAATCTCACTCTTTGGAATAATTATGCAAAAGGTAAAAATTACACCGGATACAATATAGGATTTGATAAGAAAAAACTCGTCAAAGAGATGAGTGAAAATGATTATTTGCCTATTTACGGCAGTGTAATTTATGATAAACAAAAACAGGTTAAAATTATTCATGCAATTTTTAAAAAATGGAATATGCTTTTTGAAAGAGCGTTGAAAAGTAAGAAAAATACTCAGGTAAAATTGTTTGATATACTGTTTGAATTGATTGATGTTTTGAGTATTGTAAGCCTATTTTTCAAAAATCCGCAATTTGAAAATGAGCATGAATATAGAATTGTTATTGTAAACGTATTCGGTGTTGAAACTTCAAAACCGACAAAAGTTGTGGAGAAAAACGGACTTTTTGTTCCTTATTTGGAATATCATTTTTCAAAAGATTCTGTTACCTCAATAAATATCGGCCCTACTTTCGATGAAAATATTTTTTATACCAGTACAAACAGAATGTTGTCAAATTTCGGATATCAGGATAAAGAAGTTTACAGATCCAAAATACCTCTCAGATATTAACTTGCGGCTGATTCGGGTCTTAGTGCATTTAAGATAATTGTTTCATGTAATGCCGGAGTTTTCATTTTATTTGTTTTAGCAAATACATTATCAAGCTTTTTAAAATCAGGGTTGTTTAACATTTCCCATTCAGCCTCTCTGGCTCCTACTTCACGAGCATTTTTGATATAAGCAACAGGAGTAGCCGAATTTTTGGCTTCGACTAAAGCTTCGATTTGCTGGGCTTCAACAGATCCCGGCTGAACTTTAGGCATATCTTTTATCATCTCCTGATATAAAAACTTTCCTCTATCCGTTGTCGGCTGCCATGAAAATCCTTTTTGTGAAATAATTTGAGCGTATTGATGTATGTGTTCTCTTTCGTGAAGAGTTACCAAAATTTGTCTTGCCTCAGGGGTCAATTTTGCTTCCTGAGCATATAATGAGTTGTAACGATCAATCATGTCTTTACTGATAGTATCTTTTACTATATCACCTGTTCGTACATTTTTATATGTAATTTCATATTCATTGTTTATAAGTTTTGTCCCAATCTGTTGGTAATTACTGAAGATGTTATTTGGAATTTTTGTTTTGTAGTCGTTAAGGATTATTGAACAATCTTTTAGAATTGCATAACCGCCGATATTTTGGGGGAATGTTGTATATAGTATATCAGGTTTTGCTGATATGCCGCGTTGTTGTGCCCATTTTTCCAAAACAACTTTCGGCAGGTCTCTTTTCGGGACATTATATGTTAAAATTTCTTCTTTTAGGGCTGCTTTTTCTGTTTTTGTAAGATCTTTATATTTCAATAGTTCTTTGTCAACCGCACTTTGATAATTTATGCTTCTTGACATATTTTTATCAAAATTTCTCAGGGCACTAAATTTATTATTGACAGATTTTTCAGCTTTTAAAGTATCTACCAATGCTTTGTTATAAGCAATTTTACCGTATTTTGCAAAGTTTGAAACTCTTGAAATTGCTTTTGGTGCAAATGGAACGGATAGTGCAATGTCTATGGTATCTTCTCCAATTTTTTCAAGATTTCTTCTTGCTATATGGTATGATCCTCTTTTGTTATTATTTGCAAATTGGATTGCATGATAAACCCCTTTGCCTATTGCATATCCTCCAAACCCTAATGCTAAAATCCCTCCGCCGACAGCTGTCGGAATTCCGATAAACGGTAGTGCCATAAGCCCTAAAGTTGTTCCGCCAATTATTGCAAGTGTTTTTATGGGGTGGCTGATAATTGCATGGATTGTTTCTTTCCCCTGTTTTACAATTCCATTTAAAAAGATATTTGTTCCCTCTCTGAACCCGATTTTTTTATTCCTGACTCCGAGAAAATTTGTTTCATATGAATTATGTTTACAGGTTTGAGATGTATTATTTGTATTTAGGGTATTACGGGTATTAATATTTAAATCTTGCGGATTTATCGGATTTATCATGACACATTATATCCTAACCTTCTTATATCTATAGTAAACACGAAAAATTTTTATATTTGTTATTTTTTATATAAATATTAAGTTATATTACTTCAATTGTTAAACTGTTTGATGTTGCTTGATAAATTATGAGTTACAATAAATTTGACATACTATAGTGGAGTGTACGATATGATAATTGAATTGAATTCAAAAAATTTTGATGAAGAAATTAAAAGCGGTTTGAAGTTAGTTGAATTTTATACGACTTGGTGTATGTACTGCAAAAATCAGCGAATAGAATTGGAAGAGTTGAAAGATTCTGATATGTGGATAGGTATTGTTGACGGTGATGAATGTCCTGAAATCGCAGCAAAATATGGCATAAAAGGTTATCCTACTTTTGTATTGTTAAAAGAAGGAGAAAAAATTGCAGAATTTGTTGGATTTCATACTAAGTCACAACTGCTAAACAGGCTAATGGATTATATTAAGTAAGTCTGTGCAGATCATGGTCAATAAAGAAAACTTCTCCCGTATGATGATTAAAATGACATTTTGCAAGATATAATTCGCCTTTTTCTACTGCCGAGCGAATAATTTCTGAATGTTCCATTATGTAATCTTTTACCCAAACGGTATGCTTTTGTGCAACATTGTTATTACAAGTTATCTGACCGTATTTATCAAATACCGGATACACACATTTCATCAATGATTGAAAATTCTCAGGCATATTCGGATAATTTGCGTTTGCATATGTCATAACCCCACAATCGTCATGTCCTAATAACAGCACCAATGGAACATGAAGTTTTTTTACGGCATATTCAATGCTTTCTATAATATTTGGTCCTACTGTCATACCTGCAACTCTTACTACAAACAGTTCACCTATTCCGCAGTCAAAAATAATTTCAGGCACAACTCGTGAATCAGAACAAGTAAGAATACACGCATAAGGTGCTTGATGAGATGCAAGTGATTGTAGTGTTGACAGGCACATGTTTTTAGCTGTCGGTGTTCCGTTTATAAAATTTTTATTGCCTTTTAAAAGTTTTTCTACTTCTGCTTTAGCTGCTGCAGGAATATTTTCAGGTAAACTCATTTTTTTCTCCTTTTGATTATTTTGTTATTTATATATTATAAAATCCTTATTATTATTGTCAAAATATTTCTCTTATAATTATCCTTAAAATTTTAAAAATCAATTAATCTGATGACTCTAATTCTTTAAAATTGTGGTATACTTTTTACAAGGTTGTGTTATGGATAATTTGTTATTGTTAAAATTAAATAGAACAATTTGGGTCTCGTTGCTTGAACAAGAAAAAATTATTGAGGCAATTAGTTATTTTGAATCTTATCAAAACAGCCTTCTAATGTTAAAAGCTGAAAAAACTTTAAAAGATGAAATTATGCGGGAAGTTAAATATTCCCAGGATGTTTTCTTGAGCCGGATGGTGCAATTTGCCCAAGATTATGTCGACAGCGGTGATTATACTAATGCAGCAATCTGTTATACTTCTATTTTTAAGTATGATCAAAATAATATTGATAACCTTAGAGATTATATAAAATGTCTGGATGAGCTGGGACAATATGATCTTGAAATAGGATTAGTCGAACATCTAAAAAATATCGGAGATAATGATATTGAGTCATATAGATTGCTAAGCGAAATTTGTTCTAAAAGGAATGAAATCGAAAAAACAATCGAGTACTATGAAAAATATTTAACCTTAAAAGGGGAAAGTAATATTACAGCAAATGAATATAACCAGTTGGGTTGTTATTATAATCTGTTATATTCAAATAAAAGTGCAAAATATTCTGATATTATTAAATCCTTGACCTATTTTGAAAAAGCCGCGAAAATGGAGCCTTTTGTCAGATTATTCCATAAAAATGCCACAATTATGGCATCAAAAGCTAATGCATTGCATATAGGCAGAAAACATTGGGATGCTTTATTAGAAATAGGTCAGATGACAAATGATGATAAGTATGATTATGCTGCATTTTGTTTAAGATCCGGCAATTTTGAAGAATGGCATAAATATTTTGATTCTCGTTTTGATAAAGAACATAACAGAACCATTTATCCTAAAATTTTCAAACCTAAATGGGATGGAGTTAAAGACCTTTCTCATTCTACATTATTGGTTCATCATGAGCAGGGTTTTGGCGATACTTTTTTGATGTGGGGTTATATGCCAAGACTGCTTAAGCTTGCCAAACATGTTATTTTTGTTGTGCAAGATTCTATATATGAATTACTAAAAGATAATGAATGGGGCGTTGAAGTTCTTCCTTCTAAAGGTACTGATTTGAATAAACTTAAATTTGATTATCATATTCCCTCAATGTCTGTTCCGGTAGCTTTGAAACTTAATAAAGATAATCTTTCTGTCGGTGAAGGTTATATAAAACCTAATATAGATTTGGTTAAACAATATAAAGAAAAATATTTTAATAACGATAAATTTAAAATTGGAATTTCTTTTTCAGGCAGTCCGTCAGGAAATTTAACAAGGAATATTTCAGTAGAAAATTTTCTGCCGTTGGATAAATTGGACGGTATAGAAATTTATTCACTTACAAAAGGGGTTGAAGACAGTAGATTTGACTGTTTTAAAAATAATAAAGTTGTAAATATAGCAAAAGATTTTAATAATTTTGCAGATACTGCAGCGGCAATGGCAAATCTGGATGTTGTCTTGACATCAGATAATTGTATTTTAAACCTTGCAGGTGCATTGGGATTAAAAACTTTCGGATTATTTAATTGGCATTATGAATTCAGATGGTTTGATTTGTCAGGGGAGAATGTTGTCTGGCTCACTTCAGTCAAACCGTTTGTTAATAACGGCATAAATGCTTGGGAATCTTCTATAGAACCTGCTGTTGAAGAAATAAAAAAAATGAAGAATGAATTAGCAGGTACAGCCGGGATCATCTAACAGATTATCACTATTTGCTGATTGAACTGCCATTTGATCGCAACGTTCATTGAATTCATGGCCGGCATGTCCTTTTATCCAAATATATTTAACATTATGCGGTTCCATTGCCTTTAATAATCTTTTCCAGAGATCTTGATTTTTAACAGGTTGTTTGTTTGCCCCTTTCCAGCCTTTTTTTATCCATCCGTCTATCCAATTTTGGTTAAACGCATCAACAAGGTATTTTGAGTCGGATGTTAATTCAACATCACAAGGTTTTTTTAATGCTTCCAGCCCAATAATTGCAGCCAGCAGCTCCATTCTGTTGTTTGTTGTTAATTTAAACCCTTGGGTAATTTCTTTTTTGTGTGTAATTCCGTTATCATCCTGAGCAATAAGAATTGTTCCGTATCCGCCTTTTCCCGGATTTCCGCTGCATGCGCCATCTGTATAAATTTTAACCAGCATTAATTTACTCCTCTGTAATGTCCCAAACTTCCAGTATATCATCAGGAATATTATCTAAAAATCTTGAAGGTTTTGATAAAACCATATTCATTGAATAATCATACATATCAACGGGATAAGTTATGTAGAGATTGTTTTTTGCTCTTGTTGCTGCAACATACATCAACCTGAGTTCTTCATCCATTTCTTCTTCAGAATTGAATGAATATACACTTGGAAATCTTCCGTCAACTGCACCTATTATAAACACACTATCCCATTCAAGCCCCTTTGCTGAATGAATGGTTGAAATTGTCAGGGCTTCATCATCACTGTTATTTTTATACATTCCTTCTACACTTGCATCAGGCGGTTCAAGGGCTAAATCACTTATAAAATCTTCAAGGTTTGAGTATTGGGTTGCAAGGTATTGGAAATGATCTAAGTCTTTTTCCCGTTTTGAGAAATCATCATATTTATCTTTTAAAATAGGTTTGTAATATTCTATAATGTCTTCTACGATATCAGCAGGATTTTTAGTTGCAATTTTACTCCTTAATTTTTCCAGCGTTTTTAATAAAGGTATTACACTTGAGGATTTTTTGTTTGGTAATAATTTAATATCCGGGTCAAGGTTTCCTTTTATAATCGGAATAATATTGTTCGCTGTCGATGCTCCGATACCTTTTAATAATAATAAAATTCTGTTTAAGCTTATAATATCATCCGGGTTTATTACTACTCGCAGATGCGCTACAATATCTTTTATGTGTGCTGTTTCCATAAATTTTGGTCCGCCGAATTTTTGATACGGAATTGCACGTTTTGCAAGTTCTATTTCTAATGCAAAAGACATTCTTGCATTTCTTGCTAAAACACAAATATCTGAAAGATTTATATCTTCATCAAGTAATTCTAATATCCTTTGGCATATAAAATCTGCTTCCATTTGTGTATCTTTTGCACAAATTAAGGCAGGCATTTGAGGTGATTGAATATTTGAAAACAGAGTTTTAGTATATTTTTCTTTTGCTTTTGAAATTATTGCATTTGTAAGATTTAAAATATTTTGTGTGCTGCGGTAATTCTGTTCAAGTTTAATTATTTTTGTACCTTCAAAGATTTTAGGAAAATCGAGAATATTTCTGTAGTTTGCCCCGCGGAATGAGTAAATACTTTGTGCATCATCTCCGACAGCCATAATGTTATGATGTTCAGATGCTAAAAGTTTTATAATATCTGCCTGAAGGGTGTTTGTATCCTGATATTCGTCAACCATAATATATTTGTATTGGTTTGAAAGGCGTTTTCTCAATTGTTCATTATTTTCAAGCAGTAATTTTATGTATAAGAGTAAGTCATCATAATCTAATACAGAATTTTCACGTTTGTAAGCAACATAGGCTTTGTGTATTTCTATAATTTTATCTTCGCAATGTGCAAACTGCGGAAATTCATTTTCAATTATGATTTTAGTAGGTGTAACTTTGTTGATACTTTTTGAATATATTTCATGGAGAGTGCTTTTTTTAGGAAATCTTTTTTCTTTTTTAGGATAAAGTTGCCCTGTTATATGGTTAATAATATCTTCACAGTCAGATTTATCAAGAATAGTAAAATTATTTTTGAGTTTTAGCAGTTTTGAATATTTTCTTAAAATTACATTTGCAAAAGAGTGAAATGTACCTCCCGCGACTTTTTCACATCTGCTGTCAAGAACTATAGCAGCTCGATTGAGCATTTCTGCAGCAGCTTTTTTAGTAAAGGTTAATAGCAGGATATTTTCTGGATTTGTGCCGTCTTCAATTAATCTTGCAACACGATAAGTTAAGGTTTTGGTTTTACCTGTTCCTGCACCTGCAATAACAAGTATTGGCCCTTCTTTCGATATAACTGCAGATAATTGAGCAGGATTTAGATCTGCTTCATAGTTTACTTTATAATCGGTTTTAACGGCAGCACGTTTTTTTAGTACGTATTTTTTACGTGCTGCTGTTTGTTTTTCTGATACAGTAATATTATTACCCATACTTATATCCCCTACCAGCCTATTATAGTTCACATTCCAACTGATTTTCAATAGTGAATTGTAAAGTTTTGAAAAGTTGTAGATAGTTTTACTGAAGTTTTTATAAAAATTAGCCGAATAAAGATTTTGTGTGTATTAGATAAAGAAGAGAGAAGTTTTATTATGAAAAATTTTTTATCAATAGTTTTTTGTATGACTGTGCTTTTTTTGTTTGGAACAGAAGCTGTTTCTGCTGTTACTGAAGGTGTTTGGCAGTTCCCAAAAAATATAAAAACCTATATTCAACCGGGTCATCATAATACTGTTATGATGCAGCACGCATTCCAGGAATGGGAAAGGGTTACAAATCATAATCTGGGATTTAAATTTGTATCTTCTGAAAGTACTGCTAAGATAGGAGTTTATTTTGTTAAAAAAATTGATACTAAAAATAATGCAGAACTGGATAGAGCAATCGGCTTAACAAGTTCAAGGGCTTCTAACAATAGTAAAAGAATGTTTAAGGCTACTATATGGATTGCAGATTTTACACAAGACGGCAGAAAATTGAGTCGTGATGAAGTTTATACAGTTATGCTGCATGAGATAGGCCACGCATTGGGGTTAAATCACTCAAGTGATCCTAAGAGTGTAATGTATTACGGAGCAAATGTTATTCAGGAAATTTCAAAAGATGATTTAAAAAATTTGTCAGACAGATACGGATGGTAATATATTATGAAAAAAATCTTTCTATTATTATGTTTAATTTTTGTAATGTTTATTAACTGTGTTAATGCAGCTGAAGTTCAGAAAAGATGGGAGGATCCTCAGCATCTGAAAGTTTATATTCAGCCAGGGCTTGAACGTTCAGAAATGATGAAACGCGCATTTGCGGAGTGGTCAAGACTTACAAAAAATAAGGTAGTATTTTATTATGTCGATTCATTAGAGAAAGCGGATATTGATGTTGTATTTGTGGATAGATTAGCAACAAATTTCGGACGGGCTATCGGGCTTACGGATTGTAAATATTATCAAAGTAATAATCATATGTTTCATGCTCAAATTATTATTCCAGCAAAAGCAACGAATGGCAGACCTTTGACAAGAGATGATGTTTATACATCTATGCTTCATGAAATAGGTCATGCAATAGGGATTGTTCAACATTCTACCAATCCAAATAATATTATGTACCCATTCATTGATGCTAAACGTGAAATTACTAAATACGATCTTGCTGAATTATATAGGATATATGGTTGGAGTGATGTTGTCAAATATTATTAAAGGATTTTATATGAAAAAAATATTTTTTACTTTAATACTTATATTTAGTTTTTTAATTTCTTCTCAAGGGTTTGCTTTTGCAAGTCCAAAATGGGATAACCCAAAATCCATAAGAACATATATTGAACCAAATGATAAGAAAGACTTGATGAAAGATGCGTTTGCAAAATGGACACAGGAAACAGGTAACAAAATTATTTTTAAGTACGTATCAAGTCCTCAAAATGCGCAAATAAAAGTGGAGTTTGTCAAGGATGCATCTAAAACCTCAAAGAGGGAACATGCTGCCGGAGTCACATATTATAAATATATTGGGGATCAATTGATTGAAGCAAGAATTGAAATAGCAGACAGAGCGCCAAATGGTGCTGCATTCAGAAAAGATGCAGCATATCGAATTATGCTTCATGAGATAGGACATGCAATAGGGATTGTTGAACATTCATCAGACCCTATGAGTATAATGTATTTTCAAAAACGGAGTAGAAACCAAGCTATTACACAAAATGAAATAAAATTTCTTTCGCAACTTTATTCCTGGTAATTTTAGTCATTGAATCTTCTGTCACTCCAGGACCATTCATTTATGTTGTATAATTTTCGAATATCTGTTTTTAGAATATCTTGCTTTTCATTAATAGGCATATACATAATACTTGCAGGCTTTCTAAGGTTTTCAGATAAACCTAGAACGTGTCCAACTTCATGTAGCATGGTTGTAAATATATAATCTTTAGAATATTTTTTTATATTAGGATTTTTGGTTGCAATTTGAATTTCTGCTTTTTGGATTTCAAGTCCTTTTATTGTAACATTGTAGTTTCCTATAGGACTCTCAGAGCCATCAACTTTGTCTGTAAATAAGACTTTTATATCAGCTTGGTCTTCTTTGTCAACAAATTTAAAATTGGCTTTCCCTGATGTAACGTTTTGCCACCTTTGAAAAGCATGCAACATTGCCACTGAACCAAATTCATTTTGTGGTATATAAACATTAATAGGAGTTTTCTTCCAATGAGGAAATTTTTGAGAAACTGTACTAGCTGTTTGTCGTGGAGGAATGGTTGATGCTTGTACAACATTATTTAATGTAAAAACTACTGATAATATAACTATTCCTAATAAAATTTTTTTCATCATTATTTTATTCCCCTTTAGGTGTAATTATAATGTATTTATTGTGAAAATGCAATTTTTCAATATAATTATTATGATAAAATATATATGGAGGATGTTGTTCTATGAATGAAAGAGAAAAAATGGTCAATGGCGATATATATATGCCGTTTTGTGAAGAACTTCAACAGGATAGATTTAGAGCAAAAGAACTGTGTATGAAATATAATTCTTTATTACCTCAGCAAGTTGAAGAAAAGTGGGAATTATTGAATGATTTATTGGGTAATGCAGGTAATGATAGTGTAATAGAACCTAATTTTTTCTGTGATTATGGATATAATATTGAATTTGACGGTTTTGTATACATCAATCATAACAGTGTATTTTTAGATTGTGCAAAAATCAAGGTTGGTGCAAATACATTTATCGGACCAAACTGTGGTTTTTATACTGCAATACACCCCATTAATGCAAAGGATAGAGTTGCTGGTGTTGAATGGGCTGAACCTATAACAATAGGAAAAGAGGTTTGGATTGGCGGTAATGTTACTGTTTTACCTGGTGTTACGATAGGGGATAGAGCGGTTATCGGAGCAGGATCTGTTGTTACTAAAGATATCCCTTCGGATGTGGTAGCTGTAGGGAATCCTTGTAAAGTTATTAAACATATAGAACAAAAATAGTTTAATTAAAATTATTTTTCAGTGGAAAAGGAATATATTATTTCTCGATTATATTCTTCTCCAGATTTTAAGATGCCTTTTTCCTTGAATGCAGCTGTATTTATTGCATTCGGGTAAAATTGCGGTTCAATACAAAAAGAGGAACGTTTTTCGTATTTAGACCCTGTTTTACCGTTTGGCTGTGTTGGTTTTCCTAGATGGTTTGCTGTATAGAATTGGAAACCAGGGAGATTTGTTGAAACTTTTAGTATTATTCCTGTTTTAGGAGATTTAACATTTGCAATTTCTATCAATGATTTGCCATCATAGTTATCTATACAGAAATTTTGGTCAAATCCGGAACCAATTAACAATTGATCAAATTCTTTATCAATATCATCTGCAATTTTCTTTGCTGTTCTAAAATCGAACGGTGTTCCTTCTACGTTTGCAATTTCACCTGTTGGAACGGCTAATTCATTATTTATAGTGTAGTTTGAAGAATTAGGAAGTGTTACTATATGTTCATAAACTGAATTTTCTTGAGAGTTTTCACTTCCGTCAAGGTTAAAGTATGTGTGGTTTGTCATATTTACAAGGGTATTTTTATCTGTTGTTGCCCTGTATTGAATATGTAAATTGTTATCATTATCAAATTTATAAATAACACTTGCTTTTACGTTTCCCGGGTATCCGCTTTCCATATCTTTTTTATCATATGTGAATTTTATTCCGTCTTTTAAAATTTCGGCTTTCCAATTTTTTGTATCAAAGCCTTGAGATCCACCATGAGAATGTGTTTTCCCATTATCCTTGTTTCGTTCAAGGTTGTATTCTTTTCCGTCGATTAAAAATTTCCCATCAGCGATTTTATTGGCGCAAGGCCCAATAGTTCCGCCGGCATGACCTATTGGAGATTCTTCATATGGAGTTACATTGTCATATCCTTGGGTTACATCTTTAAGTTTTCCGTTTTTATCAGGAACTTTTATTGATGTGATTGTGGCTCCGTATGTTGAAATATCTACACTTGCTCCATTTTTATTTGTTATTGTATAAAGCTGTGCTTTTTCACCAGTTTTTTTAATTGTTCCAAAGTCTTTTTTTTCGATTTTAATCCCTTCATAAAGAGGGTTTATTTTGTCTCTGTCAACTTGGACATTTTTAATAAATGTATCTTTTTGCGGTTGATTACTTGCAAAATATTGATAGTTCATTATTTTAGGATGAAAAGATTTGTTAAACGAAAATGATATATTAGGATTAAAATCTATAGGCATAAGTTCTCCTTTTGCTTTTATTATATGTTAAAAAAGAAAATAAAATTAATTGCCAAAAAAATATTTATTTTTATTTTGAACGCTGGAAAAATCCTGCAAGTTCCTTATGTGGTATAATTTTTGAAATAGGTCTTCCATGAGGGCAGGTATATGGCATTTTAGTTGTACGCCATTTTTTAATAATTTCTTCCATCTGCCATATAGTAAGTTTTGTATTAGCTTTTACGGATGCTTTGCAGGCTGTTGTGATAAGTATTTTTTCTTCCAAATTATCAATATTACCTTCTATATTATCTAAAATATCTGCCAAAATATCTTTAGGATTAACTTTTGATAAAAGTTGCGGTATTTTTCTAAAGATTATTTCTGTATCACTTAAAAACTCAATACCATAACCAAAACGTTCAAATTTTTCTATATTTTCTTTTATCAATTCGGCTTCTGTTGTGGATATTTCAATAACATCAGATACAAAAAGCATTTGTGAAACAATATTTTTTTCAGCACTCAATTTTTCATAAATATAACGTTCTTCTGCAATATGCTGGTCTACAATTTCTAAACCTTCATCACTATCAATCAAAATATATGTATCATGATATTGACCGATGATTTTTTCTGATGGTTCAAGAGCTGGATGTGTTTCTTCATGGTTAAAGAACTGTTTTTGTTTGATATCGGGTTGAGGATTTGAAAATGAGTTTGTGTTTTTATGTTCTAATATTTTCATGTCCATATCTGAAATAAACATTGTATCAGAATCTTTATCTATGTAGAAATCGTTATTTACTTTTGATGGAAATTGTATAACATCAGACGAAGTTGATCTTACCGGCTCTTGCAATTCACTCAGTTTTTCACTTACCTGATTTGTAATTGGAGTATAGCTGCCTTCAATATAATTAGATAAACCTGCTTCAATTGATGTGTATATAAAATTAAAAATCTGGTTAGGATTTTTATAACGAACTTCTTTTTTTGTAGGATGGACATTAACATCAACATCGTGAGTCGGAATTTCAAGATTTAAGACAACAAAAGGATATTTATTGTTTGCTGTCAAATGTTTATAAACCATATCAATTGCTTTTTGGAATACAGGACACTTTACACTGCGTGAATTAATATATATATGATAATTTTTTTTGCTTGATCTAGTATAGTCCGGTGTACTTACAAACCCGCTGATTTTTAGTCCTGACAGGTCATCCGTTTTTAAGACCTCTTTAAGGTTATTTGTAACATCAGATGAAAAAACTTCTTTTATTGTTTGGGTTAAATTATTCTGTCCAGAAGTTTTCAGAACAGTTTTTCCGAATTTTTTCAATTCAACGGAAACGTCAGGATGTGATAAAGCTATAGATTGAACAATTTCTTGGATATAGGAAAATTCGGTATTTGCATTTTTTAAAAATTTCAACCGAACAGGAACATTATAAAACAGGTCTTTAATATCCATGATTGTTCCAACTGCACAGCCAGTTTCAACTTTTGTAACTTCGGAATTTTCGCACTTAACTTTTGTGCCTGTTTCAAAGTCTTTTGTTCTTGTTGTACAGGTTAATTTAGAAATTGAGATAATACTGGCAAGTGCTTCTCCCCTAAAGCCAAGAGTATGAATATCGAATAAATCTTCATCTTCTTGGAGTTTACTTGTAGCATGTTTTGAAAACGCAAGCATAATATCGTCCGGATGAATTCCGGAGCCGTTATCTGCAACTCTTATGTCACGACAGTCATTATTTATTTCCACACTTATTTTGGTAGCACCTGCATCAACGGAATTTTCCATAAGTTCTTTTACAACTGAAGAAGGTCGTTCAATAACCTCTCCTGCTGCAATTTGATTAATTAAATTTTTAGATAACTGTTTAATTCTTCCCATACATCTCCTAATCCTTAATCTCAATCTACATCAAACACAAAATCATCTAAATGTTTGATTACAAATTTGAAACAATTTTATAAGATAGCAAAGTAAGATATTAAGACTTGGACAATTATAATTATTTTAAAGATTGCGGGGACATTTTGGTTAAAAATTCAACATTAAAATTACAGCCTAAAAAAGCAAATTTACAGATTGTCAAAGAATCTGAGGTTAAAACAACCAAGTATAGTGATATAAATCTGAAAAAGTGGAGAGATTACGGTCATATTTTGACAGGTACTTTGTGGCAATTTCCGTCAAGATTAAAACAACATGGACATTCTAATGAATATCATGGCAACTATATTCCGCAAATTGCTCAGCAAATGTATGAAAGATATACAAAGAAAAATGATATTGTACTGGATTTATTCTTCGGCTCAGGAACCTCAGGAATAGAGGCAATAAATATGAACAGGCGCTGTATTGGTGTTGAATTGAAAGAAGATTTGGCAGAAAGCGTTTCAGAAAAATTTACTCCAAAGCAGTTAGTTACTGATGTCAACATAATTTGTGCAGATTCAACCAGTTCACTCGCAGTCGATAAAATCAAAGCAAGGCTGGAGATTATGGGTGAAGAAAAAGCTCAATTTTTAATGCTTCATCCGCCTTATGATGATATTATTAAATTTTCTGATAAGAAAGAAGATTTATCAAATTGTGCGACAACCGAAGAGTTTTATGATATGTTCGAAAAAGTTGCCCAAAACGGTTATGATTTACTTGAAAAAGGTAGATTTGCTTGTCTTATTATTGGAGATAGCTATAAAAATTCAGAAGTTCAGCCTTTAGGTTTTGAATGTATGAATAGAATGAGAAAGTTAGGATTTATCTTAAAATCAACAATCGTAAAAGATATTCAAGGTAATGAACGCGGAAAAGGCAGGACTGCAAATCTATGGAGATATAGAGCTTTGGCAGGCGGCTTTAGTATCTTTACTCACGAATATATATTTGTATTCCAAAAAGTTTAATAAGAAAGGAAGGCGAGCTTTTTTAAGCTCGCCTTCCTTGTTTTATGCATCATATCGTTTAAATGATTTTTCTATTGCTTTTGATATTACCGATTTAGTTGTATCATATTCTGTTGTTAGTGAAGATATTTCTGTATCAAGGTTTTTCATTTTCAAATCTATTGTATCTTCTTTGTTTTCTATTTTGGTTTTTTCGGTATTATATTTAGCTTCAGCTCTTGAAATAGCTTCATCATCAGTAACTTCAAGAATATATTGATCTGTAGAGTAATTTCCTTGATAATAATATCCATCATCACTTATAGATGAAATATACGCCATACCTGATTTAAGCATTTCACTTAAATAGTCAGAATCATCAATTTGGGCATTTTCAGTCCATCCATTTAAGCAAATCATATTGAACATTGTGTCATAGAATGAAGCCATTACATCGCTGTCTTCTTCAGAAGTTGATGTGTCACCAACAATTGTGAATTCAAACTCATCTTTGTCACCATCATATAGATTTGATTTAGATTTTTCACCAAGTTGCCAAGAGTAATTTGAATTTTCAATACCTTCCATATATTGAACATAAGCTGTTAAAAATACTTGAGCAACATTGTTTAAGTTGATAGATACAGTTGTGTTATCATTCTTTTTATTGTGGAACCAACCTCTAATACCACCATAATTTTTAGTATGGCTATATGTCATACCAAGATAATTTGGAGATGCTTGAGCTACATCTTTTTTATATCCGTTATCATTCTTTTTATCACGAACCAAAGTACCTACAGTATCCATTACTTCTTGGTTTCGTGTACCATTTCCAGCAGCATCTGCAATTTCGCTATTTGGCCAAATAAGGTCATAAACAGCGTTATATGCGTAATCTAATGCTGTATCGCTTGCACTGGTTCCACCAAGTACAGTTGTGAATGCATCTTGAATCCAACTTAATACAGATTTTGAACCGTGTTCTCCATCACTTAATAAATCTTGTTGTAATCTGTGAGCTGCATCTACCGGATAATTACCGGCAACACCTTCTTGAGATTCATAAGCGATAATGTATTGAGTTTTGCCACTTAACAAATCTGCTAAAGTGATTGTAGCTCCGGAAGATGTATCTTCAGAATATGTACCATCTTCAGCAATTGTTACTAATCTTTGTTCTTTTCCTGCTTGCGGATCGGCATTTGCTTTACCAAGAAGAACGCCATCACTTGCAGAATCTGCAGAATATGTGTTTAATAAATCTAATAAATCATCATAAGAAATATTTGTAGTACTTTGGGTAACAGATACTGTATCTCCAAGTCCTAATGTATTTCCATAAGTTACTCCTTCTATTGACGCAGCTTTATTTGCCGTAATAATATTTTCTCCAACTAAAGCTTCAATAAATTTATTACGAACATCAGATGATGGAGTACCTGATAAACCTTCTGCAGGTATTCCGGCAGCTCTTGCTGCTGCTGCATAAGAAGAGTTCAAAATTACTCTATTTTTAGCATCTGTTACAAGTTTTGGATAGTAATCATTATAAACAGACGGGCTCATTAACAAATCATAAGTCAGAGCCATATCGCTATCACCTGAACCGTAATAATCATAAACAAGTTTTGTTGTATTTAAAGCGTCTTGGTATTCATTAGAAACATTTTCCATATCACGAGCAAGTGCAAGTTTCTGATGAGATAAACTCATAGATTGAAACTCGCAGTCAGCTTTTCTGGCTGTTATTGTTAATAATCTAGCTTGTGATGCTGCTAAGCCCATTGATTTCCTTTCGTTTCTTTTTTATTTGACGTAACTTTTCTGTTTATTCATGTAGTATTACGGAATTTTGGGCTAATAACTTTAAAAATATGAGCATTTTTTGTAATAAAAGTTAACAATTTTTAAAATAAAATATTTGTCTTATTATATTTATATAGACTGATATTATTGAAAAGGGGAGAAAAATGGCAAAAAGAATAGGTATTGATGTTGGAGGCACTAATGTAAAAATTGCACTTGTTGATGACAAAGGTAAAATTATTTACTCAAACAGTTCTCCAACATACGCTAATATGGGTTATGAATATACTGTAAATAATATTAAACAAGCTATAAGAGATTTAATGAAAGAAACAAAAACTGATTCAAAAACTATTCAGGGTATTGGTTTTGATTTTCCGGGTCAGGTTGACTACAAAAAAGGTATTGTAAAATTAGCTCCAAATATTCCGGGCTGGGTCAATGTTCCTATTGCAAAAATGATAGAAGATGAATTCCAGATTCCTACGAAAATTGATAATGATGTAAGATGTGCAGCATTAGGTGAATTAAACTTTGGAGCAGGCAAAGGCTGCGAAAACTTTGTATGTATAACAGTTGGAACAGGTGTCGGCTCAGGTCTGGTTGTCAACGGAAAATTAGTCAGAGGTGCCGCTAATGCTGCCGGAGAAATCGGTCATATTAAATTACAAATGAATGACGGTCCAATCTGTGGTTGTGGCGATACCGGATGTTTAGAAGCTTTTGCGTCAGGTCCTAGTATTGTTGCAATGGCTCAAGATTATCTTAAAAGCGGCAAATCCACTAAATTCAGAGAACTTGCCGGTGCGGAAGGTGAAATTACACCATATCTTGTTGCAAAAGCAGCTGAAGCTGGTGATCCGGTTGCAAGAAGAATTTTTGAAATTATCGGAACATATCTTGGTATGGGCTTAACAAGTGTTATTAACCTTTTAAATCCAGAAAAAGTTATTATCGGCGGCGGAGTTGCAGAAGCCGGCGAGTTACTTTTAGCACCTGTAAGAAAGACTATCCAAGAGCGTGCCATGGTAGTTGCAAGAGAATCTGTTGAAATTGTGCCTGCACAACTTGGCAACAGTGCCGGTGTTATTGGTGCCAGCATGCTAATTGCAGAATAATCCTTAAATTAGTATTTATATAAATAATAAAAAAGTTGACAGAAATCTCTGCCAACTTTTTTATTAGCATATAATCTGCGATAAATCATCTTCCAATAAACTTTTTTGAAATTCTTCACATTCCAGTATCATTTCAAAAATTTGGGCATACTTTTGGCTGTGTAAAATTTTTGAAATATCATCTATGCCAAGAAAATCTATTATATAAAAAGAAGAATTCTTTTCCTTTATATTTATAAACCCAGCTTCTTCGTATAAAGATAAAAGCATTTCAAATATTTTAACAGATTTGCCTAAAAAACTTGCACAGCGTATTAATTCGATTTTTCCGTTGTTGTTATGTGCCGCAAATTTTATCATACCTGTAAAAGTTTTTAAAAATTCCTGTTCATCGAGGATTTTAGGCTCATAATTCATAAAATGAATCCCTTTTGGCTGGGCTTTTTCTAATATTGTATCCAAAGTATATCTATCAGCAGGATAATCAAAAAACATTAAAATATCACATTGAGGAATATCCTGTCTGGTAAAGACTTTTGATGCTAGTTCAGGGAATTTTTTTATAGTATCTAAAATATACTTACTTTCTGCAAAAACTCTAATATTCCATTTCGATGTTTTAATATAATCATTAACATTTGGTAAAATCCCTGTTTTATTGCGATTATCGTATATTTTATAATTGTTTTTGGCAGGTGTTTCCTCTATCAATGCATCAGAATGCACATCATCAATTATCAATTGAACAGATATGTTCCCATTAAATTCATTAAGTTGCGGATGAAACGCAATATCTAGATCATCGCCGGAGTTTAACGATACATCACCCTTTTTCCACCAAATTGCAGTAAATTCATTCGCTCCTGAAGATACAGTCAATCGCAAATGAGAATTGTCACTACCCATTAATCGTTTTTGTTTAACTTTTAATCCATTCATTTGAAATATTGGGCTGGGATTTGATGCCCCGAAAGGTTCCATTTGAGATATTTCTTCAACCAATTCAGAGGTTATATCACTGGGTTCTACCAATAGGTCTATATTAACAAATGGTTTTAACTCTTTATTTACCGTATATTCTTTAACAGTTTCGCATAAAGCTCTTTTTACAACTTCAAACGGAGTCGTTGAACCTGTAAAACTTAACCCTGCTGCTAGTTTATGCCCGCCAAATCCGTCAAATAATTCCGCATTGGCATTAATAACATCATACAAAGGCACTCCTTCAATACTTCTTGCAGAACATCTGAACTGATCTTTATCCTTTACGTAAGTCATAAGAAAAACGGGTTTATAATATTTTTCAACGAGTTTGGATGCTACAATTCCGATAATCCCTATATGCCAAGCTTCACTGTATAAAACTATTGCAGGGCTTTTATTTCCATCTTTTTGAACCATTTTATCAGCCTGTTCAAAAACTTCCTGACATAAAGTTTGGCGTACCTTATTTAATTCATTCAGGGTTGTCACTGCCATTTCTATTTCCTGTGGGTTATCGGATATTAAAACTTTTAACGCTGCATCTACAGTATCTAATCTTCCGGAGGCATTGATTCTTGGGGCAATCCCAAATGCTATATTTTCAGAAGTTATTCCATTTGTAATGTCATAACCGGCACTTTCAAGAAGCCGTTTCAAACCGTAATGTTTACCCTGCGAAATTAATTCTAATCCCTTAGTAACAAAATATCTGTTTTCTCCTAAAAGTGGTACAACATCAGCAACAGTTCCAACTGCAACAAAAGGCAATATTTCATATACAAACTGTGTTTTGCCATACTTCATTAAAAGAGCCTGCGAAACCTTAAATGCAACCCCACATCCTGCAAGATATGTTAAATATTCAATTTGTTTTGCTGATAAATTTTCATTCAAAGCTCCAGGAGCCTTGGGGTTTATAATTGCATAAGCCTCAGGTAACTCCTCAGGTGCTTCGTGGTGATCAGTGATAATAACATCAATAATTTTAAAACTGTTAATGAATTTTACTGCATCAACATCAGATATTCCACAGTCAACAGAAATGATAACCTTTGGCTTAACTGTTGTCATGAGTTTTATTAAGGCTTTTTTATCAAAACCATGACCCTCATTCTCCCTGTCCGGAATAAAATAATGCACATTAGCGTTCAAATATTTCAAAGTTTTATATAAAACAGAAGTAGAAGTAACACCGTCAGCATCAAAATCTCCATAAATAATGATAGTTTCGTTATTATCTATTGCAGTAGATAATCTATCTACTGTCTTTTGCATATCAGTGAAGGCATCAGGAGTTGTTAATGTCATTTCAAGCGGATGTAAAAATTCATGCATTTCTTCTTCTGTTTTAATCCCTCGCGACATTAACAAGCGTTTTATAAGAGATTTTTCATTTATATTATTGCTATTTAAAACCCAATCTTTTTTCATTTTCCAAGTCCTACGATAAAATAATAACATATAAATACTTGATATTAAATTATGTAAATTTCTTTTTCTTTAAAAGAAAATAAACTAAAATACTATTACGTAGTTTACAACTATACGGAGGTTTTTATGAAAAAAATATTTAAACTTTATACCATTGCATTAGGTATCATAGCTTTTTCAGGTGGATTAACAATGGCAGAAACTACACAATTTACACCTTTGAATTTTGATGACAGTACTGCAATAAGAACAAACAGTACAACAACATCAACAGCATATGCTACAACAACATCATCAAATGCAAAAGGAACTGATATGTTGGATCCAAGCCAGGTTACAGGCGGAACAAAAATGCAAAATGCCATTTTACAAATTGATAATGCTCAAGTTGAATTAAGAAATAA
Organism: uncultured bacterium; assembly: GCA_949300485.1. GTDB lineage: Bacteria > Cyanobacteriota > Vampirovibrionia > Gastranaerophilales > Gastranaerophilaceae > Zag111. The sequence continues at coordinate 32,409 of CASGEL010000016.1, forward strand.
CTTGCTAAATGCAAAATCAACATATTCAGAGATAGATACTAAATATGAAACAACAAAAGCTCAAAGAAAGGCTGCTAAGAAACAAATAAAATATTTAGAAAAAAAGATTAAAAATAATGAAAAAGCACAAAAAACTATCAAAAAGAATTTTCAAAGAAAAGTAAATATATAGATTAATGATGAAATTAAAATAAAAAGACTGTTAACAAAAATTAGCAGTCTTTTTTTAGTAAGGGTTGATTTTAAAAAATGTTTATAGTACATTTGTTCATGCGAAATGGATAGCAGGGCAAATATCGTCAGATAATACCCAAATTCACTAGCAAATTATGGGCTGCTAGCTCAGGTGGTTAGAGCGCACCCCTGATAAGGGTGAGGTCGGTGGTTCGAGTCCACTGCGGCCCATATTTAAAAAGACAATAATAGCAAGGCTTTTAGACCTTGCTTTTTTAATGCAAAAATTTTTAGAAAATAATTTTATGTAATATTTATGTACTTACCTATTTTGAGAACTAATAGGTTTCTGGGACATTGAGACAGAAAAACTTTAATAAAAAATCAAACAGACAGCACGATTGAGGCTGTTTTTTAGTATTGAGATGTACCGGTCTTTTCTTGCACTTAACTACTCATTTCTTGCACTCTTACTCATTTCTTGCACTCTTTTGCACTCCATTTGCAAATTTTTAAAAGCACATTAGGCTCAAATCGCCTTGGTGTTTAAAGTTAAGCCCAGTGCAATAAAGTGCAAAAAAGTGCAATTTTATTTTTGCTTACAAATTGAGATACCCCAAATTATCAATAAGATTTGGATATTTACACAATTTCTAATTCATATCCTAATTCATGGAATATTTTTACAATGGTTGAAAATTTAGGTTCTTTTTCATTTTTAAATAAACTATATAAATGAGTTCTAGACATTCCAATTTTCTTTGCAAAACCTGAAATTGAATTTCTTGATTTGATGGCAATTTCTAATGCTCTATAAAAAGAATTAAAATCACCATCTTCAATATAATCTTTTAAACTTGTATTTAGATATAATTTAATATCTTCATCTGTTTTTAAGTCGTTAACTATATAATTTTCTAAATCTATTGTATGTTTTAATTCTTTCATTGTAAGTTTCTCCATTCTTGAAGTATACTTTTTGCTTTTAGGATATCTTTACTTTGTGTTGATTTATCGCCACCATTAATAAGTAAAACTATTATATTATCTATTTCAGTATAATAAATCCGATATCCGGACCCAAACTTAAATCTTAGTTCAGATATTTCATTGTCTATTTTCTTATGGTCTCCAAAATTATTTTCTAATAATCTTGTTAACCTGCTTTGTATCCTTATTTTTGTATTTTTATCAAGCGAATTCATCCATTCAATAAATGGAGCTTTATCATCTGCTAATTGGGCAATTTTTACAATTCGCGTGTTCATATTAATAGTGTAAACTATAGCAGACACTTTGTCAATTTTGTGGTGTTTATTCTTAATAAGTTCTTAATAAAAAGTTTTGAGTAAATGACTTGACTTTTATTGCTACAAGAGCGATTAATGTGTATGTAAAAGTTAATAAGGAGGTATTAAAAAAGAACAAATTAAGATAAATTAAATTTTTAACTGAATAGATATGGGCTGATGGTCCCAGTCCACTGAGATATAAGCATATATTATGAACCTTTATTGGATGCGAAATTTTTGCAGGTTAATTAATAGGTTTCTGGGACATTAAGACAAGAAAAATTTAATAAAAAACCAAACAGACAGCACGATTGAGGCTGTTTTTTAGTATTGAGATGTATGGGTCTTTTCGTCTTGGATTATTCGGGGTGTCGGGAAGTTCTCAGCTTCCCGACACCTTACGGGCTTGCTCGTCAAGCCTCGCATCGCCCTACCGAAAATCCGCTTGCACTTAAGTACTCATTTCTTGCACTCTTTTGCACTCCATTTGCAAATTCTTAAGACCACATTAGGCTCAAGTCGGCTTGGTGTTTAAAGTTAAGCCCAGTGCAATAAAGTGCAAAAAAGTGCAATTTTAATTTTTGCTTGTAAATTGAGATACTCCAAATTGTCAATGAGATATAGATACATGGCTAATAGACAAATATCTATTTTTGACTTATTAATAGCATTTGGGGGTATGAAGGATGCCAGATGAAGAATTAAGAAAAATTAGTGTAGTATTAAATATTATGCTATTAAAACAAACAGTTGAGTTTGAACAGCCTGAATTTTATATAAAAGAATTTTCTGAAGCAAATATAAAGTATAGAGATGAGAATTTAATTCTTTATAAAAAAGATAAGGTTCCAACAAATCCTTCTTGGTATGAATTATTTAATGAAAAAGTTTGGGATAAACGTACTGAAATAGATATAAATAGAACAAGTTCGGATGGTTTGTCACTTATAAAAAAACTTGTGTACAATCATAAAACATATGTTTTTGTTTTGAACTTTAATACTGGTAGATATAATATTAATCCGAAAATCATTGATAAGAATTTTGGATTATATACAACTCAAAAAATGATTTTGAATGGAGATGCTCAATTAAAAAATACATCTATAAGGAGTTTGGAAGAAAACCCTATCAACAAAAACGTTACATTTGGTGAAGAAATTAATGCCGCAACATATCAGACAAACTTGGAACCTAATGATTATGTAAGAGAATTAAATATTTCCGTTAATAATTCTGAAACTTTTAAAAAAATGATAGGCAAGAATGGTTCTTTAAACGTTAGAATCCTTTTTGAAGAAGATGAGATACCTTGTATCAATCACTTAGATGAGAAACTAATAGAGATTATAAATATTTACGAATCAATAACCACTGAAGAAATCAATTTGCTTTACAAAGGGTTAAGACCTATTGAAGAAGAATGCTTTGAAGAGTTAGAACAAGTTCTTGAAGAAAAAATAACAAATTTTAATAATTCTCAAGATGGATTTTATTTATTCGAACCAGAATCCGATTTTGATTTTTCTAGAATACAAAAATATGAATTTAAAATAATTACAAATGAAAACAACAGAAGGCATATTAATCGTTTCGAAGAAAACGAATTTAACTTGAGCAAATATTTAACATATCAACATAATCCATCTATTGAATCCTTAAAAAATGATATGATTAAATTTATAGATGAAAATAATTATGCCAAAGAATGGTCTATCTATGAATGTTTGTATGGTGAAATGGAATACAATGAAAGAATTTACATTTTATCTACAGAAAAGTGGTTTGAAATTGAAAAAAACAAATATAAAAGAATTAATGAAGAAATAGAAGCTATTCAAGATGATACTTTCACAGTATCTGATGACTTAAAGGAACAAGTTACCAACGAAATTCAAATTAAAAAAAATGACCCACGTATTAAAAAGATTGACAAAGAACGTATTTTTAATAAAAAGCTCAGTGAAGAAAAAAATGGGGAATTCTTTGATGAGGTTCGTAAACAAATAAAAATTGAAGATGATGCTTTTGAAGTTTGTGATGTTTATTTGCCACAAGAAAAAGAATTCATTCATTCTAAAATAAAAAAAGGTTCCAGTGCAAGTGCTTTGGGGCATTTATTTAATCAAGCATATGTTTCAGGATATTCATATGTTCGTTTTAAAAACTCATTTGTTAATGAAGTAAATGATTTAATTCCAAATAGTGAAAATCATATATCTACAAATCATAGTGAATATACTATTAGGTTACTTATTATAAATACTTCAAGTGTAAACAAACTATCATTTTTTGCCAAATTAATACTTGATGAAAAAATTGCTCAATTGAAAGGATACGGTTTTTGTATAAAATTGACTTGGATTAATGATATAGATTTAAATCCTGAAAGTTAAATTTGTTTGAACCAAACACTTGACTTCTGTCTCAAAACGAGTGATGAATGTGTTGCACAAAGCATTACAAGGATTTTGAGACAATGGAAACCAAAGTTGAGACAATCAAATACACCCCTGAGAAGGCAAAACAAAATGCTCTTGCAAAACTTGATTTAATCCGAAAATGGCAAGAGTTCCGCCGTAAAGCTATCAACAAACTTCAAGCAGACTATGATTTTGTAAAATTGCATAACACCTCAAATTCCTACCTATTCTCTGTTTTAGGTAAAATCTCACGAGGAAGCCTGCACCGCTGGAAAGCCAGTTTGGACGGAACAGAGGATTACACAAGGCTAATTCCTAATTACAAGTACGTTTCTGTGAATGAATACAGAACCTGTCTAACGGATGAAGAAATCAAAATATTTATGGGATTGCTCCTGCACCCGAATAGAATTTGCATCGGCAAAGCAATCGCACTTACAAAATACAAGCTCAAAGAGCAAGGTCAAAGTTTTATCCCTGCAGATATTACATTTAGACGCTATGCAAAATGGTTTAAGGACAATAATTATGACAAATGGGTGCTTGCTCGAGACGGTGAAAAAGTACTTTCAGACAAAGTCGAACCATATATTAAAAGGGATGCGAGCCTACTTGATGTCGGGGATATTTTAGTCGCAGACGGGCACAAACTGGCGTTTCAAGTGATTAATCCGTTTACGGGCAAGCCTTGTCGAGCAACTTTAGTCGGATTTTTAGACTGGAAATCAACAGCACTGGTCGGGTATGAAATTATGCTTGAAGAAAACACCCAATGTATTGCAAGTGCCCTAAGAAACGCAATAATAAACCTTGATATGATACCTAAAATTGTCTATCAAGATAACGGCAGAGCATTTAGAGCAAAGTACTTCACAGATGATAAAGGGTTCGGAGAATTAGGCTTTTATGGGCTCTATGCAAAACTCGGGATTGAAACGGTATTTGCAAGACCATATAACGCAAGGTCAAAAGTTATTGAGAGGTTCTTTAAAGAATTTCAAGAAGGCTTTGAAAAACTAATGCCAAGTTATGTCGGTTCATCAATTATCAACAAACCTGCATACTTGAAAAAAGAAACGAAAAATTCCACTCCTACCTGCATAATGATTATATCCCCACAATAGAAGAAACAATCAAAATGATTGATATGTGGCTTAAGTTCAAGAACTCTCAGCCCTGCACAAATGCACCGAATATGACAATCGCAGAGGTGTTAGAAAATCGTAAAAAACAGAATATTGATAAAAGCTTGCTTGACGACTTGATGATGGCGACTGAAGTCAAAACAATTCAGCGAAATGGTGTAAGGTTTTTAAACTGCGATTATTTTGACGAAAGACTATACGGGCTGAAAGGAAAAGTTCTGGTAAAATACAACCTGTTTGATCTAACTAATGTGAAGGTTTTTACCCCGAAAGGTGAATACTTATGCACAGCTGAGCGAGTAACCGAAACCCACCCGATGGCAAAAATTTTAGGAACTGTTGAGGATTTAGAGGATTACAAACAAAAAATCCAAAAACAACAAAAACTGAAACGAAAAACTATAAACTCGGTTAAAAAATTATTGACTAATGATGAAATAAAACTGATTGAAGCAAGGTCTAACCAAGAAGAGATTGAGAATTCTAACAATTTTCAAAAAGAGTTCAAAGCTCGTTCAAATGGCGTTCAAAAAATAAACAACGGAGAAAAATCACTCCCAATTTTCAAAAACAATTCAGAAAAGTACGAATATTTGATAAAACATAACCCAAGCGACACTTGGATTACAGAATTTAAACAAACAAAGGAGTACAAACTGTTATATGAATAGCGGATTGAAAGCAGTGGGTGAAAGGCGAAGCCGTACCCGTTTATTGCGAGCAACCAAGAAAGGACAAAATGAAAAAAATCTTTATAAAAACTCGAAATGTAAGGAATTTTATAGGTTTAGTTGAAGCCCTAAAAAGCAAACCAAAAAACATTCCTAAAATGGGACTTATATATGGCGAGCCGGGGCTTGGAAAATCTCAAACGGCACTTTGGCTAGCCTGCAAATATGACGGGATTTATATTCGAGCCTCAAACCTTATGACAAGCAGGTGGCTTGTTGAAGAAATTGTTAGGGAAATGGACGAACTACCTCGGTATTTAACCTCGGACAACTTCAATGTAGTGATTAGCAAACTTATTCAAAAGCCAAAAATTATTTTTGTAGATGAAATCGACTACCTGATGAACAATTACAAAAGTGTCGAGACCCTAAGAGATATCCACGATAAAACAGATTGCCCGATAATCTTTGTCGGGATGGGCTTGGCTCTTAGAAAACTTGAAAGATACAAACACCTGTATGACAGATTTAGCGAGATTGTAAAGTTTGAGACCTTTGAAATAGAAGATTTGAGCCAGATTTTTAGCCAACTTTCTGAAATCCCGTTTACCCCTGATTCGATAGAATATATCCACAAAAAATACAATAGATTCAGACAAATAGTACAGCTTATAAGCAAACTTGAAAGTTTTGCAAAAGAAAATAATTTAGAAGAAATTACAAAAGAAGTTATGGAGCAAATTATATGAACATTGAAAAATTAGCAATGAGATTAAAAGAATTTACCCTTGATGATATTGAATTGATAGCAGAATGCGATTGCAAAACAAAGCTTGAACAGCTTTTGAATAGCAATAAAATACTTTTTGAAAACGGGATTTATAAATACAATGAGGAAAC
>CASGEL010000017.1 GCA_949300485.1 uncultured bacterium
AATAGTATTTCACGAAAATAGTAGTGTAGCTCAAGCTATTAGTAAATCACAAGAACTAAATGATTTTATTTATAAAAATGCAAATGCACTGAAATCAGGAAAAAAGGTGACTGGTTCTTTGGGATTCACTAGTAATAACAATTTACACAACGCATTTGGTAAAGTTGACATCTTATCAGCAAAGTTGAAAGGAAAATATATTGATGTTATATTATTAGACACATATGATTTTAATCCAAATGAAAAAAATCCTCTGGTTGAAATTGGATATTCCGCACAAAAAGCAGGTTTATTAAAGCCATATTATACGATAGTAAAATGCAAATATAAAATATAAAATGTAAAATGTAAAATGTAAAAATGAATAGTTTAAGGTTTTATATATTTTTTAATATTTTTAATATTTTGTTAATTAGTTTCATAATATTCTGTGTGTATGTTAGTGCGGTTTTATTTATATATTTTTTAATATTTTTAATATTTTGTTAATTAGTTTCATAATATTCTGTGTGTATGTTAGTGCGGTTTTAACCTTTGATATACAGGGTTCTCCAGGATCCGATATTAGATTTCTTTATGGCGCTGTTATATTTATTACCTATATTACATTGAAGCTAATGCTTCCAAAAATATTTATAAAATGGGCAAAAAAATATGATAAATCGATAATTAGTCAATTTGTAAATTATCTTGCTAATAAGCCTAATATTAAAAAGAAAATTCTTTTATTTGCATTTTGTTATGATTTACCTGTTTTAATTTATGTTATTTCTCAATATCTTAACTATTCATTTGTAGAGGCTCTTATTTATATAATGACTTGGTATACAATATTATATGCAGGTGGCATTTTTCTCTTTTACCTGATGTTGTATAAAGAAATTAGAAAAAATAAAATGTAATATGGATATAAAAATCTGGAAATAATTATATATGAAAAAAGATAATTTTTATTTATGTTTAAATGTTTTAAATATATTACTTTGTTTATCTACATATTTAACTCTACTTATCTTTTTTATAATTTTTAGTATTGCAGAAAATAGTTTTATTCCAATTTGTTTAATATTTTTAAGCATACTTATAAAAATTATTCTTTTGTATGTATTATTTAACACTTTTGAAAAATCTTTTCCAAATTTTACATTAAGCAAAGTAGCAATAGAATTAAAAACTAATATAAGTAGTAGAAAATCAACACTGTTATTAGCGTTTACTTATGATGTGGTTATAATGTTATATTGCTTATTATTTTTTCAATAAAAGAATATCGTTTTGAATGGGCTTATATTCCAGTGTACGAAATAATGACATTTGGTGGGGTATGGATGTTCTATATCTCATTATTTCTTATATGGAAAATCCAAGATAAAAAATTAAAAAAATAAAATAATATAAAGGAGATGCCAAATGACATCTCCTTTATGGCTCCCCAGGCTGGACTCGAACCAGCAACCCTTCGATTAACAGTCGAATGCTCCGCCATTGAGCTACTGAGGATTATATCTTTAGTCTATAACAAAAAAAATTTCTTGTAAAGTACCTTTTTTTATTTTTATCGATAATTGTGTTTTTCATTTTATATGATAATATGTCATTGATTAGGTAAATATAAAATATTTGAAAGACGAAAGGAGATATATTATGTCAAATCCTGCTTTAGGAGAAAGAAGCCTGAAAAGTTTTTCTTTTGATTCAAACCTTGAAGGCGGACATGTAATGAGTATTAATGGAACTATAATAAAAACATGCTTCCTTGGTTTATTTTTAGCATTAACTTTTGCATATACCTGGTACTTACAACTTACAGGATTTGCTGATAAAGTCGCAATATTAAGAACCGTTGGAACAATTGGCGGATTCGTCCTTGCATTATTTATATGTTTTGGTCCTAAAAACAGATTCCTTGCTATTACAACTCCGCTCTATGCGATGTGTGAAGGTTTATTTTTAGGAAGCTATTCCGCTTTAGCAAACCAATATTTTCCGGGTGTTGTTTCCCAGGCTGCGCTTGGTACAATTATTGCCTTTTTTGGCATGTTTATTCTATATAAATCAAAAATTGTAAAATGCACAGATACATTCAAAATGGTTATCATTAACTCTACTTTCGCAATCTTTGTCATATATTTGCTTCAATTCATACTGGGATTTTTCCACATTACAATTCCGGGAATATTTTCAAACAGCATTGTTGGAATTGTATTTAGTATTGTTGTTGTAGCTGTTGCCTCTTTCAACCTCATTCTTGATTTCGATTTTATTGAAAAATTTGCCGGAAGAATTGAAAACCATTTCGAATGGTACGGAGGCTTTGCATTAATGGTAACTATAGTTTGGATATATATTAACATGCTGACTCTGTTAATGAAAATTCAGAGCAGAAATTCATAATTATTAATTAATAAATTGTAATAAAAGAGTCGTGATAAAGCTTATACATCAACGACTCTTTTTATTTGAATTATATAAAATACTGCGCCGCACCTTCAATTATAGGGATTTATAACAGCTAAAATATATGTAAAAAAGCCATGCTAAATTGATCAACAATGAGTTGAAAGGTACCCAAAACACTTAGTTACTATTTCTACTCATTGTTTAAAACTCTGCTTTGGTTGTATTATTCCTATCTGCAGTTAGAGCAAAGCCTAATTCAAATATGGTAATGTTCAGAAAAGCATATAATATTACATCTAACAACATTTATGAAATGTTACAGTCTGCCATCTATTATGAAACGGGTTTTCTCAATAATTTACAACCGACATAACAGCAAATTGAAGACGCATACCCCAGCGGTCAGACAAAATTCTGTAAAATTTTTGCAAATTATGTAAATACAGCTGGAGAACCAAAATGTACTGGAAATAAAACCGAGCCAAGTTTCTCTACATTGGATGGTATTGATTGGTTTCTACCGCCTAAAACAACCTCTGGCTCATTTAGCGGTAAGGAAATCATCAAGGTTGATGTAAACGGAATTCAAAACCCACCTAACTGCAAAGAGGGAGATTCCAACTGTGAGGCTCCTGATATATTTGAAATAAAGGTTTCAAATGTTGGTAAAATATATATTGATGATGATATTGCAAAAAAATACTTACAAAATTCTAGAAATATTTCTAAATAGAGGTGTATATGAAATTTAAATCGGCTTTTTCTTTGGCTGAAGTTATGATATTTTTGGTTGTAGTTTCAATTTTATTGACTATATTGTTTGTTGTATCCAAACCTCAACAGGCACTTTCAGACAAAAATGCCAAATATAAATATGCTGCAGCTTATGATGCATTAAATCTTGCTGCATTTGATTTAATGGCAAAAGAAGAAACTGATCCGTTTTATAATGATAATGATCCGATAAAGGGGTTTAAGAAATTATGTACGGGTCTTGCAGAATACATAAACAATGATGAAAATGTAAACTGTAACTCCCCATTAAGTAATAACGTCGCTTTTATGAGAGACGAAACATTTGATTTCAAAACAATAACACCTAATTTTACTGCTCTGAATGGCATGAGATTTTATATATCAAATTTAATAACTGATGATGTTACTCCTAATACAAACAGAAGTTATTACAATGCAGAAGATCCTAATTTTACATTGAAATTCTTTATGGTATATGTTGATTTAAATGGTAAAGAATATCAATCCAGACCACATAGGATTATTGCACCAGATGGCAAAACAAAAATCCGGATGTATTTGCATTTGCAGTATTACCTACAGGAGATGCAATACCGATTGGAGTTGCAGAATACAATATAAAATACCTCCAGACAAGAGTTTCTTATAAAGAAAATCATTATATTTATTTCTCCCCTTATTATTCTTTACGAGAAGCAAAAAACAGAGCATGGAATTGGTATGCGCCCAATTACCCTAATAGAGAGTTTAAACAAACCCTCTCATTCACCTATAACGATTTTGTCAAAGAAATATTAGAAAGAAATTCTTCTCAACTATACAGATTCAATAAGGATGGAGCTTTTCCAACAACATACACCGATGGAATTTCTTCAAAATGTGTCCCCGAATCGGGTACAGCTCTGACAGCATATGATATGTGTGGAATTACAGTTGAAACCCCTAATTTTGGTGCTACGCACTAAAGATAAAATACCCTTTTTTCTAATACAAACAGATGATATTTTGAACAAATAATTAAAGATATGATTTTCATCCCCGAAATATCATGTAAATCTATATATTTTATTGGAGCTTCAAAATGTCAGAACAAGTTTTAATGCCAATGATAGGCACAGACAGCATAGAAAACAAAGAAAGAGCAAGAGAGTCGTTAGAAAAAGCAAGAATTGCCCACGAAAAATATTTAATCGGGCAAAGAAACAACGACCTGCAGGAAGCCGTAGAACATTATGTAGATGCGGTAAAATATGACCCGACAATTCCTGAAACTTACTATCGTTTGGCAGCTTTAATGTGGGAACAGGGGCAAATTAGCGTTAATACGGCTATTGAACAATGTAAAACTGCAATTTCACTATCTCCTAAAAATAAAGATGCACATCTTTATACAGGATATTTCATGCAATTGGCACAAGATTTCACATCTGCAGAAAAAGAATTCAAATCTGCAATCTCAATGAACCCACTGACTTCAGGCAGACCAAGAATGATTTTATCTCAATCTTTGCTGCAGAAAATAAATTCTCAAAACGGAACATACAAAGATTATATCGGATTTTTATATTACTTTTTAACAGGTAGTGTCATGCTGGCATGGGACAGACCGACAATAAAAATGTTCTATAAAAACATGAAAAATGATGTTTCGATATTTTCATATAATACAGTCGGGAAATTCTTTGAAAAATTCAAAATGTATGATTCCGCAGAAAAACTATACAAAGATGCTATAGAAAAAACTACTCACAGCGAATATTTTTATAATAAACTGGGCACCCTTGCTCTGCACAATAAAGATATCAATACAACAGTAGAATGCTATAGAAAAGTTCTTGAAGCAAATCCGCTAAATAGAGAAATTTTAGTAAAATTGGCAACAATATTACAAACATATTTCCCTGATAATACAGAAGAAGCAATTGACTGTTATGAAAAGCTTTTGGAATTTAATATTGATACAGCTCAGATTTATTATGAATTAGGACATCTTTATATGTCTAAAGATGATAAGTTAAATTCAATAAGTGCATTTAAACTTGCAGTAGATAATGCACCGGAAAATCCATTCTATAATAATTCCCTTGGCTATGCTTATGCAAAAGCCGAATTATATGACGATGCAATAGAGCATTACCAAAAAGCAATTGCGCTAAATCCTGATGCAGAATGGACATCAATAGTATGTCAGGCACTTGGTTCTATTTATGCTGAAAACAAAGGCAATATGGAAGCTGCAATTTCAACATACCAGGCCGGGATAATATTAGACCCTAAAAACTATGATCTATATATTGCACTTGGTGACATATATATGGCAGATTATGACCTTGATAAAGCAATACGTTCATATTGTGATGCAATAACATTAAATCCTGAAGATTTTAGAGCATATTCAAAAGTCGGAATTGCACTATGGGAAAAAGATTATCTAGAAGAAGCACTCGTAGCATATCATAAAGCAGTAGAATTAAAGCCTGATAATGAATATGCACAGAATAACTTAGGTATTTTATATTTAGATGGACTGGCGGATGCAGAAGAAGCTTTGGAATACTTTGAAGAAGCCATTGCCCTAAATCCTAACTATACACTTGCATATTTCAATGCAGGAAGAGCTAGTCAGGAAATGGGCTTTACTAATGATGCAGCCCACTATTACCAAATGGCAATAGATTTAAATAAACTGACTCAAGAACTTGAAGAAGAAGATATTCAAGAAAGATTACACAGTTTATTCGAACTTTAAGGATATATTTTATACATTATATTAAAGAGGTAATGTGGTGTTTGATAATCTCAAACACCTTTTCTTTAATAACCTCCAAAACTTTGCTTACTCTATAAATTTTCAATAATTTTATCAGTAAATTCTGTAGTTGAGAGTTCTCCGCCAAGGTCAATCGTTTTAAACCCTTGAGATAAGGTTTTGAATAATGCACTTTCAATTTTATCGGCATATTGTTTTTCGCCAATATACCTTAGCATTTCAACAGCAGACAATAACAATGCCGTAGGATTGGCCTTATTTTGCCCCTTTATATCAGGTGCTGAACCATGAACCGGTTCAAATACAGCACAATCAGCCCCGATATTTGCCCCCTGAGCAACCCCTAAACCTCCGATAAGTCCTGCACATAAATCAGAAACAATATCACCGTATAAGTTCGGCAAAACCAAAACATCAAACTGCGACGGATTTTGCACAAGCTGCATACATAAATTATCTACAAGAATTTCTCTTTTTCCAATACTTGGATAATTTTGGGCAACATGCCTGAAAGCTTCCAAAAATAAACCGTCAGAAAGCTTCATAATATTAGCTTTTGTCACAACACAAACTTCTTTTCTGTTATTATTTACCGCATAATCAAATGCAAATTTACAAATACGTTCAGAAGCTTTTCTTGTAATAACCTTTATACTATGTGCTGTATCGCTGTCAATCTGTTCTTCAATACCTGCGTATAAATCTTCCGTATTTTCTCTAACTACAACTAAATCGACATCTTCAAATTTTGTTTTAACACCCGGCAGGTTTTTACAAGGTCTTAAATTGGCAAATAAATCCAATTCCTTACGTAATTGAACATTAACAGATCTGAAACCTTTACCAATCGGAGTTGTAACAGGAGCCTTCAAGGCTATTTTATTTTTTCTGACAGAATCCAACACTCTTTGTGGAAGAGGTACACCCTCAGATGAAATAACATCAGATCCTGCCGTTTGGATATCCCAATTTATATCAAGACCGCTTGCTTTTATAATTTTCATAACACTATTTGAAATCTCTGGACCAATTCCATCACCATTAATCAGAGTAATAGTATGCATAATAAAAACCTCCAATCGATAGCTTGATTATACTATAAAATGGAGGGGTTGTAAAAATTTGTAGGGGAAAAATTATATAAATATTATGTGTTATGAAAAGGCTTTGAATGATCTTTCAATATTTTTATTCATTGCAGACTGAACTGATTCATATTCTGTTTGTAATGCTGTATGTTCAGTATCCAATGTTTTTATTTTATTTTCATATTTTTGGTCTTTTGCATTAATTTCATTATTTTTCTTTTGGTATTCTGCTTCTGCTTTAGCAATAGCCGCATCATCATCTGATTGTGTAAAATCGGTACAAGATGAATATATTGTTGAATTCCAAGAAATACCTTTTAAGATTACACTTGTTGGATTATATTCATCAGGAATCAAGTTTGTAGAATCTTCATAAGACGCAACCTCTAAAGTAATAATACCCTGTGTTAAAGAGTCTTGTATCCAATCTGAACTTGAAGCTAGTTTATCATCTAATACAGAATAATTTGTACCATTTTTACCCTGTGCAGATTTATCAGAAGATTCACCGTTCATTCTATACCACAAGTTTGTATACCATCTTGCCTTAGATTCATCAGAATATACAAACATATCATCCATTGTTGTACCAAGGTCTTCAGCTTCCGCGTTAACTTCTTCCAATACTTCATAATATTTTTCAACATTTTCAAAAACACCATCATTTGCAGCTTCTGAAGTATTTTTTGCCTGATACAATAACCAATCATTATAAGTAATTGTATTTGCATAACTAGCTTTTGCTTCTGACAATGCTGTTTGAGCTTTCTCTACAACATCTTCAGTAACAACGCCGGCACTAAATTTAATTTCTATATCGTTATAATAAGCCAAAGCGTTATCATAAGCCAATTTTGCAGATGATTTATCTAACTGGTATGCTTCATCAGAAGGTAAAGTCAAAGGATTGCCTTTTGAATCAACTCTATCATAAGTTGCACTTTGGGCATTATCAACAGCTTCTACCCAAGCTTTGTAATATCCCTGATACTCATCACTTTCTAATGTTTCCATATTTTTCTGTAATGATTCGGTTTTATATTCCTTTGTAATACCATACATTGCTAAAAAGTCATCTAATGTATCTGATTTATTAAAATTATATGCATCTTGATTTGAAACCATTATCTGACCACTTGCATTTACAAGGGCATATTGGTTTTTCATATCTGCATATTGATACAATACATTTGCAGTAAGATTTTCATTAACAGCAGCACCTGATGCATCATAAGTTGTAAACAACAATTTTGTTGTATTTAATGCAGCAATATACTCACTGCTAGCTTCTTCTGATTGAGTTGCCAATCTCATTTTTGCATTAGAAATTTGTTGAGATTCATACTCATTAGAAGTCAGCCTTGCTGTGATTGTAAGTAATCTTGCCTGTGATGCCGAAATTCCCATTTCTTATAACAATCCTTTCATAACTTACTATTTTGATAATCGACACAATCTGCGCTATTCTTTAATAAATAATCACCAATATTAAGTTATGTAACGAAATTTATATAAACTGAATATAAAAAGTCAATATTTTTTTAAAGGAAGTTTTTATATATATGTAAGAGATAAATAAAGAAAAAGAAAATTAGTTTAAGTTAAAATTGATGAGAGAGGTTGAAATTATGGCTACTATGCTGTTATTTTCTGATGCGGTTACAAGTGCATATAAAGATACATCAAAAGCTTTACAAGAAGTTGAATTAAGTGATAAAAGAGTTGTGAAAAAAACATTAACCCAGATGATGAAACAATCATTCTTTCATGGGGCTAACAGATTTGGAACAAATTTCATTGCATAAAAATAAAATAATCGTTGGAATATAGGAAAGAAAAGGAAAGTTATAATAAGGAATTAGGATAGATATATAAAGGACCATTCATGGTCCTTTTTTATTTGCTTAAAAAATGTTTATATTTTAACTAAAACAAGCAATTATATCTTTCAGGAAACTTTATAAAGCAGAAAGATAAAATAATAATGGAAAATATTTCTTTTACATCAAGACTAAAACCAATTACTCTTAGCGAATTCCGACATACCATAAGTTCAATCGGATCTCAAAATTCTGTAGATTTTCCTTGGAGCATCAACCAAACAAGGAAAGGCAAAGATGTATATACAACAAACGTAATAGACTGTAGCAGCTGTCTTATAACAAACGGACAAGAAGCGGTTTTGATGCACCTCACACCGGATACCGAGCAGAACCACGCATTTAGTCTTGTATTAGCAAAACTAAGAAATCTTCTGGATTTAAAAGATTCAAACCTTCAGGCAGTACTTTTAGGCTCAAAAAACCATAAAAAAAGTTTAGATATATATAATAAATTTAAAGAATTATTGAAACAGTTAAACATACCGTTTTCCGAATTTAAAAATGGAAAAACCCCAACTTCAATAGCCTATAAGACCTCATCAGATGAAGTTTATATAACAAATAACACAATAGATAAATTATTAAAGAAAAATATGAAGGCTTCAGATACTCTAAATGCAAGTTTTGAAAATTTGACAATCTCAAGTTGTGATGAAATAGCTTAAATATAATAAAGGGGCAATATTATAATGAATATTCCAATATTAAACATCGATAGACTATCCAAAACTCAAATAAAAAAAGAAGCAGAAAAAATTTGCCGAATTATAAATTCTGAATTTCCATCCATTTCTTCAACAAAAATTTCAGAATTCGACAACACAAAAATAAATCCGTATTTTCAACAATATACAACCAAAGTACAAAAACGTATTGACACTGAAGTCAGAAAACCATTATGGCTGGCATATAGAGGAGAAGGTTCTGAACTGCCTTTTTATCAAACACTTGTCGAAAAAATAAAAGACATTAAAGCTGCCAACTGCGGAGATTTGTCAAAATTATGCAGATTAATTTGTAATATGAACGGTATTCCATCATATAAAGCAGAAATGCTTATTAAGAAAAAAGACGGTCAATTTGGCGGCTCTATTGATCATGCTATACAAATTTTACCGCTACATATAACAAAAGAAAGTATTGCATTTAAACCTTTTGCCAAATTAAAAGATGTACTGATTATTGATCCTTGGCTTGGTTTTGCAGACTTTGCACCAAAAGCTGAAGAAAAATTTTTAAAAGAATTCAGCAGATTTTTTTGTATTGAAGACGGCAGTAAAATAATATTAGATGTATATAAAGACCTAGAACCTAAAATTACAACAAAAGTAATTGAATATTTCAGACAACATTTCCCTCAGTTTATTATTGATAAAAACAAACAATTGATTAGTCATAAACAATAAAAAGGGGCTCGTCGCCCCTTTCCATTCTAGATGAACAAAAGTCAGTATTTTTAACTGATATATATATTAAACCCATTTATTGACGATAATTACACTCTTAGTATATTTTGTTACAATTATTTACTCGAAAAACGAGCCTGAAGTCTATCTAAAAACAATTTTGCAGCTGGAGAAAAGACCTGATACTTTTTCCAAACAATGTCCAAACCAGATTCAAGTTTAGGACTCAGCGGCCTAAAACACAAATCTTTATCCCCTGAAGTATTTACCAGTTTATCCAAAGTAACAGCATAACCCATGCCTGCCCTAACCATAACCGCTGCATTATATACAAGATTGTATGTTGCAACGATATTAAGAGTTTCAATATCTTCACCAAACCAATCCAAAAATCCGCTTTGGGCAGAGTATTTCTTTGACATCTGTCTTGATGCAATAATAGGAACAGAACGTAAATCCTCAAAAGTTATACTGTCTTTTTGAGCCAAAACGCTGTCTTTTTTCATTATTACACCCCAAAGATCCTTAGATGGAAGAACAATATTATCATACTTTGACAAATCTATAGGCTGTATCAGAACACCAAAATCCAATAGCCCCCTATCCAATTTTTCAGTTACATCTTCTGCATTACCGCTATAAATATGAAATTTTATATTTGGGTACTCAAACTGTAAATTTTTCATAATTTCAGCAATATACTTCATTGAATCAGTTTCTCCACAACCTATATATATATCACCTGCAATAATTTCACCGATAGAACTAAATTCAGCTTCAGTTTTTTCTACCATCTCAACAATTTCTTCTGCTCGTTTTCGAAGCATCATTCCCTCAGGTGTTAATGTTACTTTATATTTTCCCCGAATAAAAAGTTTATGTCCCAGTTCTTTTTCCAAATCTTGAATTTGGCGAGTTAATGTTGGCTGTGTAAGATGTAAAAAATTAGCAGCACCTGTTATACTACCCTCTCTGGCTATTGCCAAAAAATACTTTAAAACTCTAAATTCCATAAAAAAATAATATAAAAAGTTATTATACTTGTCAAGCATATTTAATTATGTATTATAAGTATTTGCTATTTGATAAAAATCGTAAATAATAATTTATATAGGAGTATACATACATCGGAATATATAAATAAAAATACACAAAAGGAGCATAATCAATGGAAATAATAAGAGTAAATACCCCGAGAGGACTTGAACTAAAAGGTGCAATGTGGGGAGACAATACAATGGACACCGTAGTTATTATGATGAGCGGAATTTGTTCAAATGTATTTCAAAATGACTTATTACCTGCTACAGGAGAATTACTAAGTGCAAATAATATTGCATATATTGCAGGGCATGCTATGGATGCGTTTTCTTGTATAGCATATTCTGACTTTTCAATAAAAAAACAAAAAACAACAGGAGTTGTATTCGATGATTTCAGCCTGGCTTATGAAGATGTTGAAAGTTATGTAAAATACGCCAAAGAGCTTGGATTCAAAAACATAATTCTAGCCGGACATTCTTTAGGCTCTAACAAAATTATAAATTATCTTGGAAACACTCCGGATAATTTCGTTGATTATTTCATCGTAAGCAGTCCTGTTGATCTTGGTTTTTGGTGGACAATTATGCCAAATATTGATGTATGTCTTGAACAAGCAAAACATCTTGCGGAACAAAACAGAGGTGATGAAATTTTACCGCACTTATTCGGAGGATTTTCACCAATGAGCGCCAATGCAGTCCTCAGCTTTTACAGAGCAAATAATCTTAAAAATTGTCCTGTAATAAGCGGTGATGGAGAAACAAATTCTCTTGGGTCAATAAAAGTTAACGGAGCATTTATCATAGGTAGTAAAGATAGTGTTGTCAACGGAGATCCAAAAGGATTTATGGAAAAACTTAACGATTGCTGCAAGCATCCTGAGAATAATAAAGTAATAGTAGTACCTGATGCATCACACATTTTCTATGGAAAACACAAAGAATATGCAAGTACTATTTTAGAATGCGTTGAAACATTTTTAAACCATAATCTTGAACATTCCACACTAAATGAAAACTGCAAAATTCAGTAACAAATAAAAGGAGGGCAAAGTGATTAAAAAACTTTTAACTTGTTTATCAGCACTTATACTAATTATAGGAGGAACAACTATGACTTTTGCAAAAAATTCGGATTGGGATAAAACATTCCCCAAAAGCGATAAAGTTACTATTGAAAAAGTACATTTTAAAAACAGGTACGGGATTGAATTAACAGGAGATCTGTATACTCCAAAAGGAAAAAGTGATAAAAAATTAGCAGCTATTGCAATTTCTGGACCGTTTGGCGCAGTAAAAGAACAAGCTTCAGGGCTGTATGCTCAATCTCTTGCTGAAAGAGGTTTTATAACTCTTGCTTTTGATCCGTCATACACCGGAGAAAGCGGAGGAGAACCAAGGAATGTTGCTTCCCCTGATATTAATACCGAAGATTTTTCTGCAGCTGTTGATTATTTAAGCAACAGAAAAGATGTTGACCCTGAAAAAATCGGCATTTTGGGAATTTGTGGATTTGGAGGTTTTGGATTAAACGCAGCAGCAATAGATACAAGAATTAAAGCAACAGTAGCATCTACAATGTATGATATGACAAGAGTTTCTGCCAACGGTTATTTTGATTCTATGGATGAAAATGCTAGATATGAATTAAAGCAAACTCTTAACAAACAAAGAACTGAAGATTTTAAAAACGGAACATTTGCTAAAGCCCCGGGGCTGCCTGAAAAATTGACAGGAAAAGAACCGCAATTTGTACAAGACTACTATGGATACTATAAAACTCCGCGCGGTTTTCACAAACGCTCTATCAACTCCAACGGCAACTGGAATACAACATCAGCCCTCTCTTTAATCAATATGCCAATACTGCAATACAGTGATGAAATTAAAAGTGCAGTTTTGATTATCCATGGAGAAAAGGCCCACAGCAGATATTTTGGAGAAGATGCATATAAAAAACTCAAAGGAGACAACAAAGAACTTCTTATTATTAAAGATGCAAATCACGTTGATCTATATGACAATTTAGAAAAAATTCCGTTTGATAAAATCGAAGCCTTCTACAAAGAATATTTGAAATAAAAATATAGAAAGGAAATAAATAATGTCAAAGAAAGTCTTAATAATTGCAACAAGTCCACGCAAAAACGGAAACTCAAACAGATTAGCTCAAGAATTTGAAAAAGGAGCCAAAGAAGCCGGCAACACTACAGAACTTGTATACTTATATGATAAAACTATAAGTTTTTGTAAAGGTTGTCTTGCCTGCCAAAAAACACATCAATGTATTATAAAAGACGATGCAAATGAAATTGTTGAAAAAATGAAACATTCTGATGTCATAGTCTGGGCAACTCCAATATACTATTATGAAATGTCAGGCCAGATGAAAACAATGATTGATCGAGCTAATCCCATATTTGGAAGTGAATACAAATTCAAAGATATTTACCTGATTGCAACAGCAGCTGACTCAGGAGAATACTCAATGGATGGAGCAATCAAAGGCCTCCAAGGCTGGATAGACTGTTTTGCTGGAACCAGTATAAAAGGAGTAATAAAAGGACTAGGACTTGAGGGTATCGGTGCGGTTGAAAATAATCCAATACTGCATCAGGCTTACAATATGGGAAGAACAGTTTAATAAAATCCAACTAATTTGTAACTCGATAAAAGGGCTTATAATTAAACAGCCCTTTTATTTTGTCTACAAAAAATAAAATTTAAAAGGTACTTGACAAAAAGTTAGATATCTAACTATAATTATTTTATAATTGATTTTGTAAAAAATTAACAAGACGACAAATATGAAAAAAGCACTTTCTTTAATATCCAGAATACACGAAACAGGAAACCGTTTTATAATTGACGAATTAAACAAAAACGGAATAAACGGACTGGTCCCAAGCCATGGAGATATTCTTGCTGTCTTATACAAATACCAACAAGCTACAATGAAAGAGCTTTCAGATAAAATACACCGAACAAAACCAACAGTAACAGTACTTATTGATAAACTTGAAAAACTCGGATTTGTTTCAAGAAAAAAATCTAATGAAGATAATAGAATTACATATATTACTTTGACCTCAAAAGGCGCAGAATTCCAACCGGTATTCGAAAAAATATCAAAAGACCTAAATAAATTACTATATAAGAATTTGACAGAAGATGAAGCGGAAACATTAGATCGGCTTCTTGAAAAAATGTTATAAAACAAACAAAAATTTTTACATGAATAGTTAGATATCGAACGAAAGGAGAGTATTATGACAAATTACAAAAAAACTGAACTTGGTACATTATCAGACATTATGAATCGAGAAAATGGCAAAGCATTTTTGCATGATGAACTTGATTTAACCGGCTGCGAAATATCAGTTAACGCTGTTCCGAAAGGCTTCAAAGTACCTTTTAATCATAAACATAAACAAAATGAAGAAGTTTATATCATTTTAAAAGGTGAAGGGATTATAACTGTTGACGGAGAAGAAATAAAAGTAAAAGAAGGATCCGCAGTTAAAATTTTACCTTCAGCATCAAGGACAATCGAAAACTCTTCAGATAATGAATTTCAATTCATCTGCGTTCAAGCAAAAACTAACTCGCTTGAACAATTTGGATTGAGTGATGCTGAACTTTGTTAATATTAAAAACAAATTATAAAGAAGAAAAAGGCCGGAGAACTTATCTATCCGACCTTTTTTGTTCTATTAAGAATACAAGCAAATTTAATTATTCTCATGTTTTATTTATATTATGAAACCTATAGGACTGAACGAAATACAAAACCTTAGACATGCTATTCAATATTTTCAAGACTGCTATCTAGTAGCATCAATTGGAGCCCTTTCCAAAAGCACAAACGGCAGAAAAATCTTAAGTGAAAATATTGCAAAAACTGCTGATGGCTACCGCATTACATTTAATAACGTCAAAGGCTCTAATAAAGACTTTTTTGTTACAGAAAAAGAAATGGATAATCTTGTATATATGGATAAATACTTAAATCCTATTCCTCTAAAACCCGAACATCCGCACAACCCAATTATAAAAGCTATAGAAACTGCTATGAATAAACTATTAACAAAATATCCATCACAAAAACCATTTATATGCAGAATTCCAAAATGTAATGAAAAATTTGAATTTAACAAACCTTCAAATTTCTTGGAAATGTTCACTGGGAAACAACCTATAAAAATAAATGAAGGCGGAATTAAATTAAGCTTAAAATCAAATAAAAAAAGTAGCAAAGAGCTTTTTGATAACATAAGTGATAACCCTGATTGCAGCTTTGTATTAGGAACATCAATAGGATTTTCAAAAGGACTTAGCAACAACCATTGTTACAGCATTGAAAAAGTCAACAAAAAAAATAATACAATTGAAATATTTGATCATAGATTTTTAGAAACAATAACTCTTACCTATGAAGAGGTAATAAAAAATTTTAAATTTATAGTCGGATATTTTAATAAAGATTTAAGTTAATCAGAATGTATATTAACAATTAGATTACTTTATAACAACAGAATAAAAACTATTCAAAATATACTAAAAAATAAATAGAATTATGCATATATAAATAGGGATTATAATTATTGGAAAGCTTGTATATGAAAACTTTTGCAATGTATTTAAAGGTCTTTGCCGTATCTTTTTTAGAGTTGCAATAGTTGAAGTTGGGGTTAATATGGTTGATAATAATAAAAACAACACTCCTGAAGTCATAATAAAAAAGATTATAACAGCTTTCCCTTCTAATGACGAAGTCTGAATATCAGCGTACATCAGCATCAACATTATTACATATGCACAAATAGCACAAAACAGAGCTAATACTGTTAATATCACCGTTATACACTGAAAACTAAAATATAAAATTAATAAATTTTTTTTTGTAAAGTATTTCATCATTAAATAAAAAGTAGTAAATATTAACTAAGAAAATTGCTTAAAAAATGTTTGCTCGGTGTCTGCACTCAAATATTTACCATTTTCTCGTGAACGGCTGATTACACACTTTAAGTATTTAATTAAATGGGAAGAACCTGAATGCTCATCTCTAATTTTATTAAATATACTATACTCTTTATTTTCAACCGTCGTTTTTGTTATATTTTCTAGGCTACTAATAAAATACTTAGCTGACGAAGAAACAATATCTTTATTATGATTATCTTTTAATAAAGATATATTATATTTGTCCCCAAATATTTCATTAAACAAACGTAATGAATACAACCTTCCCTTTTTGGTATCTTGCGACATAATATCAACAATAGTAGTTGGTTCGCCCATATTTTTTAATTTTTGTGAAATCTCTTCCAACTTTTCAGGCATTTTTTTCAGCTCATAAGTCGCACGCCACCCGAGTCTAGTGCCAAATTGAGGATTATACTTATTATAACTTTGATTATTTGTAACCTCCATATGCCTGTATTAAAACATATAAAAAATATATTTACCAGATATATTAAATTTCTTTACATTCTTATAAAATTCTTTGATTTTAGTAAACATCAGACTAATTGAACATTTTTTGTAATATTAAGTTCTAATAAAGTCCATTTCTCACATCTTTAAAATTTAGCGTCATATATAAACCATCATAATCACGATTACCAATATCGGCGCAAATAAGAGCTCCAATCTTTTCATCTAGAAATGTTATTCCTACAGCAGGTACATCATTACTATTAGAACTTACAGTTACGATAGAAGTTTCATTTTGATTTGAAACCATTTCTACAGATAAAAATTCACCATAAATCTGATCTATTGTTAAAACCTTTTCTTTTTCTTTGGTTAACATACTCATAATAAACTCCTATCTTTTTATTATCTTCAATACACATATATATATACTTTTTTAGTTTCTTTTTTAGTCCAATAAGGATACAGTACTCTCTTTATCAACGAAATATCTTTAGGATTAGCATTTGGATTTATTGGGGGAAAGGTGTTTCGAACCTCTCCTCCTATTATTACAAGTTTGTTAGTATCGTTTAAGTGGTATATTAGCGCAGCTCCACGTAAGTATTCATTTTTCTTAATAAGTTCTTTTGTATCAGTATTATACTCATACAATGGGCGAAGCCATGATTCTCGAACTTTTCCATACAAGGTTTTAGTTACACCGTAATCTACTTCATTAGTTGCATATACCAAATACCTTGTATTCGTTAGCTTATGTTCATATAAATTCACAAAACTATTATTGGGTAAGTTTAAGTTTTCATCTAAATTTAATTCAGGATATAATTTCCTATAACTAGCTTTTAAATCTCTATATATTCCAGGACCCTTTGGATATTTTGCAGGAGGAGGAATATATCCTTTATCTCCCTTTTTGATTGGTTTGGAAATTGTGGTGTTCTTTACATCAATAATTTCCATTTCATCATTTGAAATATTATAACAATAAGATGCTATCTTACCATCTTTCAAATTTGTCATTTTATAAGGTATAATATTGGTATAGTAGGGATATATTTGATCTCCGTGTCTAAGATAAGATCTGCACATTGAACTTCTGCCAACTATTGTAAATGAATTATTTTCAGGATCATATATCTGATATAGTTCTGCACTTTTCACTGCAGGATAGTCTTTTTGAGGAATAACCCCGGCATTAAATAATACTCTGCCATCATCCAATAATATCGAAGGATGAGGTCTATTTACCCACATATGCAAATTTAGGTAATAAGGAAATTGGTTTATTGTTGTAAATTTCCCTGTTGAAGGATCGAATATTTCAAGATATGAATATTTACAACCATGGCAAGATGCGATATCACTTTCCATGATTAGAACTCTTCCATCTTTCAAAATAATTGAAGGACCCGGAAAATACTTAGTCTCGCCTACATAATATAACCCCGGCTTTGGATTAGGATCTTTTGGGTTGTATTTAGGTACTCCGCCCGCATAAGTGCAACCGCAAAATACCGTCGTTATTATCAAAAATAACAGTATTATTCCCAACCTTTTACTTAATAATAAACACCACTTTTTCAAAACACCAACTCCTTTTCAAAACATATATTTTGTCTTACACATTATCATATCTATATTTGAATGGATTTCCAATTGGAATAATCCCTACAGACTATATAAATAAAAAGACCCTCAAGAGGGTCTTTTTGTAAATGGCGGGAACGACGAGGCTCGAACTCGCGACCTCATGCGTGACAGGCATGCGCTCTAACCAAACTGAGCTACGCTCCCATCAATTTTGGTTACTTCTTAATTATATTTGCTAAAAAAAAAATTGCAATAACCTTTTTCAAATTATTTTCTAATTCCCATTTGCCTTATACCTAATAAAATAAAAAGCCTTGATTCAAATCAAGGCTTATAAAATGAATTGTAAAAAATTATACTAAAATTTTAATCTTAATCAGCATACAAAGGTGCTAATTTTTTAGACTGTTGCGGAATTATGCCTTCTTCTATTGACATATAAACTCGATAATCAATATCAGAGAAGCAATTATCAATGCTTTCAATTTTCTTTAACTCTTCATCATTGATATTACCATTTTCAATCATATCCGCAATAAGTTCAAATCTGTCAACATGCTCTCTGAATCTATCAGTTGCATAATCTTTTGCCTGCCATGTTGTAATCAAGAATGGCCAGTCTGAACTTTGCAACAACAGATTTTCCCTTGCTAATTGATTTAATGCTCTATGCAATAATTTATCCTCAGGAATTGTCGGATATTTATCTGCAATTGCAGTAATTCTTTTTTCACAAGCATGGATAATAGGCCACATCCATTCGGTTAAATGGTTGTTCCATACATAGAAATGACCGCCCTGTCCCCATGAAGATTCAGGAATTTGAATAGCCTCCATCGGAGGATGAGAATGCAAATATTCACCTGCAGTCATTCGTTCTACTTCCGGAACATACTGATGGAATTTCTTGATAACCTGTTTGATAAATTCAATACCTTCAAACCACCAGTGCCCGAATAATTCAGTATCAAACGATACCATTACCAAACCTTCTTTACCATTATGCGACATTTTATAATCGTTTAATAAATGATAAATCAATGTAGTATAGTGATCTGAATTTTCATTGATTTTATTTAAAGCCAACACCGGATCATACAACATCTTATCTCCTAAGTCAGTCTTAGGTGATGTAATTCTCCAATAATGCATGCCTGACTTATCATCTTTTTTATGGAATTCTCTAAAACATCCGTCGCCGGGATAACCATCAGCAGCTGACCATACCTGATAACCTGCTCTGTCATTTCTTCCCATAACTGCAACTTGAGCATCTGGAAGCCAATAAGCCGAATATGTGTCATATCCGGTAGGTTCACGCTCAGGAAGAGGAATATACTCAATGTTTCCGTATATACCAACAACTCTTCTGCATCCGATTGAATTACCGCCTTCAATTACATGAGATTCAGTAAAGAAATATTCTATATCATTATTCTGTAATGTAACTTCAATAGCAGGTCGCCAATGTTTTTGACCATCTTTTCCGACATATTCATAACCTTGCCTGTATGCACATTCAGGAAGCCAGCAACCTATTGCCTTTTTCCCAAATAATCTTTTTGTAGTATCAGAACCGACTTTGAATTGAGCATTCAAATTATTATCAGTCGCCAATAACGGTGAAAATCCATGAGTAGCACCTGAGGTTGTAATCTCGATACAACCAAGGTCTTGGAATTTTTTGAATGCACTGATTAAATCCATATTATATTTATTAACAAATGAATTTTTAATATTATTAAACCAATCAAAATAATATTTAGCCAAATATTTTAAGTGTTGAGAATGCGGAACATTCGGATCCGGATACCTGTCCAAATCTTTTGATACACTTTCAATTCTTGAATCTAAATATTTAACAAAACCATGTTTCAAATGTTCATCATTTAACTGTTCAGCTAATATCGGAGTAATCCCGACAGTTAATTTAGCCTTAATCCCTTCATCATACAGTTCTGAAATTGCATTCAAAAGCGGAACATATGTTTCTGCCATACATTCATAAAGGTTTTCTTCACCAAACGGCCACATCCCTGCTTTTCTATAGTATGGAAGGTGACTGTGTAACATAAAAACGAATTGACCTACTGTCATTTTTGCCTCCAATCTGCTGAACTATACTTAATATAATTCATTTATGTACAAATTATATATACCACAAAAGGATAAAAAATATAATACTATTTAACTAGTCCGACTGAATAATTTTACAAATATTAACAGGATTAGAGAATATAAAAATTTGATAAAAATAACTCTAATTATAATATATTTTTTATAAAAGAATTAATAGCACACAGCTTAGTTTTATCATTTTTAAGTAAATTTAAAGATGAAAGAATTTCTTTTTGATAATCTTCACAGGAAAAGTTTTCTTTAAATAAAAAAAGATCAGACAATGAAACATTCAATGCTTTTGCAAGTTTTACAAGATTATCCGGCGAGGGGAAATACTTACCTCTTTCTATTGAACTAATACTATTAATTTCAACATCAATTATTTCTGCAAGTTTTTCTTGAGTAATATTATTTAACTTTCTATATTTTTGAATATTTTTTCCAAGATTTTCTTTTAGATTCATATTACCTCTTTCAGTAAAAATTTTATACTTTTACTTAAAATTCGATAACATAGCATTACTTGTATTTTGATATTGAAATTATATGTTTTACATGTAAAATATACATACTACACTATTAAAAAGTTACTAAAAATACATCCAACACCTAGATTTTAAAGGAGTATATATGTCTCAAAAGATAAAAGTTTCAATAATAGTACCTGTCTATAATGTAGAAAAATATCTAAAAAGATGTCTTGATAGTATTACAAACCAAACATTAAAAGAGTTGGAAATAATTTGTATAAATGACGGATCTACAGATAATTCACTTAAAATATTAAAACAATATGCTCACAAAGATAAACGTATAAGCATTATTAATAAACAGAACGAAGGTTTATCAGTTGCCAGAAATACTGGAATGGAAGCCGCATCCGGAGAATATATAGGATTTGTAGATTCTGATGACTGGATAGATTTGGATTTCTATAAAAAACTATACACTACTGCAAAAAAATATGATGCAGATATTGCAATCAGGGAAATAATAAGACTCCATAAATTTAATCGTAAAATACATTTAAAAATTGACAGAGAAAAACTAACTGGTAAACTTTCAGAAAAACTTGAAATTTGTGAAATCCCTGATAAATACTATGTATGGAATAAAATTTATAAACTTGATAAACTAAAAAAACAAAACATTCGTTTTGAACCCGGAATTATCTATGAAGATGTAATCTTTACTCCGCAAGTTTTAGATAAATTGAATAAATTAGTTACCGTACCTGGAACAAACTATTATTATTGGAGACGCTCAGATTCTTTGGTAAGATTAAAAACAGAAAAAGCAAAACAAGATAAATTATACGTTAAGAATTCAATAGAAAAATTTTTTACAGAACACAATATGAATATTGAAGATTATAGCCCCAAAACTAAAGAATATAGGTATTTTGGCATAAATGTATTTAAAATAAAATCACACACCAAAGGAACAATCACAACTACAACATACAGACTATTTAATATAATAAAGTGGCAAACTAAAAGAGGTAAAGCTTAAAACTTTACCTCTTTTTAATAAATCATAACCAAAAATTAAATTGCAACTGATTGAGATTTAACTTCTACTTCCATAGGGATTTCTTTAATCAGTTCAGCATTTAAATTTCGAGCCTGCTCAATCTTAACCATCGGCAAAGGTGCCGGAGTTCCCGGAGTAGAGGCTAAAACCTTTGCTCCGCCTACTATAGATGTTGGCATTCCTTTCTTTGCTGCAATCATAGCCGGATCCGGATGAGCTTTTAAATGCCTGTAATCGGCCATAATTCTTGCTACAAATCTTTTTGTTTCTCCAAACGGAGGAACTGCCTTGTATTTTTTAACATTTCCAGGCCCTGCATTATAAGCTGCCAATGCCAGTTCTACAGAACCGAACATTTTATACATTGACTTATAATACATGATTCCGCCCTTAATATTATCGTCAAGTAAATAAGGGTTTAAGCCCATTCTTCTTGCGGTGGAAGGCATAAGTTGAAAGACACCGACAGCCCCATGAGAGCTTCTTGCTTCGTGTCTAAAACCTGATTCTGTTTTTGCAATGCTTAAAGCTATTGCAGGATCTACGCCCATTTCGATAGAATGTTTTACTATCGCTGCCTTCACTGTACTTACATTGGCCGCCTGCACAGGTGCAACAGAAATGCACACTAATGCAATAGTGAATAGTAATAATTTTTTCAAAATGTAATCCTCTAGTTGTAAATTGAAAATTCTCCAAAGACTACTTTTTGTTCTTACTTTTTGATAAGATTTTCATCTTTTTTGAATATGTTTATGCAACTATCATATTACAAAAATTTAAAATTTCAACCCCAATGAAAAATATCTTAAAACCGTACTTATCTCAAAAGCCCTAATAACAAGCATTATGGCTATGTAAAATTAGTGTAAAAATTACAGTAATTTTGTCAAATTTCAAAAAATATTCAAACATCATTTTGATAAAAATTTATCCTTTAACTCATAATTTTTATCATGTGGATTATAAGAATAAATTTTATAAAAATTTCCATCCGTAGAAATTTTTATTGAATTCAACAAATCAGTTCTTAAAATTTCCGTATTACGCAAAACATCAAGAGTTCCTTTGGTCGGGTGTCCAAAATAATTCAAACCCGTTGATATCAAAGAAACTTTATTTCCAAGATATTCCATCATATTATTATCAACAACATTTGAACCTCCATGGTGTCCGACTTTTAAAACCTCAACATCATGCGGAATATATTTTTTAATGATATTAAAAGTTTCAACTCCTGCATCACCCATAAACAGCATGTCAAAATTCTTATAAGATAAAAGAGTAATTATAGAATTTTCATTATCAGAATCTTTTTTAGCTATATTTGCTTTGTATAAGGTAATATCAAGATTATTTTCTTGATAAATGTCTTTTTTATCATTAATTACTTCAATATTCTGTCCAATTTTTGAAGCTGTTTCAAAGATATTCCTTGAAGTTTGAGTATTAGCTTTATTTGAATTTAAATATAAAGTTTTTACATTTACACCCGAAATAATATCAGAAGTTCCTCCGGAATGATCATTGTCAAAATGAGTAACAATTACACCCTCTAGATTTTTTATTCCATGATCTTTTAAATATTTCAAAATAATTATTTTGGCCTGAGAATTAGAACTTCCGTAAGGAGCTTTACCTGTATCAACCATGAAATATTTATTCTCCGGAGTTTTTATTAGAAAAGCATCTGCATTTTGAACATCAAAAGCAATAACTTCCAAATTTTTTGATATAGGCTGTACAGAAGATAAAACTAATATTACTATTCCAGCCAATAAGACTATTAAAGATTTTTTATATTTTTCAAATTTTACCAGATACGTAACACTAATAAGCATCAAATAATACAAAAGCAGCTGAAGAATATTAGGATGAGTTGTTTGTATAACACAATATTTTAATCCGCCAAAGAAATTAGAAATAATAACCAACAAATCCAATAAATAATTCAAAAAGAAATCAAACACCCTGCATACAAAATCTGCAAACTGAGGAGCTATAGAAAGCACAGAACTTACAAAACCGCAAAAACTTATTACACTAAGCAGACTCACTGTTGATATATTTGCTAAAACAGAATATAAACTAAAAGTATTAAAATAGAACATTTGAACAGGTGCAACCCACAATTGCGCAACTATAGGGATTAAAACTACAGCCTTCAGCCAATTAGGAATAGTTGTTAATTTTTGAGAAATTATATTTGCAGTAGTTAACAGACCAAATGTAACCAAAAACGAAAGTTGAAAACTCACATCATTAATATATGCTGGATTATATATCAGCATTAAAACAGCAACAAAAGACAATAGAGATACACTATGAGCATCTCTGTCTATAAGCTTTCCTGCCATGACAAATAACAACATCAATGCTGCCCTTATCACAGATGGTCCCAAACCTGTCATAAATGTATACAAAATTACGACAAGCATACCCGAAATAACTCTTGGCTTATACGGAACCTTTAAAAACATCAAGATGTAAAACCAAAAAGTAAAAATAAAAGCCACATTCATGCCTGAAGCAGCCAGAATGTGAAGAAGACCTGAATTTATAAAAGAATTTTTTATATACTCAGGCGGAGAAACAGCATCATCACCAAAAACAATTCCTCCTAAAATTTCTAAATTCGGACTTTTTAAATATTGCGAATGAACACTTAAAATCCTTATTCTTGTACTGTTTAAAAATTGTAAAAACTTCCATTTCAAATCGGGATTATCATCTAAAGTTTTAACATCCCCACTGTTTGCATATAATACGGTAAATACATTAAAATTTTTCAAATACGCACTGTAATCAAATTGCGAAGGATTTGTAGAAGAAAATGGTTTTCGTAATCTGCCGTTAACAGAAATTTTATCTCCAATATTGATTTTTTGAATATTATTATTCTCCTCAAAAATTGAAACGAGCATTTTTGCACAAACTTCTTGCGTTCCAACCTTATCAACCTGCATGAAAAACCTGATTTTGTCATTATTTTGTAGTGACGGAATACTGATAACCCGTCCTTCTATGGAAGTATTTACAGGAACAAGAGGCAATAAATCATCGTAATTTTTAATTTTAAAAAATGTTAAGAAAAATCCTGAATAAAAAATTAAAACAAATATAAGAATTTTACGGATATCAAACACTCTTAAAAATAAAAGAATCAGCATAAAAATTGTAAAAATTGCACTATATAATATGGCAAAACCTTGAAAACAGGTCAATATTCCGAACATAAAAATCATAGATGCCAAAAACATCACTAAATTTTTATTCTGAAGAACATCCCTGAGCTGATTTAAACTAATCATAATTCCAACACATGAATGATAACATATCAATATAGTTGTGCAAAACTAAAAAAAATGATATACTATATGGTGAGGAAGAAGAGTAATGAGCAGTAATGATTTCTATATAGAAGATTTTTTAAGACAGGCAGTATCAGTAGGAGCTTCAGATGCTCATATTTGTGAAGGAGAAAGACCTGCAATTAGAGTATCCGGTCAAATCATGAGAATTAACCTGCCTCCTTTAACAAGTGAGGATATAGAATTTGTTATTAGAACTGTTGCTCCACCGCACTTAAAAGACAGAATTACAAGATTTTTTGATATTGACTTTTCTTATGAAATCCCGGGTTGCTCTCGTTTCCGTATCAATATGAGCCGTCAACTAGGTAAAACGGCAATGGTTATACGTGCAATTCCTTATTATATTAAAACTTTTAAAGAATTATTCTTACCTACCACACTGGAAGAATTTGCGAGTTTTAACAATGGACTAGTTTTGGTAACAGGACCTACAGGTTCAGGTAAATCAACAACAATTGCATCATTAATAGATTATATAAATGCCACGACTTCGAAACACATTGTAACAATCGAAGATCCGGTCGAATTTATATTTTCAAACAAAAAATCTATTGTTTCGCAGCGACAACTGCTAATTGATACCCCATCATTTTCAGATGGTGTAAAATACGCATTAAGACAAGACCCTGATGTTATATTTATCGGTGAAATTCGTGACAGAGAAACTGTAGAATCTGCGCTAAAAGCAGCTGAAACAGGCCACCTTGTTGTATCAACAATCCACACAAACGACTCTGTTCAAACAGTTGCCAGAATTATCAACTTGTTTGATCCGAACGAAAGACCTTTTGTAAGAAGTCAAATAGCAAACACCTTAAGAGGTACTATTTCTCAAAAGCTTGTTCCTACTGCAGAAGGCGGAACGAGAGTTCCTGCAACTGAAATTCTCGTTGTAACACCAACGGTTAAAGACTTTATTCAAAAGGATGAATTAGAACAAATTTATGAACTTGTTAAGAAGGGTTCATTCAATAATATGACTACAATGAATATGTCATTGTATAAACTATATAATGAAGGTAAAATCACTCAGGAAACAGCTCTAACATACTCTGATAACAAATCAGAACTTGAGCAATTAATGAGAGGTATTTACCATGGTACAAGTGCTAACTTAGGATAATGCAAAATCAAAATAATTTTATTACAGACGCAATTAATTTAAAGTCCTATAACTTGAGCGAATCAGATAAAATTATTGTAATGTACTCAAAAGAAAAAGGACTAATCAGGGGAGTAGCTAAAGGGGTTAAAAAACCTAAAAGTAAATTGGGTGCTCGTATGGATTTGCTTGTTGCAAATACTCTTATGTTGCATAAGGGCAGAAATCTTGATACAATTTGCCAGGCTGAAGTTGTTAATTCCTTTTACAAAACAAGACAGGATATAGATAAAATTTGTTACTCTATGTATGTAACAGAAGTGGTGCATAACTTTGGAATAGAAGAAGACCCCTGCTCTGAAATTATCTATAACCTGCTTTATAAAACCTTAAATACTATTTCATCAGCAGAAACAAAAGTAGATATACTACTGGCTGTTATAAAATTTCAACTAAAAAT
Organism: uncultured bacterium; assembly: GCA_949300485.1. Taxonomy (GTDB): domain Bacteria; phylum Cyanobacteriota; class Vampirovibrionia; order Gastranaerophilales; family Gastranaerophilaceae; genus Zag111. The sequence goes on from CASGEL010000017.1 coordinate 26,969, forward strand.
GATGATAGAATCGGGATTTTCCTTAGAATTTGATAAGTGTCTTTGCTGTCATAATGAAGTTTGCGAAGAAACAATGTATTTTGTTCCGACTCTTGGCGGAATTATATGCGGCAAATGTGCTTCTCATGTAAATCATCACAAAAAACAACTGCCTTACAAATTAAGGGATTTCTTTAAACAAATGGCAATAAATGACTTTGATGAAAAAGGAGATTTTGAAAATAAAGCAAATGAAAAGGTTTGTATTGTAACATTCGAAACCTTAAAAGAATATATAGCGATGAAATCCCCTAAAAAATTTAAATCTACAAACATTTTACAAGAAATACCTATATCATAATATTTCAGCCACTAAGGTTATATTATTTATAATGTATAATTCATATAATCATTTTTAAAAAGGACGGTAAACAATGAAAAAATTTATACTTATTGCAGCAATTATTATTTGCGGAAATACGGTATGGGCAGCAAGTGCTCAAATGTTCAAACTTGATAACGGACAAACAGTAATCGTTCAAGAAGTTCATAACAATCCTATAGTAACAATTGATACATGGATTAAGACCGGTTCTATTGACGAAGATGATTCTAATAACGGAGTCGCTCACTTTTTAGAACACCTGTTCTTCAAAGGAACCACAAACCATGAACCCGGAGAATTTGACAAAATTTTAGAAACAAAAGGGGCAATAACAAATGCTGCAACAAGCAAAGATTTTACTCATTACTATGTAACCATACCTTCTAAAGACTTTGATCTAGCAATGGAACTACATGGAGATATGATGATGCATCCCCTAATACCACGAAATGAACTAGAAAAAGAACGCAAAGTTGTATTAGAAGAAATAAATAAAGATTTAAATGACCCAAGCAGAATTATGCAAGAAAACTTAAATTCTATGATGTACTCAAACCATCCGTACAAAAGAAAAGTTATAGGTAAGAGTGAAGTAATTGAAACCATTACACGTGATCAAATTTTAAATTTTTATGATTCACATTACTCACCATCAAATATGGTTACCGTAATTATTGGAGATGTCGACACAAATCATGCATTGGCTAAAGTTAAAGAAGTCTTTAATGCGCCATACAAAAAATTAACTCCAAAAGTTTACCCTAAAGAAACATTATTGACCAAACAACAGAAAAAGGTCGATTATATCAAAACCGAATCAGGTTACATGGTGATAGGTTTCAGAGGAACCCCTATAGACGAAAAAGATTCATATGCCCTGGATGTTCTTGCAACAATTCTTGGAGACGGACGATCATCTATCTTATATCAAGTATTAAAAGACCAAAAGAGATTAGCTTTTTCTGTCGATGCAGGAAATGCTACCTACCGAGATGACGGAATATTTTATATTTCGGCCAATTTTGAACCAGAAAGATGTAAACAAGTTCAGGATACCATTTTTGAAGAAATAAATAAAATTCAAAACAAAGGCATCTCAGAAGAACAGTTAAATTTAGCAAAAAATATAATTGAAAGAGATACATACTATTCAAGAGAATCTATAACCAATATTGCAACAGAAATTGGATATACAACGGCATTAACAAATGATTTAAAATTTTATGATGCTTATATTGACAATATTAAAAAAGTATCAAAAAATGATGTTAAACGGGTAGCAAACAAATATTTAGGAATAAATAAAAGTGCAGTATCAATAATTTTACCTGAAACAGCAAAAGATATTCCAGTTGCAAATAAAACACTGAATTCAGGAACTGCAACACTAATCAGCAAAAATACCGAAACCGAGAAATACAAGCTTTCAAACGGCTCTACCCTTTTGTATACCCCAAACACATCTAACGACATAATTGCAATAAGCATTTACGCAAAAGGCGGACAACTTTTGGACAAAACTCCGGGAACTGCAAACCTTACAGCCTCTGCGATTCTAAAAGGAACAAAAAACTATACACCGCTTGAACTATCTCAAACAATGGAGGATAACGGGATAAAAATTATGCCTGGACTTAGTGCAGATGCATTTTCAATATCTGTACTGACTACAAAAGATGAATATGATAAAACACTTGAACTATTAAACGAAATTGTTAACAATGCAACTTTTGATGACTTTGAACTGGATAAAATTAAATCAGATAAACTCAATGCAATCAAAAGTGCGAAAGATATTCCACTACAACAAGCACTTGAGGAATATAGAGATCTATTATACAAGGATACTCCATATTCAATTTCATCAAAGGTTTTAGAAAAAAATATTCCAAATATTACACGTGCTGAAATAGTAGAATATTATAACAATATTTTTAACCCTGATAATCTTGTAATATCTATTAACGGAAATATAGATAAAGATAAAAGCATACAGGAATTAAATAAAATATTCACAAACAAAGGTAACAGCAACGATTTTGACTATACAACACATAACAATCAAATAACAAAAATCACATCACCAAGATCAAACATAAAAAAAATGCCTACAACAGAAACAGCCTGGATCATGCTTGGATGGCAGACCGACGGAGTATTGAACGAAAAAGATTATGCAACACTACAGATAATAGATGCCATTTTAGGAACAGGCATGAGTTCAAGATTATTTAAAGACTTAAGAGAACAAGAAGGCCTTGCTTATCAACTGGGAACAAGCTTTTCTCCAAATGTATTACGTGGTAGTTTCATGCTATATATAGGCACAAACCCTGCAACATTAGAAAAAGCCAAAGATGGATTATTTAAAGAAATAACACGACTAAAAACCGAATATGTAGGAGATAAAGAATTAAAAGATGCAAAAGAAAAATTATTAGGAAACTATGTAATCGGACTAGAAACAAACCTTGATAAAGCTTCAAATAGCGGCTGGTACGAAGCTTCCACAAGAGGATACGAATTCAAAGACAAATATGAATCTTTAATTAACGGAGTAACAGATTCTGATATCATTGAAGTAGCAAATAAATATTTTACTGATAACTATATAATGTCTATAGTTACCAAGTAATATAAAGAAGCGCAAGCCATTTTGTTATAACGGCTTGCGCTTTCCTCTAGTGAGGATGAAGATGTTGATTTAAGTCTTTATTTACAGTTGTTTTAATACCCCAACATTTGTTGTTCTTGTTG
>CASGEL010000018.1 GCA_949300485.1 uncultured bacterium
TGTTATTGTTTCGCTTACATTGATTACTCGCTTTCGTTAGGGGCTGAGAGTTTTAAATTTTAATTTTTTAATTTTTAATTCAAATAATAAATATTATGTCACGTATTTGTCCTAGACTTTATTATTGACTCCGTATCCAAACATTGCAAAGTCATATTTTGTCGGATCTTGTGAGTCAAATTTTTTCAGGTTATTTGTCAATTCCAAAACTGCCTTAAAATCATTTGCATTTCTGGTTAATAATCCCATTTGCCTTGAAATCCTTGCAACATGAACATCTAACGGGATAAGTAAGTCTGAAGCTGGCATAAATTTCCAAATACCAAAATCAACAGGTCCTTTCCTTACCATCCAGCGTAAAAACATACACATCCTCTTCATTGCACCGCCTTTTTTAGGGTTTGGAATCATAAAATAAAAGCCTTGTCCTGTTTTATCTTTTGTTCTTGCATAAAAATAATCAGTGACCGGTATAAACATATTTTCGTCAATTGGATTATTGTATCCGTATTTAAAAAGTTCTTCCAGACCACCGTCTTTTAGATAGAGTTCTTTTAGTATTGTGAAAATTTCAGCAAAGTCTTCAGTCTTGCCAAAACGATAATTAAAATTTCCAAGAATTTTGGGTTCAAAATTTTGAATAAAATTCAACGGTTCATTTTGCGCAAGGTTAAACAATTCATCCAGTTTTTTAGTAAAAACATCACGTCTACCATATGCAACAAGGGATGCGATAAAACCAGCAAGTTCTATATCTTTTTTATTTTTAAATCTATTAGGAAATCTGACCGGATCATCTTTTATAAATTGTTTTGTTTCATATGTTTCAACCAGTCTGTCTAATTCGGATTTTGTAATCATAATACTATTCTAACCTAAAACAAAAGAATGGAATAAATATGCATAGCAAATTCCAAAAATGGCTCCTACAAAAACTTCTAATGGAGTATGGCCTAAAAGTTCTTTTAATTTTCCGCCGGCAGCCTGCATATCATGGTGATAAAAATCATCCATCATTCTGTTTAGACAAGCTGCTGTTTTTCCTGCAGCTCGTCTTAATCCGGCTGCATCATACATGATTATTAATGAAAAACCTAAAGCTGTTGCAAAAAGGCATGAATCATATCCTTTAAGAATACCGATTATTGTAGATAAAGCCATAACACCAGCAGAATGAGAGCTTGGCATTCCTCCTGTAGTTGAGAATATTTTGAAATTAACTTTTTTGTTTTTTATTGTAAATAGTATAAACTTAATAACCTGAGCAAAAAAAGCGGATGTGACAGCGCAAATTATAACTTCATATCCATTATTTAAAATAGTTTGTCTGGCTGTGTCTAAAAACATTAAATACCTACTCTCTTTTTTATACTCTTAATAATGTCATTAAAAATTTCTGATTGAATATTTTGTTTATTCATTATATCACAGCATTTCTCAAATAAGCAAGATAATTTACATTTTGCTATATCTATTCCATATAAAGAAACATATGTAAGCTTACCTTCTTCCTTGTCTTTGCCTAATGTTTTACCCATTTCTGCAAATGTCGAAATCTCATCCAAGATATCATCTGCGATTTGGAAGGCTAATCCGAAGTTATGAGCAAATTCTGTGACTGCTTGTATTTTTTCATCATTAGCTCCTGCGATAATTGCACCAGTTCGCATAGAAAGTTTAAATAAATCTGAAGTTTTGTGAGTATGCAGGTATTCAAGAGTTTTTTCTTTATCTGTAATATTTGTATTATTTTCAGATTCTATATCTACTACTTGTCCGGCAATTACTCCTCTTGCTCCGGCAAAGTGAAAGTATTCATTTAAAATTCTTATTATAGTAGATGGTGAAAGATTTTCAGAATTTTTTGTTATAATTTGCGGCGCATATGTTAACAATGCATCTCCAGCCAAAACTGCAATAGCCTCCCCAAAGACTTTATGATTGGTAGGTTTGCCTCTTCTGTAATCGTCGTTATCCATACATGGAAGATCATCGTGTATCAGAGTTTGAGCATGGAGCATTTCAATGGCGCAAGCAGTTGGAATTGCATCTTCAATCTCTCCTCCGAGGATTGTACATGTTTCAAGACACAGTATCGGACGGAGTCTTTTGCCAGGAAGTGTTACTGTATATTTCATAGCTTTGAAAATGCTTTGCGGGTATTCTATCGGTATTAATTCGTTTAATTTAGTATCAATTAATTCTACATAATCATTCATTTGCATGTTCGTCTATTTCCTTATATATCCTTTGTTTTTGAGTGTTTCTTGATGCCTGTCTTTTTTTGCCGCTTATTTTTGCCTGAATTTTATTGTTTTTAAATTTATGTGATGTTTCTTGTTTTCGTCCATTATATTTAATTTTTTCTTTGTATTCTATAGCTTCATCCACAAATTCAATATAACTTTCATATCGTGTCCGGTCAATTTTATCGATATTTTTTAATACAGTACAGCCTTCTTCATTTTTGTGAAGGCAGTCTGAGAATTTACAGTTTTTACTGTATATCGAAATGTCCTCAAATAAGGAAGTAACATCTTTCGGTAATAAAAAATCAAATTTAACATTACTAAATCCCGGGGTATCAACTATTGCTGTGTGTTCATCAAGACTTATAATTTCGCAATGCCTTGTTGTATGAGTTCCTCTGTTTAATTTTTCACTGACATTTTTTGTTCTTAGATGAACATTTGGGTTGAGTGCATTTATTAAGCTTGATTTTCCAACCCCTGAATTTCCGCACAGTGCTGTAATTTTTCCATTTAAAAGTTTTTTAAATTCTTCAAGACCTATTTTTTCTGTTGCAGAAGTGAAAACAATTTTATATCCCAGAGCTTTATATATGGAATTTATTTTATCCTGGGCATTTTGTTCCAATCCTAAGTCTTCTTTATTAAAGCATAATACAACAGGGATTTTGTAATATTTTGCTAATGAAACGTATCTGTTTAGTTGATGAAAGTCCAAATCAGGATGTTTTAATGCACTTACAACTACGATTTGGTCTACGTTGGCAACAGCAGGACGAGGTATAAAATTTTTTTTAGGCAAAATTTTTGATATAACACCATTTTCAAATTCGGCAAAATCCCCTACATAAATTTTTATTTTTTGTTTTTTTAGGATTTCTCGAATTTTGCATTCAAAAGTTTGTCCATCTTTTTGTATATAGTAAAAATCAGAATGAATTTTATAAATCTGCCCTTGCTCCATAACAAAATAAGTTTACTAAAAATAACTCTTGTTTGCAAATTTTGAATTGTTTTAAAAATCTTTATATATGATTGAAAAATATAAAGTTGTTTAGTACAATGACTCTATAATATAGGGAGTTTTTATGCCAGAAGTACAAAAACGAATTTTAATTGTAGATGATGATGACGAAATAAGAGAATTGTTAGAATTTGATATCGCAAGCAGCGGATATTTTGTTGATACAGCAAAAGATGGTCTTGAAGGTTTAAATAAGGCTTTAAATAATACTTATGATTTAATTTTGCTTGATGTTATGATGCCTAAAATGAACGGGTTTGATGTTTGTAAGAATATAAGACAGGCTAAGTTAGCTATACCGATTTTAATGCTTACGGCAAAAGGTACAATTGATGATAAAACCAGTGGATTTGATTGTGGTGCTGATGATTATCTAGTGAAGCCTTTTGATATTCAGGAAGTTTTGTTACGAATAAGGGTTTTGTTAAGACGGACTTCAGTGAATGTCGAAAATGAATCCTCTTTATCAAATGAAGTCTTAAAATGCGGAGATATAGAAATTTTCCCTGAGTCATTGGAATGTGTAATTGTTAACAGGAGGGTAAAATTAACACCTACAGAATTTGAAATATTATACTGTTTAATGCAGCATTTTAACAATCCTGTAACTCTAGCAACTCTGTTAGATGAGGTTTGGGGGTATGACAGTAATGAAGATGTGAGAATGCTGAGGGTTCATGTTGGAGGATTAAGAAATAAAATTGAATCAAACGTTAAAATTCCGAAATACCTTCATACAGTAACAAACGTAGGATATAAGCTTACTCCGTTTGCTCAAGATTAGGTTATGAATGAAAAAATATAGATATGAATTAAAAAATTTAAAAATTATTGAACAAATAGCAATAGTATTTTTTATTGCTGTTGTCATACCAATGTCTATAAGCGGATTTATTATAAATAATATTAATCAGCAATCAGTAAGACACCAGTTAAGAGAGTCTGCTATATTGGTAGCCAGTATGGTTTCTGACGAGATGGACTTTTATATTAAAAATAATGAAACAACTTTATCTCAAATTGCGGACGCTTTAGAATATTTACCAACGAAAGTACAGAAGAATAAATTTATTAAAGAAGTTGCATTAAAATATCCTAACTGTAAGGATATTGTTATAGTTAAAACGCAGCAAGAGTTAGAAAGAATAACTGATAATGCAAGGCTTAATGAACAGCCTATTTTATCTACCCAGATGAAGGATGGTTCATTTCTTGTTGTAACTTATAATGCAAGTAATCTGGACAGTCAGTTGTTCAAATCTTTGGAACAAGATAACAGGCAAATTTATATCATGGATGAGAGCAATCATTTGCTTGCATCTCATAATTTTACTCCGGATATGTTTAAAGAAACGATAGATCTCCTTCCTGAAGATATGATTCCCGAGGTTCCGGTAATTTTCGGTGATGAAAAAAATAGGCCTATTGTTTATATAAGGCGAACAAATCCTGATTTTACGATTGTTGTAAATACAACTGAAAATATTACGAAGCATGCAATTATAGATAACAGGGTTAAAATAATTTTATCAGTTTTGGCCGCAATTCTATCAATGATGGTTTTAGTAGGATTTTATATTTATTATCTATATATAAATATAAGACAGTTATTTAAGGCTGTAATTGCTCTTTCTAAAGGAAATTACCAGCGCCAAATAAGATTATTGAATACCTCATTTACTCCATATGAAATGGTCTTTCTTGCAAATGAGTTTAATAATATGGCCTCTGAAATCCATAAATCATATATTGAGTTAAAACGTAAGAACAAAGAATTGAAAGAGTTAAACGAATTCAGGTCTAACCTTTTAGATACTGTAAGTCACGAATTAAGGACTCCATTAACAAGTATTCAGGGGTATACGTCCCGTTTAATGCGCCAAGATATTGTAATCAATGAGGAAATGAAACAAAAATCTTTGAGAATTATAAAAGAGCAGTCTGAGAAATTAAAACGTTTAATTGAAGATCTGTTAACAATTCCGGATATAGAAGGTATGCGACTCAGGACTGTTAATGAAAATATTTGGTTAAATAAAGTTCTTGAAGAAGCTGAGCTATTGTTGAGGAAACGTGACGGGCATGAAATTATTGTAAATATAAGTGATGATTTTCCTAAAATTGTTGCCGATAAAGGAAGGTTAGAACAAGTATTTGTTAATCTGTATGAAAATGCAATAAAATATTCATATCTGGATACCCCTATTATTGTTGATGTAGATCAGGTTGGGAATAAAGCTGTTATTAAAGTCAAAAACAGCTGTGACAAGATTCCGAAAAAAAAGCTGGATACTTTATTTGAAAAATTTGTAAGACTGGATGATGAAATGACCAGAACAACAAGAGGAACCGGTCTAGGGCTATTTATTGTCAAAGGTTTGATTGAGGCAATGAATGGTACAATTTCATTATCCTCAACTGAGGATTTCGGGTTTTGCGTAACTGTGGTGTTATGTATAGCGGATGAAGAATAATTATGAATGATTTTATGCAATTAGCAATAGAGCAAGCAAATAATGCTAATGGAGATATTCCTGTGGGTGCTGTTATTGTAAAGGAAGGCAAAGTAATAGCAGCTGCCTGTAATAGTAAAGAAAAAGACAATGATATAACTTCCCATGCGGAAATTTTAGCAATCAGGAAAGCTGAAAATTTGTTAAATAATTGGCGTTTAGACGGTTGCGATATGTATGTCACCTTAGAACCTTGTCCAATGTGCGGCTGGGCAATTATACAATCAAGAATCAGCAATTTGTATTTCGGCAGCTATGATGCAAATTATGGGGCTTTTTCAACAGCGGTTGATTTAAGGAAATTTTCATCCGGACTAAGCTTAAATGTTTACGGGGGGATAAAAGAACAAGAGTGTGATAAGATATTAAAGGATTTTTTTATTAAAATCCGTTAATATTTTGATTTAAAGTATTAAGAAAAATATAATTATTTTGGTTGGTTAACTTTTAGAACGGTGTTTATATGAATAATGGTTTTGAAGCAGAAGATAATTTACAATATAGTATAGATGCTGAATTACAGAAATTTAACTGGGGTGCTTTTTTTCTTAATTTTATTTGGGCAACATTCAACGGTGCCTGGAAAGAATTTTGGCCTGTATTTTTAATTATGATTGTTGTATGTTTCCTTTCTTACATCCCGATATTGGGCTTCTTGTTTGCTATTTTGAATATTATACTCGCTATATATGTCGGAAAACACGCTAACTCTTGGGCATGGTACGGTAAAAAATGGGAAAGTTTAGACAAATTTGTATCAGTTCAAAAAGTTTGGGGTATATCATCTCCTTTTGTATTTCTTATTTTATGGTTTTGTGTTCCGATAATTATTATGGTTGCTTCTGCATATTTCTTTATCCCTTATGTTAAGGAAATGGCTGCAAATGCTGAACCAATAAGTAAAACTGCGGTTTCTCATATTGTCAAAGCTCCAAATTACAGAGAATTTGTTTCCGGCAAGGATATTGCAAATTACCTTACCGATCAACATATATACATAAAATCCATCGAAAATAATAAAAGTGTTGTTGCTGAAGTTAAAGGTCCTTATCAGGCAATTCTTACATTTGAAAAGGATGGTGCATGTTCTTTAGAACAAAAAAATTGTTATATATCATATAGTATTAAAGTAAATGATGAATTAAAGCCTCCTATTCATAAGACTTATTTTGATGATAAAGGCGAAGTTCAAATGGAAAAGTTGTAATTGGAATTAATAATCATAATTCTAGATTCTAGGCTTGATTATTATCTTCTTCAATCCACTTTTTAGCATCAAATCTTAAGTCTGTAAGTTTCATATTGAGAGATTCGACATATGGTTGGAATTTAACGAGTAGCTGTGTTTTTCTGAGCATAAGTTCTTGAGCAACTGTGGGTGTTTTGCAGGCAATGACCATGATTGAACCTTTTACCATAGAATAAGGTTTGGAATTTTGGGCAAATTTTTCTCCTGCAACTTTTTTCCAAAATTTATACAGATTTGCTCTTGTTATAGCCTTTCTGATGGCTGCGTTTTTCATTAGGTCTGCAATAATATCATCTATATTTTTAAATCTTGTATATAAAATTTTTTTCATAAGTTTTGTATTGCTATTTGTTTGTGCTAATATTTTAGAATGGCTGTTGAACAATTAGATAGTAGCATAAAGAATTCAAAAAATATATTATTAGTTTCTCATATAAATCCCGATGGTGATACCTTGGGGTCAATGTGTGGTATGTATTCTTTGATTAAAGATAATTATAAAAAGATTTGTGATATGGTTGCTGTATCGAAAATTCCTGAGGTATATAAATTTTTGCCAAATATTGATAACGTAAAAAATATTGGCGAAATGGATTTATCAAGAGAATATGATTTGGTTATAAATCTTGATGTCGCAGCAATTGATAGATGTGCTGATGCTCAAATACTTTTTGACAAGGCTAAATGCAGTGTAAATATTGATCATCATGAAACAAATAATAATTATGGAAAAATCAATATTGTTGAACCTTTTGCCTCTGCAACCGGCGAAGTTTTATTTCGTCTTTGTTTGGATTTAAAATGGAAAGTCTCATTAGATAGTGCAATTTGTTTATATTCAGCTATTGTAACCGATACTGGCTGCTTTAAGTTTTCAAATACAACACCGAGAACAATGGAATATTCAGGGAAACTGTTGGCATACGGGATTGATCCTTCAGATATATATAAGAAGTGTTATGAATCCAGTTCTAAGGATATGGTTTTATTTCAGAGTTATTGTATAAATAAAGCAAAATTTTTAAATAATGATAAGATCGCATATACTATAGTTTATAAGAGAGATTTAGAAAAGTTTAATTGTAACGGAGAAGATTTTACAGATGGTTTAACAGAAAAGTTAAGGGCTATCGTATCAACGCAAATAGCATTTGTAGTTAAAGAGTTGCATTCAGGCTCTTCAAAAGTTTCAATGAGGAGCAAATCAATTGATATAGCGCAAATATGTGCTGCTCTTGGCGGAGGCGGTCATAAATTTGCAGCCGGAGCTTTAATAAAAGCCAATCCGGAAAAGGCTGTAAAAATGATATTAAATGAAATTGAAAATAGAAAATTATGTTAAGAAAACTGCTTAAAAATAAATGTATAAGGGTTCTTGTCAGGTTAGTAAAATCAATTATTGATAATGATTTTTACGGTATGGCTGCTGAAATGGGTTTTATGCTTGTTGTCGGGATTTTCCCTTTTATGTTATTTTTAATGGCTGTTTTTGGCTGGATGGGTAATCGTTCATATTTAGATTCAATATTGCATGTATTATCTACTATTATGCCGGTGCAGGCAATGAATTTATTGAAATCAGTTCTGGCCGAAACTATGATTTTTAATCATGGAAGGCTTTTAGCTATTATAGGTATTATTACGACAATTGTTTTATCTACAAATGGTGTTGCTGTTGTATTAAAAGGTTTGAACAGAGCTTATAAAGTTGAAGAAACCAGAAGTTTTATATATACAAGAATTTTGTCATTTTTAATGGTTTTTGTTAATATATTAGTATTGTTTTTAACAATAAACATAATCATTTTCGGTAAGGTAATAATTGTGTTTTTAGTTGAACATTTTAGTATGTCAAAGGGTTTGGCTATTACAATATTAACTCTCCGGTGGCCTGTAGCATTTTTGGCATTGTATCTGATGGCTTTCTTAAGTTATTATATACTTCCTGACTTAAAAGGAAAAGAAGCCTTCAAGCGTAAGAGCGCATTACCTGGGACAATGTTTTTCACAACATTCTGGTTAGTTGGATCTTGGGGATTCTCAATTTATGTGAACAATTTAAGCACATATAACTTAGTGTATGGTACTATCGGAGCATTTTTTATTCTTATGATTTGGCTTTATTATACTTCTATTTTGTTATTAATAGGCGGAGAGATAAATTCTCAGGTTTATAATCGTTTATCCCACAGATCCCAAGAAATAAGGGAAGAAATAGAACAATTAAGACAAATGGCTAAGAATAAACGATTAGGATAATTTTGTTTTAGAAATTTTCTACAAATATATATATCGTTACTGTTTGTAAAATTTTTATGTTCTTGTTATGATGCTACTATGAAAGATATGTTAGATAAAATATTACAAATAGAGCAGAAATATAAAGAGCTTGGAGAAACATTGTCTGATCCTGCAGTAATCCAGGATTATAATCGTTTTAGAGATTTATCAAAGCAAAGAAAATCTATGGAGGAAACTGTTGAGCTATATTATGAATGGAAAAAAACAACGGAAGCCATAGAAGATGCAAAACAAATGCTTCATGAAGAAAAAGATGATGATATGCGTCAATTTTTGAAGTCTGAAATCGAAACTAATGAGGCAAAACTTCCAGGGTTTGAGGAAAGAATGAAGGTTTTATTACTACCTCGAGATCCGATGGATGATAAAGATATTATGCTAGAAATCAGAGGCGGTGCCGGCGGAGATGAGGCAAACATATTTGCAGGCGATTTGATGCGTATGTATTTAAGATATGCTGATAAAATGGGCTGGCAAACTCAAATATTGAGTAAAACCGATTGTGAAGCCGGTGGTGTTTCTGAAGTTATTATTTCAATGAAGGGTGACAGTATATATTCAAGATTAAAGTATGAATCAGGTGTTCATCGTGTGCAAAGGGTTCCTGCAACAGAATCCCAAGGCAGAGTTCACACTTCAACCGCTACAGTTGCTGTTATGCCTCAGGTTGATGATGTTGAGGTTAATTTGAATATGAATGATGTTGAAATTACAACAGCAAGATCAGGCGGAGCAGGCGGACAAAATGTTAATAAAGTTGAAACAGCCGCAAGAGTTTTCCATAAACCTACAGGGATAATGATTTTCTGTACAGAAGAACGTTCTCAATTGCAAAATAAAGAACGAGCATTGGAAATTCTTAAAGCAAAACTTTATGATATGGAAGTTCAGAAACAAACAAAGGAAATTACAGATTTAAGGCGTTCGCAGGTCGGAACAGGCGACAGATCAGAACGTATCAGAACATACAATTTCCCGCAGGGTCGTTTAACAGATCACAGATTGAATCATAATTTAAATGTTTGGACTGTTATTGACGGTGATTTGGATGAACTTATCGACTTATTGATCGAATATGATCAAAAGCTAAAATTGGAAAAATTGGCACAGGTAAGCTAAAGAGGTATTGGTGGCAGAAAGACGTTGTGTAAGTTGTTGGCAGTTAAAAGATAGGCTGGAATTGATTAAAATAACAGCAGACAGCACAACCGGAAATGTCATTATTAACCCAAATTCTGTAACATTTGGCAGATCTGCATATCTTTGTTATAATAAAACGTGTATAGAATCGGCTTTTAAAAAAAATAAACTGGGTAAGCATTTGAAAGCTTCTGTACCAAGCGAATTGAAAGGACAGTTACTAAATGAGTTATGAAACGGTTAGAATAAGTGAATTGGCAAAAGAACTTGGGCTTCAGAGCAAAGAAGTTATAGAAAAATTTGCTCAAATTGGTGTTACAAATAAAACTCATTCAAGTACGGTTACTCAAGATCAAATTAAAAGATTAAAAGAATTCATCGCAGATGGCGGTGTTAAAAAAGTTCAAAAACCAAAAGCTTTTGTTGTAAAAAAAGCCAAAGCTCAGGACATTCCTGAGGCAGCCGAGGAAACAGATATTGAAGAAAAGAAATCTGAGCCAAAAGAAACTCAACCAAAAGGCAGAATCGAAAAAGTTGAACGACCAAAAGTTGAAGTCGTAAGGACTGCTAGCCGTTTAGAAATTGTCAGAAAGGCTCCAAAGAAACCTCCAGTTTCAGAGAGTTCTTCTGAAAAACCTTATAAAAAAGGTTCAAAAGTTCAAGATGACAAAAAAACTCAATCAAAAGTAGATAAAACTCAAACAGGTGATAAAAAGTTTGTAAAAACAGAAAAATCATCTTCAGGAGAGGGTAAAGATTTTTCAGGAAAGAAACCTATACAGCGCAGAATTATTCCTCAGGAGATTTATGATAATAAACCAAATTCTTCTAAGCGCCGTTCTGATTCTCGTAAAAAGGATAAAGATTTTAATTCAAAACAAGAAGAGCAGGAAAGAATTTCTTTAGAAAAGGCTGCTGCTCAGCACCATAAAAAGAAAGTTCAAAAAGCTGAAGAGGTTGAGGAAGTAAAACAAATTGTTGTTAATCATGCAATGACAATTTCAGAATTATCTGAAAAAATTAAGAAAACACCTGCAGAAATAGTGAAGTTTTTAATGTTGAACGGTGTAATGGCTACAGTTAATCAGCTTATAGATGTTGACGTTATCAAAAAAGTTTGTGCTGAGTATAACTTAGAAGTTTTGGAAGAGGATTTAGATGCTTATATAGAACAGGAATTAGAAAAAGAAGAAAAAGCAAAAGCTTTATCTGAGGTTGATAAAAAATTGCTTAAAAAGCGAGCTCCTGTTATCAGTATTATGGGTCACGTTGACCATGGTAAAACAACTCTGTTGGATAGTATCAGAGCATCAAAACATAAGATTGTTGCAACTGAAGTTGGCGGTATAACTCAATCTATAGGTGCGTATACAGTTTATGTAGGGGATAATAACGATAAGAAAATTGTATTTTTAGATACCCCTGGTCACGAAGCATTTACTGAAATGAGAGCAAGGGGAGCTAAAGCTACTGATATTGCAATTCTTGTTGTTGCTGCGGATGACGGTATCATGCCTCAGACTATTGAAGCAATAAATCATGCGAAAGCAGCTGAAATCCCTATTATTGTTGCTGTTAACAAAATAGATAAGCCTGGAGCAAATCCTGATAAAGTTTTACAGCAATTAACCGAACATGGATTGGTTCCTGAAGACTGGGGTGGCGATACTATTACAGTGAAAGTTTCTGCACTCCAAGGTACAGGTATTGATGAGTTATTGGAATATATTCTACTTGTCGCTGATGTTCAGGATTTGAAGGCTAATCCTAAGGCTGAAGCTTCAGGCGTTGTTATTGAAGCTAATCTGGATAAAGGTAAAGGACCTGTTGCAACTTTATTAGTTCAAAATGGAACTTTAAGAGCCGGGAATTGTATTGTTGTTGGAACTGCATGTGGAAGAGTTAGAGCATTGTTATCAGACAGTGGTGAGAGAATTCAAAAAGCAGAACCATCAACCCCAGTTGAGGTTTTGGGATTATCAGAAGTTCCTCAGGCAGGAGATCATTTCGAAGTTGTAAAAAATGAAAAAGAAATGAAAGCAATTGTTGCAGATAGAAAAGAAAAAGAACGAGATAAACGTTTAGAGGCAATGTTACCAGCACATATCAGGAGAGAAGCAGTAGCTGGAGATGATGATATACCTCAGTTGAATTTGATTATAAAAGCCAATACTCATGGGTCTGCAGAGGCTGTAGCTCAAGCAATTGCTCAGGTCGAGTCAAAAGAAATTACAACTAAAATTATTCACGTTGGAGTAGGTGATATTTCTGAGGCTGATGTAATGCTGGCATCTGCATCCAATGCTTTGATTTTAGGATTTTCGGTAAAAGAGGACAGTAATGCGGTTGCTTCTGCTGAACGTGAAGGTGTTACAATTAAAAAATACGATATTATCTATCAATTGTTGGAAGATGTTGAAAAAACATTGTTATCATTATTAGATCCTGAGGTAAAAGAAGTTGAACTTGGTAAAGCAGAGGTTAGACAGGTATTTACAATTGGGAAGTCTTCTAAAATTGCAGGATGTTATGTTTTGGAAGGTAAGATTGTTCGTTCAAAAGATGCTGTTATTTATAGAAATGGTGAAGAAATATTCAGAGGTTCAATTGATCAGTTAAAACGCTTTAAAGATGATGTTAAAGAAGTTGCTCAGGGTTTTGAATGCGGTATTTCATTCAGTAAATTTAATGATATCGAGGTCGGTGATATTATTGAAGTTTCAACAAAAGAGGAAGTTGAAAGGAAATCTTTGTAAGGAGTTAATATGATTCCGCAAATTCAATTATATAAAAATAGTCCTTCATATTGTGCAAAAGTTCCTAATCGCAAATTAACGATTGTTTGTGATGATGGTAAAAAAATTGTGGTTGATAAATTTATCTCTAAACAGAAGGGGAAAAGCTCAGATACAATTGCTGATACTATAAAAAATATGTTTTTTGAAATTTTCCCGAACTTAGATAACGAGTATAAGAAAATGTTCAGTCATCACAAGGGTAGGGTATAGAATTATGACATTACGAAATGAGCGTGTAAGAAAAGAATTAATGCGTGATATCTCTGATATATTGAGAAAAGAAATCAGAGGATTAGAAGGTGTTGTATCTATAGTTGATGTAGAAGTTTCTCATGATAATTCATTTGCTAAAGTTGTATATAGTGTATTGGGTTCAGATGAGCAGATAGAAAAATCAAAAGATGTTATAGAAAAAAACACCCCTAAGATCAGGTATGAAGTAGGTAAGCGACTTCGTTTACGCTTAACTCCGGAGTTACGTTTTATATATTCAAACGGATTGGAGGAAGGCTCAAGAGTAACAGAGCTTATAAATAAAATTTCAAGAGGCGAATTATAGGGCAGTTTGCTGCGGTTTGGGATATACTTATGGAAAAGTCAAATGTATTCGGATTTTTGAATGTTTACAAACCTTCCGGATTGACATCACATGATGTTGTTGCAAAATTGCGCCGAGTTACAAAGATAAAACAGATTGGGCATACGGGAACTTTGGATCCTTTTGCAACTGGAGTGTTGCCTATTTGTATAGGTAAGTCAACACGTTTAATAGAATATTTAAATGATGATAAGCAATATATAGCGAAAATTCAATTCGGAAAAGATACGGATACCTATGATCTAGAAGGCAAAGTCACGCATGTTTACGATAAGAAAATTAAAAAAGATGAATTGATAAGTACTTTAAAATCCTTTGAGGGTGAAATAATTCAAAAACCGCCGATTTATTCTGCGTTAAAGGTAAATGGCAAAAAGCTTTATGATTATGCTAGGGCCGGTCAGAATGTTGAAATAAAATCCCGAAAAGTGTATATTTCCAGGATTGAATTAAAATCATTTGATGAAGGAATGCAAACAGCAGATGTTTTAATAGATTGTTCTAAGGGTACTTATATTAGGTCTATAGCTTATGATCTTGGACAAAATTTAGGCTGTGGAGCCTATTTGTCTGCATTGGAGCGTACTAAAGCCGGTCCGTTTATTATTGATAATTCTATAAATTTGGATAATTTTTCTAGTGCTGATATTGTTAAAATGCACTTGATAAATCCTTTAGATGTTATGGATTTACCTGTTGTAAATTTGTCTGAATCTGATAGAATGAAGGTTCAGCATGGGATGAGCATTGAGATTAAAAATCTCAATCATTTGTGGGATATTGTTTTTTTAATTTATAGTGGTAAAATATATGCTATAGGTAAGGTAGAGCAAAATAAGATTTTGGTCAAAAAATTATTTGAGGTATTATGAGAAAGATTATTTTATTATTAGGCTTGTTATTAACAATAAACGGCAGTGCATTTGCAGCGTGTGATTATTCATGTGCTGCTCCTTATAATATGAATGCTAAATATAAAACTTTTTTTAGTGCAATTTCAGGTTATAATTCTATAGTTGAAAACAGATCTGAAGCTATATTGGAAAGAGAAATTGCAAAAATTATAGTTTCTGATAATTTAAAAGTTGATATAGAATCTTTTAGTCCAGGGAATTTGAAAAACGGTATTTTCAAGTCTGCAGATATAAGCGCTAATAATTTATTGATAAATGATATTCATCTATCCTCTTTGAAATTAAAATCATTGTGTGATTTTAATTATATCAAACCAAATGGTGATGATGTGGTATTTATGGAAGATTTTCCAATGTCATTTGATATTGTAATGACACAAGATGACATTAATAACACAATGAAACATGACAGATATCAAAAAATTATTAAAGAGGTTAATAAAATCGCAAATTCATCAGGTGTTGGTATACAGATTGTATCAACAAATGTCGCTATCAAAGCTAATAAATTTTATTATATTATCGGAGTAAATGTTCCATTTGTTCGTCGTGAACAAAAATTGGTTTTTGAAACTGAATTAACAGTCAAAAACGGTAAAATTGATTTTAATAATACAAAGTTAGTTTCAGGGGCATTTAGATTGGATTTGAAGAAAATTGATTTTATTATGAATTATCTTAATCCGTTAGATTTTTCTGTTAATATTATAGCTAATAAAAAAGCAGAAGTTAAAGTAAAAAATGTTGAGATTAAAGAAGATGGAATAGTAACGGATGGTCTTATTATAATTCCAAAAGACTAAAGGATTGGATATTATGAATAAAAATCAAAAATTTCTTTTATTATTTATCGGTTTTTGTATGGTTGTTGTTGTGACATTAGTGGCATTCCATGTTCTTATGCCGCGTCCGGAAATTCAACCAGAAGATGTTCAGGTTTCTGAGCGTTCTGTACAGGAAGAGGTTGCTGATGAACCTAAACCTGTAGCTTCAGAAGTAAATAAAAAAGAATATGTAAATATTTATTTTATTGGTAAGAATGAGCATAATGAAGAAGTTTATAAAGCAGTAAAACGAGAATATAATAAAGATGTTGACGGTTCGAAAATTCGATTTGCTGTAAACTCTTTAATCAGGGGGCCAAAGTCTGAAGAAAAACAACGAGGTGTTTATACTGAAGTTCCTTCAGGAGCTGAAGTTATAAGTATTTCTGAACAGCCTGATAAAGTAATTGTGAATTTAAATTCATCATTTGTAACCGGTGGAGGTACTGATAGTTTATATAAACGTCTTTATCAATTGATAAAAACAGCTCAATTAAATTCAACAATTCCTGTATATTTGTATATAGATGGCCAACGAGCAGATGTCGTCGGCGGTGAAGGAATTATGCTTTCACAACCTTTAACAAATTCGTCATTGGAAAATTAATAATATGGAAGAAGATAAGGATTTAAATTATTATTTAAACTTAAATTGGACCCTAATAGAGGGACAGGATTTAGATTTTGATGGTAATCCATATTATTATATTGAAATAAAAGAAATTCCAAGTTTTACATTTTGCGCGAAAACTCTGGCTCGAGCTCGTGAAAATTATAAAAAACAGTTAAAATTATCTCTGATGGTAATGCTTGAACGTGGGGAACACATCCCTGAACCTGGTGAAGAACCGGATGAACCTGATTGGGAAAATTTGTGTCCATAGGTTGTGAAAATTTTTAAACCGGTAAGTTTTGCAAATCTGATTTTAAAACTGTATATTTAATGTAAATCTTCAATAATTTTATTAACCTGATTTTCAAGGTTTTTGTAATCAGAATTATTGTCGATAATATAATCCCAATCAGTTATATTATCCAATCCGTTTTCTGTAATATCATTTTCGCCTGTAAGGCTTCCGCCTCGTTCCAGTCGAATTTGTCTTGATGCTTCAACCCTAATTGTAATAGCTCCTGCATTTTTAAAAACTTCGTATTCATGTGGTACTCTGACATCGGTTACAATAATATTGCCGTTTTGTTCTATAATCTTTTTCAGCCAATAATCAGGATCCTGATCTCTTCCCCAGTTTCCTAGTTTAATTAAGTCTGCTCTATAATAGGCTTTATTTTTTTCAATTTCTTCGTAGGTAAGATTTTTTTCTTTTCCGTACGTGAGTTTTATTATATCGCCTATGGCGCAACGTCTGAAGGTTGGTAATTTTTCCATCATAATTTTGGCTGCGGTATCTTTACCGGCATATTGTTTTCCTGAGAATATTATAATTTTATCAACCATATTGACCTCTTATTTTAAATAATGATAGCATAAATTTTTTACGGAAAATGTTAATATATGTAAAGTGCTAATTCTAATAAATAGCAATTTTATTTTTTTTGTTTTTTATAATAGCGTGTGTACAAGATGAAAGGATTATTTATGCCAGTAGATAGTGTTAACAGTGCAAATTCAAATGCGGGTTTATATGCTGCAGGTGCTGCTGTTGTAGGCGGCGGAGCAGGAGCTGCTGCAGGTTGGTATTCAAGACCATTTTTAAAAAAAGGTGAACCAACTGATGAATATATTAATACAACAGGGAAAAAAATATTAAAATCGTTGCCTGAAGAATTTTCTACAGGAATTAAATCTGCGGTTGACAAATTTAATAATGCTAAATCAACAGAAGATTTAAGAACAATGATGACTGATCTGATAAAAAATGCTTATAAAAATGCTGATTTTGATACAGCAAAAGCTTCTTTAGAAAATACAAATGATATATTAGCATCATTTGGTTTAAAATCATTTAATGCTGAAGAAATTGCTAATGTTAAAAATAAAGATGATATAGCAGAATTATACGGTAAAATTTTTGATAAAACTTTTGAAGGAAAATCTTTAGAACAAGTAAAAACTACAATAAAGGGAAGTGTTTTGGAGTTGAAAAATTCTGCAATTAAAGGTGTGTTTAGTTTATTGTGGGATCCAGATAAAAAGAAATTTTCTCAGGAAATGACAGCATTCGATGATTATAAAGAATTTTTAGGAAATATGAATCCTCAAATCAAAGAATTTATGGAAAATGTAGCAAATGTATCTGAAAAGATTACTAAAGTATTTTCAGGTGCGGCAAACAATATCAAGGGTAAATATGCTGCAATTTACGGTGCAATCGGTGCTGCAGTATTAGGACTTGGTACTTTATTATGCTTTGGAGGTAAAAAAGCGGAACAGGTTGATTCTAAACCCGTTGAAGATGAACTGCAAAATTCTGAAAATTTAGACAATGAAGACTAAATTTTAAACTCGTAGATTTATTATATAGGTAAGTCCGTTATATGAAATATATATAGCGGATTTATTTTTGTTAATATTTGTTAAGCTAAAAATGTTTTTTTAGCAATTATTCAGAATAAAAATTTTTTATATAGGAGTACGGGGAACATAAAGAGAAAATGGGGGATTAAATTATGGGTTTATTAGACAATGTTATTAGAACGCTATGTCCTACAGCAGGATATGTACAAGATTATGTAAAAAATAATCCGGAGCAAGCTAAGAAAATCGCTAAAACAGCAGGTAAAGTAGCTCAAAAAACTGTAAAAACTGTTGGTAAAGCTGCATTATTTGCAACTGCTCCAGGTTTACTTTATTCTGCAGGCAAGGCAGCTGCTCAGCATCCAAAAGAAACTAAGGCGGTATTTGGAGCATTAGCTGAAGTCGGTATTTTCGGTTTACCTGGTAAATTATTCAGTGCTATAGGATAAATTTTATAAAATTAAAAATTACATTAACTCATTCTATTTTAAATATTTAAAATAGAATGAGTTATTTTTTGCATTAAATTTTTAAAATTTATATTGAAGTATTTGTATAATTAGGGCTGAGTTTTTTAATAATATTTGCCCCCTTAACATTTTTTATCAATTTATTGCAATCATACTATGTTAGTAATAGGATTAAAGAACGAGTGTAGAAAGTACAATATTGGATTATGTTATGGCACTAAATTTTCAAGAACTGGTATTTAATTTACAAAAATTTTGGTCAGATTACGGGTGTATAATTCAACAGCCGTACGATATAGAAAAGGGTGCATCTACAATGAACCCTGCCACATTTTTAAGAGCATTGGGGCCTGAGCCTTGGAATACTGCAATGATAGAGCCTTGCAGAAGACCTACTGATGCAAGATACGGTGAAAATCCTAACAGATTAGGACATTATTTTCAATTTCAGGTTATTTTAAAACCATCGCCTGATAATGCACAAGAACTTTATTTAAAAAGTTTGGAAGCAATGGGTATTGATTTGAAAGAACATGATGTCCGTTTTGTTGAAGATAACTGGGAATCTCCGACATTGGGTGCTGCAGGTGTTGGTTGGGAAGTTTGGCTTGATGGTATGGAAATTACTCAATTTACGTATTTCCAACAGGTCGGCGGACTTGAAATTAAACCCGTAGCGTTAGAACTAACTTATGGCTTAGAACGTATAGCTATGTATCTGCAAAATAAAGAATCAGTATATGATATTATGTGGAATAATGAATTGAAATATGGTGATATTTATTTGCAGAATGAAATAGAACAATCAAAATATAATTTTGAAATTTCAAATACTGATAGTTTATTTAAAATGTTTGATCTATATCAAAAAGAAGTAGATAATTGTTTGGCAGCAAAGTTAGTATTGCCTGCATACGATTATGTTTTGAAGTGTTCTCATACTTTTAATTTATTGGATGCACATGGTGTAATCAGTAAAGATGAAAGAAATAATTTCATCGGCAGGGTCAGAACTATGGCCTCTGCAGTTGCAAAGTTGTACGTAGAGCAAAGAGAGGCAATGGGATTCCCTCTTTGCAAAAAATAACATAAGGAATATAGATGGCTGAAAAATTTAATAGAGCAACTTTTACAAAAAGTTTTTTAAGACACATTACAAGAATCAAAGCTCCGGATGAAATGCTCGAGGAGGCAAAGGCTCAAGGTTTGGAAAAAACTCTCGGGGTTATTGATTTAATCATCTTAGGTGTTGGTGCAATAATCGGCTCAGGAATTTTCGCGGTTGTTGGTATAGCAGCAGCAGGAAGTGCAGACGGTTCAAGTTTGGGGGCTGGGCCTGCATTAATGATTTCTATGATTATTGCCGCTATTGCTTGTATTTTTTCAGCATTATGCTATTCAGAGTTTGCAACAATGATTCCTGTTGCAGGTGGTGCTTATACTTATACCTTTGCAACATTGGGTGAATTTGCTGCTTGGATGGTAGGATGGGTTTTGATGCTTGAATATGCAATCGGGTTTATTGCGGTTGCTTGTGCCTGGTCAAATCACTTTGTCCAATTTTTGGCAGGTTTTGATAAAGTATTGCCGGCATGGCTTGCACATCCGCCTGTTTGGTTGACTAATGATGTATTTTCAGCTGCAAAATTAGTTGCAGATGATCCAGGTATTTATGTTCCAAGAATCTTAGGCGTTCCTATTTGCATAAATTTACCGGCGATTTTGATTGTTCTTTTAATCACTGCAATTTTGGTAAAAGGAACAAAAGATTCTGCAAAAATGGCAGGATTAATGGTATTCATAAAGTTGGCGGTTATAGGTTTATTTATTGTGGCGGGGGCATTTTATGTTACTCCTGACAATTGGACTCCTTTTGCTCCAAACGGTGTTGAAGGTATTTTTGCCGGTGCATTTTTAATATTCTTTGCATATATAGGCTTTGATGCTTTGGCAACAGCTGCCGAAGAGTGTAAAAATCCTCAGAAAGATTTGCCTATAGGTATTATAGGTTCGTTATTGATAACAACTATTGTTTATGTACTTGTTGCATTAGTGTTAACCGGTATGCAAGATACCTCAGGAGCGGTTCCGTTGGGATTTTTGAAGGCGCCTATGGCATATTGTATGACAATGACAGGTAAAAGTTGGGCTGTATATGCGTCGTACTTTATATCAATAGGTTCTTTGGCCGGCTTAACTTCAGTACTATTGGTGTTGGAGATGGCCGCTACAAGAATTCTTTTTGCGATGAGCAGAGATCATTTTATATCAGCAAGATTTCAGAAGATTGATCCAAAGTATAAAACCCCGCTTTTATTAACTTGGACTGTTGGTATCTTGGCAATTGTCGGAATCTTAACTCTTAATCTTGATGTTGCAGCAGAACTTTGCAATTATGGAACATTTACATCTTTTATTATTGTCTGTGTTGCGGTATTAATTTTAAGACACACAGATCCTGATAGACCAAGACCGTTTAAGGTGCCTTTTTCACCTGTAACTCCTGTATTAGGTATCATATGCTGTGGAGGTTTGATGGTTTATAAATCAATGCAGGCAGGAAGTTCAGCATTATTGTTTCCTGTATGGCTTGGTGTTGGTGCTATAATTTATTTATTATATGGATTTATTAAAAACAGAAATAATGAAAACAAAATTCATAGAGAATTAATTCAAAGCTATGAAACAAAACAGGAAGTATCAGAATAGATGAATTTACAAAACATTTACCGAAATATATTTAAGAAAAAAAATCTGGATGACCTTATTAATACCAGCAAGCGTTCAGAATTGAAAAAGACATTAAATGTATTTGACCTTATTGTAATAGGTATAGGCGCAGTTGTTGGTACAGGAATTTTTACTATTATCGGAACAGCGATAACCGGTAGTGCCGAAAGTGCCGGAGCCGGACCTGCTATTGTTATTTCAATGGTGCTTGCCGCAATTGCGTGTGTATTTCCTGCCTTGTGTTATTCTGAAATTGCATCTATGATTCCTGTGGCAGGAAGTGCATATACTTATACTTATGCTACTATGGGTGAATTTATGGCCTGGATGGTTGGCTGGATATTAATGCTTGAATATGCTATAGGAAATATTACAGTAGCAAGTGCTTGGACAGGGTATTTTATTCATTTTTTAAGCGGTTTCAAACATATTTTGCCGTCTTGGGTTGTAAATTTTCCATTGTGGTTAAGATATGATTATAAAACAATGACAGAAATGTGTAATGCCTACGGCTGGGATATCCATGATAAGATTCCGTATCTGTTTGGTCATATTCCGGTATCAGTTAATCTCCCTGCTGTTGTTATTGTTCTGTTATTAACAATGTTGCTGGTCAGGGGGGTTAAAGAATCAACCAGAGTTGCAAGTATAATGGTCGGGGTCAATATGTTTATGATTATTTCATTCATAGCTGTCGGCTCGCATTATGTAGTTCCTGATAATTGGCTTCCGTTTATTCCGACGGTTCATCCGTTCCAAGGGATTATGATGGGGGCATTTTTAATATTTTTTGCATATATAGGCTTTGATGCTATATCAACAACAGCAGAAGAAACTGAAAATCCTCAAAGAGATTTACCTATCGCAATTTTAGGAACACTTGTTATTTGTACTGTTTTATATGTATGCGTTGCGCTTGTATTAACCGGTATTGTTCCTGTTGATAAAATTAACGTACAAGCTCCAATTGCGCACGCAATGAGTTATATCGGACATGGCTGGAGTTGGTTTGCTAAACTTATCGCCATAGGTGCATTGTGTGCTTTAACTTCAGTTCTTTTAGTTTACCAGTTGGGAACTACAAGAATTTTATATGCAATCAGTCGTGATAGATTTTTACCAAGATCTTGGAGATTAATTCATAGAAAATATAGGACACCGCATGTTATGACTTGGATTTCAGGTCTTGTGGTTATCGTTTGCGGATTATTTATGGATTTAAATATATCTGCTGCATTATGTAACTTTGGAACATTTACTTCTTTTGTAATTATTTGTTTAGCCGTCTTGATATTGAGAAAAACTGAACCAAACAGACACAGACCATTTAAGGTGCCTTGCTGTCCTTTATTTCCAATTTTGGGAATAGTTATTTGCATTGTAATAATAGTCTTTTCATTAAAGACTTTAAAAACATCTTCTGTGTATTTCTTATTATGGCTGGCAGTTGGTGTTTTAATTTATGCATTTTACGGATATAAACAGAAACGTATAGAAGAACGTGGCAGGATAATTAAAAGACCTGCAAAAACGAAAGAAAAAGTTATAAAAATATAAGTATAAATAAAAAAATATTTAAATAATAACTTTTGTTTCAAAAAGATTTCTGTCAAATTCATCAAAGTTTTTTATTATTCCACCTACAGCAGGAATGGATTTGTACAATTCAGGCGGCTCTTCAGAGCAGATAGCGATAATTTTTCCTATTCCTGCTGCTCTTGCAGATTCAATACCTGATAGAGCATCTTCTACGACAATACATTCTTCAGGTTTTAATCCTAAATTTTTTGCTGCAATTTTGTAAATGTCAGGAGCCGGTTTGCCGGGAATTATTCCGTCAGAATATACAATTTTATCTATATCAAACCATTTTTCAAGGTTAAAGTTTTTTATGTAAAATTCAACATTTTTCCAATCTGACATTGTTGCAATGGTTCTTGGAATATTATTTTCTTTTAAAAAATCTAAAAATTTTTCTACTCCTTGTGCCAAATGGAAATTTTCACTATCTTCAATGCACATTTGGCGATATAGAGCTTCTTTTTCTTGTCCGTATTTTTCTACCATTTCAGGTGTAGGTTGCTTACCTATAGCATACTTTATAATTTGTTCGTTTGTTCTTCCAAACATATATTTTACCATTTCTTCATCAGAAAAAGCTGTACCTCGAAGTTTTTTTGAATACTCTCTCCAAGTTTGTTTGTGTTTAGGGGAATCCCAGTATAAAGTTCCGTTGAAATCGAAGATAATGCCTCTGTATTTTTCCATTTTATTGGTGTCTTTCTATCATCTTATTGTATATGTCTAAATAGGTTTGAGCCTGTTTTTCATTGTTTAACATTTTGAATGTATATGCAAGGTTATAGTATATGTTTGGATCATTTCCCTTCAAATCCATTGCTCTGAAGAAATTGTATCTTGCATTACGATACTGTTTTAGTTTTAAGTATGCACAAGCCATATTGTAATATCCGTAAGCAAAATCATCTTTGTATTTTACTGCCAGTTTAAATTCTGCCAGTGCCATATTGGGTTTATCCTGAATTAAATAGATATAACCTAAATTGTAATGAGCTTTATAATATTTTGGATCTTTTTCTATTGATTTTTTAAACATATAAACTGCTTCATCAATTTTATCTTTATCCTGCAGTATATTTCCTATAAGAAGCCAATCTTCTGCGGATCTTGACTCTTCTGATTTACCTTTGAGCAGTTTTAAAGCTTCATCAATTTCATTTTGCGCATATAAAGCTTTAGCCTGTTCTGAAACAGGATCGACTACGACTTGTTGTTCTTCTTTTTTCCAGGGTAATTTTACTGTAGCAGCTGAAACTGCGGAATTCCCCAATAATATTGATAAAACAAATAGTGATAATAATAATTTCCTCATAACAAAATTATAGAATAAAATATTTAAAATTTCCATAATTAAAAATTTGACGAATATAAAAATAGAAACATAATATTGTCAGATGTCTCTTTTACTGAACTAGTTCCTGCTATTACTCCTTTTAGCAGGAATTTTTTTATAAAAAAGCCGGCGATTTTCGCCGGCTTACAATTTTCACACTTTACACTTCATGAATTTGTTATGTTGTGACCTTACCTGTCAGGAAGGATAAAGCTGCTGCTGTTGCGCCGACTAATAAACCTACAACTTTTGCTTTACCTCCAAATTTGAAGAATTTGCCTAGACCCTTTGCAGAGGTTTTAACTGCTTGGTTAGAGCCTTTTGATAGCATTTTAGTAATTCCTGCTGCACCTAATCCGACTGTTGCTGCACCTGCAACTCTTCCCAGATTATGTTTTGCTTTTTCTCCGGTTCCTACAGGTGAACCACTTATTGCAGAAATGTTGTCTTCTGCGGATAATCTGTTATAGGTTCCGAAGGTTAGAGCATTAATAAATCCTTGGGTTGCAGAACCATGTCCGTATTCACGTAAATCTTCAAATAGAGATTTGCCTCCGTTCATTGACGTATATAATGTAAGAGCTCTGCTTTCAATTTCATGTTCAGTACCTGCACCATAAGCTGCTCTGACACTTTCAACATATCTATGGAATGCTGCCGGAATTTGATCTTGTTCATTATTGACAACTTTATCTTTTAACAATTCTGCTGCTTCTTTAATGCCTTCAACAGATGCGTTGATTTTTAGATCAGCATTTCTTTGCATTTTTTGTTGATCTATATTGTAGTCAATATAGAATTTTTGGTAATCTTTCATATTGTCAAAATAATTGCTATTACCGCCGATAAATCCAAAACCAGGAGTAGCAAAGCCTCCTCCAAATATGCTTCCGCCTAGCCCTGCCATTGGGTATGTCCCAAGATCCATATCTAAATCATCATAAATGTATGGGTTATACTGAAAATTCCCTAGTGGAGAAAACGCAACAGTATTGTTAATTTCGTTAGACATACTAACCTCCAAAAAATGTTAACCTTTAACCTACCTTACATATATAAAAAATTTTTATATGAATAAATTGCTATTTTAATAAATTGTGTAACATATTGTTACATAATATTTATTATTTATATTAAAATAACCATTATCAAAATAATTAGCATCAGTTAATGAAACGATAACAAGCCGAGTTTTGTTTGAGCGAAAGCGAGTTAACTCGGCTTAGGTTGAATTTTACTGATGCTATTAGGTCAAATAGTTTTTCTTTCTTTGCTTAGTTTCTTTCTTTTTGCTTATTCAAAAAGAAAGAAATTAAGTGCGGGTTTGGGTACGCATAGTACCCAATATATAAATATGATAATAAGCAAAATTATCAGTACGTCTCCGACGGGTCCTG
>CASGEL010000019.1 GCA_949300485.1 uncultured bacterium
GAAGCCGGTTCAACTGTTGCATCGTGGAATACGATTGGGAATACATCTGTCATGTTACGAGCATTGTTTTTAACAACGCATGGTTCTTCAACAGTGTTGTCTGCAGTGTTAGCACCGCCACCACCTTCAGTACAAGTAACTTCTTTGTTAGGTAGTGTAGCACCGTTAACGTCGATTAACCCTAAGCATTGAGGGTGACCGGTAATCCAAGCCCCAGACATTTGTGTACCGATAGGTAATTCACAACCTTGAGCATCAGGTGAGAATGCAATGATAGAACCATCAGCTAAAGTATAAGCTAACATATCTTGATATTGAGCTTCTGTTAGAACACCGGTACCTGCTGTATCACCACCAATATTTAATGCGTAATCTTCAGAACCTGAAGAACCATCTGCTTGTGTTACCTGACGTTGAATATTAGTGATAGTACCTTGATAAGTTTGACCTGTCAAAGTACCGTTCAAAATAGCACAGAATGTCATCAATGAATCAGGATTATCAAGAGCTACAGCTCCACCTGTTGGTGCTTGTTGGCATGGTTGAGTAGTACCTGCATAGTCAAAGTCGTACTGAGCTTGAGCCATTAAACCTGCCTGGTTCAATGTTGAAATAGTTTTCTTAAATTGAGAACGGAATTTTGCTCCGTTTGTGTTTGCAATCAATGTTGGTATTGTCATTGCGGCTACAACGCCGATGATACCTAATGTGATCAATACTTCTGCAAGAGTAAAACCGAATCTTTTTGTCATAATCTTTTCACCTTTCTTTTTTAATAATGCTCTATTAACCCAACTTTCAGATTAATTATTATTGATTAATAACAACTTCCTAATTACATGTTGTCATATTGGGCCAAGTTTGTCAAGTGTAATTGTTACAATGTGTCATTTTTTAATACAAATAGATGAGTTAATCTAATAATTGAAAGGGGAAATATGGCGCTTTTAAGTAAGCTATTAGGACTTAGAATAAAAGAACTCAGAAAAGCCAAAGGACTGACTCAGGCCCAGCTTGCGGAATATATAGGCATGGAAACAACAAATCTTTGTAAACTGGAAAACGGAGGTCAGTTTCCGAAAGAAGAAAATATTGAAAAGCTTGCTAATTCACTTAATGTCCATATTAAAGATTTATTTGAATTTGGTCATTTCAAATCCAAAGCCCGTTTACAAGACGAACTGATTAAAATTATACAAAATGCCTCTCAAAAAGAAATTGAATTATACTATAAACTTATAACTGCAGTAAAAGAAGTATAAATTCACCTCATATTTTGATTTACTTTCCCCAAAAATTGTTATAAAATTATCCAAAAAGAAAGAGGTAAATTTATGCAAAAATCTATTTGGGACAAGTATGCGCAAGTTCTTGTCGACTATTCAACAAATGTCCAAAAGGGAGAACTGGTAATAATAAGAGCAGGTTCAATCGAAGCAAAAGAGCTTGTAAAATCAGTCTATAAAAGAGTATTAGAAAAGGGAGCAAACCCTGTTGTTAGAACTTCAATCGGAGATCTAGCCGAAATATTTTTGAAATACGCATCAGATGAACAATTAGATTACATAGATCCAATGTCAAAAATGGAATACGAAAAAGCTGATGTATTCATATCTTTAGGAGCTCCACAAAATACTAAAAGTATGGCCAGAGCAGATTTGACTAAAATGGCAAAAAGAGGAAAAGCGACCAAACAATTATCCGAGCTGCTACTAAAACGTTCTGCAAACGGGGAAGCAAAGTGGGTTATTGCAGATGTTCCGACAAATGCTCTTGCGCAAGAGGCAAAAATGTCACTAGATGAATATTCTGAATTTTTATTCAAAGCTTGTTATTTGGATTTGGATAATCCTGTAGAAAAATTAAGAGAACTTGATAAAAAACAATCAGGCTGGGCTCAATATCTCAATAATGTAAAAACACTGCATATTACGGGAGAAAAAACAGATATAACCTTTAATGTAGAAGGTCGAAAATGGATTAGCTGCTCAGGATTAAACAATTATCCTGACGGAGAAGTCTTCACATCTCCTGTTGAAAACGGAATTAATGGTGAAATCTATTTTGATTATCCGCAAAATTACAGAGGAAATTGTGCAAACGGAGTACACCTGATGATTGAAAACGGTCTTGTTGTAAAAGCTACAGCCGAACAGGGCGAAGAATTCCTGAATGCAATGATTAATATGGATGAAGGTTCTCATGGAATAGGCGAAATTGCCATCGGTACAAACGATGAAATCCAAGAAATCACAGGAAATATATTGTTTGATGAAAAAATCGGAGGCGCTATTCATATGGCATTAGGAGCTTCTTACCCTGAAACCGGCGGTAAAAACATTTCCGGCTTACACTGGGATTTAATCAAAAATATGAAAAACGGCGGAAAAATATTCGCTGATGAAAAACTTATCTATGAAAACGGTAAATTTATTATATAAAAATTATTTTAACAGATTTTGCTTCCAATAAAATTATTGGGAGCAAAAATTTTTTTGTTTGCATTTATATAAAAGAAAGTTGCAAAAACTAAGGAGTCATTATGTATATTTCACCAGTTCAAAGTTATAATTTTACAAATAGGCACAATCTTCAAAACATACCTAACGGGAATTCAAACAATTCTTCCGCAGCCAATCCCGTACAAGGTAAAATGCCTTCAAAAATTCCTCTAAATTATAAATATAACGCAAATATACATTTCGGTGAATTTTTCGACCCTAACAGAACTGTTCCTCATATAGATTATGAAGAATATATGGCTATGAAAAACTATACAAAACAAAGATTCAGAAAAAAATATAAGGCTTTTTATAAAAGCGCAAACAAAGCAGAACTTTTTGACACCAAAGATGCACACTTACCACTCCAATCAGAAAAAGAAATGGATGAATTTATAAAAGCCGCAAAAATTTATACAAAATATAAAGAGCAACCTATTATCTGCTTGGGTAGAAGCCCAAAATGGTTTCTTAATGCAGCTCTATGGATGAAAGATGGTATTGATGATTATAAATTTGTAGCATTTTCAAAATTCTGGTTCAGACCAGATGAAAAAGATGGCGTAAAAAGATTAGATTCACTTGCCCCAACTGAAAAAGAAGAAAATGCATATCGAAGATATTTGAAACGAATTAAAGCAGACCCACAAACCATTGTTGATAATATGGAAAAAACAGGTAAAAAAACAGTCATAACCGATTATATATGTACAGGCAAAGGAGCATGCTCATTTTTAGATATAATGTCAAGATATGCAGATGATTTAGGTATACTTGATAAATTTGCAAAATCAATACAATTTGTCGGAATAGGTTCTATGGATTATATGGAAGAATTAAATCCATACGCAGAATATCTATCAAGACCATCAGTTCCGATGCCACCTAAATTACAAAATTATGAAAGAGAAATAAAACAAGAATTTTATAACCTTGATTATAATATGTTTAATGAAATGCTCCTAAATCAAAATACAAACGAATGCAGATCAACTTATTACCCTCATGAAACCTGGACAATTTATCAACCTGATAGATTTAAAACCGGTCTTATCAAAGACATGAAAAAGGTTAAAGAAATGGCAAAACAAGCTCAAGCAACTAAAAAAAGTATGTCTATATTCACACCTACAATGTTTGACTTTAGAAATCTTTTGAATTTCAGAATTCTTGATGCTTTGTTCCAAAAAGATTTATTAAAAACCGTTCATCGCTCTAAACTATAAATAAAATATTTATAAAAAAGGCTTGCCAATGGCAAGCCTTTTGGATATATCTCCGGTATAAAAATTAACGTTTTGAGAATTGGAATCTCTTACGTGCTCTTTTTCTACCATATTTTTTACGTTCTTTAACACGTGGGTCTCTTGTTAACAAACCTTCAAGTTTAAGAACATTTTTAAATTCTTCATTTGATTTAACCAATGCTCTTGAAATACCATGTCTTATAGCTCCGCATTGAGAAACTACACCGCCGCCAACAGCTTTTACTCTAACATCATATCTGTCTTGAGTTTCTGTTAACACTAACGGTCTGTAAACTAACATTTCAATAGCAGGTCTGTTGCCAATATAATCACTTAACTTTCTGCCGTTAACAAAGATTCTACCGCTGCCTTTAACCAATTTTACAACTGCGATAGAGGTTTTTCTACGACCTGTAGCTTTAATTTCATCTGCCATTATTTAGCCTCCTTTTCCAATTGTATAGGTTTTTGTGCTGCGTGCGGATGATTTGGTCCAACATATACTTTTAATTTGTTGAATTGTTCAGCTCCTAAAGTATTATGTTGTAACATACCTCTTACAGCATGTTCTATAACAATTCTAGGATCTTTTTCCATCAACTCTTTAAAGCTTGCTGATTTTAATCCGCCAGGATAACCTGTGTGATGTAAATAAATCTTGTCAGTTTCTTTTTTACCTGTAACTTTCACTTTTTCTGCGTTAATAACGATTACAAAATCACCGGTATCAACGTGTGGAGTGTATTCAGGCTTGTTTTTTCCTCTTAAAATGTTTGCGATTCTAACTGCTAAGCGACCTAATGTTTCGCCATCAGCATCGATCACGTACCATTTTCTTTCAACTTCCAGAGGTTTTGCTGAATATGTTTTCATCGCATTTCTCCATTTATTATTTTTAATACATTACTTTCATTAATGTCAATCCATATGGACTAACCTTCATTCCCGCTTTGGAACGGTCTTTGGCTTCTAAAACATATTTCATATGCTCAGGAGCCAAATTGTGCCCTTCTATATCTAAAAGGGTGCCGACAATAGTTCTTACCATATTATAAAGAAACCTGTTTCCTATAATATCAATAAAAACTCTGTCTCCGGCCTTCGAAACTTTCGCTTCGTATATTATGCAAATCGTGCTTGGGTTTAGCGTTCCAGAGCTTTTAAAACTTGAAAAATCATGTTCTCCAAGCAAATAATTTAAAGATTTTTGCATCCTTTCAATATCTAACTTGAATTTAATCCTCATCAAATCACCATCAAATGCGTTCTTACAACGTCTGTTAATAAATTCAAACCTGTAATGACGTTTTTTTGCTGACTTTTGAGCATGGAAAGATTTATCAACTTCTTTCAAGTCACTAACAGATATATCATCAGGTAGAATTTCATTTATTGAATAGAGAAACTTTGAAGCAACAATCGATTTCTCTGTGTCAAAATGAACTACCTGACCGAGTGAATTCACACCCTTATCTGTTCTTCCGGAAAAAATTGCTTTTATTGGCCGGTTATTATTTTCTAAGGTTCCGGTAAGATACCGTTTACCTAATATCAATGTACAAAGTGCCTTTTCAAGTTCTCCTTGTATAGTCGGAGATTCAATTTGCCTACCATTTTCCAGCTGAATCTGGCTTCCTGCATAATTTTTACCTATATACTGAACTTGAAATGCATAACGCATCAGAGTTTACACCAATTGAATTAATGCCATTTCAGAAGCATCGCCACGTCTTGGAGGAAGGTGATATATTCTTGTATATCCGCCTTTTTTCTCTGAATATTGTTTTCCAATAATTACAAACAATTTTCTTAAAACTGTTTGTGAAGCTAATTTTTTATCAGCTTGAGGTGTTTCAAATACTTCACCAGTTGTCAAGTCCATATATTTACCAGTTTCTTTATTGTAAATATATCTTGCAGCTTGACGAATTGAATGAAGATCACCTTTTTTTGCAAGAGTGATAATCTTTTCAGCATATGGTTTCAATGCTTTTGCACGAGCCATAGTTGTTGTGATTTCACCGTGTACAAAAAGTTCGGTAGCTAAAGAGCGCAACAAAGCCTTTCTTTGGTCTTGTGCTTTCCCTAGCGTATGTTTTTTACACATATGTCTCATTTTTCTGTATCCTTTACTTAATTATGTTATTTGTATTATCTATTTTAAACTGGACTAGCCAATCATATCTTCTTCTTCCACCGGGTTTGGAGCTAAGTCTAAACCAAAGTGGTGTAATCTTTCGATAACTTCATCTGATGATTTTTTACCGAAATTTTTAATATTTAACAAATCGTGTTCTGATTTTTTCAACAATTCAGCCATTGAATTGATACTTGCTCTTTTCAAGCAGTTATAAGCTCTTACAGATAATTCCAATTCTTCAATTGTCATTGTAGGAGCTTCTTCTTCAACGCTTTCTTTTTCTTCAACTTGTGGAATAGCTGCAACTGCAGGTTGGCCTGTAATTGAAGCAATCTGCATGAAGTGTTCGATAAGTAAATTTGAAGCTTGGCTTAATGCGTTCTGAACATCAATAGAACCATTTGACCAAATTTCCAAAGTTAATTTATCAAAATCTAATGCATCACCAACACGAGCGCTTTCTACATTATAACTTACTCTCTTGATAGGCATAAATGTTGCATCAATAGGTAAAATATCAATTGTAGCATCTTTTGCATCTCTTGGAACATCATTTGGTACATATCCTTTACCGGTATCAACAATAATATCTGCATGGAATGATCCACCATCAGCTACTGTACATATTAACCAGTCAGGATTAACGACTTTTACACCTGCAGGTAATTGAATATCACTTGCTAATACAGGACCAGGTTTATCTACATCAATTCTTAGGTGTTGTGATTCTTTAGATTCAGTCTTAACTACCAAACCTTTAAGATTTAGCATAACATCAATTACGTCTTCCAAAACACCAGGAATTGCAGTATATTCGTGAGTAATACCTTCAATTCTTGCACTTGTAACAGCAGTTCCTTCAAGACTTGATAATAATACACGTCTTAAAGAATTACCGATAGTAGTACCGAATCCTCTTTCTAATGGTTCAATTACAAATTTACCATATTGTGAACCGTCAGAACTTGTTGCTGTATTAACACATTTAATTTTTAAATCCATTATTTTAATCTCCTAGTTAAAATCCTACTTTCATTGCTAGTTATATAAGCTAATGCTTAACTACTTACAATTCCTACTTAGAATAATATTCAATTACAAGTTGTTCCTTGATTTCAGGATCTAATTCTTCTCTTTCAGGGATTCTGTCAAATGTAATTTTTAATGCTGATTTATCGATAGTCATCCATGCCGGAGCACAAGCCATATCGATCATAGCAATAACATCATTTAAGTATTTAACACTTCTTGTTTTAACAGTAATCTCATCACCCGGTTTAACCAAGTAAGAAGGAATATCAACTTTCTTACCGTTTACAAGAACATGACCGTGATTAACGATTTGTCTTGTTTGTTTACGAGTAATACCGAATCCGGCTCTGAACAAAATGTTATCTAATCTTGATTCTAATAATTGTAAAAGAATAGTACCGGTAACACCTTTTCTTCTTGCAGCTTCATTGTAATATCTTACAAATTGTTTTTCACTTACAAGATAAGTAAATCTGATTTTTTGTTTTTCTGCTAAATGAACAGCATATTCAGAAAGTTTCTTTCTTACTGCACCATGCTGACCTGAAGCTGTTTGTCTCATAGAAGAAGTCAATTTTCTATTTGACAAATCTTTAACTTTCTTATTTCTAAATAATTTATTGGTTGGTCCTTTATATCTTGACATTTTTAAATTTCTCCTTTTCTTGTGCGGGGCATCTATGGTTTGCGATTGGACTATTAACGCAAGCCCCCGCCTCTGCTACTTAAGTTTCCAATATTCAATAACAAATACTATACTCTACGTTTTTTAGGAGGACGGCATCCGTTATGAGGAATTGGAGTTACATCTTTAATTAAAGTTATTTCTAAACCAGCAGCTTGGATAGCTCTGATTGCTGTTTCTCTACCTGAACCAGGTCCTTTAATATGAACTTCAACTTTTTTCATACCTTGATCTATTGACTTTTTAGCTACCATTTCAGCTGCAGATTGAGCTGCAAACGGAGTTCCTTTTCTTGCACCTTTAAATCCAGATGCACCGGCTGTTGCCCAAGCAATAGCATTACCTTGAGTATCAGTAGAAGTTACTATAGTATTGTTAAAAGTTGATTGTATATGAACAACTCCTTGCAATACGTTTTTCTTTTCTTTTTTCTTAGTTTTTTGTGGTCTTGCCATTTCTTTATCCTTTATCTTTATTACTTTATTTTACTTTTCTATCATGAAACTTTAAAATAGTTATTTTTTCTTAGCTATCGGGCCAGTTTTCTTACCGCGTTGAGTTCTTGCATTAGTTTTAGTTCTTTGTCCGCGGCATGGAAGTTTACGTTTGTGACGTAAGCCTCTATATGAACCGATTTCTTGAAGACGTTTAATATTCATTGTTACTTCACGTCTCAAGTCACCTTCTATATGATAATTAGATAATTCGTTACGAAGTAATTTAATATCTTCATCTGTCAAATCATCCGTTCTTAAGTCTGGTGAAATACCTGTAGCTGCTAATATTTTCTTACTTCTAGTAGGCCCGATGCCGTAGATGTAAGTTAATGCTACTTCCATTCTTTTGTTACGAGGTAAATCTACCCCTACTAGTCTTGCCATTTATTTTTCTCCTTTTCTGTTGTTAGATTTTTTTGGGTATGAGGCTTAAATACTTCCTCACCACTCGCTAATAAAGCCTGCGAGTTCGGCAGATGTCCTGATAATCCTCTGATTTCTTTCAAGGAGGACTATCCTTGTCTTTGCTTGTGCTTAGGATTTTCACAAATTACTGCAATTCTTCCTTTTCTTTTAATGCATTTGCATTTGTCGCACATTTTTTTTACTGATGATCTTACTTTCATTGTTTTTTTCCTTTATATAATTTGTACGTGAGATTTAATATAATTATTTCAATCTAAATGTAATACGTCCTCTGCTTAGATCATATGGAGTCATTTCAACCTTTACTCTGTCACCAGGCAATATCCTTATAAAATTCTTTCTAATTTTACCTGATATATGCGCAAGTATTTCATGATCATTTTCAAGTTTTACCCTGAACATAGCATTCGGCATAGATTCAATAATTGTGCCTTCTAATTCTATTACGTCTTTTGCCATATTGTCCTCATTATTCGGCTTTGCAAATTATTCCATACACATGGAACACTAGTTTAATAATACTTGCAAAATATTTGTTTGCAAGCAAAAATTAAGATGTTTTTAAGGCTTTTTAACACTTTAACTTTAATTGTTTATATAAAAATACCACACAACTGTTAATTACAATAGTTTTGGCAAAGCTTTTTGTAATCTGTATTTTAGCAATTATGTAAAATTTTATTAAGATTTTTAATGTGTGAATGTTTAATTAAATAATCATTACAGTAAGTTGCCTTCTAAATCATACAATTTTATATTTAAACCTTTCGAAGATATTAAGTCTTTAATATGTTGGATTTCATCCGGCGAGTATACTGATCTTCTTATAATAATTTTTTCAATCGCATTTGCAGGTACCCCGATTGGAACAGCTCTATGTGTATTGTAATGTATATGTCCTGCCATATTGTTATCTTTATATAAAATACTGTCTTGTTTACTTACTTTAAACGAATTTTTCATAATAGTCGGGGATACAGCTTTTTTATTTACAACAAAAACCATCGCGCTCCTTGTATTAGATAACCCTCCGGGTGTTGTTCTCGGTAAAAAATTTGCTTCGCCCGGATTAAAATGTGCTCTTGCAAAATACTCACCTATAGAGTATTTTCCCTCAACATCCCAGAAATCCGCACATAAAGGAGTTTGAGTGGCACACCCTGTACCTGTACCAATACTGCCGCGAAAATCTCCGCTTGTTATACCCTTGGTTAAAATTTCATTAAGGTTTTTATAACTTGCTGCATGGAGCATTGAATCTCCAGACAAAATATTTCCGCTATCGGGCAAAATAATTTTATTTTTTGAACTCGTTTTAAAAGCATGATAAGAATCTTCATACAATTTCTTCTGAGAAGGTGTCAAACGTTCTGCCATTGAAAGCCCTTTCACCCCATCAGTTACCTCCGTTGACATCTCAATCTTCTCAAAAGGAACATCGTACGTTGCTTTTACCAAAGAATTATCAACCCTTCTAATATAATGTTCTATAGACTCACCTTGCTGCTGAGGAAGAGCAAGACATTGTTTTCTGAAATTGTCCATATAAATTTTTCTGGCAATTAAAATTTCTTTTAAATATTCAGGATTTTTCACTCCTGTAATTCTTGTAGTAGTCATACCCCAATCAAATTCATCCGTTAGCGGATTGATTCCGCCCGATGTTTTCTTATATTGAGCGGCTTTATCAACCGTTTCTATTATTTTTTGATCAGAAATTGAGGTAACTCGCTCAATTGATTGAATAAGCTCATCTCTTGTCATATTCTTTATATATGGAAGTGAATTTGAATACCCGTCAAAAAATGACGTTAATTCATTTACATTTTCTCCGAACGCTGCACCTTTTCTTCCGCCCCTTGCTCTGTAACATAAAGACCCGCCAACATCGAGCCTTGCGGCATCACCTGCTGACATCACAACATTACCGCTTTTCAAAGCATCCCAGTTTGCAAGCCAACAATCCAGCCCGAAACCTTCTCTTACTATCTTTGCATCATACTCATCAGGTAAACAATTAATCGGCATCCATTTACTTGCTACGCCAACCTGTCTTGTATTCGGCGAATACTTATTTTTAGCAGGAACTATATACGAAACAATTGTCTTTTTAGCAGACGGAATTCCGCCGAGTTCATATAATTCTCCTGCCAGCTGTTCAGAACGCATCTGAGCTTCTGTGCCGTATTTTACGTAATACAAGTCATCCGTTCCTTTTAACAAAGCCCAGTAGCCTTCATTACTTCCGCCTTGAGAACCTCTAAAGACCACAAATTCCGTATCTTTACCGTTCATATTCAAAATCTTCATTTCTTTAGGATATTTTGCGGATAAAGAACTAATTTTTTGGGCAAGCATATCCTTATAAGCAAGCTTTGTTCCGACTTCTTGTAGTTCTCTTGCAGTACAATTCCAAGGAGTTGATTTATAAATTCCGGTTTTTGCTTTTTGCTGAGCAAATATAAGTTCATCCAGAACCTTGTCATCCATTTTTAGAATATCTTGAATAGCAGAACCTGCCATACTTAGCGGAGCTTTACTAAAAGATTTTCCAGTGCGCAAAAGACTATTTACAACCATTTAATACTATTCCTTTAAAATCCCCTATATTATTTTAAAGAAATTTTCAGAATACAAATTGTCAACTTTTTAGACATTATTAAAATATATTAAGAAATATAAAAGTTGCCACCTTTATTTTTCTTATGCTAACATAATTTTATGCAAACTAACATTGAAACGGTTACTATCCACAGAATGAAACCCGAAGATATAGAGGGAGTTATAAAAATAGAAGAATCGGCTTACGGGGATCATCACTGGTCAAAAGATTCTTTTTTAAACGAAATCAGAAACGATCTTGCGTATTATTATACTTTATTCACACAAAACGGTACTCTTGCCGGATACGCAGGCTGCTGGCACATATTAGAAGAGGCTCATATTACAACAATTGCAATTGCACCGCAATTTAGAAAAAGATTTTTTGCTCAGTCTCTTTTAAAAAGAATTATAGACGATTGTTATCTTGCTAAAATAAAATATATCACATTAGAAGTCAGGGTCAGCAATACCCCTGCAATAAATCTATACTCAAAATACGGCTTCACATCATTTGGGACAAGAAAAAAATATTATCAGGATAACAACGAAGATGCCCTGATTATGTGGACAAAAAATATATTTTTTGATGAATTTAAACAAAACTATGAAAAAAACATTAAAGAATTAGAGGAAAAAATTCTGATAAAATGAGCGAAGATGTACTAATACCTAAAATGACAAGAATAAATAAAAGCAAAAGGAAAATAAGAATTCCCTTGCTTAATTTTGTGATTGTAATATTTGCAGTATTACTACTTATTGGTGCTACTTTTTTAAATATTGATATAAAACATTATATTATTCCAGCTGATATATTCTCAAACAAAAATCTTCATATTGATGATTTTATCTTTAGCTTTTATCTTATACCACAAATTCCAATAGTAATGTTCATATGCTCTACATTAGGTAAAAGAATGGCATTGACAAGTGTTATTTTATACATTTTGACAGGCTTGGCATTCTTCCCTATATTTGCTTTAGGAGGCGGCATAAGATATATTTTTGAATACGGATTTGGGTATTTGTTAGCATACATCCCGGCAACTGTAATAGCTGGAAACCTATTGGGCAGAAAATACTCTTTTCCTGATATGATTAAAGCTGTAGTTGCAGGAGTTCTTACTATTCATATTATAGGAATATTATATATGAGTCTTATCGCATTGTTAAAACACTCCGGAACAGGCTTCATAACCGGCTGGATAGCAGCACAGAGCGGATTGAAAATCATATATGATTTGATAGCAAGTTTTATACTTGTTTTAATTGGGAAATATCTGAATAAAATGTTGACATTTATCTTGGAATAATATTTGCCTCAAATCATATAATATGCTACAATACAACTCAAGGAACGGTGAAGTTGTTATGAATTTTTTAAAATATTTGTCAGATATCCCGATTTTGATTGTACTTACAGTATTCATTACATCTACAATCTATTGTTTCTCAAAATACATGCAAACCGGGAAAAATCTAAAAATTATAATCCAGTTTATGGAAAATTTTAAAAAGAATGACCTGAATTTCCGATTTAAAGAAATTGAAGAATGGATGAAATCCAATCCATATGTATCTTCAATTTGGGCTGAATTTAGAAATACCCTTGTATTTTCAGAATCAATTCCACTGCAAACAGATGGAAAAAACTTTAAATATCAAGATATATCATCTACTGTACAAAACATTCAGACAACAACTGACCCATTGTACTACTTTAATGAAGAAACACTAATCACATCAAAATTCAACTTTAAAATGATACAAACCATACCAACAGTATTAACAGGTTTCGGACCTCTATTTACATTTTTGAACATTGCAATAGCATTTGGGAAAATTGACTTTTCATCTCAAGAAAAAACAATAGAATCCGTTGCCAATTTTATGAGTACAATGCAAGTTGCAGCACTTGTTTCAGTAATTGCCGTAGGTTCTTGTCTAGTATATCTTATGATAGAAAGAATTATGTACAATAAATTATGTAAGATTCCATTGAATAAAGTTCAGGAAATTATGGGGAATCTTTTTGCAAATATTTCTGCAGAAAAATTCTTATATGAACTGTTACGAGAATCAAAAATTCAAAACAACTCTACAGCTAATCTAATGTCAGAAATACCCGGACAGTTTAAAACTGCATTCAATGCAAGTATGGCAACAAATTTAGTACCATATCTTGAAAATCTTATATTCGGATTAAATCAGTTAAATAAACAATTAAAAGAATCTTTAAAAGAGAAAAAAGCTTCTGATGTTGTTGATGAATTATTTTAAAGGATAAAAATGGGAATAAGTTTCAGAAGAAATTCAAAAAGCGATGGAGCAGATGAAAATATATTTTGGGTTACGATGGCAGATTTGCTATTAGGTCTGGCTATTGTTTTTATTACTCTCTTTGTCCTTGCTATGACAGGATTTTCACAGCAATCCGTACAACAGCAAAAAACGCAAATGGATATTGCAGAAAAAATCAGCGGAGAATTAAAGAAAGCAGACGTTAATGCCGATATGGATAAAATGACTGGTGATTTAAAAATCTCGGATGTTGAATTATTTGAGTTAAACAGCTATATATTATCAGATAACGGTAAAAAATTACTTGATAAACTTGCACCAATTTATATAGATTCAATATTTGCAGATAAAGAACTTGCAGATCAAATTCAGTACATTATAATTCAAGGGCACACAGATTCTCAGATGTTTGCCGGAATCAGCTCCAAAGATGAACAGTTTTTACGGAATATGGATTTAAGTTTAAAACGAGCACAAGCGGTCGCTGATTATATATTTAAAACAAATTACAACAAGCAATATGCTGATCAATTCAGAAAAATTGTTGTAGTTGAAGGTAAAAGTTTTAATGAGCCGGTTTTAGTAAACGGTGTTGAAGACTTTGATAAAAGCAGACGTGTTGAATTAAAGCTACAGGTAAAAAGCTGGGATGTATCAACAGCATTAGGATTAAAAAAATGATAGATGAAAATAATATACTAGAAACCATAAATATGATTAAGTTATACAATCTGGATATCAGAACAGTGACACTTGCCCTGAGTCTAAGAGATTGTATTGCAGAAGATATTGATAAAGTTTGCGAAAATATTTCCAATAAAATAAAAAAATATGCAAAAAATCTTGTAGAATACGCTGATGAATTAGCGGATGAATACTCAATTCCGATTATAAATAAACGAATTGCGGTAACTCCAATATCCTTTATAGGAGAATCATGTAAAAATCCTGATTATGTAAAAATTGCCAAAACTTTGGATAAAGCGGCCCAAGAAGTAGGTGTAAACTTTATAGGCGGATTTTCAGCTTTAGTAGAAAAAGGATGTACTAAAGGCGATAATATGCTTATAGAAAGTATTCCAGAGGCACTGGCATTAACAGAGCGAGTATGTTCTTCTATCAATCTGGCATCCTCAAAAGCAGGAATTAATATGGATGCTGTTTTAAAAATGTCTAAAATTATAAAAAAATCAGCTGAATTAACAAAAGATAATGATAGCATAGGAGCAGCAAAACTTGTAGTATTTTGTAATGTTCCGGGAGATAATCCTTTTATGGCAGGAGCCTTCTGTGGAATGGGTGAACCTGAATGTGCTTTAAACGTAGGGGTTTCCGGTCCTGGAGTCGTTAGAGCTGCAGTTGAAGCCTTGCCTAAAGATGCAGATATGAGTGAACTGGCAAATAAAATTAAAGAGATTGCATATAAAATAACCTCAACAGGAGAACTTATAGGCAGAAAATTAGCAAAGAAATTAGATATTCCATTTGGAGTAATAGATTTATCCCTCGCACCAACACCTGCACCAGGAGACAGTGTAGCTGGGATATTTCAGGCCATGGGCTTGGAACATGCAGGAGCACATGGCACAACTGCCGCATTGGCGATGCTTAATGATGCGGTGAAAAAAGGCGGAATTATGGCAAGTTCGCATGTTGGAGGACTGTCAGGTGCTTTTATTCCGGTATCTGAAGATGCAGGAATGATTGAAGCAGCAGAAAAAGGTTATCTCGTATTTGATAAGCTCGAGGCAATGACATCTGTTTGTTCTGTCGGCCTTGATATGATTGCTATTCCAGGTGATACATCATCTGATACAATCGCAGGAATAATTGCAGATGAAATGGCTATAGGAATGATAAATAAAAAAACAACAGCCGTAAGGATTATTCCGGCTTACGGAAAAACTGTAGGTGACAAAATTTCATACGGAGGTCTGCTTGGAGAAGCTCCTATCATGCCAGTAAACAAGCTTTCATCATCAATATTCGTACAACGAGGAGGAAGAATCCCAGCTCCAATACATAGTTTAAATAACTAAAGAGGTAAAAAAAATGGCAAAAGCTAATTCAATCACAAAATTTGACAATTCACTCACCGAGTTCCTTATAAACGCATTAGCGGATAAATATGGAGATGCCAAATCTTATGCATACAGATACAATAACCTAAAAGTTTTTATGGATCCAAAAAAAATGGCTCAACCGCATTTTTACGTCCAAATAGGTATATCAGAAGCATGTTTTTCGATTGACGATGGAAAAAAAATAGAAGGAGGCCTTGGCACAGAAGACGGATACGTAAAACGCTGGGCTGACAGAACAAACATTCATAAAGAACTTGAAGCCCACTGGAA
The DNA here is from genome assembly GCA_949300485.1 of uncultured bacterium. GTDB lineage: Bacteria > Cyanobacteriota > Vampirovibrionia > Gastranaerophilales > Gastranaerophilaceae > Zag111. The sequence continues at coordinate 15,788 of CASGEL010000019.1, forward strand.
AATAATTAAAGAAGCAATTGCGGCGGAGCAAGAAGAAGATATGTCTAAAAAATCAACTCAGACAGTAAGATTACGAAGAGCTGAAACAAATGATGAAAAAATTGATGTTGATATGACAAGTACCGGTATTAACAGAGCAAAAAAACAAGAAATTGAACGCAAAAAAAGCCGTTTTGCAAGATTTAAAAATGATACAAAAAACAATGAAAATAATAAAAAATAAAGGATAATATTATGAAAACGCTTCATGAATTAGCTACGAAACTACAAAAATATATAATTCAATCTCAAGAAGATGCCCATAACCAAACAAACCTGAACGTAACAAAATATAATAACTTGAAACTAAGGATGGAAACTCGAATCCACTATCCTAATGTTATTGTATGCATAGGAATATCTGAAGCTACATTTAATATCGCTGACGGTACGAAAACAGATGGCGGGCTCGGTCCTGATGAAAAATATGTGAGAAAATGGTTAGGAAGCAGTACTGTTATTGCTGACTTAAAAGAAATATTTATTGCTATGAGCGACCTTATCAAAGCAGAAGATGAAAATAAAGCCATAGCAATGGAAGGAGAAGCTGATGAAGCAAAACGAGATGCACCTAGAAAAAAACATTTAAGAAGTCTTATGGATATGGCTATGCCGTTAGATGCTGAACCTGAAAATACAGATAGTAATGAAGAAGACACAGGAGAAGAATTAATGACGGTAGAAGAAAGTACCCATCACGAGCAGCCGGTTGAAAAAAGTCCTGATGAACCCGAAACAGTTGAAGATCTAAAAAAAGGATTGAAAGATTATTTAAAATCAATGTTTAGACGTAAATAAACTAAAAAAATGAGGGATTTTAACCCTCATTTTTTAGTGCTGATTTAGAACGTAATTTTCTATGGTAAGTTATTGCAAATCTATGAGCCTCATCTCTTATCCTTTGAATTAAAAATAAAGCACTGGAATCTCTTGGAAGCATAATTGATTTTGATTGATGCGGAAGAAAAACTTCTTCCTGCTGTTTTGCCAAACTTACAAAATCGATACCTGATACACCAAGCTCTTCAACAATTTGCATAACACTTGATAACTGACCTTTACCTCCATCAATAATTATTAAATCAGGCTTGTCCCAGCCTTTTTCACCTAGCCTTGATAAACGTCTTGTTAAAACCTCTTTCATTGATAGAAAATCATCAGGTTTTCCCTCAGTTGATTTTACTTTAAATTTCCGATATTCGGATTTTTTACTCAAACCGTTAATAAACGTAACCATAGATGCTACAGTATTTGTCCCTTGAATATGTGAAATATCATAACATTCCATCCTATACGGGAAATTATTTAATTTTAATTTTTCTTTCAAATAAGACCCTATATTATTAAAATCTTCTCGTATTTTAGACATTTTAGAAAGTTTAGCATTATCAAGAATAACTTTTGCATTTTTATCAGCAAGCATTTGTAATTCTTTACCTTGAGTAGATTTGCCGTAACTTATTTTAACTTTCTTGCCTGATATTATATTTAACCATTCTTCATATAAAGCCTTATCACCAACCGCTTCTAATTCATTAGAAACAATCCTGTCAGGAAACTCTAAAGAGAGTGTATTATAATATTCTTTGAAAAATGTTGCAAAAAATTCAGTTTTATCATCTGCTTCAACATCATATGTAAAATCTTTTTTATCAATCAAACGACCTTCTCGAATCATCATTATAACAATTGCAAGAATGCCGTCCTCGTGCTGTAAAGATATAACATCTTCATTAAGTTTTGTATTTTCATAAACAACTTTTTGTTTTTCCAGAGTTTTTTGTAAATCCAAATAACTATCACGAAGCCGCGCTGCTTTTTCAAACTGCTCTGCATCAGAATATTTTTTTATCTGCTCCATCAACTGTTTCATCAACTCAGACTGCTTACCTGATAAAAATAATTCTGCCTGATGCACAACAGCTTTATACTCCTCGCTTGTAACAAGGTTTTGACAAGGTGCAAGGCATTTCCCGATTTGATAATACAAACAAGGTCTTGTTTTAAATTTCGGGGTTTTACACTGTTTCAATGGAAATATTTTCTTCAGAAAATCCAATGTTGAATGCATAGCCCGAATATCAGTATAAGGCCCGTAATACTTTCCTTTTTCCTGATTTATATTTCTTTTCCTTACAATCGAAATCCTCGGAAAATCCTCATCCGTTACAAGAAAATACGGATATTTTTTATCATCTTTTAATAAAATATTATACTTAGGTTTATGTTTTTTAATCAGATGACTTTCTAAAATTAAAGCCTCAACCTCGGTATTTGTAATTATATACTCTAAATGATCAATTTGGGAAACCAAAACATTAACTTTAACACTATCATGATGCTTACGGTTAAAATAAGACATTACACGACGTTTTAAAATTTTCGCTTTCCCTACATAAATAATTTCATTATCCGAATTGTAATATATATAACATCCTGGTAAGGACGGCAATAGTTTAAGACTTTCTTTCAATCTCTCATTCATACATTGATTATAACATATTGTGCCAAATTTTAACAAAATTGATTAAGATAATAATTTTTGCTATCGTATTATCAAGGATTACCAAACAATGAAAACCAACATTTATGCAATCACCGATTCGCATCAGGAAAGTCATAATTTAAGTTTATTGTTAAGCGGCATTTATAATCTTGAACATAATAATAAAAATCCGTTTTTAATATTAGACTGCGGAGATTTATTTAAAGGGATTTACGATAAAGAATTATCTGTTAATGCGTATTTAAAAGTAAAAGAATTACTGCCAAATGCAAAAATCTTTATAACACTCGGCAACAACGATTTCGGGTTTAGAAAATCTGATTTTGAATTTTTAAAAACGACAATAAAACGGTTTGAAAATGCGGGAATAAATATCATCTGTGCAAATTTAACAGACCCCAAAACAGAAGAACACCTTGATTTTGTCAAAGAGTATGAAATCATAAATATAAACGGACAAAAAATTTTAATAACAGGATTTTGTCTGAATAATTCCTGTGCAAAAAAATTTCAATGCGACCTAACTCCACCTGAACCTTGTTTCAAAAAACTCATAAAAAATATTAAAGAAGATTATGACAAAATAATTGTCCTAAATCACCATTGGTACTCATACAGCAAAAGTCTTTATGAGTTTGCAAAACAAAACGGGATAACTATAGACTTAATAATTGGCGGACACGAGCATTCTCCAATTCAACCTGACTATGAAAGAAATATCTTTTATCCGCTTTCCTTTGCCAGATCCATGTATCAATTTACTATGGATAAAAATATTGAAAATGTGATTGAAATTTCGTTAAAAGACGTTAATTTTATCCCTCAGCTTGAGCAGCCAATTTTAGAATATGAGGAAAGAACAAATCTTAAAAAGCCAATCGCAAATCGGGTTCTTAATCTTACAAAAAGATACTCTGACCCTTGTCCTTTAGGAACGTTTATTTCAGACACAATGAAAAAACTCGGGCAAACCGATATTGCATTTCATTCAACAGGTTTCACAATGTATCCGCTAAGACTTGAAGACAGTAATGTTATTACCCAATACGATTTAAAACAAGTTATGTGCGAATCTTCTTCTACTATAGAAAAAATAGAAATAACAACGGCTCAATTAAAAAAAGTATTTGAAAATGCGGCAACATATCGACCCCAAAAAGACCGTGGAAACTCACGATTTCTTCAATGTTCGCAAAATTTGGCAATAACAGGAAAAGTTAATCCAAATAACGGTCAATACGAAATTATACAAATTTCAATAAACAGAGAAAATCTGCTTGATAAAAATCATAACCCGATAGATCAGGATAGAAATTTCTCCTGTACAATAGATCATTATATAGGAACAGGGGAACAAGGATTTGAAGTTTTAAAAGACATACCCAAAACTAAAATATTGCAAAAAGGTCAAGAAATAAAAATTAATGAAATGTTCTATAACGCAATCTGCCAAGCCCCCGAAGAATTCACAAACTCAAACTACCCGTCTTTTTCCTGGACAGACCTTTAATGCACATAAATTACCCATAATGCTAATTGATACCAGCACCCAATTTAAATATTATTTTGGAATAGGGATATAGTATAGGGAATTTAATTTGATGGCAGAAATAGAAGCAGGAAGAGAAGAGAA
>CASGEL010000020.1 GCA_949300485.1 uncultured bacterium
AAAAAAAAACGACTTGTAAATAAGTCGTTGGAAAATCAATAGGAAAAAGGGAAAGGAAAAATTATATATATCTTACTCCTTGCGGAGCTTAATCGTCTTGTGTTTTTAGATTATTGGCAGGTCGGTCGGCTCATCGCAGCCCTCCCTTGGACGAGTTCGCTTCATCTTGCCAAAATCTATCTAAGCATTGAATGTTTTGAAAGATGATTCTACGTTCTTAGATATTACTTTCTTAACTGCATCTATTTCTGTAGATATCGCACTTTCTTCTGTATCTAATTGTTTTAATCTTAATTCTAAGTCTTTATCTTGTGTTTGAATTACCTCTATTTGTGCGTTGATTGCTTGTACTTCTTGATTGTATACTGCTTTGTCATAGTTATACTGATTCATTGCATCATTGTATGCAGTATCATCTGTTTCAGATGTTGCCTTCAATGTATATTCTGTTCCGATTTCATTTCCGTTTTCATCTACTTTGATTGTTCCATCGGAATTTGTTTCGTAAATAAATATACTTACATATCTGCCTGATGTATCTTGTTCTACTCTTGCCTGTGCATTTTTTATTTCTCTGGTTTCTGTAGATTGTCCATAGACATATGAACGTATATTAGATATTGATGTATCTGTCTTTTCGCTATAATCGGCATCAACTACTTGAGATTTATTATAAAATACCGGTTCATAGGAATTAGTATTAGAATTTAGCTGGTATTTAACGAGCCAATCACTCTGTCCGTATTTTTCTGTCAACATTGTTAAATATTGTTGTTCCATCAACAATACATTTTCTCTTTCAGATGGTTCCAATTGAGATAAATACGGATCATCTGCTACATCTGATCCTAAATCTCTTAATATTGTTGCCCCTACGTAGTAGCTGTAAGATCCGTCTTCATTTTCTCTTCTTGTTGTTACTACTGAACCGTTTGCTACTACTGATTCTGTTTCGTATGATTGAGTGTAGTTCAGAATATATAAACCACCTTTTTGTGCAATTAGTGAATTTATTGTATTTGTTTCTGAGCCATCTGTAAATGTATATGTTGTTTTTGTATAATCTTCTGAAGAAGGTGGTGTTGGGACTACCATATTACATAATTGAGTATAGTAGTTAGAAGATTCATTAGACAGTGTTGTTCTTTGTTGGTTAATCTGCTGTCCTTCATATTCAACATTTGTTTTTCTTGCCGTCAAGCTCAAGAATCGAGCTTGTGATGCTGCCATACCCATAATGGTAATCCTTTCATCTTGGTTTCCTATATTTGTTTTATCGGCAAGATGAAACAGTATCTTTAATTAATTTGACTCTTTTTGTAATATTTTGTTACATTTTATTTGTAATGTAAAGAGAAAAATTCCTGAATTAAAGCGAGAAAAGTACTTTTGCTGCTATAAACTAATACAATTATAACTTAACTTAATTAGTTATCTTAGGAACCATTTAGAAAAGATTTACTCACAACAGAAACTTATTCCAAGATTTCTTTTAACTCTTTTATAACAATATCTAACGCTCCCTGCTGATCATTAAATATAGTTTCACAATCCACACAGGCTTGCCTATAGAAATTATCATCTGAAAGCAATTTCTCGACATAATCACTTAATTCCTTTGGCGTCTTTACAATCTTACCAGCAGAAGATCTTGATAGAAGCCAATATATATCTCTAAAATTATGAATAGATGGACCAGTAATAGTAGGTTTTGAATATACCGTTGCTTCTAAAGGATTATGACCGCCTGTCTTGTTAAAACTACCACCAATAAAGGCAAAAGAGCAAATAGAGTACATTTTCCCCAACTCACCCATTGTATCTAAAATGATTACATCTTTATTCCTAAATGTATCATTTTTAGACCGAAAACCATAGTTCAAACCTAAGTTATCTAATATAGGTAGAATTTGAGGAAGTCTTGTTGTATGGCGCGGGGCAAGAAGAAGTTTAATATCTGAATAAACCGCAAGTTTTTCTTTAAACATCTCCAAAATAATTTCATCTTCTCCTTTATGAGTACTTCCTGCTATTATCACCCTATAACCATCTTGACCTAAATCAACTGTTTCATTGGATTTTTTCACATCAAATTTTAAGTTTTTCATAACATAAGTTCTGTCTTTCGGAGCTCCGATTGACACAAGTTTGTTCATATCAATCTCACTTTGAGTAAGAATTTTAGTATATCTTGATAAAACCATTTTAAAAAAGTGTGAAAACAGTTTATATAAAGAATAAGTAGAGTCAGACATTCTGCCATTTATTGTATACAAATAAATTCCTCGAGCTTTACAGAAGAAAGAAAATACCGGCCACAATTCTGTTTCTGCGATTAAAACTACAGTAGGCTTAATCTTAGACAAAAAAGAATCAACACAGAAAGGAATATCAAACGGGAAATATGTAATAAAATCAGCTACTTCTGAAAATTTTTTAATCGCAATTTCCTGTCCGGTTTTAGTTCCTGTAGTAACAACAATTTTATAATCAGGGAAAACTTCTTTTGTTTTTTTTATAAGCCCATCTAAGGCAATAACTTCACCAACAGAAACACCATGGTACATAATAACCTTATTACCCAGATCCGGTTTCTTAAAAAAGCCTAACTTTTCTCTCCATCCATATAAAAATTTTCCGTTAAATACACGAACAATATAATAAAATGGCAATAAAATGATAAAAAGTAAAGTCGAAACTAGTCCATACAAGAATAGTTCGCTAAACATAGATATAATAATAATAAATAATAAAATTAAAATGACAGAATATGTAATCATAACAAGAAAATTATACTACAAATAAGATAAAACATGTTGACATAAAATATAAAAATTTATAAAATCAAATTATGGCAATAGTTTATCTCAGCTTAGGGTCAAATAAAGGTGACAGGATAGGATATGTACAACAAGCGGCAAGTCTACTTGGGGCAGATGAAAAAATATCTATAGTAAGAACCTCTGCTTTTTACGAGACTGAACCTTGGAATATAAATACACAAACCTGGTTTGTAAATGCGGTTGTAGAGGCCAAAACAAGTTACACTCCTAATGACCTGCTTGAAGTTTGTCAAAGAATAGAAAAACAACTTGGCAGGGAATCAAAAACAAATACAAATTATGAAGATCGAACAATAGATATTGATATATTATTTTATAATAAAGATGTTATTCAAGAAAACAACTTAACTATACCGCATAAATATATGCACTTGAGAGCATTCACCCTTGTCCCAATGATGGAACTTAATGCAGATTTTATACACCCTGTACTTCATAAAAGTATTGCAGAAATGCACAATGATCTAGAAAATCCGGAAATGGTATTTTTATATGGAACAAGAGTCGACTTTTAGCGAGAATTATTTCATTAAAAAAAGTCTTGCAATAATAGGAGCAGGACCTGCAGGATGTGCCTGTGCTAAATTTCTGTTAAATAGCGGCATCCGACCGACAATATTTGACAAAGATCGATATTTAAGGACTATTTTACCAACAGGCGGTGGAAGATGTAATCTTGCCTATGCAGAATATGATTTTAAACAACTTGCAAAAAATTATCCCAGAGGCGAAAAATTTTTATACTCAGTATTTACACGATTCGGAGCAAAGGATTCCACTGATTTTTTTAATTCAATAGGTATAAAAACATATATACAAAAAGACAACAGGATATTTCCTGCCTCAAATTCATCAAAAGAAGTTCGGGAAAAATTGCTTAAAGCAATATCACAATGCAATTTTATAAAAGAAGAAATAAAATCCATAGAAAAACTGGATAACTGTTATAAAATTAAAACAAACAAAAGTACCTATGCATTTGACATTGTAATTATAGCAACAGGCGGACATTCAGATTATGAAATACTCAATAAACTGGATTTAACGATAGAACCGCCAGTACAATCATTAGTTGGCTTAATTACCAAAGAGGATTTTTCTAAAATTTCAGGAGTGAGCTTAAAAGATATACATATTAAATATAAAAAGATTAATATCTGCGGAGATATTATATTTACCCACAAAGGGATTTCAGGGCCTGCAATTTATAAATTATCCTCAATAAATGCAAAAAAAGAACTGCCTTACAAAATCTATTTACAATTTATTGAAAACATTAATCTTCAGGAATTACTTGACAAAAATCCTCATAAAGAAATAAAAAATTTACTCGGACAAATTGTACCTAAATCCCTGGCTGCATTCATCTTAGACGAATTAAAAACACCTAAAGAATTACTCTGCCACAAGGTAAATAGAATTCTAAGAGAAAGTATTCTTGAAAAATTAACAAACTTTGAAGTTACAATAACAGGAAAAAATCCTGATGGTGAAGTCGTTACCTGCGGAGGAGTGAATTTAAATGAAATAAACCCTAAATCAATGGAATCCAAAAGATATCAAGGTTTATATTTTTGCGGAGAAATTCTTGATATTGACGGTTTCTGCGGAGGTTTTAATTTACAAAATTGTTGGTCTACAGCCTATATAGTTGCAGAGAGCATTAAAAATTTATAGTATATTTAGCCAAATATTCCTATTTGTTCTATAATAAAAATGTTAGTACAGTTAGGGGGATCCGCCCCAAGGGTAAATTAAATATATAAGCGTTTTTATATATAACACTAAATTTACCCCTAAAAGGATAGAAAGAAGAAAAATGGAAAAGAACAACGAAACATTGTCTATTTTAAGACACTCAACATCACACATTATGGCACAAGCCGTTCAGAGCCTGTTCCCATCTGCAAAGTTAGCAATAGGACCGGCAACTGCTGATGGTTTTTACTATGACTTTGATTTAACAGATGGTCATGCATTCACAGAAGATGACCTCGCTAAAATCGAAGAAAAAATGAAAGAAATTATCAAACAAAACCTTACATTTGAAAAATATGTAATACCGGATGTTGACAAACAAATCGAAGAATTCAAAAATGAAGGGGAAATTTACAAGGCAGAATTACTAGAAGAACACAGAAATGATAATCCTACTTTGTATATTACAAAAGACAAAGACGGAAATGCATTGTTTAACGATCTGTGCGCCGGGCCTCACCTTCCAAACACATCATATATTAAAGCTAATGCAATTAAATTACTAAAAGTTGCAGGGGCATACTGGAGAGGTAACGAAAAAAATAAAATGCTCCAAAGAATATATGCAACTGCTTACTGGAATAAAGAAGATTTGCAAGCTTATTTAACATTCCTTGAAGAAGCTGAAAAAAGAGACCACAGAAAACTTGGAACAAAGCTTGATTTATTCTCTACAAGAGAAGAATTGGGCGGAGGTCTTGTTTTGTGGCATCCTAATTTGGCTATAGTAAGGGAACAAATAGAAAACTATTGGAGAGAAGAACATAGAAAAAGAGGATATGTTATTGTAAATACACCTCATATTGCAAAATCAAAATTATGGGAAATTTCAGGACACGCAGATCACTACAAAGACAACATGTTCTTTATACAAAAAGATGAAGATTCTGATGAACAATTTATCCTAAAACCAATGAACTGTCCTTTCCATATTTTAATTTATCAGGCAAACAGATACTCATATCGTTCTCTGCCATTAAGAATGGCTGAATTAGGTACTGTTTACCGTAAAGAAAAGTCAGGAGCCTTATCAGGTCTAACCCGAGTACAAGGATTTACGCAGGATGATGCGCATATATTCTGTACCCCTGAACAATTAGTTGATGAAATCAACAACATCATTGACTTTGTTGCAGATACAATGGCTTTGTTTAATATGTCATTTGAAGTTGAATTATCTACAAGACCAGAAAGCTTTATCGGCGAAATAGAGAATTGGGATAAAGCAGAAAAAGGTCTAAAAGAAGCAATGGACAGACGCGGAATGAAATACGATATCAATGAAGGCGACGGAGCATTCTACGGACCAAAAATAGACTTCAAAATTAAAGATGCTATTGGTAGAACTTGGCAATGTGCTACAATTCAACTTGATTTCAACCTTCCTGCAAGATTTGATATCAAATACCAAGATAAAGACGGCCAGTTGAAAACTCCATTAATGCTTCACCGCGTTGTATTTGGTTCAATGGAAAGATTCCATGGTATCTTAATTGAACACTATGCAGGCGCTTTCCCGACTTGGCTTGCTCCAACTCAAGTTAATATAGTTCCTATTTCAAATGACAAACATGTAGACTTTGCGGAAAAAGTTTATAGAAAAATGCGTGATGCAGGAATTAGAGTAAATCTTGATGACAGATCTGAATCTATGAATTATAAAATCAGAGAATCTTTACAGGATAAGAAAATTCCTTATGTTTGTGTAATAGGTGATAAAGAAATTGAAGCTGATTCTGTTGCAGTTAGAGCAAGAGGAATCGGACAGGTTGGAACATTCAAGGTTGATGAATTTATTGATATCATTAAAAAAGAAATTTCAACCAGAGCTAATGAATCCTTCGCCAAAAACGAAAATTAGCAACAAATAAAGCAAATTAAAAGAAGATACCGCTATTATATAGCGGTATCTTCTTTTATACTACTATCCAGGAATTATTATTTCTTAATTACCCAAAAGTCTTTATTAAATAAAACTAAAAATGGTATAATTTCAAGACGCCCGATTAACATATTGAAAATCATAATATACTTTGAAATAGAATGAATTCCGGCAAAAGACCCCATAGGACCTGTTGCCTGAGTTAACCCCGGACCGATATCTCCTAAAGACGTAATAGATGCCACCAGACCAACTGCAGTATCCTGTTCAATACATGTAATAACAATAGAAGCTATTGCCCATATTAACATATAACAAACCATAAAAAATATTGTTTGTCTTATAACTTCAGGAGCGACTACAGTATTATCAATTTTAATTGTTCGAACAGCATTTGGATGTAGAATTTTATACAATTCATTATTTATATATTTAAAAATTAAAATCCAACGAGTAATTTTAACACCACCACCTGCAGATCCTGAACAAGATGAAATGAACATGGCTAAAAATAAAACTATTTTGGCATTAAAAGACCACAGTTGAAAGTCTTCACTAGCACTTCCTGTTGAAGTTGCTAATGTAAGAATTTGATATACAGAAGCCGTTGCTGAATGGAATATAGAATAATGCTGTTCAAAAAACAATATTAAACCAAGAACTAAAGAAAAAACAAAAATTATGTATGTATACCATCTAAATTCTTCACTTTTCCAAAATAATCCTAAATTTCGCTTAGTCAAAGCTCTTGATTGCAGAGCAAAACTCGAGCCTGCAATAAACATAAATACTATAATAATCCAGATAATAAGATTAGAGCCGTAGCCAGCTATACTTTGGGCATTAGGAGAAAAACCTCCTGCAGCAAGAGTAGACATAGCATTACACATACAGTCAAACGGGTTCATGCCGGCAAGCCATAAACAAATGGCACAAACAACTGTCATTCCTGCATATACAATCCATAATGCTGATGCCGTATTTTTAATCCTTGGAGTAAATTTATCTTCAGTAGGCCCTGGAGCTTCAGCAAAAAACATTTGACGGCCCGCTACAGCAAATTGAGGCAATATAGCAACAAATAAGACTATAATTCCCATACCCCCAAGCCATTGAGAAAACGATCTCCAAAATAAAACAACTTTAGGATAATCATAAGTTTGAAATATAGTAGCACCTGTTGTTGTAATTCCTGATACAGACTCAAACAAGGCATCCACAAAAGATATATCATAAAACAGATAAGGGATCGCAACAATCAAAGCAAACAATATCCACGATGTTGAAACAATCATTAATGCCTCAGAACGTTTAATATCATTCAATGAATTGACATCACAAGATCCCCTCAAAACATACTTGAAAACCACACCCAAAAATAAAGAAACAATTCCTGCAGTTAAAAACGGCCAAACAGAATTATAGTCATGATAATATAAGGCAACAAGAATAGGAATAAAAGTAACAAATCCTATATCTCTCAATATTAAACTTAAAGCACTTCCAATATAACCTAAACGCATACTTATACCCTAAAATAATCCTTAATTGTCTGAGCATTATCAGCCATAGTAAATATAATTAAAATATCATGAGTTTTTATAGAAGTATCACCCTTCGGAATGATAACATTATTCCTTCGCTGAATAACCCCAACTACTGCAGGCGCAGGGAATCTCAAATCTTTAATCATTTTTCCATTAAACTCATCAAGAACAGCAATTTCCAAAACTTCAGCTGCTCCCTGTTCAACTGTTGCTAATATATCAACATTAGTTTCATCAATATCATTTCGAACTTCATTTATCGCAGATGTTTTAGGTGATACTGCAATATCGATACCGACTTTTTCAAACAGAGGGATATTCAATACCTTTGAAACTCTAGATATAACTCGTTTTATTCCAAGCTGTTTGACTAACAGAGAACATAATAAATTTCGTTCATCATTATTTGTTACAGATATCACAACATCACAAGATCCTATTTCCTCCTCATCCAGTAATTTTAAATTAGTTCCGTCACCATTGATAACTAGAGTCTTTTGAAGTTCTTGAGCCAAAAACTCACATCTTTCATAATTTTTTTCTATTATTTTAATTTTAAGTTTCATATCTTCAAGGCTTTTGGCAAGCATATACCCTACATTTCCTCCGCCAATAATAGCAACCGATTTAACCTCCTCATTTTCATGGAAAAAAGTTCCGGCTAAAATATCTAAAGAATGAGAGGTTCCCATAAATATCAACTTATCACCTTCATTGATTTCAGTTAAGCCATTAGGTATAAACAGCAAATTATCACGTTTTACTCCAACCATAATTGTATCTTTTGTAAATCCACAATCTTTTACCATTTTTCCGACAATAGACGAAGATGGTTTGACTTTATACTCCAAAAGTCTGGCTTTCCCATCCGCAAAATTTTCGACATCAAGTGCATGAGCGACTGTAACAATTCTGAATAATTCTTGAGTTAATAAAGCTTCAGGCCAAATCACATAATCAATAAAAAAATCACCTAAATAATCCTCTGATTTATTCAGCATCATTGCATTTTGATATTCCTCTTTAGACACAAAACAAATAGTGCGAATTCCGCTCATTTTCTTTACTGTCAAACAAGCAACGATATTCGCTTCATCTAATGGAGTACAAGCAATAAAAACATCTGCATTCATGATATCAGCAGCTTTTAATATGTTCATATCTGAAGCATTTCCTTGGACAAAACTTATATCTAATTTATCAAAATCATCTGTCCTATTTTCCTCTTTATCAATAACAGTAATATCATGATCTTCAAAAAATTCTGTTGCCAGTAAACATCCGATATCTGTAGCACCGTATATAACAATTTTCATTCAATCCTCGCTTATCTTACTAATCCTGCGGCAGACAATAGAAAATACACTCCGTACATTATGACATTTTGAATAATAGCTAACACAAACATTGCAACTATAGGGGAAAAATCGAAAGGTCCCAAAGGAGGTATAAATTTTTTAAATAAGTCAAGGTACAAATCGACAGAGGCTTTTAAAGCGCCTAAAACTGGATTATTCCAATTCAATCCAGGGATCCAAGTCAATAAACACCTTGCACAAATCATAAGCATATAAATATAAAAACAGTTATAAATCGCTTTTAATATTTTGATTGCTATCATCTTTCTCTCCGTCTCCTTTTTGTTTTTGCTCATTTAATTTTTTTATAAGCTCATCCTGAGTAAGAACAATAATTTTAGGTTCCTTATCCGCATAATACCTGATATAAATTTTTCTTAATCCCATAGAAATAAGGACTAACACAACCATTACTACCATTGGGGAAAAAGAAATTCCAAATACAGGAGGAACGAAATAAAACCCGGCAAACATAAATATATAATGAAATAATGGATAATCCATATTTATATTTGGAACCAACGACAAAAAACATGCCATAACTACAAAATATAAATATAAATTTACAAGTCTGTCGATAAATAAAATAAAGTTTGCCATTATCTATAAACACCCTGTTTTACAAATCAAAATGAGCTGTTTCCGCACATGAACAATGCGATTCAACCGGTATATTTTCTATCATAGTAAATAATAGAGATTTTAAATTAGCCACATTATTATTAAATACTTCTATAACGGCATCATGAGATACAGGAGGCACATCCCCTACCAAACCAGCATCATAATCCGTTATTAAGGAAATATTCAAAGGGCACATATTTAATTCTTTAACCAAATAAGCTTCAGGAAAAGCTGTCATATTTATAACCTGCCAACCCTGTTTTGTAAAAAATGCAGATTCAGCCTTTGTAGAAAATCTTGGCCCGTTTATCACAACAACAGTACCACTATCATGAATATTTATACCTAGCTTTTTACCGGTTTCAATTGCCAGTTGTCTAAGCTCCGGACAATACGGATCCGCAGGAGAAGGATGCTGAACATGAGGGCCTTCATAAAAAGTAGTTTTTCTACCATCCGTCCAGTCTACAAACTGATCGCAAATCACAAAATCACCTGGTTTGACTTCCTTTTGTAAACTTCCTGCAGCACAAGGAGAGATAACTCTTTTACAACCTAAAGATTTCATTGCCCACACATTAGCTCTAAAATTTACTAAATGTGGAGGAATAGAATGATCTCTTCCATGTCTTGGCATAAATGCAACATTATGCTGACCTATCTTACCTAAAAAAATGTTATCACTGGTTCTGCCATAAGGAGTTTCGACATTGATTTCTTCAATATTTTCCAAAAAACTATAAAAACCTGAACCTCCAAAAACACCTATAGTTGCCCTGTTTTGTATTTCCATAAATTTTCTCCAAGCCTCTAAATCTAAAATTACTTCCTCAGACTAACACAAACTTTAGTCTATTACAACAGATTAAATAAAACTTCACAAAGGACTAGAACACCCGAGCTATATAAATAGAAACACATGACTAATTTTCAAAATGATATATATTACGTTTAATATAATTAATCTTTTTCATACTTCCAGCTATTCTTAATTCAAACGAGCCCTTTTGCGGCTCTTTTCTTTTTTACAATAGTGTGTTATAAATTAGTCTTGAGGAGGGTTTTATGGGCTTTCTATACTTGCTTGCGGCTATAACATTTGAAGTAGCCGGAACCACAGCATTAAAATTTACCGAAGGATTTACCAGACTTCTACCAAGCATAGTTTTTATCATATGCTATGCAATAAGTTTTTTCAATTTATCACAAGCTTTAAAAAGCATAGATTTAGGCATTGCATACGCAATTTGGTCTGCGGTAGGAGTAGCATTGATTGCTATTTTAGGGGTAATAATATTCAAAGAACCAGTCAATCCAATTAAAATAATATCACTCATCCTTATAATAAGTGGGGTTGTTGGACTAAAGCTAAGTTCAAGCTTTTATTAATTTATATATTAACAAAATTAAAAAAATATGATAGAATACAACAACAAGAAAAGAGAGGACATATTATGACAAACAAAATACTAAGCATCATATTAACACTTTTACTCACAGCACAAATAACACTTGCAGCGCCTTTTAGCGGAAATGCAAAAACAAAACGTATACCTGCAGGTACAAAGCTTGAGCTAAAAATGCTAAACAATGTAAGTAGCGCATACAACACTCCAGGTTCAGGATTTTCAGCAGTATTATTAACAGACCAAACCTCAGATGATGATGTAATCTTACCATCTGGATCAATCATCCGCGGAGATATAAAAGGAATCGTTGAACCTAAAAGGATGTCTAAAGGTGCAATATTATACCTAAACTTTGATCATGTTGTAACTCCGAATGGAAGACAAATCCCATTAACATTAAATGTTGTAGGAAGAACAGACTTAACCTTTGACGGAGGGATTACAACAACCAGAGGTTACGGTGACGCTTGGAAAAAGACATGTTCTAAATCTGGCGCAATAACAAAAAATGCTATCGATTGGGGTAAAAACGTAACAGATACCGGATGGCAGTATGTTGTAGTTCCATTTGCAGCAATCGGTGGAGCGGTAGGAACTGCCGGATATTTTGTTTACGGAACAGTTGCAGACTTGATTAAAAAAGGTGAACACGTTTACATAAATCAAAACGAAAAACTTGATGTAATTTTAATAGATCCAATAGATGTACCTGTTATTTAACCAAAGAGTGACAATATATGTCTAAACTCGATAAAATAGAAGAATTGCAGAGGCTTGTTAAAGAAGATGCCTCAAATAATGAAGCAAGAAGGAAACTGGCAGTCTTGTTAATGGATTGTGGCTTTAATGAAGAAGCCCTGCAGCATCTTCTACATTTATCGAAGATTTTTAGCTTTGATGATGATATATTTTATAATCTTGGTATCGTCTATGAAAAAATGAAAAACTATCCAAAAGCAAAAGAAGCGTACCTTAAAGCAATAGAACTAGAATCAGGATCTTTGGATGCAATATATAACTTAGGGCTCGTCTATACTGAATTAAAAGAATATGACAAAGCTATTCAATGCTTTAATCAGATAATAGACGAAGACCCCGAAGATTCAAACACGTATTTCAATCTTGGTCTTGTATATTTTAAAAAGAAAGATTACCTTAATGCTATTGAAAATTTTCAAAAAACTATTGATATAAACGATGAAGACTTGTATGCATATTTTTACATAGGAAATATATATAAAGAACTTGGGGATTTGGATTCAGCAAAAGAAAATTTTGAACGTGTAATTGAACTGTCACCTAAATACAGTTGGGCTTATTATAACTTGGCAGTTATATATTATGAACAAAAAGACATCCTAAACACTGTAGAATACTTAAAAAAAACTATAGAAATGAACCCAGCAGATTCTGAAGCATACAGAATTTTATCGAAATTACTGTTAAAACAGGAAGAATATACCGAAGCTTGCGATGCAATACAAAATGCACTTTCAAACTGTCCTGAAACAGGTGATTTATATTACCTTGCAGCGCAAGTATTCAAAAAAGCACATGACACTAAAAATTGTGAAAAATACTTGAGCGAAGCCATTAGAAATTACCAAACGCTATCCGTTCCTGTACAGGTTGCAAAAAATGAACTTACAAAAATTAGAGAAAAACTGTAAATCTGTACTAAATATTATATAAAACATGTTTGTGATAAAATATAAGCATTCGAATAGCAAAAAAGGGAACTTATTTTATGAAAATGTCTAAATTATTTGTGCAAACATTGAGGGAATTTCCTTCTGATGCCGAAGTTATATCACATAAAATGCTTGCAAGAGCAGGATATATAAGAAAACTTACCTCAGGTGTATATAACTATTTACCCCTAATGTGGAGAGTTTTGAAAAAAATTGAAAATATAGTTAGAGATGAAATGGATAAAGCCGGAGCCCAAGAACTATTGATGCCGTTTGTTCAGCCAAAAGAACTTTGGATAGAATCTGGCAGGTGGGAAGCTTACGGCAAGGAATTAATGCGTTTAAAAGACAGACACAACAGAGAAATGTGCCTTGGTCCGACTCACGAAGAAATTATTACTGCCATTGCTAGAGATGTTTTAAAATCTTATAAACAGCTTCCAACAAATCTATATCAAATCCAATCAAAATTCAGAGATGAAGTAAGACCTCGTTTTGGTCTTTTGAGAGGGCGCGAATTTATTATGAAGGATGCTTACAGTTTCGGAACATCTCAGGAAGAGCTTGAAGCAGAATACGAAAATATGGCTCAAGCTTACAGAAATATATTCAACCGCTGCGGATTAGATACAAAAATGGTTCAATCTGATTCAGGGGCAATTGGCGGGAATGTATCTCATGAATTTATGGTAATAACAACAACAGATGCAGGAGAAAATGATGTATTCTACTGTGATGATTGTGATTATGCAGCCAATTCAAACCACGCAGTTTCAAATTTACCGGCAGCAACAGTTGACGGAAAAGAATACTTTAATGAAACAAAAGTTATTGATACTCCAAATACCCACTCCATCAACGAATTATCTCAATTTTTAAATATACCGTCAACTTTGATTTTAAAATCTCTTGTTTACATTATTGATAAAAAACCTGTATTAGCGCTAATAAGAGCAGATAAAGCTGTAGAAGAAACAAAACTTTTAAATGCTGTCGGCGGAATTGAAATAAGAATTGCAACATCAGGCGAAATTGAAGAAATTATGAAAGAAAACGGTTTCGATGCAATTCCGGGATTTATCGGACCAAAGGGAATGAACCTGACAGTTATAGCTGATAATACAGTAAAAGAAATGAAAAATTTTGTTGTCGGCATTAACAAAAACGATGCTCATATGGTTGGTGCAAACTTAAAAGATCTTGGTCTTGAAGAAATCAAATACGCAGATATCCGACTGGTTGAAGCAGGGGAACTTTGTCCTCAATGCGGAAAACCGCTAAAAGTAACAAGAGGCATAGAAGTAGGTAATATATTCCAACTTGGAACAAAATATTCAAAGCCAATGAATGCTGTATACTTAGATGCAGATGGTAAGGCAAAACCATATATTATGGGATGTTACGGAATTGGAATTTCAAGAACAGCAGCAGCTGCTGTTGAAGCGCATCATGATGAACATGGTATAAAATGGCCACTATCAATAGCTCCATACCACGTAGTTATAGTTCCGGTAAGCACTAAAGACGAAATTCAAATGACTACAGCAGTAAAAATATATGAAGAATTAATTAAAAATGGAGTTGAAGCGGTTTTAGATGATAGAGATGAAAGAGCGGGAGTAAAATTTAAAGATGCAGATTTAATAGGGTTCCCGTATAGAATAACTGTAGGGAAAACAATATCTGAAGGCAATGTTGAATTTGTTAACCGTCAAACGGGAGATAAAACCGCAATAACACCGGAAGATGCAGTAAAACGAGTTATAGATGCAGTAAAAAATATAAAATAAAAATCATTTTAATAAAAGACAGGAATTTTAAACCTGTCTTTTATTATTAGTATGATTTATTAACAACTGAATTATGTGCATCCCATTCCAACTTATCTTCCAATGGCTGTAGCGTTATTTTATAGCCATAACGTTTTTCAAGAGCCAGTTCTATTAACATATCCGCAAAATGAGGATTTTTGGGAAGTAAGGAACCATGAAGATAAGTTCCAAAGACATTCTTAAATCTGGCACCTTCAAATCCGTCAGTACCGTTATTGCCATGACCAACAGAAACAAGTCCAAGCGGTTTGGTTTCTCCTTGCAAATAAGTTAAACCACTATGATTTTCAAACCCTACCAACGTCTTGGGTTCCAAAAGATTAGTTTTAACAGTAACATTACCGATAAAACGATTTTTTCCGGCAACAGTATACGCATCCATCAATGAAATACCCGTAAGCTTCTCCTTATCATGCGGTTGATAATAATGCCCGAAAAGTTGATACCCGCCGCAAATTCCAAGAAAAACAGCACCGGAATCTCTTTGAGCTATCAATTCTGATTTATGTGAGAATAATTCCTGAGCCACTTCCTCTTGCTGCTTATCCTGTCCGCCGCCAATAAAATATAGATCATGGTCTTTTATGGCATCACCTACATTAATTTGTTCAAAGTCAACATTAATTCCACGCCATTCACAACGCTTAATCAATGTAATAACATTTCCCATATCCCCATATAAATTTAATAACTTAGGGTATAAATGAGCAATAGAAATTGATAAATTACTCTCTTCCATATCTAAATTATAGCACAAAATTATAATTAGAATATAAAGAAGCGCAAGCCGTTTAGTTATAACGGCTTGCGCTTTCCTCTAGTGAGGATGAAGATGTTGATTTAAGTCTTTATTTACAGTTGTTTTAATACCCCAACATTTGTTGTTCTTGTTG
>CASGEL010000021.1 GCA_949300485.1 uncultured bacterium
TATCCACCGCATTTGATACGGTAGAAAAAATGGGGTTTTATTCTTCTTCGTTGTCGTCATTAGGTACAATTCCAAGAACTTCTTGTTCAATTTGTCTTACTAAGTCAGGGGTTAAACCTTTTGGTCTATCTTCATCTTTTTTATTCATAACATCTTCGTAATCTTTGACCTTAGTAAACATTGGGATGATTTTACAGAATGCATACATACGACTAGAGTCTACCTTTTCGCCGGCTTCCATATCTGCCATAATTCCAGTCATTAGCTTACGTGCAAATTCGTACATTTCATTGTGAAATGTTTGTTTTGATTTAAGAAACATCCTTTTTTTATGATCCCAATCAAATTGCTCTTTCCATCTACTGACTGTTTTTGTTGAAATATTTACTTTACGAGCAATTTCTTCAATTGAATTTAGCTCATATATATATAAACGTTCAGCTTCATTTAGCAAATATCTTTTATTACTCAAGTTCTGACTCCAATCTTTTAATTTTGTCATTCAGAGCTTGCATTTCTTTTGTTATGTCCTTAAGTCTATTTACAGACACAAGAACTTTATCCATATCAAGTTTTTGTATTTCTTCATACGGATTTAAAAGCGAGCGAATAAGAATAACTAATCCTGATGCTTCTGTATCAAGAGTGCGATATTTCTTTTTTGCTTCGGCAAGCATTCCTTTCATTTGTAAAATTTCGGGATGAAACCTCCTTTTTTAAAATCGGACACCATAGATTGTTGTCGATTTTACTTTCAATTCTTGAAAGAAGTGCTGCGTGATATTGGTTGGTTTCAAGTAAATCTTTTAAGATTTCAAAATTATTCTGAATAATCTTCTCAAAAGCCTTAACTTGAGATTGATGGTAAATATACCAAATAGCAAAAACCAACGCAGGAAAACCGATGCTTTCACATAAAGGTAAAATTTGATTAATAAAATCCATAAGACTCCTTAATTTATTGATTTAAAAGAAGAAACGAAAGAAAGGACTGCGTGTCCTTCTTTTTTGCTTATATATAGCAGTCTAAATCTTTCTATGACTGCTTTTCAAAAGATATATACAAGTTTTTATTCATTGAACTGTGCAAAGAAAAAAATTTTGCACATATCTTTTGAAACCCATATCGCACAAGGGTTAGACTGTGAATATATGAATTTCGTATAGGGCAATTTTTAAAGTTGTCATACAAAAGAAAAAGGTTTTTTAAATGAAGTATTTTGAAGTTTTTAAAGCAGGAACTTATCCTCAAGGAAAGTTCACAAAAAAAGAAATCGCACAAATTGCGAAAAATTATGACCCAACATTCTGTGAAGCTCCAATTACTATCGACCATCAACAATCCGGACCGGCATATGGTTGGGTTGATGATGTAAAAGCAGACGGAGAAAAACTTAAAGTAAGTTTTAAAGAAGTTCCAAAAGAATTTGAGCAAGCTGTCAATGATGGGAAATACAAAAAAGTATCTGTAGAGTTGTACAGAAACTTAGATGGTAAAGGTGCATACCTTAAAGCTGTTTCATTCTTAGGTGCTGCAATGCCACAAGTTAAGGGCTTAGAAGCAATTAAATTTATGGAGGCAGAATCTGACACTTACGAATTCGAAGGGGTAAATGAAGATAATGAGCCTGAAAATTTTTCAGAACAAGAGATTGAAGATTTAAAAAAACAAGTTTCTGATTTGGAAACACAGGTTGCTAATTTCAAGGAAAATAACAAAAAACTTGAAACTATTAAATCTTTGAAGGACAAAATTTCAGCTTTGAATGATGAAGTGGCAACATTTAAAGAAAAAGCTCAGGGCAAAGAAGAAATTGAAAAAGAATTATCTGACATTAAAAATTCCATTAAGAAAAGAGAATTCGAAGAATTCATTGAAAAACAGATTGATAAGGGAATATTAGTCCCTGCAAATAAAAATGTTGTTTTATCTGTTTTACAGGAATTGGACAATGTCAAGAAATTTGGCGAGGACTCAGCAGTCATTACTGACTTTAAATCTTTTATTGAGTCCTTACCAAATCAAATTAAATATGGCGAGCTTGCTACTAAAGAAAGGCAAGCAGACCAAACAGATGAGGATGCTGAAAAATTTGCAAATGCAGATGAGGACAGCCTGCAAGTATTTAAAGAGGCAAAAGCATTGGCAGCAAAAAACAACATCTCATTCAAAGAGGCACTATTAAGACTAAATAAGTAATAACCCCGAAATATTAATACAAAAGGAGTTTAAATGGGAAGACTTGAAGAATTACGCATAAATGCGTATCTCTCAGAGGTCGCTCGTGGGTACAAAAATAATGCATTTGTTGCACAATATTTATTCCCTGAAATCACTTCTGAGAAAGAAAAAATTGACATTTTTGAATTTAACAAAGAAGCATTCAATCTTTATGATACTGAACGTGCTATCCGAGCTAATTCAAATGTTATTTCACCGCAAGGTTTCAAAAAGCATACAACTACTTTAGCTGAACACGACTTATCCTATCCGATTGATTATCGTGAAGAACAGGAAGCCGAAAAAGTTAAGTTGCAATTGCACGCTACAAATGTTGTAACTGAAGGTTTGAAACTAAAACTTGAGAAACAATGTGCAGATTTAGCTCAAGACCAATCAAAATATCCAAATGAAAACAAGGTTATATTATCAGGAAAATCTTGTTTCAACTGGAAAGATTCAGACCCTCAAGGTGTAATTGAAGATGCAAAAGATGCAGTATCAGCTAAAATTGCTCAAGACCCTAATACTATGATTATTGGGCAGTCAGCTTGGAAATTGCTTAAAAAACACCCTCAATTAAAAGGGTTAATCTCTGACAATTTAAATAAATTAGTAACTCTTAATTTATTAAAAGAAATCTTTGAAATTGAAAATATTATCATCGGAAAATCTATTTTCTCAGACAAAGATGGTAATTTTGTCAGAGTATGGCAAGACAATATTGTCTTAGCATATGTTCCTGCACTTGGCTCTTCAAGAACAGAATATGACCCTTCATATGGTTATACAGTTCGCAAAAAAGATGCTCTTCAAGTTGATGAGTATCAGAAAGAAGGTAACAAGGTTAAATATATCAGAGCTACTGATATTTATACACCATTCCTTGTTGGTCCAGAAGCAGGCTACTTGATTTCAAGTGTAAATGACCCTGCTTATGACCCAGAGCAAGACAAGGGAGGTGAAGGTTAATGGCTAAATTATACAAAGTTAAACACACCTCCATTATGCACAATGGGAAACTTTACAAAGAAGGAGCAACCATTGAACTTGTAGATAATTATGCAAAACGTCTTGAAGATTTTGTACAACTTCTTCCAAATCAATCAACTCCTTCAAAAACAAAAACTCAGTCTCAAAATAACACCAAGAAGACTGAAAACAATCCCCCTGCAAATAATCAAACAAAAGCAGGTACAGGTACAGCTAAAAACCAAACTAAAACAGAAACCGTAAAAACAGATGAAGTTAAAGACGGAGAAGCTGGAGGTACTGATGACAACAAATAAAACTTATACACCTATTTTGATTGATTCAGTATTAGCAGCAGCAGACCTGCAACAAAAAAGATTTGTAGGCTTTGACGGTAATTGTTGTACAGCAGGTGCTAAAGCACTTGGTGTTGTTGATGTAACAACTGAAAAAGGACAATACGTTCCTGTTGCTGTTCTTGGAACACTTCTTATTGAAGCCGGTGGCACTATTGCTGTCGGAGATGCGATTGCATCCGATGGAGAAGGTAGAGCCGTTAAAGTTGCTGATTCAGCAATAGCAAACGGATATGCAAAAGATGCAGGAACTGAAGGTCAAGAAATCAGAATTGTACGAGGAATATAGTTATGGATTATTGCACGATCGAAGATATTGAAACACACACTTCTACCCCTACTCTGATACAGCTCACTTCTGATGATGGGCAAGAAGAGGTCGATCGTGTTGTTGCTCAAGAAGCTATCCTTTACTCTTCTACGCTCATCGATGGGTATCTGCGTGGCAGATATACTCTACCCTTAGATACCCCTTCTTGTTCGCCGGCGTTAAACGGCGTTTCGGGTTCTGACTCCGTCAGCCCCCTGCAGCCTCTGCCGGCGAGCCGCTTTCCTTTACTGAGAATTCTTGCCATTGATTTAAGCATATACAGACTTTATACAAGACGTATGCAAAATGAAATGCCTGAAGTAATTGAAAATAATTACAAAAATGCAATTGCTACCTTAAGAGATATTCAAAAAGGTGTTATTACCCTGCAAAGTGAAAATAATTCTCTTGAAACCGCATCTTTTAATGCTGAGGAATATAAAACCAACAAAGATATAATTGACAGGCTTTTTAGCAAGGAAAGAATGCTTGAATATTAGAGAGATTGAAAACGCTATTATTGAAAAATTAAAAACATCATTTCCTGAAGTTTTAGTTCAAGGTTTCCCGGATAAACCTGCCGAATTTATCTTACTCCATCCAATTGGAGCTTTGTTGGTTCATTATCAGGGAAGCAATTACACATCAACCAATGCTCTTGGATTTATCTCTCAAGATAACAAAAAAGAATTCTCAATCACTGTCGTAACAAGAAACCTACGTTTCAACGCAGGAGCTTATGAATATATTGATAAAGTGAAAGCCGTTTTAACTGGTTTTGAACCTGACGGATGTTCTAAATTATCAGCCTCAAAAGATTTTTTCATTTCTGAAAATGGTGGAATTTGGCAGTACGGTATTAATTTTGTGCTCTCCACCCCTAACATACAAGACTTAGATATTTAATTTACCCCAAGGAGTTTATATGCCTGCAAGTTTTTTACATGGTGTTGAAACCATTGAAGTAACAACAGGTGCAAGAACAATTTCAACAGTAAAAACCGCTGTCGTTGGAATTGTCGGAACTGCACCGATTGAAGATGTACAAGAAGAATATAAAACAATAAATGCACCGACTTTAATATTAAATGAAGTCGAAGCTGTTAAATATTTTGGTAACCATAAGGCTGGATACACAATACCTCAAGCCTTAAAAGCAATATTTGACCAAGGTGCAGGAATTGCGATTGTTATAAACGTTTATGACCCAGATAAACACGAATCTGTTGAAGATGTTGCCGTTAGTGATATAAACGGTGGTATTGATGCAGAGACCGGTAAACGAACAGGAATGAAAGCCTTTGAAGATTGTTATTCTTTGTTTGGCTATTATCCTAAAACAATCATTGCTCCTGTTTATTGTGAAGATGCCGCAGTTATGACTGAAATGAATACTCTCTGCAATAAAATTCGAGCAATGGGTATTGTTGATGCACCTGTTGGAGCAACTGTTCAAGATGTAATTAGTGGTCGTGGTCCAGAAGGCACGATTAATTTTAATACATCTTCAGAACGTTTGATTTTGTGTTATCCGCATTTAAAAGTGTATGATTCAGAATCCGATTCAATAAAATTGCAACCTTATTCTCAAAGATTAGCAGGAGTTATTGCTGCGAAAGATGTTGAGAAAGGTTATCACTGGTCGCCTTCTAATACGGAAATAAAGGGGATTGTTGGGGTCGAAAGACAACTGACATCTATGATTAATGACCCGACTTCTGAAGTAAATGCATTAAATGAATGTGGTGTTGTAACGGTATTTAATTCTTACGGTTCAGGTTTTAGAACTTGGGGAAACCGTTCAGCTGCTTACCCGACATCTACAAATCCTACAAACTTTATTAATGTTAGAAGAACTGCTGATATTCTTCACGAATCAGTTGAATATTCAATGCTTCAGTTTATGGATTATCCAATTGACAATGGTTTAATTGATTCTATCTGTGAAACTGTTAATCAGTTTATTCGAACACTTATTGGAAGAGGTGCATTGATTGATGGCAAATGTTCATTTAATGCAGATAAAAACCCTGCAACAGAAATTGCAAACGGACATTTAACTTTCGATATCGAGTTTATGCCTCCAACTCCTGCTGAGAGAATTACGTTTGAGTCATTTATCAATATTGAACTTTTAAAATCCCTTGGAGCATCTTAATGTACGCAATAGTAAATAATCAAGGAAAAATTGAAGTTCACACAGATAACTATGACCTCTGCTATAGCTGCAAAAACATTTTGAAATGCCCACTAATCCAAGCAATAAGTAAGGAGTATGTCTTTATGCATTATTCGGATGTCAAGATAAGAGAATGCGGCCTTTACAAAAAATAAATTGGAGTTTATATGTCAAAAATTGAAATTAATAAATTAACTAACGCTAATGTGTATATGAATGGTGTTAACTTATTAGGAAGAGCAGAAGAAGTTCAACTGCCACAGATAAAACATAAGATGGCAGAACATAAAGCTCTTGGTATGGTTGGTTCAGCTGAGTTTTTCGCAGGTATTGATAAACTGGAGTGCAAAATAAAATGGAATGCACTTTATCCTGCTGTTATGGCAGTATGTTCAAATCCTTTCTTAGCTACGATGATTCAAGTTCGTGCAAACTTAGAAACATACAACGGTACAGGAAGAATTAAGGAAGTTCCTGCTACTGCATTTTTAATAGGTACTTTTAAAGAATTTCCGCTTGGAAATATAAAACCTCAAGAAAATGCAGAATATGAAACAACAATGTCAGTTACTTATGCAAAATTAGTAGTTGACGGTGTAGAAATTTTTGAAATAGATGTTCTTGAAAATATCTATAAAGTTGGAATGGTTGATATGCTCTCAACATTCAAAAAGAATACGGGGGCTTAATGACCGAAGAAACTATACTTAAAAAAGCCAATTCTAAAAAAGGATTGACTGAAGAAATTGCAACACGCAAGCGAGCTTTGAATTTTTATTCGCTCGCTAATATTCTTCCTGATCCTGACATTGTTTTACGCAAACAAGGCAAAGATATTAGAATTTACAAAGAACTTCTTTGTGACCCTCACGTTTTTGCGTGTATTCAATCTAGAAAATCGGGTGTTTTATCTCTTGATTGGGAAATTAACAGAGGATTAGATAAAGATAAGAATGCTGTAGAGATAGAAGAATTACTAAAAAAATTAAATATCCATAAACTAATCTCTGATATTTTAGATGCTACATCATTCGGTTATCAGCCGCTTGAAATTATATGGAAGAAAAGTTCTTCTGGTCATGTTCTGCCTGCAAAGATTATTGCAAAACCTCCTGAATGGTTCTGTTTTGATGACGATAATAATCTTAAATTCAGAACTAAAGATAATTATTACGGAGAAATAGTCCCGGATAAAAAGTTTTTACTTGCTCAAAATAATCCTAGTTACAACAATCCATATGGTGAAAGAACTCTTTCTCGTGTTTTTTGGTCTGTAACATTTAAAAAGGGTGGACTTAAGTTTTGGGTTGTATTTACAGAAAAATACGGAATGCCTCACTTAATAGGAAAACACCCAAGGGGTGCAAGTAAGGATGAAACGAACACTCTAGCAGATATGTTAGAAGATATGGTTCAGGATGCAATTGCAGTAATTCCTGATGATTCTTCAGTAGAAATCCAAGAGGCTAATAAATCTTCTTCAGCAGAAATTTATGAAAAGCTCATTGATAAAATGAATGCTGAAATTTCGAAAGCTATATTAGGTCAAACTCTAACTACTGAAATAGGCTCAACAGGTAGTTATGCTGCATCAAATACACACTTTGCAATAAGACAAGATATTGTTGATGCAGACAGAAAACTTGTTGAAAGTGTAATCAATCAACTGATTCAATGGATTTATGAAATAAATTTTTCAAATCAAGATGTTCCGGTGTTTGAGATGTACGAACCGGAAGATGTTGATTTAACTTTAGCTCAAAGGGATAAAATACTTTCTGAAACTGGAGTTAAATTTACAAAAGAATATTTCATAAAAGCATACGGTCTTGAAGAAGAGGATTTTGATATCCGAGAAGATATTATACCTGCAACAAATTCTCAGTTTAGTGAATTCAAAGAAGATGCTTCCGGTCCCGGACAAGAACAAATTGAAGATTTATACAAGTTTATTTCAGACAATAAATTATCTGAACAAGCTCAAAAAATGATTTCTCCTTTAATTGCATTAATTGATGATTGTGAGGATTTTAACGAAGTTTATGAACTATTAACCGATAAGAACCTTCACTCTAAACAATTTGAGCAAACTCTTCAAAAGGCTTTGTTCTTGTGTGAACTGCAAGGAAGGAGTGATGGTCTTGAATAAACAATTAACTAACTTGGGGGCTCGCAATAAACAGCATTCCGAGTCTTGCTCAACGCAAGCCTCTCCAGCCTCTGCTCGCCTCCGCTTTCTTGATTTATTCTCAGGTATTGGTGGTTTTAAAATTGCACTTGAAAGAGCTGGCTTCAAGAGTATAGGTTTTTGCGATAACGATGAGTATGCGAATAAACTATATCGAGCATATTTCAAAAATGATAAGGAATTATTTTACGATGACATCAGAAAAATCAACACATCAGAACTCCCCGATTTCGATATCTTATGTGCAGGATTTCCTTGTCAATCTTTTTCAATTGCTGGAAAAAGACGAGGATTTGAAGACACAAGAGGTACAATGTTTTTTGAAGTCGCACGGATTCTTAAAGACAAACGACCCAAATATTTTATTCTCGAAAACGTTAAAGGCTTACTTAATCACGACGGAGGCAAAACTTTCCAAACAATACTTAAAGTTCTCTCCGACATTGGGTATAGCGTACAATGGCAACTACTTAATTCTAAGTTCTTCGGAGTACCTCAAAACAGGGAAAGAGTGTACATTGTTGGATGTTATGGAAAAGAATGTACCGGAAAAATATTTCCTCTCTCCGGAAGCAATTCAGAAAATTATAGCGAAGTCAGAATAAAACAAATCCCACCTACAATAGGTAATTCTCAAGGAAATAGAGTTTATTTTACTGATGGATTAAGCACCTGTTTAACATCAAATGGTGGAGGACAAGGTGGAAAAACAGGTTTGTATTTTATTAATAAGCCAAGATTTGATAAATATAAACAGTCAGATATTGTTGAAACTCTAAAAGTTGCAGGAGATACCCCCTTAATGAAAGTTCGAAACGGAACTAAAAAAGGGTTTGATGAGGCTTGCATTGGTGATGGTATTAATTTAGCTTATCCTCAATCTAAAACAAGAAGGGGACGTGTCGGTAAAGGTTGTTCTCAAACTCTTGATACAAACTGCAATATGGGAACAATTGATGATTATCGTATAAGAAGATTAACACCTCTTGAGTGCTTTAGATTACAGGGATTTCCTGATGAAATGGTAAAAGTCGCAAGAGATATTGGTCTGGCGGATTGCAGATTATATAAGATGGCAGGAAATGCAATTACTGTAAATGTTGCTGAAGCTGTTGCAAGAAAAATTGCGGATTGCGAGCAGAGGGCGGAGGGCTTGGAGAAGTCCAAGACCGCAGACCCGTTTAATGCGAGCAACCAAGCGGCAGAGGTTGAAAATGGTTCAACTTAAAGGTTTATTTAAACTAGCTCCTACTGCAGCAATAAAATATTTCAAGAAAAAAGGACAAACATATACTTGGGATTGGTACGAGCTGTGGCAGGATGCACATAAAAAGACTTTTACTGTTGCCAAAGTTATGCGAGAAGACATATTAAAAGATATACGTTCTGCATTAGATAAGGCTCTTGAAGAAGGGAAAACTTTTCAAGAATTTCAAAAAGAACTTAAACCTACCCTGCAAAAAAAAGGTTGGTGGGGTGAACAGATTGTAGTTGATACTCAAGGCAATGCCGAAAAAGTGCAACTTGGTTCAATGTATCGTCTAAAAACAATCTATGCCGTCAATATGCAAACTTCATATATGACAGGGCGATATAAAACGCAAATGGATAATACAGACAATCGTCCTTATTGGGAATATGTCGCAGTATTAGATAGCAAAACAAGACCTGAACACGCACAGCTTCATGGATTGGTTTACAGGTATGATGACCCGTTTTGGGCTAGTTTTTACCCTCCAAACGGTTGGAGATGCAGATGTAGAGTAAATGCTCTGTCTAATTACAACCTGCAAAAAAAGAATATAAAACCAAGTGATTCAACAGGAACACTCTCTCAAGAGATGCGACTCGTCTCGAAAAAATCAGGAGAATACAAACCGGTTACAGTTTACACAGATCCATTGACCGGTAAAAAAATTGCCCCGGATGTTGGTTGGTCTCATAATCCTGCAAGCGGATTTTCGGAAGGGTGAAGCGAAGCGTAACCCGTAAGGTGTCGGGAAGCTGAGAACTTTTCGACACCCCGAATAATCCAAGACAGCGGTTTGAATGATATTTGAACACTATTAAAACAAGTATAAAAGGAGTATTAAATGACTGTAGATAGAAAGTGCTTAATTAATTGGGTTGGTGGAAAAAGATTACTAAGAAAAACAATCGCTCCACTTATTCCTAAAGACATAAAATCGTATATTGAACCATTCGGTGGTGGTGGTTGGGTTTTATTTTATAAGGACAGATGGGCAGATTTAGAAATCTACAACGACTTAGATGGAAGATTAGTTAATCTTTTTAGAATCGTGAAATATCATCCTAATGCCTTAAAAGAAGAATTAAAATATCTTCTTGGCTCTCGTGAAATGTTCTTTCAATTTTTGAATGGCACTTTTATTACCGATATTCAAAAAGCAGCACAGTTCTTGTTTTTAATAACACGTTCTTTTGGTGGTCGTGGTGATACTTTTGGAACTGTAAAAAAATCTTGTGGTGGAGCTTCAAAATCTCAACGCAATATTTTAACTAAAATTGATGCAATTCACGAACGCCTTGATAAAGTTATGATTGAGAATCGTGATTTTGAGAAATTAATCAAACAATATGACTTTGAAGATGCATTTTTCTATTGTGATCCACCTTATACTTCAGGTTGTGGCTATGAAGTAACATCAACTACTGATTTCGACCATGAACGTTTAAGAGATGTTTTAAAAGACATCAAAGGTCGTTTTCTTCTTTCCTATGATGATTCTCCAAAAGTCCGAGAATTATATAAAGGATACGAAATGATTGAAGTTGAAAGACAAAACGGAATCAATAACAGAGAGGGGACTAATAGAGCTAATAAAGTTTATAAAGAACTTTTGATTGCTAATTATCCTATTAAAGAAGATTTATGCAAATAAACGTAAAGTTATAAACTGTAAAATACTTGCAATTTACATATTATGTATTATAATGTAAGTACAAAGTATTTTATAGGAGGTCATTTATGAACTTAGAAAACATTTTAGAAGAATTAAAAAAATGCCATAAAATAAGCATAAAAGAAGATTACGAAAAAATACAAGAACCACTTTTAAAACTTATTGTCGATATAAGTTCAAACTCTACACTAGAAAAAACTGGTAAAGATTATACACGTTATGACATTATATTTATAAATTCTTCAAATAAAAAAGAAACTAATATTCCAAAAGCCAGAGTTCCAGAAATTACACTTCAATACTTGATTAGTAACAATATTTTAAGTAGTTCTGATTTTGCTTTTTTTGAAGAGAATAATTTCGAAAGAACCTTTGCTTCAAGTTCTGGAGACTTGATAAAAGAGTATAATCAAGATATTGACAAAGTGCAACGATACACAGAAATTAATTGTAACGGTCAAATATGGTATGTATGTAATCAATGGGATAAAACTACCATTGATAAATTCAATGAATATGTAAATAGTAAATTTTCAAAGTATATTAAGATTGTTGAACACTAGATGAGTGAACCAATTGAAATAAAACTTGATAATAAAGAGGTTGAATCAAGATTACTTGATTTGGCAAAACGAAGCGAAAACCTGCGACCATTAATGAAAAACATCGCAGGTATTTTCGCATATTCTACCGAAGAAAACTTTAAAGAAGAGGGCAGACCTGATAAGTGGACAGAATTATCGGAATCAACAATTAAGCAACGGACAAAAAATAAACAGTGGCCCGGCATGATTTTACAGATTTCAGGTCAACTTGCATCTTCTGTTAATACATATTATGACGATGATTCTGCTGTTATGGGTTCAAACCTTGAATATGCAGCAATTCATCAACTCGGCGGTCAAGCCGGCAAAAACAAATCTGTCGAAATCCCTGCAAGACCTTATTTACAACTTACCCCTGATGACTTTGAAGAAATCCTAAGTATGACCGAAAATTTCTTAGGGGAATAATCCCTCAACAAGTATGTAATCAGGTCAAAGGAAAGGAGAGAAAATGACAACAGTTGAACCTATTAAAAGTAAAAAAGATGTCGAAAAAGTCGAAAGATATCTTGAAAAACAAAGCACTAGAGACCACCTGCTTTTTGTGTTTGGTACAAATAGCGGTCTTAGAATTTCAGACATTGTTGCCCTGAATGTCGGGGATGTCAGGGGAAAAAACTATATTCAAATCGTGGAAAAGAAAACAGGGAAATACAAAAAATTTCCACTTAATGATAAATTAAAAAACTTAATTGCTGGTTATGTCAAAGGCAAAAGAGACAAAGAGCCATTGTTTAAATCCCTATGGGGCAGAAGATACAACAGAATAACTGCATATTATATGATAAGAGATGCTTGTAAAAAAGTCGGACTAGAAGAAAAAATAGGCACACACTCTATGAGAAAAACTTTCGGATACCATCACTATCAACAATTTAGAGACATTGCACTCCTGCAAAAAATATTTAACCATTCAAGTCAGTTAATAACCTTACGTTATATAGGAATAGACCAAGAGCAAATTGATTACACATATAACAACTTTGTTTTATAGTTCAAAACACTCTCTAATAAAGGAATTGCATTACATTTTATATGGATTACAAAATATCCAAAATGTAATCCGCAGGATTAGGAGATAGAAGTTCCGTTACTTTGGGGCGCACTACCTCTCTGTGAAATTCATTAGATTCGTCACCCATTGCATTATCCCAAAATTGTGCGTTCTCCTCCCAGATTTTTTTACTTTCCTCTGTTCCC
>CASGEL010000022.1 GCA_949300485.1 uncultured bacterium
CGTTGTTAAAAACAATGCTCGTAACATGACAGATGTATTCCCAATCGTATTCCACGATGCAACAGTTGAACCGGCTTCAAATGCTGCTAAATACGTATTGACATCTGCAAAATAGACTTTCTTTTAAATGTCAAGTGACCGAATCACTTGATACGCTTTACATTATTTCGCGGCGGAATTAGTAATAATCCCGCCGCGTTTTTCTCTCCTCGGCCGGAGTGGGCATTATGCTACCAATGTATGTCGTATGTGAAATATTATATCACTTTGACTATTGTTTTGTCACCCTAAATATTTACCCCTGTCATGCTGAACTTTACAAAATGAAGCGGCGAGGCACGAGCCGACTGAACTTGTATGCGTTAGCTGTTTCAGCATCTCTTATTACGTCACTCTAAATATTTACCCATGTCATCTTGAACATGTTTTCGGGGATTAAGTACAATATAAATGTAGACCACCGCATATCCTGCAGTGGTCCGATTAATTAGAGTTAAAATATTAAATTGGATTATTTTATTCGTCTTCCAGGCATTCATGTCCTGTTTTATGAGATTTTAGCAAAACTCCCCGTTTTGATGTTTGAATGAAATCTATCATTTTTTCAATATATTCATTCATAGGAATTTCTGCTTTAATTTTTTCGATAGCTTGAGATGTATTATATTCTTCAGAAATTAATAATTTAAAAGCTTCATTTGTAGCAGTTCTGATTTCTAGAGGTACTCCTCTGCGTTTCATTGCGATAACGTTTATTCCTCTTGGAACAGGCGGTCTGCCTTCTCCTTTTGAATATGGCAGGATGTCTTGACGTGAAGCAGAGAATCCGCTGATTATTGCCATATCACCAATTCTTATGTTTTGGTGGAATACACTCATTCCGCCAACAAATGCTCCAAATCCTACATGAACATGCCCGCCAAGTGTAACAAGATTTGCTAAAATGACTTGATCTGCTAAAACGCAGTTGTGGGCAACATGAGAGCCTACCATTAACAGACATTTATTTCCTATTCTGGTTGTAAAATCTCCGCAAGCAGCTCCTCTGTGGACGGTTACGTTTTCTTTGATAATTGTTTCATCTCCAATGACAACTTTTGTAGGTTCGCCTTTGTAACCTAAATCCTGCGGTTCAGAGCCTATTGTAGCAAACGGAGATATTGTACAATTTTTTCCTATTTCTGCATATTCAATATGAGCATTTGAAATTACTCTTGTTCCGCTTCCTATTTTTACGTTTTCACCGATTACTACATAAGGTCCGATAATTGCATCATCTGCTATTTGTGCAGAAGGATGAATTATTGCTGTTTTATCAATCATTTTTTACCCTCTTTCTTACTGTCCGTTATCTCAATTATATTACAAATCAAGGCTTTTGCGTATTCCTTTATATTATTTTAATATAATAACTTGTTTTGTTAAAAGTTGAATGCGTTAGGTTGCAGCATCAGAGGTTCATTTTGGTGCCAATTTTTGTCTAAATATTCATAAGATTTATTTAGCAGTTCATCTAACTGTTTAATTAATTTATTTTCATGCTGATCCATCAATCTTGTAAGTACAGTTACATAAATTCGTTGGATTTCGTGTGCGTCATAAACTCTGACAGAAGGAATACCTCCTTGTAATTTTGAAAAATCAAATAGTGAGTATTTCAAATAATCTCTGATATCTTTGGCTAAGTATTTTGTATCTTTTGAAACATTTGAATTGTCAATAGTTTTTAAGAGATGTCCGAATTTTATTAAACTAAGCTGGTAAGTATTTGCCACTTTTTGGCTTTCATCACCCGGGCAAGCATCAATAAATTTTGGTGTATATTTGCTTGCGGAGGACTCTTGAGGAATATTTAACTCGGGCTTGTGAGGGAAGTATCTTAAATCTTCAAATGAAACAGCGGAAGTGTCAATGCCTTCTTTTTGCGCCCAAATAAAGAATTTTCTTTTAAATGCCTTTGGGGTTATATCAACGATATAACTCATGTTTTGTTCTTCTTTAACCTTTTTCCAGGCATATTCCATATTTTTTGAGAAAGATTTTCTTGCCCATTCATTTGATGCCCAAAATTGTTTCATCGCCATAGATTTTTCTTTATTAAGTTCTGTCGGGTATTCAAAGTCATCTGCGGTAATATTTTTAAATCCTTTGTTTTTCATAAACTTAGAAAGGGCTTGTTTAATTCTGTCTGCGCCAAAAACATTCCAAGCTTTAACCATTACTCTGTGAAGCATTTGAGATTGCTCAGGATTATCTTTATAGAATTGTTTTTGACGTTCTGACATTGCAAAAATTCTTTCAGGATTTTGCTGATAATATCTCAACAATCCTTCTGAAATATGCTGCCTGTGTTCGGCGGATAATGGACCTCTTTTGATATATACAGGTTCTCCGTCAGCTTTTTGTGCTTTTATATCCATAGATTCCATTCTTTTTTGCGCCATTTGTTTTGTCAGACGTTCGTTATATTCCGGGTCTGAAAATTTTAATATATGACCGTAGTGGCGATTAACTTTAGGAATATTTAATTTTTCCATTGTGTAATTTAAATCTTTTCCGCCTGTATATGCTTTTAAATCATTCAGAGAAAATCCTTCGCCCCAGTATAATTTGATTATTTGCAGTGATAAATCTTCTTCAGGATTAAAAACTTCGATTTTTCCTTTTTGTATATCGTCAATTAATGTATCAGGCTGGTATTCAACTTCATCTACGGATTTTACATCTTTGAATTCAGGAAATCGAGTTTTTAATTCTTGTAAACTAAAACAGTCCTTAATATTTTCATAAAGTTTTTTATGAATTCCGATAAGAGTTTCATTATTCTTATTACCATTTTCAAGAATCATTCCTGCCCATTCTCTGATATTTTTGGGGTAAAGGTCAGGATATTTTTGAGCAAGTTTGTCCAAATTTGTTATTGTTTCAGCCAAATTCAGGCTGTATCCTCCGGTAAATGCTAAGTATTGAGCAGTCGTCGGTAAAGGTAATTGTTCTTTGTTTTCTATTTTTATTTCAGCGGAGGTGTTGTATACATTCTTTTTTTGCGGTGTATTTGTTATGTTTTGAAAATTCGGGGTAATGCTTTCTATTTTCATTATGACTCCTTGGAT
This sequence comes from uncultured bacterium, assembly GCA_949300485.1. Lineage (GTDB taxonomy): Bacteria > Cyanobacteriota > Vampirovibrionia > Gastranaerophilales > Gastranaerophilaceae > Zag111. The sequence continues at coordinate 3,114 of CASGEL010000022.1, forward strand.
TTTTTTTGTTTTAAAATTTGTGAATATTTATATTTGCGTAATTTGGCTAATATTTTAAAATATATTAACAAAAAAACGGACGAATTGTGTTTATTCGTCCGCTTTTCAATATAAAAAAGTTAATATTTAAGCTTTTAGAGAATTTTCATAAATGTTGCGAACAACTTCTCTGGAATTTCCGCTTGGTCCAATGTTAATCAAACCGTCTAAAGATGGAGTTGTAAATGCAAGATCAGTCAATTTATCAACATCAGCTGCACTAAATCCCATATCTTCAAGTTTTTCCGGTACGTCAACTGATTTTAACCAAGCATATACACCATCGGCAGCTTTTTCAGCTTCTGACGGATCTCCTGTAAGTCCCGGTACAATCGGAGCCAAAATATCTGCTAAAGTTGCTGCTCTATCTTTGTAGATAGTTTTGATAACAGCAGGCAGCAAGATTGCTAATCCTAAACCATGAGCCAAATCAGGTTTTACTGCGCTTAGAGGGTGTTCAAGTGCGTGAGTATAGTGTAATAATCCGTTATCAAAGCTTACTCCGCCCATCATTGCTGCATATGCAAGGAAATATCTGGCTTCTAAATCTTCAGGATTTGCAAGTGCTTTTGGCAAGTATTTTGCAACAAGTTCAATAACTTGTTTTGCAAGTGTAATTGAATATGGAGATGCTACTAAAGATGTTGCAGCTTCCACAACGTGATTAACTGCGTCAATAGAAACATATCTTGTTTGTTTTGGTGATAATTTTGTCATCAATTGCGGATCATCAATTGCATACATAGGGTATATACAATCATAAGCAATTGCTGGTTTGAAATCTTTTTCTAAATTTGTTACAACTGCAAATCTGTTAGTTTCTGTTCCTGTTCCATGAGTCAAGTTAATTGAGATAATAGGAGCAGCTTTTTCCGGAGTGAAGGTAAAATCGTAAATATCTTCAGCTGTTTTGCCTGGGTTTTCAAGTAAGATTGCAACAGATTTTCCTGCATCTGTAGGGGATCCTCCGCCTATTGCGATAACAGCTTTTGCTCCGAATTCTTTTGCCATTTTGTAAGCATCATTAACGTGGTGTGTTGTAGGGTTTGGTGTAACCTGGTCAAAATTTACATAACCTATGCCGTTTTCTTTTAACGCTTTTTCTACAACATCCCAGGCGCCTGTTGCTTTATATGCATTTCTGCCTGACATTACTATAACTTTATCTATACCTTTTGATTTTATATCTTTTGCTATCTCATTGATTTTTTGGATTGCTCCAACTCCGAAATAAACAGTTGTTCTTGTTCTGATTTCTTTTACTTCGTGGATATTAATATCTTTTTCCCACATAATAAACTCTCCTTTCTTCTTAACTATTTGACCAATCTTCACGAAAATTATAGATTAGAATTATATTTTTTTCAAGAATAATATGGCAAAATAAATTTTTTTCAGATTTTAATGTTAAAGTAATGAGAATACAGTCGATAAACAGTACACAATATAATAAAAATAATATTTATTTTAAAAACAGTTCCTCGATAAATAGTTCTGCCTCCGGCAAATTGGGCAACTATGATAATGGCAATAATGAAGGTAATAATAGAAAACCTCTTCCTGAATGGGCAAGGAAGACAATGTTATTTACGTTGGTATTTTTTACTTTGAAAAACGAACCTCTTGTTCAGGATTTTTTTAGTTCAAACACTCTGTCAGAAGAAGAACTTGATAGAGATGAATTTTTTGAAGATGTCCAGAAAATGCGAAAAGAAACAGGGAAAAGTGCGGCATTTTATCATTTAAACAGTTTATATGATTTGGAGCAGCCGAAAATTAAGGCTATTGGCGAAGATAAATTTTCTTTGGATTTTAGTTTGGATAATCAAACCGTTAATTTGGAAATGAAGTTGGATGAAAATAATAAAGATACTATATGCGGTAGGTTTAGGCTGGGCGAAAATAGTAAATTTATCAAATACAAAGCGATATTTTCTCCTGACAGTGTTGATGAGTTTAGGATTCTTTTAAATGACGGTACGAAATCTTATATTCTCGGCAGAGATTATAATGGTGAACTATACAAAATTGAAAATCATAAAAAAGAAATTTTAAATAAAGAAAACGTAGAAAGATACGAGCAATATTTAGAAGATTTAGAAATGCTGGATGATTTTAGATTTTTTACAAATGACAATCCTCTTTGGCGTAAGTTGAATTATTTATTATTAATTTTCCTTGTGTATGCCGAATATAAGCACGATCAGCGCCGGAGAAAAGAGAATTCCGAGAATCAGTAACTTTAACAAATTTTACAAAATTATCTAGTGAAATATGTAAGGTAGCATGTTTGTTTTATAATCAAAATTAAGAGGTTAGATTGAAACATTCAAAGCTTACATTATTGATATTTATTGCCCTGATAGCGGGAGTGTTATTCGGTCATTTTGCCCCACATATGGCGGTAAAAATGCGTGCTTTTGCATTGATATTTTTACGTATGGTAAAAATGATTATTGCACCTTTATTATTTGCAACTTTAGTAACCGGTATTGCAGGGCATGGTGATGTTAAAAAACTCGGGAAAATTGGTGTTAAAACCATTATTTATTTTGAAGTTGTTACAACGCTGGCTTTGATTATCGGTTTGACTATGGGAAATTTATTTAATCCTGGTAAAGGTTTTGTAACCGGTACTGTTGCTAATCCGGAATTGTTAAAAGAAGCCGGCTTAATGGCTGTTACAACACCTCATACATCAATATCTGAGATGATCGTTAATGTTTTCCCTACAAGTATTGTTCAGGCAATGTCTGAAGGTAATTTGTTGCAAATAGTGGTATTTTCGATATTTATGGCTATTGCTATTTGCGCAGTCGGTCAAAAAGCCAAACCGGTTATGGATGTTTTACATTCAGTATCACAAATAATGTTTAAATTTACCGAATATGTTATGTATTTTGCGCCTTTAGGTATTTTTGGTGCTATTGCTTCAACTGTTGGAATGAACGGTTTATCAATCTTGAAAAATTACGCAAAAATAATATTTTCTTTATATGTTGCTCTTGCAGTGTTTGTTGTTATCGTTCTTTTTATTGCCTGCAAGTATGCAAGAATTTCGTTTAGAAGTTTGTTAAAGGCTATTCAGGAGCCTGCAATTTTGGCATTTTCTACCGCAAGTTCCGAAGCTGCTTTCCCAAAAGCTATTGAAATAATGGAAAGATTTGGCGTTCCGCAAAATATTGTAAGTTTTGTTATGCCTACGGGCTATACCTTTAATTTAGACGGCAGCACTCTGTATCTAGCCATGGCTGTTATTTTTTCATCTCAAATTTGTGGGATTAATTTGGATTTAAATCAGCAGATATTGATGATGCTTGCCTTAATGCTTACAAGTAAGGGGATAGCAGGTGTTCCAAGAGTATCTTTAGTCGTTCTTGCAGGAACTTTAGCAAGCTTTAATATTCCGATTATAGGTGTTGCTATCTTATTAGGTATCGACCAGATACTTGATATGGGCAGAACAACAGTTAACCTTGTCGGTAACTGTGTTGCAACAGTGGTTATTGCTCGTTGGGAAAATGAATTTGATTATGATAAAATGAAATTATTTATAAAAGAATCTGATGACGAACAATCAGAGAATTTGTCAGATTTAAAAAAGATTTGTGATAAAGTGATAAACAAAGCAGAGGAATAGCAATATGACAGAAAGTACTAAAACCGAGTATAAAAATACTCTTAATCTTCCTCAAACAACTTTAGCAATGAGAGCAAATGCTACAGTTAGAGAATTAGAGATCCAAAAGTTTTGGGAAGAAAATAATATTTATGAAAAAATGATTGGCGAGCGTGATAAATCAAATTCTTTTGTATTGCACGACGGCCCTCCATATTTGAGTTCCGAAAAAATCCACGTTGGAACAGCATTAAATAAAATTTTAAAAGATATTCTTATAAAATATAAATCTCAAAGAGGTTTTTATGCCCCTTATGTTCCCGGTTATGACGGGCATGGCCTTCCTATTGAGAATGCTGTTGTTAAAAATCTAAAAGGCGGCAGGCATTCTATTACCGAAACCGAACTAAGAGCAAGATGCAGAGAGTTTGCTCATAAAAACTTAAAGGGTCAGGAAAAAGAATTTAAAAGACTCGGTGTTCTTGGTAATTGGGAACATCCGTATTTGACTATCGATCCTGAGTATGAAGCTGAACAAGTTCGTGTTTTTGGTGAAATGTTCAAAAAAGGTTACATTGAAAAAGGTATGAAGCCTGTATATTGGTGTGCCTCTTGTGAAACAGCTTTAGCTGAAGCTGAGGTTGAATATGCTGATCACACTTCAACTTCTATTTATGTAAGATTTAAATTTGACGATGATAGCGTAAGGAAGATACAACAGGTTGTAGATCTCCCAAGCAGTAATGTTTATGCGGTAATATGGACAACAACTCCTTGGACAATTCCGTCAAATATGGCAATATCTATGCACCCAAGATTTGAATATACATTCTTTGAGGGGGTAAATGAGAAGGGAGTAAATGAAGATAAGACTTCTAAAGCTCCTTTAAAAGGAGATGTTTATGTTGTGGCAACTGAATTATTGGGTTCATTCCTTAAAGATGTTGGCTGGGAAGAATCTGATATTAAGGTCTTGGGTTCTTGTAAGGGGCAGGATTTAGAGTTGTTAAATACAAAACATCCTCTTGTTGATAGAAAATCTCCTATAATTCTTGGAGAGCATGTTACATTGGATGCAGGTACTGGTTCTGTTCATACTGCCCCGGGTCATGGTTTGGAAGACTATGAGGTTGGTTGTAAATACGGAATTGAAGTCTTTTCACCTTTGGATGGACAAGGTATTTGGACTGAAACCGTAGGTATTCCTGAATTGGTTGGAGTTCCTTATTACAAAGGAAATTCAATGGTAATTGAAATGCTGGAAAATTGCGGTGCATTATTGCAGCAACAGGATATTCAGCATAGTTATCCGCATTGTTGGAGATGTAAAAAACCAGTTATATATAGGGCAACTCCGCAGTGGTTTGTAAAAGTTGATAAGTTTAGAGATATAACGCTTGATGCTATCCATGGCGTTAAATGGATTCCTGCAAGTGGTGAAAATCGTATAGGCAACATGGTAGAGGGCAGATCTGATTGGTGTATTTCCCGTCAAAGAGCCTGGGGTGTGCCGATTCCGATTTTCTATTGCGAGGATTGCGGCGAAGTTATCTGTACGGATGAAACTATTGAAAATGTTGCTAAAATATTTGAAAAAGAAAGTTCTGATGCCTGGGTAAAATATTCTGCAGAAGAGTTATTGCCAAATGGCTTTGTTTGTCCAAAATGCGGAAAGACTCATTTCAAAAAAGAAAAAGATATTATGGATGTATGGTTTGATTCTGGAATTTCCTGGAGAGCGGTTGTTGATAAACGTTCTGAAGAATTAGGTCATACACCTGTTGATATGTATTTGGAAGGCTCTGATCAGCACAGGGGTTGGTTCCAGTCTTCTTTATTAACATCTATAGCAACTCAAGGCAAAGCTCCATATAAACAAGTTCTTACTCATGGCTTTGTATTTGGTGAAGATGGCAGAAAAATGTCTAAATCTTTAGGCAATTATATAAGACCGGATGATATTATTAAAAATTATGGTGCAGATATTTTAAGATTGTGGGCAGCTTCAGTTGATTACAGAAATGATATCAAAATCGGAAATAATATTATTGTACAGCTTACAGAAATCTTTAAAAAGACAAGAAATACTGCGAGATTTTTAATCGGTAATTTATTTGATTTTGATCCGTCAGTTGATTATGTTCAGTATGATGAATTAAAAAATATTGATAAATTTGCACTTCATAAATTGAATAAATTGATTGTTGATGTAACGGAAGCATTTGAAAATTATGAATTTTATAAATACTTCCAATGTCTTCAAAATTTTGCAGCGGTTGATTTAAGTTCATTCTACCTTGATATTGTAAAAGATAGATTATATACTGCCGGTAAAAAGTCTTTATCAAGAAGAGCTTGTCAGACTGTTTTATTTGAAAACTTGATGGCTCTAGTGAGAATTTTGGCTCCGGTTATGCCTCATCAGGCCGAAGATATTTGGCAGAATGTTCCAGAAGTTCAAAGAGGCGGATTGATAAGTATATTGTTATCAGATTGGCCTGTAGTTAATGAAAAATGGAACAATGCTAAATTGGAAGAAGATTTTACAAAAATTTTGAAATCACGTGAAGTCGTATCTCGTGCAATTGAACCATTGAGAGCTGATAAAAAAGTTGGGAGCTCTTTAGAGGTTGCTGTGTGGATTAAGGCTGATGATTCTGAAGTCTTGAAGGCAAATGAATTTGATTTGGCTGATATTTATATAGTTTCACAGGCTCATTTATCTGATAGTAAACCTTCAGATGTTCTGAATGAACATAATGAAGAAGGTTATACAGTTTGGGTTACAAAAGCTCAAGGCGAAAAGTGTACAAGATGCTGGAAGTATCGCGACTTAAATGAAGACGGTATTTGTAAAGATTGTATGGAAGCCGTAAACAGCTAAGTATATGAATTGTGTATAGAAATAAAAAAGGTTGTACTATTTGTACAACCTTTTTGTTTAATTGTTAGATATCAATCAGATTATTATAAAA
>CASGEL010000023.1 GCA_949300485.1 uncultured bacterium
GCTCGTTAATCAAAAGTAAAAGCTCAACTAGAGCGTGCATAACTCGCATACGCTCAAACAAATGCACGCTTGTTATTGTTTCGCTTACATTGATTACTCACTTTCGTTAGGGGCTGATAATTTTAATTTAAAATTATTATTTTTGTTTATAAAATATTTTATGTAATTTTGTTTTGTATTTTACAAATGTTAATTCTTCTTATCATGATTTAATATTTAAAATAAAAACTTGCATATACCATGACGTTTGATTTAACAGGCTTTTAGTAATAAAATTTATAAAATGTTTCAATTCATTACATATTTCATCAGTCAAAGGATCTATTTTTTCAAATAAATATTAATTTTTGGATTGTTTTATGATAAAATAATTGAATAGAGATTAAGGGAAGTAAGGGTGAAAGTCCCTCACTGGTCCGCAACCGTAACAGTCGGAATACTTAATGAGAGCATGACTTACGAGACTGAGGAGATTTTATTATGCAGAATGCGGTTAATAATGGGAAGGAAAATGTAGTTGGCATATCCAACACACATGTAAATGATATTATAAAGAGAGTACATGAATCTAATGCAATGTTTGCTAAGCAGGTCATTGAAAGCGCATCAAAATTAGAAAACGTTTGTATTGTAAAAAAAGATGGTACAAGAGAAAAATATAATGTACAAAAAGTTGTTGATGCCGTAAAAAAATCTGCAGCAAGAATGCTTGTTACATTTTCTGATGAAGATTTAAAAAGACTTTGTGATTTTGTGAATAAAAATGTTAATGATTTACAAAAGAATGAAATTAATATTCTTGAAATACATAACATAGTTGAAAGTGCTTTAGAAAGTATAAACCCTAAAGTTGCACAAAGTTACAGAAATTACAGAAATTATAAAACTGATTTTGTTGCCATGCTTGATAAAGTTTATCAGGAAAGTCAAAAAATCATGTATATCGGAGATAAAGAAAATTCCAATTCCGATTCAGCTTTAGTGTCTACTAAACGTTCATTGATTTTTAATCAGCTAAACAAAGAATTATATAAAAAATTCTTTTTAACAGTAGATGATTTACAGGCAATTAGAGAAGGTTATATTTATATCCATGACATGTCAGCCCGTCGTGATACAATGAATTGCTGTTTGTTTAATGTCGCAGAAGTTCTAAAAGGCGGCTTTGAAATGGGTAATTTATGGTATAATGAGCCAAAAACTTTGGATGTTGCTTTTGATGTGATCGGTGATATTGTTATGGCTGCTGCAAGCCAACAGTATGGCGGATTTACCGTAGCTGAAGTTGATAAGATTTTGGCGCCTTATGCTCAAAAATCTTATGAAAAGCAGTATGACAGATATTTATGCATGGGATTATCTTTTGAAAATGCAAGAGAAGAGGCTCTAAAAGATGTTCAAAATGATTTTGAACAAGGATTCCAGGGTTGGGAATATAAGTTTAATACTGTAGCATCATCTCGAGGTGATTATCCGTTTATAACCATGACTATAGGTCTTGGTACAGGTGAATTTGAAAAAATGGCTTCTTTGACCATGCTTAAAGTTCATGCCAAAGGTCAGGGGAAAAAGGACAATAAAAAACCTGTTTTATTCCCTAAAATTGTCTTTTTATATGATGAAAATCTTCATGGTAAAGGAAAAGAACTGGAAGATTTATTTGAAGCAGGTGTTGAATGTTCAAGAAAAACAATGTATCCTGACTGGTTGTCTTTGACAGGTGACGGGTATGTTGCAAGTATTTATAAAAAATATAAAAAAGTTATTTCTCCGATGGGATGCAGAGCATTTTTATCTCCTTGGTTCGAAAGAGGAGGTATGAAACCTGCAGATGATAATGATGAACCTATTTTTGTAGGTAGATTTAACATTGGTGCTATTAGTCTTCATTTACCTATGATTTTGGCTAAAGCAAGACAGGAAAGCAAAGATTTTTACGAAGTATTGGATTATTATCTTGAACTTATCAGAAAAATTCATATAAGAACTTATGAATACTTAGGAGAAATGAAAGCCTCTGTAAATCCTTTGGCTTATTGTGAAGGTGGCTTCTACGGCGGACATTTGAAACCATCTGATAAGATTAAGCCGTTGTTAAAGGCAGCAACTGCATCATTTGGTATTACCGCATTAAATGAATTGCAGGAGCTTTATAACGGAAAATCTTTAGTTGAAGATGGTGAATTTGCAATAGAAGTTATGGCATATATTAATAAAAAAGTTAACCAGTTTAAAGAAGAAGACGGTAATTTATACGCTATTTACGGGACTCCTGCAGAAAATCTTTGTGGCTTACAGGTTAAACAGTTTAGAAAGAAATTCGGTATAAAAGAAAAGGTTTCTGACAGAGGTTATGTATCTAACAGTTTCCACTGTCATGTTTCAGAAGATATTTCTCCAATTCAAAAACAAGATTTGGAAAACCGTTTTTGGGATTTGTTCAACGGCGGAAAAATTCAATATGTAAAATATCCTATTTCATACAATGTCGAGGCAATCAAAACTTTGATTAAGAGAGCGATGGATAAAGGTTTTTATGAGGGAGTCAATCTTTCATTAGCATACTGTGATGATTGCGGGCATCAGGAATTGTCAATGGATGTTTGCCCGAAATGCGGAAGCAGAAATCTTACAAAAATTGATCGTATGAACGGATATCTTTCATACTCACGTGTAAATGGTGATACACGTCTTAATGAAGCAAAAATGGAAGAAATCAGAGATAGAGTGAGTATGTAGAGATGAATTATCATAATATAACAAAAGATGACATGCTAAATGGCGACGGTCTGAGAGTTGTGTTATGGGTTTCAGGCTGTACACATCATTGTGACGGATGTCAAAATCCCATAACTTGGGATTTGGCTGGCGGTCTTCCGTTTGATGAAGAGGCAGAAGAAGAACTTTTTGAAGCTTTAAAAAAGCCTCATTGTACAGGTATTACATTTAGCGGCGGAGATCCGCTTCATCCGTTTAACAGAAGCGAAGTTTACCGTTTAATGAAAAAATGTAAGGAAGTTTGTCCTGAGAAGACTGTTTGGGTTTATACAGGATTTTTATGGGAAGATTTTCAAAATGAAGAAGCTATGAAATACGTTGATGTATTCTGTGACGGCAGGTTTGTTAAAGAGCTTAATGATAACAATATTCCTTGGGTCGGCAGTTCTAATCAAAGAGTTATAAATGTGCCAGAAACTTTAAAAGAGGGAAAGGTTGTTCTCCATTAGAATATGGATTATTGAATAAAATTATCTTATAAAAATAAAAATATGATAAGTGCAAATGTAATGATTGAAAATATGCCTACCACTATCCAATAATACGGAGTTTTCTTCTTTTGAGAATAGGATTTCATTACGGAAATCTGTTTTGTGGATTTCTTTTTTGTGGTTGAAGATTTTGATTTTGAATTTTTCCCAGAAGTTTTTCTTTTGGCCTGTTCGTATTTTTGAGCAAGGGTTTTATCTTTTTTGCCGGTGGCAAGAAGTTGAATATCGTAGTGTAAATTCAAATTATTTGTATCGCCTTTTTTATTATAGACAGAATAGTTTATCGCAACTTCAAAAGCTCTTTGCAGGCATTCAAGCGCATTTATTCCGTCTTTTTTAACAGAAGATGAATGTACGGATTGGTTGCCGCATTTTTTCAAAAAATATAAATCGTTAATGAATTCTTTTTCTTGTTCAGAACCTTGAGAATTATCTTTCAGTGTTGCAAGCATTTGATCAAATGTTTCTTCTGTTGTTCTTTTTTTACCAAGAACATTTTTACAGACATTTTCAGCAAATCTTCTAGTTTGTCCCATGCATTGTTCAAAATATTCATCACGATACAACTTTTCGGCTTCTGAAATTATGTCATATAAATTTTTATCTGTTTTTTTTAAAAAATCAAAATTTGTAGCCATTATAATTCTTTTCCGAAATTTATAGTACAATGTGCGTATTGAATTGTCAAAGGGGATATATTTTTATGTTTATATTACAATGTAGTAAAATGGTACGAAAAAAAGGAGAGATATAATGTTGACAAAAAATTCAGCTGTAAAAACAAGTTTTTCAGGTGTTGATTTTAGCAAATATCAATCAAAAGCATCTGAATTTGTGAAAGAATTTGCATCACGTGCAAATAAAAAAGGTTATTTCCTAAATTGGGTAAATCTGCCGTCTGAACAATTAAAAAGAGTAGATGAATTATATTCAATGGTTGAAAAATTCAAAAATCAAACCGGTGCTAAAAAATTATGTGTTATGGGTATTGGCGGATCAAAACATACAGTAGAACACATGTTGGGTATTAATGGATTGAATGTTTGTCATGATGTTGTAGATTTTTATTCTGATGTAGATTCAATCAGTTTAGCAAGATTTATGCACAGAATTGTAGATGTAACATCTTCAAACTATATGATTGCATCAAAATCAGGTTCAACATTTGAAACTAAAGACGGATTTTTAAGAATTCAGCAAATGTTAATTGATGCTTATGTTGCAAAGGGTCAATCAAAAGAAGAAGCAGAAAAATCTGCAGCAAAACATCTTATAGCAGTAACTGATGCTAACTCTGAAAAAAGTGAATTACGTCGTACATCAATTGCAAACGGTTGGTTAGGAGATTTATTTATTCATGATGATGTTGGCGGAAGATTTTCAGCATTTGATGATCATGCTTTATTCACTCTTATTTGGGCTGGTTTGCCAAAAGCTGATATGATTACATTACTGAATGCCGCACAAGAAGTTTCTGAACAATCACTGTCAGAAGACTTAGAAATAAATGATGCATTAAAAGAGGGTATTTTTTGGGCAGATGCAAAGTTGAACGGAATAGAAGCTTCAGTTCATCAATATATGGGTTCAATGTTTGAAAATACTGTATATTGGCATGCTCAAATGCAGAATGAATCAGTAAAAGATACTTTGAAACAGGTGGCAAAAGTTCCTGATGCAATGCACCATTCTGCAGAAGCTCATTTCAATCCTGCAAATAAACTTGTCTTTGCATTAACAGTACCTGTAGATAACGGTGTATGTTCAGAAAATGCTCAGGCATATATTGGTGCATTAACAAAATCTTATGAAATTACAGGAGCATTCTTTAGAGAAGAAGTTGAAACTGCAAATATGGGTCTAACTCCGGCAGCAGCAGGAGCAATGACTCAACTAAGAGCATTTGCAACTGTTTATCAGGAAATTGTACAATGCGTAATGACAGGAAAAGCATTGCCAGAGGTTTTAGACAGTGTATTGCAGCCGCATGTTGAATTCTACAAAAAGAATTTGAAAGGCGGAGTTGTAGTACCTGGCAGAATATCTAAATAATTGTTAAATATTAAAAGAGATAAAATCACCTCGGTTGAAGATTTGTTCGATTGAGGTGATTTTATATTAATTGTATATAAAATCATTATTTTTTTATTAAGATTTCGGTGTGATAATATGTTTATGGTATATTGATTGTAATGGTATACTTGGAGAGGTATTGAATTAATGTTGAAATATTTACTGAAACTGTTGGGCGACCCGAATGAGAAGAAAGTGAAATCTATGATGGGGATTGTAGAGCATATTAATGCTTTGGAGCCTGAATTTGCAAAATTAACAGATGAACAATTAAAAGCAAAAACCCAAGAGTTTAAAGATATATTAGCAAAGCGTCCTACATCAAAGAATTTTAAAGAAGATTTAAAATTAGAGAAGGAAGCTTTGGATAAAATTTTACCGGAAGCATTTGCTACAGTTAGGGAAGCTGGTAAAAGAGTTTTGAATATGCGTCATTTTGATGTCCAGTTAATAGGTGGATATTTTCTTCACAATGGGCATATTGCAGAAATGAGAACAGGTGAAGGTAAAACTCTTGTCGCAACTTTACCTGCATATTTAAATGCCCTGACCGGGAAAGGTGTTCATGTTATTACAGTTAACGATTATCTTGCTAAACGTGACAGTGAATGGATGGGTAAGATTTATAAATTCCTTGGATTGACTGTAGGTGTAATTTTATCAAACGGTGAAGGTGTACGAGATTTTGAAGTTAAGCGTGCAGCTTATCAGTGTGATATTACATACGGAACAAATAACGAATTTGGTTTTGATTATTTGAGAGATAATATGGCTGGCAGTGTTGAGATGCTTGTTCAGAGGCCTTTTAACTATGCCATTATCGATGAAGTTGACAGTATTTTGATTGATGAAGCAAGAACTCCATTAATTATAAGTGGTCGTTTGGCTCAGTCTGCTGAAACTTATCAGTTGATGGCAAAGATTGCCCCGCAATTAAAGAAGGATGTAGATTATACTGTTGATGAAAAGAATAAAAATGTTATCTTAACAGAAGATGGTATTGACAGAGCGCAGGAATTAATCGGTATAAAAGATTTATTTGATATCCACACTCAATATGCTCATCATTTGCTACAGGCATTAAAGGCGAAGGAGTTATTTGTAAGGGATACTGATTATGTTGTAAGAAACGGCGAAGTCATGATTGTAGATGAATTTACCGGACGATTGATGGAAGGAAGACGTTGGTCAGATGGTTTGCACCAGGCCGTAGAGGCAAAAGAAGGCGTTCAAATCCAAGATGAAACTCAAACCCTTGCAAGTATTACATTCCAAAATCTTTTTAGATTATATCCGAAACTTTCTGGTATGACCGGTACTGCGATGACCGAGGAAGCTGAATTTGGAAAAATTTATAATCTTGAAGTTACGTCGATTCCAACTAATAAGCCGGATATAAGGATAAATTATCCTGATGTAATTTACAAAACAGAAGTTCAAAAATATTTGGCAGTTATTAATGATATTGTTGAACAGCATAAGATAGGAAGGCCGGTACTTGTCGGAACTATTAGTATCGAAAAATCAGAATATGTATCATCTTTACTGCGCCAGCGCGGTATTAAGCATAATGTATTGAATGCAAAGCACCATGAAAAAGAGGCACATATTATTGCTCAGGCAGGCCGTTGGGGAGCAGTTACAATTGCAACGAATATGGCAGGTCGAGGTACTGATATTTTGCTTGGTGGTAATGCTGAATATCTTGCAAAAGAGGAACTGGATGAGCATGGTATAGATGAAAATACACCTGATTATGAAAAATATAAGGAAGATGCATTAGCTCGTGCTAGGAAAATTACAGAGAAAGAGCATGCCAAAGTTGTAGAAGTCGGCGGATTGCATGTAATCGGAACAGAACGTCATGAATCCCGTCGTATTGATAATCAGTTAAGAGGTCGTGCAGCTCGTCAGGGTGACCCAGGGTCTACAAGATTTTTCTTATCTTTGGAAGATAACCTTATGAGAATATTCGGCGGTGAAAAGATTACGCAATTAATGACAGCTTTGAATGTTCCTGAAAATATGGCAATCGATTCTCCTCTTATTACAAAAAGAATCGAATCAGCACAGAAAAAAGTTGAAACTTTCCACTTTGATATAAGAAAATCCGTTCTTGAATATGATGATGTAATGAATATTCAGCGTGAAAAATTTTATCGTCAAAGACGTAAAGTTTTGGCCGGCGAAGGCTTACGTGATGATATTTATTATATGATGGAACGTGAAGTTGACAGACTGATGAGAAGTTATATTTCACCGGAGCAAAAGGTGGAAGAATATGTATATGAAGATTTACAAACAATGATAAAAGAACTTCATTCAACAGTTCCGCAGTTGTCGTCATTTGGTGTTTCTGATATTCAGAATATGCGTTTTGAACCTATGTATAACAAAATAAAGGATTTTGTTATAGAAGCATATAAAACTCATGAAATAGAGATTATCAATTTTTATAATAAAGTAGTCGAGGAATACGGGGCAAGCTATGAGTTACAAGAACCATTTTCTGATCATAATGTGGTAAGACAACTGGAGAAAGATGTACTGTTAAAAGTTGTTGATAACAAATGGATAGATCACTTGCATAATATAGACATGCTTCGTGATGGAATAGGTTTAAGAGCATATGGTCAGAAGGATCCTTTGATTGAGTACAAAAAAGAAGCTTATGATATGTTTAATAAGATGATGTATGAGATTCAAAGTGATACCGTAAAACATTTATTTAGAACCAGATTTGGTGTACAAGTTGTGAATAGCGCTCCAAATCAGCCGTCAGAGGAATATGAAATTGAGCATGAAGACCCGATAGAACCCGAAGGCGGAGAATAAATTAATTTAATGACTTTCACATAATAGATAAAATAGACCGGTATTTCTTATACCGGTCTATTTTGTTATAAATAATCTATGTAAACTTTTGTTGTTTAGTGGCATGACAATATTGTTAATTTTCATGCCTTTTATTAATATTTTTAGTTGTATGTATAATGTGAAAAACTTTTCATCTGTATAAATTTTATCTTTTTTAGATGAATTCATAGGGGTAAAACCTGTATTATAACAGTTTTTTGACTAATAATAAAATATATTTATTTTTTTTGAATAAAATACTTGATTTTTATTTTTTTTTATTTTACACTGAAAGACGTGCGAAGTGCACAGTTGGATTTTGAAAATATAAATAGCATTTTTTAAAATTCATTAAAAAAACTACTTGACATTAAATTTTTAAGTAGTAAGATAAAGGAACTGTGAAAGAGCAGTTTGTTTATTACCCCGATAGCGATCGACCCTTAGAGGTTGGAGCGTTGGAGACAAGAAGTGGACATTGAAAACAGAATAGCTGAAAACGGTGTATTACGAGAAGTAATATAAACTTGTTAATTTCGAGAAATGATTCAAGAC
>CASGEL010000024.1 GCA_949300485.1 uncultured bacterium
AAAAAGAAAGAAACTAAGCAAAGAAAGAAAAACTATTTGACCAAATAGCATCAGTAAAATTCAACCTGAGCCGAGTTAACTCGCTTTCGCTCAAACAAATCTCGGCTTGATATCGTTTCATTAACTGATGCTAATTAAAAATAAAAATTTAAAAACTTTTGTTTATAAAATATTTTATGTTAAATCATCACTATCTGATTTTTTCGAAAAACTCTTTTCCCTTTTTACATATAGGACATACATATGTATCAGGCTCTTTGGTTAAATCACCTTCATAAATATAGCCGCAAATTTTACACTTATACGCAGCCCCAACATTAGATGACGACTTTTCTTCTATATATGTCGGGGCATTTTTAGGACTGGTACCCTTTTTCACTGCATGATAATAAGCATAAGTCATAGGGATTTGATTATGTAACATTTCACCGTCTATAATTCTTCCTAAAAATACAGTATGAGTTTCAGTTTCCATCTTATCTGTAAGTTCGCAAATCAAATACCCTACAGAATTTTCAACAATATCAATTCCGTCAACATTAACCTTTTTTATGCCCTCAAATTTGTCAATGTCATGTCCTGTTTGAAATCCGAAAACAGGAATTACATTTTCATCAGAATCAACTCCCAAAATAGATACCGCAAATTTTTTATACTTATTTATGCATTCATTTGTATAATTATTATGATTAATACTGACTGCAATAGTATCATAAGTAATTTGCATCAGGCTGTTTGCAATACATCCGGTTGATTTACCTTCCCCATTAGGAGTTGAAACAACATAAACTCCGTATGATAAATTCTTTAAAACATTGACATCCATATAAACTTAATCCTCTCAAATTAGTAATATATTAAAATTATAACACTTGTCTAATGCTAATACATTAACTTAATGGTTGAGATTTAAGCTGAGCTTTTTTACTTTTCATTTTAGTTAATTTATCATTGATCATAGGAAGTAAATATCCCAAAGTTACAGCAGAATACAATAATCCTGAAGCATGTGCAACATTAAGTTTCCACATATTTTTCTTAGCAAAAACCTTTCCTTTTGCTGCAATTTCAGAATGAGTTTTCAAATGAATATCATTAAGCCAATGTTTTAAACCTCTACCATCTTTAGTTATATTAAATAAATTTGTTCTGTCTTTATCCAACAGGTTTGCAACTCCCTTAGCTGCAAAACCACCAAACACAAGCCAGTTTAAAAATCCAAAATAATCCCTTGTAACAGACTCTCTAAGTTCTGTATCATTATCTGCAGCCAAAAATCTTCCAACAATAGTAGAAGCATAAACTGTTTTGATAGCATTACCGCTGGTAACCGGACTTGTAAACTGAAGTTTTTTTACAAAATCTTTAGGATTTTTTACCCTCATTACGCTAACTACCATTGCAACCATGCCAGCACTTGCTGCAAGTTTCTTAAGCCATAGATACTTGCTTTTCTTAACCTCCTGACCCTGCGGTTTATCACTATAGTCTACATCTCCGACAAAACCCTTTTTACCGGTACGTTTTTCTGTAAGTTTTCGGTTAAGTGCCTGATTAGTAAGCCCAAGAGCAGAAGCAGCGGCTAAAGCTCCAAAAATCTTAATTCTGTTTAATTTTGCAACCTTTTTTAATGCTTCTTCTACCTTAACATTTTTATTATTAAAAATATCTTTGCCCATATCATATGTGTCACGCAAAATATATTCAAGTTTTTCAGACCATTTTGCCTCATTCAATTCAACATGCAAATCTCTATTTGCACCAAGAGCATTTGTAATACGAGCCTCCATAATCTTTAAAATATTTTTCTTATCTGATTTAGAAATATTATTATCTTTTATAATTTCAGTAAAAGTATTAATAACACCTTCTTTTGTCTTTAAAGTATCTTTAATATTTTCATACTTTTTATTATTCCAATGAAATTTATCCCATGACTTCTCATCAGTCCAATCAACATTTTTCCAGTCAATATTCTCAAACCTTTTTAACTGCCTTCCGTCTTGACCGCTTAAATTATTCAATACATTTTGAACATACCTGTTAACACTACCCCCTGAAACATTCCAGGCATTATTCAAAACCTTTACCGTATCATCGCTATACCATGTATCAGGGCGTATATTAACCTCAGGCATAACTTTTTTTGATAAAAGGTGAGAAATTCCAAACGCAAATATGCCTGCTGATAAACAATTAATAAATGTTCCGCTGATCTCTCTAAAAAAAGTTTCAAATCCGGCTTCTTTATTTCTATTATTGTAATCATAATATGATCGCGGCAAAACCATTGCACCTAAATCTATTAAAACCGCATTAGCCATATCATTCATATCCAATGTTCTCAATGCACCGGTAACAACCCCATCCAATGCTCCGTTAAAATGTACACCTCTTGTCCTTGTATCATAACTATTAATTGTTAAATTCATTCCTATCTCCATAAAATATCTGCACACGAAAAAAGTCCCGAAGTTCTCGGGACTTTTTAAATTAAAATCAGTATAACTATATAATTGCTAAAAATTACACGCTAAAACCGCCAAGTCCCGAATATTTGAACTTGGAGGAGGAGGAGTTATTATTTTTAGCAAATAAGTTTGTCATCACATTCCTTTTTATTACAGAGATAGTATATACGAAAGTTTTAGCTTTGTCAAGGTACGCATAAAAACATCATTAAGATTATATATTATTTTTTAATAAAAACTGTTGAAAATTTTTATTTGTATCCACTATTTTATCTATTAATAAATACAATAAAATATTTCTTTCATATTGATTAAAATCTTCTTCCGCAAACCGTTCCAAATACAACTTTTTTATTATTCCGGATAAAATAAGTAATAAAATAAAATTCGAAAGAATGAAAAGAAAACTTTCTCAGAATGAACTTGCATTTGCTGCAGGTATCAGTCGTGCAGGGCTTAGCAAAATAGAAACAGGAAAAGTTTCTCCTAATATTGATACATTAGAAAAAATTGCAAATGCTTTAAATATCGATTTCCTTGAATTGTTGGATGTATCCAAGGTAGATTTGTAAAATTTATAATAGTTCAGATTACGTCTATACATCACATTTCACATATGGAGAAAACTTATGCAAAACGTCTGGCTGGTAAGAAATAATATTACTAATTATAAAACTTTAACCACAGACAATTCAGTTTCCATATTTATTAACTTATTACACACATTAAGCTGATAATGTAAATATTTCGTAAATTTCCTCGTCGGAAAGTTCTGTAATAATTTTCTCACCTTCGTAAACGGCAAGATCTGCCAATTCTTTCTTAGACTTGAGCATTTCATCAATTTTTTCTTCAAAAGTACCCAGCGTAATCATTCTGTGAACCATTACGTTCTTATCCTGTCCGATACGATAAGTTCTGTCTGTTGCCTGATCCTCAACAGCAGGATTCCACCACAAATCATAATGAATTACATTCGTTGCACTTGTAAGGTTCAAACCTGTACCGCCTGCTTTTAATGACAATATCATAACCTTAGCATCATCATTATTCTGGAATCTGTCAATTAAATCTTCCCTTTGAGAGACAGTCAAACTGCCATGGAAAAATAGCGGTTCAGTATTACATTCCTGTGTAATAACTTTACACAAAATATCACCCATTTCTTTATATTGAGTAAATATAAGCGTTTTTTCGCCATTATCCAATATACTCTGAACAAGATCCAGACATTTTTCCATTTTACCTGACATTTCCCTGCCCATTTCACCTGATTTCAAGAACTGGTAAGGGTGGTTACAGATTTGTTTTAATGCAGTAATAAGCTTAAATATATTACCTCGTCTGTTAACTCCGGTAAATCCACTGATTTTCTCCATCATTTCATTAAGAGTTTTTTCATATAGAACAGCCTGCATTTTAGATAAGTAACAATATTCGTTCAATACCATCTTTTCCGGCAGATCAGAAATTACATGCTTATCTGTTTTCAATCGCCTTAAAACAAACGGAGAAATAGACATTCTCAATTTATTAGCCCTTGAATGTTCCTTAAATCTCTCAATCGGAATCGCATAGCTTTTTTGAAATTCTCTTAACGAACCCAAATAACCTTTATTTATAAAATCAAAAATACTCCATAATTCTGTTAATCTGTTTTCTACAGGAGTACCCGTCATTGCAATTTTTACATCTGATTTTAAAAGTTTAATCGCAAGTGTTTGTGCTGTATCAGGATTTTTAATATTCTGGGCCTCATCCACAATAATAACACCCCATGAATGTTTCTTTAACTCTTCAACATCAATTCTCATAATTGCATACGTTGTTAAAATCACATCATGATTAACATCAAGCTGCCTATCTGCCCCATGATAAATAGCAGCATCTAGACTTGGCGCAAACATTTGTAACTCTTTCATCCAGTTACCCATTAAAGTCGTAGGACAAATTACAAGTACGGGCTTTTTAAGCTTGCCTTCTTCTTTCATCTTCAATAGCAGACTGATAACCTGAATTGTTTTACCTAATCCCATATCATCTGCCATACAAGCACCAAAACCCTTAGATACATTTGTCCATAACCATTTTAAACCAACTTCCTGATAAGGTCTTAATTCTCCTTTCAATTCTTTCGGAACCGTAACTTCTACAGGTTTTGTAAAATCTGATAATACTCTTGCAAATGCCGAATCATAATCGAAATCGTACTGATCCAGCTGGCCTGATAATGAAGCATGAATCAGCTCCATTCTGGACATTGACTTAAGATTTGATTTTGCAATCTGCTCAAAAATCTTTCTGCTTTCTTCCTGATCAATCAATACATATTTATTTTTATACTTGATAAGACCGTTATTTGTTTCAAGAAGTTTTTTATATTCTTCAATCGAGATTTTTTCATCCCCCAATGCAATCTCATAAGAGAAATCCAAAATATCATCCAGCAAAATTTTAGAAGATGATGTATTATTAATTAAATCTGCAAGATCCTGTGACCTTGAAGCTTTTACTTTTGCATTGATTGATGCTCTCGGTATAATAATATTGGCAAGCTCATCAGGCAATATAACCTCAATCTGAGCTTTTTGAAGATAATAAGCAGTTTGTGTAATAATCTTATAAACTTCATTTAAATTCAAATCAAGATAAAGTTTATCTTCGTCCTCAAACAACTCCTCCAATTCAGGCATATAACGCAGGGCATAGTTTAACTGTTTTTCAACAATTCTTGAAATATCAGAAGCTTTCGCTCCAAATACATCTTCATCCGTATATAATTTGTCAATTAGAACACTTTCATTTGTTTTTCTGTTTTTAATATGAACTTTGAGTCTGAATAATTCATCTTCAATTTTTTCAATTTTGAAAAACGGAATAACATCATATTTGCCTAGATACAACTCGTCAAACCACTGAGCAAAGCTTTCCGCAATATCTTTACCCTTTAATACTGCTCTCTGCTCCAAATCTTTCAGCAGATAAGTACCGGATTTAACATCTTTAAATCTGTACATTTTTATTCCCAAGAATTTATAAATAACATAGTTTAGGTATGTATAAATAAATTCATAAACAAAATTCTTAGGCTTTTCCCCTTCTATAAACAAATCGTCAGGTATACATTCTTCAAATTGATTAATTATTCTTGCCATTTTCTGGTTATTTATAATCGGCTCATAAACAATCCTGAACATTTGTCCGTAACGTTTAACTGTCGGAATAAAATACAATTTTTCAATAAGCTTCATAACAAAATAAGTAAGCTTATTTAAATATATAAAAGTAGGTGACAAATCTGCAAGATCAACAATATTGCCAAACCCGCCAAAATAATCCATTACCAAATCCCAAGCCATAAAATATCCGACCTGGTCTTTAAATACTTCAGACTTAAAACGAAATAATGAACCTTTTGATTTTAAATAATATTGAAAATTGTTAGTGGGTGTAACAAAAAAAGATAGCTCGCCTGCTTTATTAATTAAATAAAAGCTAGTATTACGGGTAGGCGCATTCGGACTCAAAAATACTCCGGCGAATTCATCCTCAATAATCTGATAAATCATACTCAGGGTATATCTAAAATCTTTATTTTTAAAATTTTCGGGATTCTCACTCAAGTTAAAAAATAATTCATCAACATTATTCTTTTTGAACGAAAAATCAATATTTAAATCTTCTATTTTGTTACCCATAATTTTCTCTTACCAATTCAATTTATTAAACTAACAATTCAAAAAAGGTCAGGCTGTAAAGCCCAACCTTTTAAAATATTACTTAATCAAAGATTTACCTGTCATTTCTTCAGGCTGCTTAATGCCCAATAGTTGTAACACTGTTGGAGCGACATCGCATAATGCACCCGTATCCTGTCTTAACTCCATAGAAGCAGGAGAATTTATCAAAACAAACGGAACATCATTTGTTGTATGAGCAGTATGTGGTTTGCCGGTTGATTCATCTACCATTTCTTCTGAATTTCCATGATCAGCTGTCAACAACATAACAACATCATTAGATTTACAAGCCTCCGCAATTTTACCAACGCATTCATCAACAACTTTGCAAGCCTTTGTTGCAGCTTCAATAACACCCGTATGACCAACCATATCAGGGTTCGCAAAGTTTACTAAAATAAACTGATATTTAGGGTCATTAACTGCTTTTAAAACGTTATCGCAAACTTCATAAGCACTCATCTCCGGCTGTAAATCATATGTCGCAACCTTAGGAGAAGGAACAAGAACTCTTGTTTCATGAGGCTGAGGTTCATCAATACCGCCGTTAAAGAAAAATGTAACATGAGCATATTTTTCAGTTTCAGCAGTTCTGAATTGGTTAATACCATTTGCTTCCAAAACATCGCCTAAAATATTTACAAGTTTTTCTTTAGGAAAAGCAACCGGGAAAGTAAATGTTGCTTCGTAACTTGTCATTGTTGTATAAAGAATGTTTTTAAGAACTTTCTTTCTTTTGAAACCATCAAAATCAGCAAAATTTATTGCCTTAGTAATTTCTCTTGCTCTATCTGGTCTATAGTTAAAGAAAATTATAGAATCATTATCATGGATTCTTGATTCTTCCCCACCAATAACTGTAGGAAGTACAAACTCATCAGTTTCGCCTTTTTCATAAGACTGCTTAACACCTTCAATAGCTGATGAAGCATGCTCACCTTCACCAAGTAATAGTGCATTATATCCTTTTTCAACTCTATCCCAACGGTTATCTCTGTCCATAATATAATAACGACCGATAATAGTTGCTATAGGAGGAAGATTATAACTCTTTAATTCGTCTTCAATTACCTGTAAATATTCACAAGCACTTGCCGGAGGGGTATCACGACCATCAAGAAAAGCATGGACATACACTTTTTTCAAACCATGATCGGCAGCCATCTTGATTAACGCTTGTAAATGGTCTAAAGATGAATGAACACCGCCTGTTGAAACAAGCCCGTATATATGCAACGCTGAATCATATTTTTTAGCATGTTCAATAGCTGCTAGGAATCTTTCATTTTTAAAAAATGAACCATCTTTAATCGCATTATTAATCTTAGATAAATCCTGATAAACAATCCTGCCGGCACCTAAATTTAAGTGACCAACTTCAGAATTTCCCATCTGCCCTTCAGGCAAACCTACATATTCACCTTCAGCTTTAATTTTAATATATTTATTTTCTTTTTCTAATTTTGGGACATTAACAGGATGAGCCAATTTTGTGGCATCATATTTTTCTGAACCTGTGGAAATTCCCCAACCATCCATTATACATAGCAAAACTCTTTTAGCCATATTTATCCCTTCTTTCTAACTATACGCTAGCGAAATTTTATCAAGAACACATTTTTTTTTCAATGGGGGGACACATAGAGTTGGCTACAATTTAAACTTTTTTTCAGTTAAATCATAAAAAATAATTTTATAATCCAAAATTTCAGCAATAAGACGAATTTCCCGATATGAAATAGTTCCATTACGTAATTTTTGCGACAAACTTGCAAGCGAATATTTCCTGCCAAGCCTTTCTCCCATAATTTCAGCAAGCATTGTAAGCGTCATATCCCTATCTGCAACAAGATTTTTT
Organism: uncultured bacterium; assembly: GCA_949300485.1. Classification (GTDB taxonomy): domain Bacteria; phylum Cyanobacteriota; class Vampirovibrionia; order Gastranaerophilales; family Gastranaerophilaceae; genus Zag111. Next base: position 8,070 of record CASGEL010000024.1, read on the forward strand.
ATTTCATTAAGAATTGGGTTTTTCACAATATCACCTAATCTAATAATACTTAATGCTTGATATATTTATTGAAAATTATATATATATTGACAATTCAATAAATATATTGAATGATTATTTTAAATTTACAATTCCGGCATCACTAAACTGGCTAATTAGGATTGGAGTTAAAGATGTTAAAAAAGAAATATGCATTCACACTGACAGAGGTTTTAATTGCAGTTGCAATAGTAGGAATAATAGCAGGAATGGTTCTACCAAAAGTAGTAAAAAGCTATCAGAAGGAAGCAATGAATTCAGCATTCAAAAGAGAAGTACAAACTATAGAAGATTCAATAAATTCTTTAGCA
>CASGEL010000025.1 GCA_949300485.1 uncultured bacterium
CACAGCCCACTTCTTTTTAGATGATTATAGGTTTGAAAGATGTTGGAAAAACGCTGATTCTCAAATTAAAGAATTAAAAAAATATGATGGAGTCTTATCTCCCGACTTTTCTATGTACACAAACTATCCTGAAGCATTCCAAATTTGGCAAGTTTACAGGAATCGTTGGTGTGCTCGTTACTGGCAAATGTTTGGTATTAAGGTTATTCCATCAATCAGTTGGTCTGATGAATCCAGTTATAAATATGCATTTTTAGGTGTTCCAAAGGGTTCAATCGTTGCAGTGGGTACTGTTGGAGTACTTAATTCAGAAGATGCTAAAAGACTGTTCTTGCAAGGTTTTAAAGAAATGATAAAACAACTTGAACCAAAGCAGATTTTGATTTATGGAAACAAACTGACCGAACTTGAGGAGTATAAAAACCTCAAGTGGTTTGAACCATACATGAATAAATTTGAAAAGAAAGGTAGGTAAAAATGGGAGGACGTGGTTCAGGAGGCGGTAAAGGTGGCGGAGGTGCTGCTGCAAAAGCCCCTAAAAATATCGGAGAAGGTATTACCGATAAAAACGAACTTATAAGGTTGTATAACAGTATTTCAGGAAATCCTGCTTATAGTATAGACCAACGAGTTCGAGAGATGGAAGCAATAAGAAAACGAATAGATGAACTTGATGCTAAAAAAGCCGCAGATTTAAAGCAAAAACGTCTTGATGCTCTTGCTAAAGCTCGTGCTAAACGTGCAGAAAATCTCAAAAATGGTGTAAAACCTGAAAAGAAACCAAGAACACCAAAAGCCAAAATGTCTATGGATAGCACAGTTTCTAATTTGAAAGATGAATTAATAAGTAAAGTTTCAACTGATGGATACATTAGACGTAGCGACTTTAGGGTTGAAGATTACGGAGACTTTATAAACGTATCAGTCCGTAGCCTCGGGAAATGGAAAAATCCTTCTGATGCAAGAGGTGAGGAAGATTATGATTGGCAAGTCCTGCACAAATCAAGTCGTGCTCAAATCGACAAAGTAGTTAATCGAATAGCCAAAAAATCAGGAAGGAAACTTTCTTGGTCGCAAGAAGAGAAGAACTGGATTGGTGTAGATATTCCGAAAATGAAAGGAGATTAATATATGGGAGGACGTGGTTCAGGCGGTAGCAGAGGCGGAGGCGGAGCAAGTAAATCTATTAATGCTAAAACGGAGAATGAATTAAATTACTTGTTAAATAAATCATATAAATACGATGATGATGCCTACGAATTCTCAAAAAGAGCTGCCTCTGAACAAGCTATTGCGAGAAAGTATAAACAAGCCGGTAAAAAAGAATTGGCGGAAAAATATACACAATACGCAAAAGAGGCACAGGCAAAAGCCGATGAAGCAAAAGCACAGTCTAAAAAATATAAAACAGAAGCTTCAAAGTTAGCAAGTAAAAAAGTACAAGATATTCCAAGGACATACCAATACAAGGGTGAAAATGGTGTAAGAACCGTATATAAGAGCCCTCAAAATGCACGAAAAGCCTACGATCAAGCAAGAGAAAATTTGGTTAGTACAGCATATAGAGACCACCCAAGTATAGTGAAATCTCCAAAAGGGGGATATAGTGTTGTCCCACATGGAATAGCAAAATTGAATAACTTAAAAGAAATCAGCCCATATAGCATTGATATGAGCGATTCTTAATTGTGTCAGAATGATACGGAATTGGAAGAAACGACTTCCAATTCTTCGTATTCAGAGTGATTAATGTGGTTGTAAAATAAAGGAGGTCAATATGACAGAAGCAATCACAGCACAAGAAGTTTTAAAAAGCAGACAAAACTTCAGCAATTACATTGAAAAATACAAAGATGATGTAATTACTGAATTACTTAAGGATTATCCAAATCGAGGTTTACACATTATTTGCCCTCAATTAACACAAAATGCAGATGGTTTAATAGAGGCAGTTGGCGAATTAAGAGGAAATCAAAAAGCCTATATATTTTGGTTTATCGCAAACGAGAAAGAAGATTTAATTAATATCGCTAAAACATTAAATCATTGTTTTAATCAAAATTATTGTGGACTTTTTGTAATTAAAACTGTTTTGAACGGGGATAAAATAGAATTTAAACCTATTTTAAAACCTGAAATCCCAACAAAACAAGTTAGAAATAATAACACGCCTGCTAAACAAATACAAAAAGAATATTGGGATAGATACTTTGAAATCTGTGACGAATTACAAAGCGAAATGCAAATCAATCCTGCTCCACAGCATTATCAATATATTTCAATCGGTAAAAAAGGTGTGCAGATAATGCAAACCGTAAACACTAAAGATAAATATGTTGCAACTGAGCTTTTTATCAATAGCGATAAAGGCATTTTTAACAAATTACTTGAATCTAAAGATGAGATTGAAACCAAATTAGGGTTCTTAGATTGGCAGGATTTAGAAGGTAAAAAATCTTCAAGAATTAGACAGGTTCTGCATTATGACATAACCGATACAAGCAATCTCGATGAAACTATAAAATCCCACATAAAAATGGCAGAAGATTTTAGAGAAACATTTAGAAATTATCTATAAGGGGCAATTAGCCCCTTTAATTTATAGGAGTATCAGAATGGCAAAATTAAGCAAAAAAGATATTGAAATCCTTGAAGAATTACAGGATGAAATCAAAGCAGATATAGAAATGCTAGAGGAATATTTTGGGCAAATAGAAGAACTCTTAAAAAAAGATAATATCCAAGAAAATGAACTTGGTGATGATATTGAAACAGCACTACATAGAAAAAAGAACCGTAATTTTGCACTTGCAACTGACATTATAAATTTAGAGACTGAATACAACATAAACATTGATTATAACGAAATAAACAGGTGCATTATTGGACTTAATTTAAAATAAACAATCGGGTAATAGACACAAGAGCAGTAAAGGACTAGGATTCAAATATGGAACAACGAATTATTGTAAAAGACAAAAGAACTCGTGAAAAATTAGAATTAAGCCTGTCAGAATTTAAAAAGAAGTTTAATTCTGAAATAAGAACAGCTATAAACAATTTAGAAATACAAGAAAATAAAAAGAATTTTTTTCCACCATTTGTAAAATCAAACAATAATTTTGAAATAGACTTTTATCATAATCTACGTTGGAATTTCAATAATTTACAAAATTCAAATTGGTATATAGAACGTATCCTTTAATCTATGTGTCTGAATGATACGAAATATCTGCATTGACTTCACTTCCAGACTAATGAGAGTGATTAATGTCAGTGTAGATAAAACAAAGGAGACTAAACTATGAAACAAATTGTACACAAATCATTTAAGGCAGAATTCAAACCAGGATTATACTTCATTGGTGATCCATGTTATGCATTAAGAGACGACTTGTATGATAAATGGGGAAATGATAATAACTACGATGATGGTGATTATGGTTATTTCGCAGTAGGTTCTACCGCATATGGAGACGGAACTTATAAAGATAATATATCAGGTCATGAATTCTGTGTTGATGCAGGGATTCTCGGTGTTGTAAATATGAAATATGCCAATCCTGATGCAAATAAAGATGGAATATTAAATAGACTTGGTAAGCTAATTTTCGTAAAAAAGTCACTTAAATTCGAATATGACCACGAGAAAGCCTTATTTAGTTATGAATACGATGATTCATACATAGAAATTCCAACAATGCAATTTGATGACGAAGAAGATTATGATGAAGAAGATGATTGTGAAATTGATTGGTAAGAATTTATATGTGTCTTAATGATACAGAATTGGGAGCAATGACTTCCAATTCTCTGTATTCAGAGTGATTAATGTGTTTGTAAAACATAAAGGAGATAAATATGGCTAAGACAAACAAAGAACAACTAATCGAAAACATTAAGAATGCTTCAGCTGAAAGAGTTAAAGAGCATTTATTAGAGCTTATTGAAGACTTAGTGGAAGACGAACAGATTGTCGCAGGAAATGAT
>CASGEL010000026.1 GCA_949300485.1 uncultured bacterium
GATTCTGACTTTGAGAATATGATGCAAACTACAAACGAACAGTTTAAACTGCTCAAAATCAATATGAAAGAGCTTGTATTCCCTCATCTACACGAACCGATTCAAAAAATTAATGAATTACTCACTAAAATAAACAACAATCCACTACTTCAAAAAGGCTTATTTGGTGCAATTATAGGGACAATCGGATTAGGAATACTCCTCACAACCCTCGGTACTGCGACAATAATTATAGGAAAATTTGTTGGAATGTACGGCAAATTTTTAGGATATGCTCGTGATTTAACACCTGTTCTTACTAAAAATGCAGTTCTGTTGTTACAAAATGCAGGATTAACAAGTACTTCTCACTCTCTTGATACAGCATTTAACGTTTTTAAATCGGGAAATAAACTTGGTTTAAATCTTCCAAAACATACTTTATTGGGCTTCGGTGCGGATATAAGGCGAATTGATAATGAGATGAGAAAAGGTCTAATAAGAACTTTCACTGAACTGCCTGCAAATATTTCAAAGTCAGCTATATCACTAAAGGATTGGACAGTTACATCATTAAAAGCACTGCCGACAAATTTTATAAGCGGTTTAAAGGCGTTCAAAACAGGTTTTCTATCCATTCCAGGCATGATAAAAAATGCAATTGTTGCTTTTAGAGCTTTCTCTGTAACGCTTCTCACTTCTCCATTAGGTTGGATAGCCTTAGCAATTGGAGTTGTTGCACTTGTAATTTACAAATACTGGAAACCAATTTCAGCCTTCTTTAAAGGTATGTGGCAAGGATTAAAAGAAGGTTTACAACCGTTGATGCCATTATTCCAACGAATCGGTAAGGCTATCTCTCCTATACTTGCACCTATCAAAGCAATTGTTGAGTGGTTCAAAAAACTTATAAAACCTGTTGATGATACAGGTGGGGCCGCAGAAAAAATGGGCGTTCGTTTTGGAAAAGCGATTGCAAATATAATCGTTAAATTAGTTGAACTTGTAACTAAAGCATTTGAATTTGGCAGTAAAATCACGACTATGCTTGCAAGCGGAATAATGTCAGGACTTGCAAAAGTAAAAGGTTGTATTGCAAAAGTTGCCCAAGTTATAAGAGACCACCTGCCACATTCACCTGCTAAAACAGGACCTTTAAAAGATTTGCACAAAGTAAAAATTATCGAGACTATTGCATCAACATTAAAACCGTTGCCACTTCAAAATGCGATGAACAGTCTTTTCAGGGGGATTAAAAGCCCACACAAGAGGAGTGAATAAATCAGCTTCTCCATCATTTGTCATTACCTACAACCCAACAATCACAATATCAGGAAGTGAATCTAAAGATGAGTTTCTGAAAATGCTTAAAAAACATAAAGATGAAGTTGTGAACATCATTAAAAGGGAATTTGAACGCAAGGAAAGGGTAGCTTACTAAAATGTTCGCTCAACTTGGAGATATAAAATTTGAATTAATCACTTACTTTAACGGTTTAAACGAAACTGTCTCATACAATTATGCTCAGCACGAGCGGATTGAAAACAAACCCATTCTTCAATTCTTAGGCAAGAATTTGCAGGAAGAAGATATTAAACTTAATTTTCATCGTTCTTTTTGTGTCCCTGAAGATGAAATAAAAAAGCTAAAAGATGTCGCAGATACAGCAACACCTTTGAAATTTATTAAAGGAAACGGTGAATATGTCGGAGTATTCATCATAGAAGAAATCGGACAAGCAGTAGAACAAGCCTCTTCAGAAGGTGATTTGATGTCTGTGCAGGTCGATGTCCGGTTAAGAGAATATACAGGAAAAGTCCCTGAAGATAAAAAAAATGAAAAAGGATTTAAGAAAAAATGACGGAATTTTATTCCTACATAACAAAAGACGGAGACCGTTGGGATAGTATCTCATACAAGTTTTATGATAACCCCAATCTTTATGAAGAGATTATAAAAGCGAATCCAACAGTACCCAAAGACCCCGTTATTGAATCAGGAATAAAACTAAAAATCCCAGTTTTAGATACTTCTCAAACTATACAATTTGAACTACCTCCTTGGAAGAAGTAGTTCAAAGTAAAACAATAAATCGCACATTCACAATAAAATAATTACTGTAAAGGTACTATATCCAATTTATACCCTAATGGCACTAAAATCTTTAATAAAGTGTCAATCTGTGGTGCAGTTTTTGATTTTTCAAGTCTTGCTAAATATTCCTGCTTAATATTGCATCTATTAGCAAATTCAGCTTGAGTTAAGCCAAGTTCTTTACGAATTTGAAGAATTTTTCCCATGAGTTCTATTTTTAAATCAATTTCAGCTAATTCCTCTTTGGATAAATCAAGGGATTCTTTAAAATCTGACCAATTTGAACTATATTTTTGATTTTTCATTTTATAAATTCCTTTCGTTGAAGTCTTTAGCAAGTTTGAATGCTTTTTCTATTTCTCGTCTTGGAGTTTTTTGAGTTCTCTTTACAAAATGATTCAGAATTATGTATCTGTTTTCTTGTTTGTAAAAGAAAAAAAATCTATCTCTAAGAGGACGAAGTTCGAATATTTCGCAATCAATATGTTTAATATATGGCTCGCCGATTTCAGTTCCGTATGTTTCCAGCATATCCATATATTCAACAATTTTATTTAGTTTTATTCTTGCATCTTTTGACTTTACTGACCTGTTTTTCAAATCCATTATGTAATCTTGAGATTCACTGTATCCGTTTTCATCTTGCCAAAAGACGATTTTGTACTTTTTAGTCATTATTTTACCTAATTATATTATAACTAATTAGTTATTAAATTTCAACCCTTTTATTTATTTTTTAAGAAAGATTAATATGCTAGTCCCAATTTTTGAGTTGTTTTATGAAAAAAAGAATATAACACGAGATGTCGCTCCATACGTTACTTCTATTGAATATACAGATGTTGAACATGGAGAATCTGACGAACTTGTAATTGCGTTTGAAGATGCAGAAAAAATATGGCAAGGAGCTTGGATTCCAACTAAAGGGGATTCCTTGCGTGCATATATTGGTTATGAGGCAGAAAAACTTCTGAATTGCGGAGTATTTGAAATTGACGAACTTGAATACGACACTCCTCCGGACACAATTACGGTAAAAGGTCTTGCTACCGGAATAAAAAAGCCTTTAAGACAAAAAAATTCTGTCGGATATGAAAATAAAACTCTAAAACAAATTGCAAAAGAAATAGCAGATAAGCACGGATACACTCTCGTTGGCGAGATTGCAGATGTGCGAGTTGATAGGATAACGCAAAATCAAGAAAGAGATTTATCATTCCTCACAAAATTAGCAGAACAATACGGTTATATTTTCAAAATAGCTGAAAATAATCTTGTTTTCTATGATGTACAAAAACTTAAAGGTTCAAAACCAACACAAATATTCTACAAACAAGATTTAATTCACATAAACCTCAGAGAAAAGACATCACAAAAATACAAAGCTGTTCAAGTATCTTATTTTGATCCAAAGAAAAAGAAAACCGTTAAAGCAACTGCTAGGAATGAGAAAGTTGCAAAGGGTGATACTTTAAAAATCACAGCCCGTTGCTCTGACAGAAAACAAGCAATAGTAAAAGCAAAAGCAGCACTAGGAACTGCCGATGATAAAATCGAAGGTTCACTTGAATTTATCGGGAATCCGTATTTAATTGCAGGTACTAACATTGAACTCAAAGGAATTGGGCATTTTTCAGGTAAATATCACATAAAACAAGCTCGTCATGTTTATGACAGGTCAAATGGTTATAAAACATATTGCGAGGTGGAATCGTGCTAAGATTTGGAATTGTCTCTCAAATTAACGCTCTGAATGCTCAAGCTCGTGTAAGTTTTCAAGACGACGAATCGACTTCTTACTGGTTGCCAGTCCTGCAAACAAAAACACTCAAAGACAAATTTTATGTAATGCCCGATATTGGAGAATTAGTTGCGTGTTTAATGGATGAAAATTCGGAAGACGGAGTCATTTTAGGAACAATTTATTCAACTGAAGATGTTCCAGTCACACAAAGTGAAAAAGAAATATCAATGAATCTTGAAGACGGCTCATACATAAACGCTAATAAGGAAAGTCAAACACTTACCGTAGCTTTTTCCACAATGAAACTTATTGGAAATATCGAACACGAAGGGACTTTCACAAATACCGCAGGAATAAAATCAAATGCTGACATTACGGATAAAACATCCTCTATGCAAGCGATGAGAGAAATATATAATCCTCATACCCACAAAGGAAATCAAGGAAGTCCGACATCTGCCCCTAATAAAACAATGTAATATCTATGACAAATTTAAATGAAATCACCTACGTTGATTGGCAATTAAAACTAAATTCAATCGGAGAAGTTGCAGAAGGTGTTGATGATATAAATCAATGCATCGCAATAATACTTCTGACTAAAAAAGGTACAGTTCCGCATCGTCCGACATTCGGCTCTGATATCTACAAATATATTGATTACCCTATCAATGAAGCAACTCCAAATATAGTCAGAGAAGCAACTGATGCAATCACGATGTGGGAAACACGAATAAAAATAAATTCTATAAAGGTCGAAATAGCAGAAACAAATTTAACAGTAAAGGTTGAATGGACATTGAAGAATACAAGCACAACAGGTATAGCGGAGGTTACTTATGACACAGCTGCCTGAACCTAATTTTATAGAACGAGACCCCGATATAATTACAAAAGAATGGATTACAGCTTATGAAGAAAAGAGCGGTAAAGTTCTTCAGCCTGCACAAATTGAACGGCTAATGATTGATGTAGGTGCGTATCGAGAAACCGTTTTAAGAATGAAAATTCAAGAAACAGCAAAACAAAATCTCTTAAGTTATGCACCCCTTGATATTTTGGAACATATTGGAGAACCTCTCGGTGTAACTAAATTGTTGGCAAATAGTTCAACAACAACTCTAAAATTCTCACTGGATGAGCCATTAGATTTTACTTGTAGCATCCAAAAAGGTTGTGAAGTAGAAACAAAAGACGGTCTTTTTATTTTTCAAACGCTCGAAGATGTCAAAATTCTTGCAGGAGAATTATC
>CASGEL010000027.1 GCA_949300485.1 uncultured bacterium
TAAGACAAATTGAACAAGAAGTTCTTGGAATTGTACCTAATGACGACAACGAAGAAGAATAAAACCCCATTTTTTCTACCGTATCAAATGCGGTGGATAAACGATAAATCAAAAGTAAAAATATGGGAGAAATCCCGAAGAATAGGAGCAACTTATGTACAAAGTTATGAAGATGTAAGAGATTGTGTTTACAAAACAGTTCCTGCTGTTTGGTTTTCATCAGCGGATGAGTCTGCTGCCAGAGAATATATTGATTATTGTAAGCAATGGGCAACTTTATTCAATATTGCAGCAAAAGACTTAGGCGAACAGATTCTTGATTCGGATAAGGATATAAAAGCATATGTTATCGCTTTTTCAAATGGTACTAAAATTCATGCACTATCTTCAAACCCTAAAGGTTTCAGAAGTAAAGGCGGAAAAGTTGTACTTGATGAATTTGCATTCCATAACAATCCTGAAGAATTATGGAAAGCGGCCCGACCTTGTATTACTTGGGGTTATCCTTTAAGAATACTTTCTACACACAACGGTCAAAGCTGTTTGTATTATAAATTCTTGGATCAGGTTCAAAAAGGTAAACTAAAATGGGCTCATCATAAAACACCAATACAACTTGCAGTTGAAGAAGGTCTGATTGATAAAATTTATGGCAGACCAACTACACCTGAAGAACGTGAAGAATGGCTGAATGAAGAACGCAAAAACTGTTTTGATGAATACACTTGGTTGCAGGAGTATTGCTGCGTTGCAATAGACGAAGCCTGTGCGTTTCTTCCTTATGATTTAATCTCTACTTGTGAGATGCCGGATGTTTTAAAATCTCTTGATGAGATAAAGGGCGATTTGTATGTTGGAATCGATATCGGAAGAAGAAAAGACTTAACAGTAATATGGTGCTTAGAACGATTTGAGAATTCCAAATATACACGAAAAGTTAAAGTTCTTGAAAAAACTCCATTTCACATTCAATACGAAATCATCTCGGAAATTCTTAAACATCCAAAATTAAGACGTTGTTGCATTGACTCAACAGGCTTGGGTATGCAGATAGCTGAAACAGCACAAAGAGACTTCGGACAATATCGAGTAGAAGCAGTTATGTTCACAAATAAATCAAAAGAGGAAATGGCATACAACCTAAGAACCAATTTTGAAAGTAAAACTGTATTTATTCCACAAGAACATGAAATAAGAGAAGACTTGCACTCAATAAGAAGAATTGCAACTAAGGCAGGAAATATAAGGTTTGATGCAGAAAGCTCAGAAGTAAACGGACACGCTGACCGATTTTGGGCTTTAGCACTCGCTCTAATAGCTTGTAGCGTACCTTATAGTCCGGTAGAAATTACAACAAGAAAAAGATATGAAACACTAAAACTCACAGAAGCCTTTTAAATGGCTCTAAAATTTTTCGGATGATAATTTATACCACCCCCAACATAAAAATTCAATACAGAGCTTTTTGAACACTTTTTGAACACTATCAAAATATATTTAAAAGACAAAAAATTTAAAGGAGAACAAATTATGCCAAAAGAATTAGTTTTACCATCAGGAAAAATTGCAATTATTGAAAAGGGCAAAGGCAAGGATTTGTTGCAGGCTCAAATGAAAGCAAAGACTTCAGACGAGATTCCATACGCACTAATTGCCGAACTTGCTGAAATTGACGGACAAAAACTAGTGTATGAAGACATCTTAGAAATGGACTTAGAAGATGTAATTGCACTTCAGGGCGAAATTTCGGGAAAGTTGACGACCGGGAAAGCCAAAGAGGTTCCACCGAAACAAGAAGAAAAGATGGAAGTAGTTACTCCGATAACAGAGACGATTACTGCTCTAGCCTCCCAGACAGCCAAAGCATAATTCATTTATGCAAGATAACGGGATGGCAGTATTCCGAACTGTGCGAAATGTCCATCCCTACCCTTGCATACTGGTGCAATCAAGCAATTAAGTACACGAACAATCGCAATGAGGAACTTGAAGAACAATGCTCGACACAATGATGAAAGTATCATTAACCCTTGTAGCCTTTGATAAAATGTCAAAGGTTATAAAAGATGCTGTTCGCAAGTCCAACGATGAATTTGCAAAGTTGCAGGATGAAATCAAAGATACATCTGAAATGTTAGATAAACTCGGGCAGAATATGACTAAGTTAGGTGCAGGATTAACTGCTATTGGTGGTGGTCTTGCATATAAATTAGGGATAACAGAAGCAATTCCCGAAGCCTTTCAGATGGAGCACAGATTAAGAGAACTCGGCAATGTTGGACAATTATCCGCAAAACAATTAGAAGATATGGATAAACGTCTTGCTTCCATTTCAAGATACACAAACCAAATGCGACCTGAAATCGCAGAAGGTTTGAACGTTCTAGTTGCATCAGGTATTGACCCGCAAAAAGCCCTTGATTATATGAACGTAATAGGAAGAACTGCTACAGGTGAACAGGCAGCCATTGAAGATATTTCAAGAACAGCTTTTGCTGTAAGCGATAACTTAAAAGTTCCTATTGATGAGTTAGGAAAGTCAATGGACATCCTTGCAATGTCAGGTAAGGAAGGACGATTCGAATTAAAGGATATGGCAGCAGCATTTCCAAGTTTAACCGCCGGTGCTGCTATGCTTGGGATGAAAGGCACACCTGCCGTTGCATCTTTAGGTGCTGCGTTGCAGGTTGCAATGAAAGGTGCCGGAGAAGCTTCCGAAGCTGCCAATAACTTAGAAAACTTTATTCAAAAGCCAATAACTTAGAAAACTTTATTCAAAAGGTTACATCTCCGCTTGCTGTTAAAAACTTTGAAGAAGTATTTGGAGTAAATCTTAAAAAAGTTCTTTTAAATGCAGCAGCTCAAGGGCGTGATCCTATTCTTGAAGTTATTGAAATGATGACACAACTCTCTGGAGGAGATGTTTTCAAAGTATCAGAAGTATTCCAAGATAAGCAGGTATTAAACTTTATTAAACCTATGATGCAAAATCTTGACGAATATAAAAGGATTAAAGCATCTGCTTTAAGTGCGGAAGGTGTTGTTGATTCTGACTTTGAGAATATGATGCAAACTACAAACGAACAGTTTAAACTGCTCAAAATCAATATGAAAGAGCTTGTATTCCCTCATCTACACGAACCG